>CAVOIC010000007.1:0-386319 GCA_963695985.1 uncultured Gammaproteobacteria bacterium
GTCCTGTTGCTCTGTCTTCGATCGGTTCATGTCCGCCTCTCCGTTCATAGGCTTCGACGGCCGCCTGCAGGTTCAGGAACATGCGCTCGTGGCCGATCTGGGAGCCGATGCCCGACCTTTCGACGACTTCGAAGACCCCCCTCGTCATGCCGGCGAACCACAGTTCGCAACCGTTGCGCCGCAGTTTGTCATCGAGCTGCTCGAGGACCTTGAGCGCGGTGTATTCGACGTCGAACACCGCGCTGCAGTCGATCACGAGCACTTGCGCTCGAGTGCGTTGCTGCTCGGATCCGATCAGGTCAGCAACGCGCTGGGCGTTCGCAAAGAACAGCCGGCCCTCGATTTTGAGCAGCAGCAGCCCGGGCCAGCTCTCGTCATTGGGATGCTCCGGACTGATCGGCCGGAAGACGGCCGTGCCGCGCTTGCGTGCAACCGCGTAAAGCGGCGGGTTGTACGCCTGGTTCGCGAGCGACAGCAGCGAGTCGATGACCGCGACGACGATTCCCTGCAATGTGCCAAGAAACATAACCCCCGCGAGTGCGATGACGGACCAGCGGAACTCCGTCGTCCGGACCCGCCGGATCGCAAGGAACTGCCTGGGCTGGATCAGCTCGAGCGAGTACCGGATGACGACCGCCGCGAGCGCCGCCTGCGGCATCCACCGCGTGGTCGGGGCAAGCAGCAGCAGTGTCGCGAGAGCACCAGTCGCGGTCACCAATTCGGCGGCCTGAGACCTGGCTCCGGCCAGGCGGTTGATTGCGGTCTGCGACGTACCGCCGCCGGCAGGCATGGCCCCAAGCAGACCGCCGCCGACGTTGGCGACGCCGAGCGCGAACAGCTCTCGGTTGGGCTCGGGCAAGGGTTCGTCGCGTTCGGCAAACGCCCGCGCGGCGGCGATCGACTCGGTGAAGCTCATCAGCGCGATGCCGACCGCTGGTAGCCACAGGGCCTGCACGAGTGCGAGATCCGGCCAGGTGACGGAAGCTAGCCCGGTCGGCACGGCACCCACGGTCGCCACGCCGTGTGCGGGCAGGTCGAACAGGGCCGAGGCCGCGACGGCCACTGCCACAGCGACGAGCGGCGCCGGGATCCGCGGCACGAAGTGTTCGAGCCCGAAGATCAGCACGACGATCGCCGCGGAGACGCAGACCGTGACCAGCGACGTCTCCGGCACGTGCGTCAGGATGGCGAGCATATCGCGGAAAAAGCCGGCTTTTTCGATGTGCAGGCCGAACAGCTTGGGCAACTGGTCGACGACAATGACGAGTCCGATGCCCGATTTGAAGCCGACCAGCACGGGTTCGGAGATGAAGTTCGCGACGAAGCCCAGTCGCAGCACCCATGCCGCGAGCAATACCAGCCCGACCATCACCGCGAGCGTTGCGGCTGCGACCAGCGGGTTCACCGCTGCCCCGTGCGCCGCGGTGCCGAGCGCCGACCCGGTCAGGATCGCGATGGTTGTCGTCGTGCTGACACTCAGGGGGCGTGATGTGCCTAGCACGGCGTAAATGACCATCGGCACCAAAGCTGTGTACAGGCCCACCTGTACGGGCAACGCGGCGATCGTCGCGTACGCCATGGCTTTAGGCACGACCACGGCGGCGGCTGTGAGACCGGCAATGAGGTCCGGCCGTAACCATTCACGCCGATAACTCTGGAGTGCGATCTGCCTCGTCACTGGCTTGCCCGGCCCCTCCGGGGCGAGCTGGTTGAGACGCGATGAACATGAGTCATCTGGAAATCTCCTTGTGGCAATCCAGATGTGTAACTGCTGTCCGAGCCGAGTGGCGCTTTGCGTAGTGGCGCCGTCCGAACCCGACGTGAGCCAGCGTACGAATGAGCCGCGGGCAAGTGGTCAGCGAAGGGTCGGCGTATGGTGGGGATTCGGTGGGCCCCGTGGCGGGACGTGGCAGCCCCGGTATCTGTCCGGGAAGAGCTCGCCGATGGGCAGGACGCTTCCGGAGGCGTGGCATGCTGCATTGGCCATCCGCAACGCGTTGCAGCAATCCGCTCGGACAAGGCCCGATCAACACTATGACTAGACAGGCGCCGGCCAGGTTTCGTGGCACTGGCTCGACGAGCCCCTGCCTGCGCGTGCAGCTTGGGAAGCGCCGCGAAGCGCGGGCATGAGCCAGAGCGAGTTCCGGCGCACGGGCGTGTCAGCCGCCCAGCCGGATTGTGAGCACGACCAGGAACAGACCGGCGAGCAGAAAAACGAACCCGGCGATCCACGGCTTCGCGAGCGTATGCCGCGCATGGCGGTAGCCCAGGTAGTACAGCAGCGCCAACAGGATCGCATTCGAGACTCGCAGTGCAACCTGCGGCTGGTCGAATACCAGGAAGGGCAGCACCGCCGGGATGCTGCAGCTGAAGACGAGCAAACCGCTCTCGAGGCCGCCGAGCAGGTCCTCGCGCGTGAGCGGCTCAGGCAAAGTCGGTTCCGTCTTCACACGCTGCACGATTGCCGAGTACAGCGCATCACGCTGCTGCGGGTCGGTGAGCGGCGCGAGTAGCTCGTCCAGCTCGCCGGCAACGAGCCGCCGGGCCTGGTCCGGATTCCGCGCCTTACGCACTTCGTACCCGATGCGTTGCACGCGCCCGCGCTCGAAAGCACACCCGAGCACGTAGAGCACTGCGTCGATGATCCCCCACGCGAGGTTGCAGCCGAGGATGCCGATCAGCATCTGGCGGGTAGCTTCGCGGCCCTCCTCCTGGATGACGAGATCGGCCCCGAGCGTGAAGGTAAGCGTCATGATGAGCCCGAACAGCGCCTCGCCCATGTGCGACCCGGGGTCGAGATGCTGCGTAGCAAAGTCCCTCATCCGTTGCATCTCCTTTCGATACGACGCGTCGGCCGGCCTCTCAGAACAGGACTTTCTCGAATATCATGCGACCTCGTCACTGGCTTGCCCGGCCCCTCCGGGGCGAGCTGGTTGAGACGCGATGAACATGAGTCATCTGGAAATCTCCTTGTGGCAATCCAGATGTGTAACTGCTGTCCGAGCCGAGTGGCGCTTTGCGTAGTGGCGCCGTCCGAACCCGACGTGAGCGAGCGTACGAAGGAGCCGCGGGCAAGTGGTCAGCGAAGCGTCGGCGTATGGTGGGGATTCGGTGCGCCCCGTAGCGGGACGTGGCAGTCGGCGTGTATCGCGCCGCTCCCGGCTGGTCGCGGTTCGCGGGCCAGGTGTGCCTGGCGAACCTCGCCATGGCTGCCCTGCTATGGTGGATGGCCGGCGACACCGGCGGGTGGCTCGAGCTGCACGCCGGACATCGAGCGCTGCGCCTGATGGTCTGCGTGCTCGGCGGCGCGGCGGTTTACTTCGCGGCACTGTGGTTGTGCGGCCTGCGCCTGCGGGACCTGCGCCGCGTCTAGCTTCCAGTCTGACAAGCCGCTGATTTCTCCTATAATCTCCGTCTCTGGGCAGGCTTGCGCGAACGGCCGGTGGCTGACTCATGGAACTCGTGCGCGGGCTGCATAACCTGCGCGCCCGACATCGCGGGTGCGCAGTCACGATCGGTAACTTCGACGGCGTGCATCTCGGTCACCGGGCGATGCTCGAGCGGCTCGGCCGGCATGCTGAGCGGCTCGCAATGCCCGCGACCGTGATGACGTTCGAGCCCACGCCGCGCGAATACTTCGCACCGGCGCGCGCGCCGGCGCGACTGACGCGTCTGCGCGAGAAGCTCGAACTGTTCGCGGCCGCCGGAGTGGAGCGCTGCGTGGTGCTGCGCTTCGATCAAGAGTTGCAGAGCATGCGCGGAGCTTCGTTCGCGCACGAGCTGCTGGGCGAGAGGATGGGTGCAAAGGAAGTCGTGGTGGGACGTGATTTCCGGTTTGGGGCGGGTGGCGAAGCTGACGTGGCGCTGTTGCACAAACTGGGCCCGAAGCTCGGCTTCGGAATCGATGTGGTTGAGCCCGTGATGGTGGACGGTGAACGCGTGAGCTCGAGTACGATCCGCGCGGCGCTCGCGCGCGCGGACCTGGAGCACGCGGGGCGGCTGCTCGGGCGCCCTTATGCCATGCATGGCAAGGTGATCAGGGGCGAGGGCCTGGGACGCAAGCTGGGATTTCCGACCGCCAACATGCGCGTGCACCGGCGGGTTACGCCGCTCGACGGGATCTTCGCGGTGCGCGTGCGGGGGATCGCAGCGCAGCCGCTGCCGGGCGTCGCGAGTCTCGGCACGCGGCCGACGATCGGCGGGCGGGAAGTGCTGCTCGAGGCGCACGTGTTCGATTTTGACGCCGTGCTCTACGGCCGCTGGCTCGCCGTGGAATTCGTGAAGCGCCTGCGCGAGGAGCGCAGGTTCGAGAGTCTGGAGGCCATGGTGGTGCAGATGCATGTCGACGCGCGGCAGGCGCGAGCCGCTTTGGGAGCCGCAACATGAGTGCAGCCGCGCTCGAGGCCGTGCGCCAGTGACCGACTACAAGCACACGATCAATCTGCCGCAGACGGATTTTCCGATGAAGGCGGATCTCGCGCGCCGCGAGCCGCAGCTCCTGCAGTGGTGGGAAGAGCAGGACATCTACGGCAAGCTCCGCCGCATTGCTGCGGGTCGACCACGCTTCATCCTGGTGGACGGCCCACCCTACGCGAATGGCGCGATCCACATCGGCCACGCGCTCAACAAGATCCTCAAGGACATCGTCGTCAAGTCACGCTCGCTCGACGGCTACGATGCACCCTACGTCCCGGGATGGGATTGCCACGGCCTGCCGATCGAGCATCAGGTCGAGAAGCAACACGGGCGCGTCGGCCAAAAGCTCAACGCCCGCGAATTCCGCGCCGCCTGCCGCAAGTTCGCCTACGAACAGGTCGAGCTGCAGCGCACCGACTTCAAGCGCCTCGGCGTCATGGGCGACTGGGCGAACCCTTACCTCACCATGCTGCCGCGCTATGAGGCCGACCAGCTGCGCGCTCTCAGCCAGATCCTGCGCAACGGACACATCTACAAGGGCTACAAGCCCGTGTACTGGTGCTTGGACTGCCGCTCGGCGCTGGCCGAGGCTGAAGTCGAATACGAGGACAAGACCTCACCCGCCATCGACGTCCGCTTTCCAGTCAGCGACCTTCGCGACCTGGAACGGCGCTTTTCGCTCCCTTCAGGCGCACTCGCAGCCAAACCCGCGGCGGTCGCGATCTGGACCACGACGCCCTGGACGTTGCCCGCGAATCAGGCCGTCGCCGTGCATCGTGAGTACAGCTATTCACTCCTTGAGGCACGCAGCGGTGATACGCAGGAGTACCTGGTCGTCGCGACTGAGCTCGCCGGAGCGTTCGTACAACGCATCGGGAGCGGGGAGTGGCGCGAAGTGAGACAGACCACAGGCGCCGCGCTCGAAGGCCTCAAGCTCCAGCATCCTTTCTACAAGCGCACCGTTCCCGTCGTGCTCGCGGCGCATGTCACGCTCGACGCGGGAACCGGCGCCGTGCATACCGCGCCCGGACACGGACAGGAGGACTTCGCACTCGGCGTCGAGTATCGGTTGCCGCTCGAGAATCCCGTCGGAGGCGACGGCCGCTTTCTGCCCAACACGGAGCTGTTTGCCGGTGAATCCGTGTGGGAAGCCAATCCGCACATCATTCGCGTCCTGACCGAGCGCGGCATGTTGCTCAAGCACGAGCCGTTTCGTCACAGCTATCCGCATTGCTGGCGGCACCGCACTCCGGTCATCTTTCGCGCGACCCCGCAGTGGTTCATCAGCATGGAACAGGCCAACCTGCGGGCCGATGCACTGGAGGCAATCAGCCGGGTCAAGTGGACGCCGGCGTGGGGCGAGCAGCGCCTTAGCGGCATGATCGCGAACCGCCCCGACTGGTGCATTTCGCGCCAGCGGACCTGGGGAGTGCCACTCGCGTTGTTCGTAGATCGCGAGTCGGGAGCGCTCCACCCGCGCTCGGAGGAGTTGCTTGAGAAGGTCGCGCAGGTCGTCGAGCGCCACGGGATTGATGGCTGGTTCGATCTCGAGCCGCGCGAGCTCCTGGGCGAAGAGGCGGGCCGCTACGAGAAGGTACCGGACGTCATGGATGTGTGGGCGGACTCAGGCTGCGTCCACTATTGTGTGCCACGCATGCACCCGGAAGTCACCATTCCGGCCGACCTGTACCTCGAGGGCTCCGACCAGCATCGCGGCTGGTTCCACAGCTCGTTGCTGATTTCGGTGGCGCAGAACCGCCACGCGCCCTACAAGGGCGTGCTGACCCACGGCTTCACGGTTGACGAAACGGGACGCAAGCAGTCCAAGTCCCTGGGCAACATCATTGCGCCGCAGAAGGTGGTCGGCACGCTGGGTGCCGACGTATTGCGCCTGTGGGTTGCGGCGACCGATTACAGCAACGAGATGAGCGTGTCCGACGAAATCCTGAAGCGCATGGCAGACTCCTATCGACGCATGCGCAACACTGTGCGCTTCCTGCTCGGCAATCTGCACGATTTCGATCCCGCGCAGCACACGGTGGCGCTGCCGGAGCTCGTGGCGCTTGATCAATGGGCACTGGCGCGAACGGCGGCCCTGCAGCGCGAGGTCGTTGCTGCGTATCGCGAATACCAGTACCACCTTATTTATCAGAAGGTGCACAACTTCTGCGTCGTCGACATGGGCGGCTTCTATCTCGACGTGTTGAAGGACCGCCTGTACACGTTGCGCGCTGACAGCGCGTCACGCCGTTCTGCTCAAACCGCGCTGATGGGGATTGCCGAGGCGATGGTGCGCTGGCTGGCTCCGATTCTCAGCTTTACCGCCGAGGAAATCTGGCGATTGCTTCCAGGGGAGCGCGAGGAGTCGGTCCTGCATTCGACCTGGGCGCGACTGCCGGAGGTTCCTGCCGGCGCCATCGATTGGGAGGCGCTGATCAGCCTGCGCACCGACGTGACGCGCCAGCTCGAAGGACTGCGCGAGCAGGGTGCGATCGGTGCGCCGCTCGATGCGGAAGTCGATGTCTATTGCAACGCCGATCAGTATCCGCGTTTCGCCGCGCTGGGCGAAGAACTACGGTTTCTCTTAATTACTTCCGCGGCGCGCGTCCACCAGGCGAGCACGCAGCCGGAGGGCACGGTGGCGGCGGACAATGCTGCACCGCTGGGTGTGTGGATCAGCGTCCGGCCCTCGAGCTCGACCAAGTGCGTGCGCTGCTGGCACCATCGACCCGATGTAGGGTCAAATGCCGCGCACCCGGAACTGTGCAGTCGCTGTGCCGGCAATCTCGACGGGCCAGGCGAAACGAGGCGCTTCGTGTGACGGAATCGACGGTGACAGCTCCCGCTACCAAGTGGTACCTGAAGTTCGGCGCGCTGCGCTGGAGTTCGCTCGCGCTGCTCGTGATCCTGGTCGACCAGCTCAGCAAGGCATTCGTCGAATCGCGTTTCGATCTGTTCGACGCCATGCGCCTGCTGCCATTCCTCGAGCTCACGCTGCTCTACAACACGGGCGCGGCGTTCAGTTTCCTGGCCGATGCTTCGGGCTGGCAGCGCTGGTTTTTCGTGGTGCTGGGCCTGGTCGTGAGCGTCGCGATTCTCTTCTGGCTACGCCAGCTCGATCCACGGCGGCACCGCCTGCTCGCGGCCGGACTGGCGCTCATCATGGGCGGAGCACTCGGCAACGTGATCGACCGACTTTGGCACGGCCACGTGATCGACTTCATCCACTTTCACTGGAAGCAGTGGGAGTTCCCGGCCTTTAACATGGCGGATTCCTCGATCACGATCGGCGCGGGGCTGCTGATCCTCGACGCCATCCTGGAAAGCCGGCGCGCACGCTCTGTGCCGCCGGCCGGTCGCTGAGCGCGGGAGTCGTTGGTGCGCTTGCTGCTCGCCAATCCACGGGGTTTCTGCGCCGGAGTCGATCGGGCCATCGATATCGTCGAGCGTGCGTTGGCGCTCTTCGGCGCTCCGATCTACGTGCGTCACGAAGTGGTGCACAACCGCCACGTCGTCGATCGGCTGCGTGGTCTCGGCGCCGTATTCGTGGAAGAGCTGGACGAGATTCCCGACGGTGCCACCGTGATCTTCAGCGCTCACGGCGTCTCGCGCACGGTGCAGGAGGAAGCCACCCGGCGCCAGCTCAACGTGTTCGATGCGACCTGCCCGCTGGTGACGAAGGTGCACATGGAAGTCACGCGCTATGCGCGCGATGGACGCGAGGTGGTGCTGATCGGGCACGCGGGCCACCCGGAGGTCGAAGGCACGATGGGGCAGTTCGATGCCTCCTGTGGTGGCCGGATCTCGTTGGTGGAGACGCCCGAAGACGTCGCGCGCCTCGCAGTGCGCGACCCGAGCCGGCTGGCGTTCGTGTCGCAAACGACCCTGTCAGTCGACGACACCGCGCGGGTGGTGGAGGCGTTGCGCGCGCGCTTCCCCGCCCTGAGCGGTCCACGGCGCGAAGACATCTGCTACGCGACGCAGAACCGCCAGGACGCAGTCAAGAAGCTCCTGGAGCAATGCGATGTGCTGGTAGTCGTGGGCTCACCGGCAAGCTCCAATTCGAACCGCCTGCGCGAAATCGCGGTCAAGAAGGGGATTCCTGGCTACCTGGTCGACGGCCCGGGCGACCTCAGACGCGAGTGGTTCGCGGGCAAGCAAGTCGTCGGTGTCACGGCCGGGGCCTCGGCACCCGAAATCCTGGTCCAAACCGTGATTACGCGCCTGCAGGAATGGGGAGCTGCGGCCGTGGAGGAAATCCAGGGCCGCCCGGAGAATGTCGTCTTCAGTCTGCCGCGGGCGTTGCGGCCCGCCTCAACAGCACCAGGCTGACAAGCTCCCTTCGAGCGGCCGGCTACTTACTTCCAGCAGGTCGCAATCGCACTTGGAGCAGAGCCGCGCGTGCCCACGTCATCAAGCGTGAAATTCGCGCACTTGGTGTCGGCAGCCTGCGGGCTACCCGCCGCGGGGACTGCGCTCAACGCAAAGTTGGGGAGAGGCCTCGCGCCGTCGGGCGCCGTCGCGACGGTGTAGAAGCCGTGCTCGCTCACATCGAGCCCGACCGCGGTGAGATCGGCGTTCAGTCATATACCGTCTGTTCTGCAGAAAGAATCTCTCTTGCGCGCTCCGGGCGCGCAGTAGCGCCGCCGTTGCATCGGTGCGCTGTGCGCGCAAAAGGAAACTGCGATACGTCGGCACCGCGATCGAGGCGATGATCGCGAGCACCACGATCACGATCATGAGCTCGACCAGTGTGATACCGCGCTGCAGGCGCATGGCGCGGCTCACTTAGTGCCCAGCTGGCGCCAGTAGGTGCGCACCGGCGTGCCGGCACTCGTACACACCCCCTGGACCACTTCCAAGCCGACGAGGCAGGTGAGGGCCCGTCCGCCGAGCATTCCGCCCGGGCCGCCGGAACCCGGTTGCGCGCGCGTCATCAACAGGCTGAACTCGGGCGCGATGCCCGTCGTTGCCAGCGGCGCGTAGCGATCTTCGGTCGTCGTCTGGCCGTCGCGATTGCGGTCGATCACCGGCCGGCCGTCATCGATCGCGACTGCGTAAGCGCGATTGGTGCCGGCAGGCGCGCACGGGTCGGCGGCCGCGCTGCCGCGCGGGAGGTACGTCGGGAAGAAGAGGATGTTGTCGAACGTACGCGATTCGGCCAGCACCTTCTCACCGGCGAAGCCACCGGGCAGGCGCAGCTCCAGCTTCCAACCCTTGGAGCCTTCCGGCACCAGCGGCGTGACCGAGTCGGTGATATCCACCAGGTCACCGTCCACGATCGGCGTGAAGGCGTTGTAGTCCGCCTGGGTCAGCACGGCGAAAGGCTGGTAGTCGCGCACCGCGTAGAAGCGATCCTGGGTCTCGGTGTTCAGCGGGTGGCCGCGCCATCCGGAGCCCACGGCGATGTTGAAGTAGGGAGTTGCGCCGCCGCGGCGGACCAGCGAGATGTCCGGTGTCTGGTAGAAGCGCCGCGTCGAGGTGTTGGGATGCGTTAGCTGGTCAGCGTTGCCGAGCGAAGCGAGGACGCCGCCAGTCACGAGACTGCCGGCACTTGGAATCTGCTGTCCGGGCGCAGTCGCATCGGCATCGCTCAGGATGTCGAAGCGCCAGATGCGTCCGCCCGTGTCGGCCGCGTACATACGGTCGGCGAATCCGTCCGAATCGAGGTCGAGCACTCGAATCGGCGCCGGGATCGAGTTGTTCATCTTCGGCAACACGAGATCCGGCGCCCCAGGGCCGCCAGGCCCGGACGCGGACCACAGCAAGTTGCCGCTCTGCGCATCCACCATGAATATGCGGTTGCCGAGCGTATCCGTGTTGTAGAGCGTGGCGACCTGGTCATTGTCCTGGGTCGTGTCGTAGCCGCCCCCGATCACGAGCGCGAGATTGAGCGCATTCTGGGTCGTGCCACTGATACGCACGCGCGCGAGCGCCGGGGTCGACCAGGTTTGCCCGACGCCGGGCAGGTCGGCGGGGCCGAGCGTCCACATGCGTTGCGGTGAGTTCTTGCTGGTGACATCGAGCGCGTAGATGTGATCGCCGCCGCGCCCCATGCCAAAGAAAATCCAGACCTTGTCCCCGCCGGCGGGCTCGACGATACCGTCCTGGTTGACGTCGAGCTTGAAGGCGCGCACGTCGCCATCGAGTCCGTAATGCTTCGAGCTGGTCGGATCGTCCTGATACAAGTTCACGAGGTTGGCGAGCAGCTCCGGCGGAATGAAGGACCAGAGCTCCTGTCCTGTCTTGGTGTTGATCGCATGCAGGTAGCCGTCGTTGGTGGGCGTATAGACCACGGCATCGTCGATGTCCGGAGTCGCGGCGGTGCCGCCGTAGATCACGACCGCGGGTTTGCCGTGAACCGGGTCGCCCATCTGGCGTCGCGCGTCGGTGGTCTGCCCATCGACGTTGATGTCGCGCAGATCGAAACCCACTGTCCAGTCGAGCAGCTGGGTGCGCGTCGGCAGATCGGGCAGGCCGGTGCCGAGGATCGCATCGGTGAGCAAGGGATTCGTCGACGTCACACGGTTGGTGGCAGCGGTCAGGTCATTGTCACCGAGGAACGTATACACCCTGCGCGTGGAAGAATCGGCGGGCTGCTCGTTCGCGGCGCCGCCCTTGGTCACGTCCGCACCATCGACGGTCGCCGACCAGAAACTCTGGGCGCCCGTGCTGAAGAAGCCGGTCGGCGGATCGATGACGGGATCGAGGACGCCGTCCCCCGTAGTATCGGCGCCGACCACGACGTTGTTCTCCAGGCGGTACTTCTTGAGATTCCCCGGCCAGTGGTAGGTATCGGTCGGCTGGAACAGCGAGATGTAAAGGTCGGCGAGTGACTCGGTGCGGTTGAACGCGTTGACCGCTACCGCCGGTGCAACGAAAGTCGTCGAAGTGTTGCCAACCTGGCTCACGATGTTGGTAAGCGCTGTGGTGAGCGATTCGGTGTCGCCGGCGAAGTAGTTCTGGCCGCCGCCGGCGGCCGCGACGTCATTGAGGAACGTCGTGCCCGCGACGTCGTCGCCGAAGCCGATCGTATAGGTGATGACGTTCTGGTTGCCCTGCACGCCACCGCGCAGGTCATTGTTAAACATGTAGCCGGCGAGATCGTCCAGGCAGCGCCCGGGGCCGGTGCCGCTGCACTGGCCGCCCAGCAAGGTCTCGATCTTGGTATCGGCGCTGTTGTCCTCGGTCGGCTCACCGTCCGTCAGGTACACGATGAAGTTCTTCTGGCAGGACTGCTGTGCCGGGCTGCGGTAGCGGGTCGGATCCCCGGGCGCGAGCGAGGCGGCCACGCTGGGCAGAGGCTGGCCGGGGTTTACCTGCGAGCAGGGCACGGCACCCGTCGCACAGTCGCGGCCGTAAAAGACCGTGCCACCGGAGAAGTACTGCTCGGCTTCGTAGAGGGTCTCCGACAACGGCGTGAAGCCAGCCGCGGTGTTGGCGTTGATGCTGTTCATGAGCCCGGTGCGGTCGTTCTCGACCGGCACCACCTCGTGCGTGACCATGCCGCCCTCAGCGGCCGCGTCACCGCTCCCGCCATTATTGCTATAGCGCATCAGACCGATGTTCACGCCCGAAATTGAACCCACGAGGCTGCTTGCGACGCTCTGGACAATCTGTAGTCGCGTGCTGGTGATGAAATTGCTGGTGTCGTTGCGCCAGTTGAGCCAATTGGCGCTGTAGAACGTATAACTCTGGTTGATCGGGCTAGCGTCCCAGTCGACCTGGTTGGCGGCGTCCACGGTCCAACGGTCGTTCGCCACGCCACTGTTGAAGGCGTAGACCTCCGGATCTCCCGCGGTCTCGCCGTGCACGCCGGCATCGGCGCTGCACTCGACCGGCTGGTCCTTGGTGGCAGCACGCACCTGCTCCCAGTGATTCGTCGTGGCGTTCCACTGTCCCCCACGCTGCGCGAGGTAGCGTCCGGCTATATTGATACCTTGTACCGCGGCATCGCAGGCGAGTCCGTTAGCGTTGAACCACTGAGTGGTCACAGCGCAATCGGGTGGGGTGCCACTGTTGAGCCGCCAGTAAATGCGGCTGGCATTGCACGTGCCGTTGTAGACCACAGCCGGATCGTAGGGGGCTTGAGTCGTAACCGCCGAGTCCATGCTGCCCGAGGTGTCGAGGATGAACACGATGTTCGGCCGGGCGCCCGCCTGCTGACCCACGAAAATCTCGGTGTCATCTGCCAGCGCGGGACTGCCGCACACGACGGCGAGCACGATGCCGCCGGCCAGGGCCGAGAGACGAGGATGCTTGGGATGCATGGAGTTCACCGTCATTTCTTGCGCGGCTGCGCCGGCGCCGGCGCCGGCGCCGGCCGCGAGCCCGGTACGACGAGCCGCGTGATGGTGCGGCCCTTCCCGTCATAGAAAATGTTGAGCTGACGCGCACCTGAGCCGACCGCCAGGGAGCGGAACTCGGCGTAGGTCACCGGAGACTTGCCGACGAAATATTGCGAGCCCGGCGACAAGCGCAGCAGCAGAGGCTTGCAGCCGTCGCACGCCGTAACCGCGATCGAACCGGTGACGTCGTCCGGCAGGCTGATGCTGAGCGTCGAGGTCTCGATGGCCTGCTCGACGATGCGCAGGCTCGCTCCGGCGCCGTCTGCCATCAGCAACGCGGCGAGTCCTAGGGCTGCAAGTGAAGTGCGATGGCGCATGTTGGCAGGTCCCGGCTAGTTGGCTTTGGGTACGATCAGGAACAGTCCCTGAACATGGGTGTCGGTCGCATCGCGCACGGATGTGCCGGTGCTCTCGATCTCAAAATTTTGCGCGCTGAACTGATCGAGGCTGTAGCCCGGCGGCGGCGCGCTCGTGCCTCGCGGGCGCACGGTTGCCGCATATATATCCTGGTTGGGTAGCGTCACCGGCGGGTTGACGACTTCGGCCGCCACATCGAATGCGCCGGCGGCGATCGTGCGCTCGATCCCTGTCTCAGCGGCCTGGAACGCGTTCTCGTGATATTCCTCGTTGCCGGCCATGACCAGTTGTGTGGTCGAGGTCGTCATGCCGGAAATCGCGAGCAGCGTGAGGATGAGCAGCAGGATCATGCCCACGACGAGAGCCGCACCACGCTGATACAAACCGGGCCGGTGAGCGGAGCCGTTACGGCTGCGAGTGTAGTGATTCATGTCTGCGTATTCCGGATTTGAATGGTCCGCGAGACCACCATACGACGGAAAGCGTCGTTGGGCGTGAAGTCGACATCGGCGTAACGGTAGCGATGAGTGTCCGTGTAGCCGACTTCCGGTGCCTCGGCGCGCACGCGGATCCAGATACGCACGGTGCAGACCACCGCTTCGCCGTTCGCGGGATTGCCGTCCACGAGCGCATTGCCGGGACTCACGTAGCGTGTCGCGATGCCGGTGTAGAAATCCGGCTGGCCGTTGCCGTCGATGTCGTCGGCTACGCCGTCGCCGTTGAGATCAGCACCTGTGTCGAGCCCGAACTGTATTTGCAGGTCCTCGACACCCGGCATGACCTCCTCGTCGTTGAACGCCGGTCCGGCCTCGAGGTCCTTGCGCCGCAACGCCGGGATCGTCGCTCCGATGCTCGACTGCCGGGCGATGTAGTAGGCACGCACGATGAGATCGCGCACTTCCGCGCTCGGCCCGTAGAGCGGGTCGATCACGATCGGGCCTGGCGGGGCGCTGCCGACGAACACCCGGCTCGCACCGCCCTGGCGTGTGGTATAGACCTGCATCCGGGTTGCGTTCGCCGCGACCGCATCGGTGCCGGCACGACGCAGGATGAGCGTATCGGTGCCGGGCTGCACCGCGACGCCTACGGCCGCCACCGGGCAGCCGAGCGCGTACGCGCCGTTGTCGCCATCGACCGGAAGTCTCAGGTTGATCGCGAACGTGGCGCCACAGGATTGCGCGCCGACTGGCACTGCCATGGGCATGTTGCCGACGGTGCCTGTAATCAGGAGGGGATCACTCATCAACCCCCAATGATTGGCGAGCCGGATGTCGGGCTCGATCATGCCCAACGCGTAACGCGCGTTCTCCTGCAGCCGTGCGACCGCTTCGTTGATGCGATAGGTCGTGCGGCTCTGCACGTATACGGTGACGGCGCCGATGATGAGGAGCGAACCGATGGTGAGTGCCACCATCAGCTCAATGAGACTCAGACCGCGGGAAAGGTGCTGCTGTGTTTTCATGTTTGCATCGTGAGCACGTAAGTTAGCGCCTGCGCCTCGCCGGGCTCGAACCAGCTGACGGTGATCTGGTACTGGGGCGGCGAAGCGAGAGGATCGACGTCGATAGTGCCGCTGGCGGTGTTCACGCCGTTACCCGGAAGCTCATTGCGGATGGCATCGAGCCAGGTGGCCTGATCTTCTTCGGCGAGCTGGTCGGGCGAGCAGATTACGCCGCCGTTCACGCAGTTATGGGTCGTAGGCGCCGCACCTGCAGGCAAAGGCCAGTTGGGCGCGGTCCGGTTGGCGCGGATCCGGTCCGCCATGTCGGCGGCGAGATTGACGGCCTGCGTGCGATACACCGCTGTGCGCCCGGCGCGCAGGCTTTCGACGTACAGCGCCGCGATGCCGAGCATGCCGACCGAGAGCACTACCAGCGCCACCAGCGCTTCGACGATGCTGAATCCCCGCCCATGCCTGTTGTGCCGCGCCGATCTCATGGGTGCAACTCCCTACGGACAGACCCCATCGGCGCCCGGCAGCAGCAAGAAGTCGTCCTGGGTCCTCAACACGGACGGCCGGCCCGAGGCGCTCAGGAAAAGCGCGCGCTTGCTGCGGTAGGTGCCACCAACGGGCGGCAGCTCGCCCCGTTCGTCGCAGATCAGCACGTGAGTGGTTGCGGCCACGCCGCCAACCGTGGGCTGGGCGAATCCGCTCGACTGGTAGGACATGAGTCCGCTGCCGTTCGATAGCAGCTGCAGCGTGGGATCCAGCGTATTGTGACGCCCGACCACGGCCTCGCCGGCCGCGATGACGCCGTCGTTGTTCGTGTCCACCCACACGACCCAGCCGCGGAAGGCAACATCGCAGGTTGGTACGCCGGCGGTCGGGTTCGGAGAGGCGCACAAGGCAACCGTGCGTTGACGCTTGATGGCCTCCGAGCGCGCGAGCTGCACGGATGCGAGCAGATCGTTGGCGGCACCGGTGAGGCGACTGTTCAGCATGAACTCGCGGAAGTTGGGAATGGCGAGCGCCACAATCACCGCCACTACCGAGAGCGTCAGCAGCAGCTCCAGCAGCGTGAATCCCGATGTCTTCCGGCCCCCCATGGTGGGGAATATAGCCGTGCGGCCACCGAACCGGTGGCAGTCCCGATCGGCGGAGCGATCTGGCAGACGAACGGCGCGCCGGCACCCGCGCGATTCAACTTAATTCCTGCCCGTGGGCTCAGCCATCGCATTTCAGTGCCTTGCCGGTCGCGTCGCGCGCGGATATGCGCGGTCGGCCCGTCTGGCTCACGATGATTGCGCGCGCGGCACGCGCACCGCGCTCGTCGCAGAATACGAACGTGGCCGTGGTTCCCGCGAGCGCGACGGGCCAGTAGGTCACGGCGCTGCGTGAACTCTGGATCGTGAGCTCTTCGACCCGCTGCTGCATCAACAATATCGCTTCGCCACGATCTACTGCCGGTGGCGAATCGTGATCATTGTTTGCGAAGACGATCCACCCCTCGCTCCAGCTCGACGCCACGGGCGTGCACTGGCGCTGATCCGCGCTCTTGCACACGACCGCCGGCTGATGCCGAAGAATCGCGGCACTGCGTGCTGCGTGCAGGGTGTGCAGGAGCGCATTGACATGCGTAGTGCGGCGCGCGTCGAGAATGAACTCGTGAAAGCTGGGAACGGCGAGCGACGTGAGGAGGGCGATGATCACGCAGACGAGCAGCAGCTCCACCAGCGTGACACCAGCCAGGCATGGTGGCGCGGAAACGCGAAGCGGGTGCTTGCCATCCATGGCCCACTCCCTGAGATCCGGGGTCTCAGTGCCGATCCTGCCAGGCTCGCCTGCGATGACCCAGCAGCATTACCGGCGTATCGATCGGGATTTGCCCGGGGTGCTTAAGCCACTGATTCACAAGTGAACGCAACTCCGTATAATGCGACGCCATGTCAGCCCCAGGGCGAACTACAGCCTCGCGTGAAGACGTCACCCGGCTGCTGCAGGCGCATGGCGTAACGCCCACCGAGCAGCGCCTGCGGGTGGGTGAGCTCATGTTCGCCACCGCCCAGCACCTGTCCGCCGATCAGGTGCTCGATGGGCTGCGCAAGTCGGGAGCGCGTATCTCCAAGGCCACCGTCTACAACACGCTCAACCTGTTCGCCGCGCGCGGTCTGCTACGGCAGATCAACATCGATTCGACGCGCGCCTGTTTCGATTCGAACACGGGCCTGCACTACCACTTTCACGATCTCGACACCGGCGAGCTGACCGACGTGGGGATACCGGAGGTGGAATTTCGCCGTTTGCCCGACCTGCCCGCCGGCACGGAACTCGCGGGGGTCGATGTCGTGATCCGGGTGCGGCGCAAGACCTGAGACAGCAGCGCCGGCGCGTTGCCGCGCCGGAGACCGTTCTTTAGAATCCGCGCCCTTACGCCGGAGTAGCTCAGTTGGTAGAGCAGCGCATTCGTAATGCGCGGGTCGAAGGTTCGAGTCCTTTCTCCGGCACCGTAATTTAAGCCATTTGCTGATCTAGCTGATAAGCCGCCTCCCTTCGTAAGTGCTTGTTAAGTGCAGCGGCGCTACACTCGCGCCCCGACGGCCATCGAGGCGCGCGGATAAGTCTGGTCTGGCATTCGGGCGGTATCCCGGCCAACGTCGTGCGTCTATTGCAAGTCGTGAAGTTCAACGGCCCAGCGGCAACCGGGCCCGCTCGAATTTTTCAGCCAAGTCCCGCGCATTGCGCTAGGTCACACCGGGTCGCAGCTTGGACCACCTGAAGCACGTCTCGCAGCCCGTCGAGAATGACGGTTTGAGGCGATAGCACGATACCCACTCCGTCCTCCGAGCGCGAACAGGCCCTTGTGGTGGGTAGCCCAAGGTCCGGTCTATCACCCGACAGGCGATACCAGCGACCGATCTTCATGGCATCGAGCCATTCCGGTGCCGAGGAGATCCCGCTATTGCCTGAGTGGCTGGCCATCAGCCGAACATTACTGGAAAGCGTCGGATGTGTAGATGACCGCAAGCAGAAGCGCCGGCCCCGCGCCGGGGTAGCTTTGTCGAACCACCGCTCAGCTTTGGCCGCCGCGCTTTGCGGGAGAGGGCGGCACAAACAAAGCCACAAGCGAGCCTCCGCTACCAAACCTCCCGCTGCAGCTCGCCGACATCTAGCGGCGAATCGAGAGGCACGAGGTCGCGCTGCATCTGGCGCGCCGGCAGCGCTTAGAACCCCAGGCGGCGCTACGCGCAGCGGCCGACTCGACCCACTCCTCTATCCCGCCCATCGACCGATACACAGCTGCAGAGGGGCTTTTGAAATGCCCTACGTTATCGCAGCGAACAGCGCACCGACTGATGCGGTGATAGCCATTACGATTGCTCCCCAGACCAGGACGCGCGTCGCCCCGCGGAGAATCGGCGCCCCGCCCGCGTGTGCGGCGAGTGTGCCCAGCGTGGCGAGGGAAACGAGGGACACGGTTGCGATGGCTGGAATAACGATGCGCCCGGGCGCAACCACGCCCGCCAGAAACGGGACAAGTCCGCCCAGCGCAAAACAGGCCGTCGACGCTAAAGCCGCCTGCAACGGTCGGGCCGTCAGTGCTTCGGTGATGCCGATATCGTCTCGCGCGTGGGCCCCAAGAGCATCGTGCGCCATCAGCTGCCGGGACACCTGCGCCGCGAGTTCGCTATCGAGGCCCCGCTGGACATAGATGTCGCGCAGTTCTGCGTGCTCCGAGTCGTAGTCTTGCTTCAGCGAACGCATTTCGATATCCAGATCGGCGCGTTCGGTATCAGCTTGGGAGCTTACCGATATGTACTCACCAGCGCCCATCGAGAGCGCGCCAGCGACGAGGCCAGCGAGGCCCGTGACCACGATTGTGCCGGAAGTCGTCTGGGCCGCCGCAACACCGACCATCAGGCTGGAGATCGACAACAAGCCGTCGTTCGCGCCCAGAACGCCTGCGCGCAGCCATCCGGAGCGGTGAGTGCGGTGTGTATGTGAGGCCATCGCCATTCGAACTGATACAGGCATGCGATCAGCCTCCGACTTCCGCGTCCTTCGCGCGGGTGGCGGGAGATCAGTGCGGCTTGTCGTCGGGCGGCCGCTGCAGATCCTGCCGAGTTTTCTCGTTCAAATTCCGAACGAGGCCGGCGGCCATACGATCGGCCCACACGCTGAATTTCTCGCCGGTCGACATGATCTGCTCGGGAGCGTTCTTGTCCAAGAGTCCCGGCGGCGTTGGTTGTTTTGGATGATGCTTCACGGTCAGATTATACGCGGGTGCTCGGCCATGAGGCTGAGATCGCCCAGCTCTAATCAGTTACAGACTTCCGATCGCGATGTCATCGAGGCGCAGGGTGCGATGCGTGGGCACGCAATATTCTTGCGTTGGCACTCACGAATTTTCAATCGCCTCCCCGGCGGGAGGAAGCGGAATACCTGCGCTGGAGTTCTCGCCTGTACTCCGCTTCACGTACTGCTGGAAACTAGTTCTGCGATATCGGGACGGTCACCGACTTGGATATGTTATTGGTCGAGAGCCCCACGACTGTCGTGGCATTCACTGTGAAGATGCCGTAGTGCTCATGAATAATGGTGTTATGGGTAATCGTCGTTGTCGCAATCGGATCCACCGCGCTGAAGATAGCGATGGCGGTCGGGTACACCGTGTTCGCATCGTCGTCCGGACCGTTGCCGGAGAGCGTGTTATTCATGATCACGTTGGCGTTCACGTTTTGGAGTGGGGTGTGGCTGTGGATCGCGACGCCCGGTAGTCCGTTATTTCTTGCCGTATTATTGGCGACGATATTTCCCCAGGCTGCTGCGCCCGGAGGGCCGGCGAAGACGCCGATTCCCGCCGCGCCATTGCCGTCGGAGGTGTTGTGCAACACGGTGTTCTGGTAAACACCGCCGTCTGCAGGCGCCACCGGACCACCTAGGTGGAAGAAATGTGACGCGAGCGTGATGCCGCAGTCCTCGACGTTGCTTAGCACCTGGTTATCGGCAATGAGGTTTCCGGAAGTGGGCCCGTCCTCATCGGTCAACAGGATGCCACCGACGTTGTGCTTGACGATGTTGCTGCTGACGGTCGAATTGGTGACGCTTTGCAGATGGATCGCCTCGCCACAGTCGTCCGGATCGGTGGCCGGACATTGCGGGCTGTTCGGGCCGTATAGATCATTGTTGACAACAGTGTTGCCGACAATGGTCAGGTTCGAGGTCTGCACAGCAAAAACACCTTCGCGACCGGCGTTTTTGACGGTGAAGCCGCGGAGCGTACTGCCCGCTGCGGAGGCGCCGGTAATGACGAATCCGTTGTCGAAACCGGCAGCATCGAGGATCGCGTTGCCGCCCCCTTTGTCGCCGTGGTGGTTGTCATTATCATTTTTGTCGCCGTGGTGGTCGTCATTATCATTGAGGTTGGGATTGCCAATCAATGCAAGCCGTTTGCTAATCGTAACGGTTTCCGCGTAAGTCCCGGAGGCTACATTGATTGTGTCTTCCGGCGCAGATTGCGTCACGGCGTATCCTATGGTCCGACACGGCGCAGCCGAGCAATTGCCCGCGTCGGTGCCGTGGGTCGATACGTAACGTGTTGCCGCTGAAGCGGCAGTGGCAGCGGCCAACATCACGAACAAAATGAACGGAAATTGGAGTTTGCGAGCGTACATATCTTCTGTCCTCGTGATTCTTCTTGGTCAGGTGGTCACTAGTTCTTCTCTGCCTGATAGCGGGCTTATACGCCTTCCAAGCTTCGTTGTAATGAGTGGGGAATCACTTCAGTAGAATTCGTCGAAGTGATGCGCCGCACATGCGAATGAATTCGGCCGCTTAGTGACAATGGTGCACAACTTTTCTCGCTCCCTTTAGGCGAGACTCAAACGGAATTTTGCGTGTACGGGCGTCAACGATGCGCAACGCGCGGAATGCGCATCACGCAAACACCGAATCCTGACAGCATCAGTCCGGTTTATGCCGTTCCGGATCTTCAGGCGGGTTCTGCGCCGTCTTCGCGTTGAGATTGGCGACGAGCGCTTCGGCCAGGCGGTCCGACCACTGTGAGAACGTCTCGCCGGTCGACATGATGTGCTCGCGCGGATCACGACGACCAAGTTGATGCTCCACATCGCTTACAACACGGTCGAGGCCAATACGAAGGAAGAGCTTGGGCTCGGTAGCCAGCCTGCGACGCTGACGCCTGCGCCGGAGAAGCAGCCGCCTGGACCGCCGAAATAGAAACGGCAGCCGTGCTGGACGAGATCCCCCAGCTCTAATCAGTTACAGACCTGTAACAGATCCATCCCGATCTGGCATGATTTCGCATGACTTGCGACCGCCTGACTCTGCAGTAAATGCCTGATTCGCCTACGCCAGCTCACGCTGGCTCATCGTCATCGCGACTTCGTAATGCGCGGGTCGAAGGTTCGAGTCCTTTCTCCGGCACCACTCCTCCCGCCCGCACACCCCTGTGGCAGTTCGCCGGACCGCGGTTCTGGCCGACCTGGTTCGGCCTCGCTCTGATACGCGCCTTGAGCTGGCTGCCGTATCGGGTGCAGATGATGCTGGGACAGGCGTTCGGCGCGATCGCGTATGTGTTCGCGCGACGCGAGCGTCGGGTCGCCGTTCGCAACATCCAGATGTGTTTGTCTGAGCTCGACGAGCGTGGACGTCGGCAGCTGGTTCGCGCTCACTTCACGTCTCTGGGGCGATCGCTGTTCGAAACTGCGCTCGTGTGGTGGGCGAGTGACGCGCGGCTGAAGAAGCTGGTGCGGGTTGAGGGCATGGAGCACTTGCGCGCGGCGCTGGACCAGGGGCGTGGCGCCATCCTGCTTTCTGCACACTTCACGACGCTGGAGATGGGGGCACGCGCGCTCTGTATCGAAGGTCCCACGGCAATCATGTACCAGATGCCCAAGAATCAATTGATCGCGGAATTATCGCTGCGCCGTCGCGCCGCGCACGCCGTGCGCGCCATCTCGAGCGACAGTGTGCGCGAGCTTCTGCACGGCCTGAAGGCGAATCTGCCGGTATGGTATGCGCCCGACCAGCGCGACTTCGGCAAGTCGGCCGCAGTGGTGCCGTTCTTCGGCATTCCGGCCGCCACCAACATCGCGACCTCACGCATTGCGCGGATTTCGGGTGCACCAGTGTTGCCATATTTTCCCGAACGCCTGAATGATGGCTCCGGTTATCGGATGCGAATACTCCCCAGGCTCGAAGGGTTCCCCTCCGATGATCCTGTTGCGGACGCCGCGCGCTTTCATGCCCTCATCGAGGTGCAAGTGCGTCACTGCCCGGAACAGTACCTGTGGAGTTACAAGCGCTTCAAACTGCCGGGTCCGGATGGCGACCCGTATCAGAGCTGACGATCGCTATGGCCTCACGCGTCTCGCTGCTCGCACCGCGCTACTGGCCGACCGCGTTCGGCCTCGTGCTGCTGCGCGTGCTTGAGCCGCTGCCGTATCCGGTGCTGGTGGCGATGGGGACGGCACTCGGCACCGTGGTGCGCTGGCTGCCGCTCAGCTTCGTTCGCATCGCCCGCCGCAACCTCGAGCTGTGCCTGCCAGAGCTCGATTCCGCCGCTCGCGAACAGCTGCTGCACGCACACTTTCGCAGCCTTGGGATCTCGGTCTTCGAGACTGCGATCGCCTGGTGGAGCAGCGATGCCCGCATTCGGCGGCTGGTCCGCGTCGAGGGCATCGAGCATCTGCAGCAGGCACTGCAGGGAGGACACGGCGCGATCCTGCTATCGGCGCATTTCACTACGCTGGAGATCGGCGCGCGCGCGCTCACCGTTGCCCATCCGGTCAGCATCATGTACCGGCCGACCAGGAATGCATTGCTCGGGCGCTTTCTGGCTCACAATCGCGCCCGGCACACGCGGCGCGCCATTCCACGAGACGACATCCGCACGTTGGTGGCGACGCTCGGCGCCAACGAAGCCGTGTGGTACGCGCCGGATCAGAGTTTCCGGAAGAAAGGCGCGGCGATGGTGCCGTTCTTCGGAATCCCGGCTGCCACGAACACGGCCACCTCGCGACTGGCAAAGATGACCGGAGCGGCCGTGCTGCCATACTTTCCCGAGCGCCTGCCGGGCGCTCGCGGCTACCGCATGCACATCCTTGAGCCCCTGCAGGAGTTTCCGAGCGGTGATCGCGTGGCGGATGCGACGCGGTTCAACGGGCTGATCGAAGCTCACATCCTTAAGGTCCCGGAGCAGTATCTGTGGATACACCGGCGCTTCAAGGGACTGGGACCGGATTATCCTCGCTACTATGCGCCGGTCGGTGACGCCTGATGAACGCCGCCAACGACAGCGCCGCCACGCGCAGGTCAGGCGGCAGCCGCTCGCAGCGGCGCATGACCTGGGGCCGGCGCTTGCTGTACTCGATCGGCGTGCCGATCGGGATGATGCTGATCCGCGCGTTCTGGCTCACGTGCCGGATCGTGCAGGTGGAGGGCCGCGCACTTCTCGAGCCTCGGCTGCTGCGCGGTGAACCGGCCGTGATTTGCTACTGGCACCGCCACCAGCTCTTCTGCTGGCGCTACCTGCGGCAATTGATCGATCGCGGCGCGCGCATCGGCTGGCTCATCAGTGCTTCGGTTGACGGGCACGGCCCGAGCGAGATCGCACGCCGCATGGGCGGCGGCATCGTTTTTCGCGGCTCGACCACCAGTGGCGGAACCGATGCGCTGCGCTCGATGTGCAAGGCCATCGCCCGCGATCACGTCTCGCCGGCGACCACACCCGATGGGCCCTACGGACCGCGCTCGGTGTTCAAGCCGGGAATCGTGAAGCTGGCGCAGCTTTCCGGTGTGCCGCTCATCCCGGTGAGTTACTGCGCGGATCGAGCCTGGGTCCTGCGCACCTGGGATCGCTTCGTGATTCCGAAGCCGTTTTGCCGCATCGTCATGGCGGTGGGCGAGCCGGTGCCGGTTCCGCGCCGCGCCGACGCGCAAGAGCTGGAGCACCTGCGCGCGCGACTGGAACGTGATCTGCAGCAGCTGTTCGAGTTGGCGCGCTCGCGCCTTCAGTCGTCGGCGCAGTCCGCCGGCTCGAGCTGAATGGTCGAGTGCTCGAGCGCGTAGCGGCCCGAAAGAAAAACCTTGATGTCCCGGAGCACGATGGCCGGTGCGGCGTCCGGCTGGATGTGTGCATGCAGCGTCAGCAATGGCTGGCGCGAGGTGAGTGACCAGACGTGTACGTGGTGCACGTCGATCACGCCCGCCACCGCGAGTCGCAGCTCGCGTTCGAGTTCGGCGATGTCGAGCCAGTCGGGCGAGCCCTCGAGCAGGATGTGCGCCGATTTCACCAGCAGGGTTCCGGCCGAGAACACGATGAGACCCGCCACCGCCACCGCCAGCAGCGGGTCGATCCGGATCCAGCCCGTGAACAGGATTACCGTGCCCGCCAGCAGCGCCGCAAGCGAGCCGAGCAGATCGCTGAGGACGTGCAGATAGGCGGCGTGTACGTTGAGATTCTCGGCATCGCCGCGTCGTAACAGCAGCAGCGCGACGACATTGATCAGCAGCCCGCCCCCCGCCACAGCGAGCATCAGCGGAGCCGCGACCGCCACCGGGTGGCGCAAGCGCATGATGGCTTCATAGGAGATCCACGCCACTGCCAGCAGCAGCAGGATGCTGTTGACGAAGGCGGCGAGCACCTGCAGTCGTTGATACCCGTAGGTGCGTCGTCGGTCCGAGGGCCGGGTCGAGACGCGCAGCGCTACCCAGGCCAGTGCCAGGGAAGCCGTATCGGTGAACATGTGACCGGCGTCGGCCAGCAGCGTCAGGGAATGCGCGAGCAGTCCGCCGATGATTTCGCAGATGGCGAAGCCGCCCGTGAGCATGAGCGCCCACATGAGGCGGTTACCGTCGTGGGGGTGATGGGGAGAGTGGGCGTGGTGATCACCGTTGCGATCACGTCCGCTCGCCTTCACGTCGGGTGCCGCGCACTCCATTCGAAGAGCATACCGGTATACTACGCGGCCTCACAATGAACACGACCGGCGCCACCTCAGTGGGCAATCAACCTGAAATCTCGGTCGTCGTCCCGGTCTGCAACGAAGCGGAGAACATCGAGCCGCTGGCGCGGGAAGTCGACGCCGCGCTGCGCGCGCACGCGCCTTACGAGCTGATCTTCGTTGATGACGGCAGCACCGACGCCACGGCCGAGACCGTGCGCCGTCTGCGCGAGCACGAGCTGCCCCAGCTGCGCCTGCTGCAGCACTCCTTTCGCAGCGGACAGAGTGCCGCCGTGCGCTCCGGTGTGAGCGCTGCCCGTGCTGCCTGGGTCGCGACGCTTGATGGCGACGGACAGAACGATCCAGCGGACCTGCCGAAATTTCTCGAGGCGCGCAGTGATCCCGCGAATGCGGGCGTCCAGCTCATCATGGGCAATCGCGTCACCCGGCGCGATACGTGGCTGCGGCGCCTGTCTTCACGCATCGCCAATGGCGTACGCGGCGGGTTGCTGGGCGACGGTACGCCGGACACGGGGTGCGGGATCAAGATATTCGAGCGCGATACGTTTCTCTCGTTGCCTGCCTTCGATCACATGCACCGTTTCCTGCCGGCGCTGTTTCAGCGGGCGGGCAGCCGCGTAGTGTCGATCCCCGTGAATCATCGAGCACGCACGCGCGGCCGATCGAAATACGGCGTGCACAACCGTCTGTGGGTCGGCATCGTGGATCTCTTCGGCGTGATGTGGCTCAAGGCACGCTATCGCGCGGGCCTCAAAGTGACCGAGAGCTGAAGACGGCGGCTGCGTCCTGATGTATCCGCCGCCCACACCCGACTCTCCCGCGGCGCGAGCTGCGATATGGCGCGATATTGCGTGGCTCTGTGGCATCGGCCTGCTGCTGGTCGCGACCGGCATTGGGCTGCGTCATCCCTGGCCCGCCGATGAACCGCGCTTTGCACTGATCGCGCGCGACATGGTCGCGAGCGGCGAATGGCTGTTCCCGCGCGTGGGTGGCGATCACTACCCGGACAAGCCACCGCTGTTCTTCTGGCTGATCGCAGTCTTTTATGCCGTCACTGGATCGTTGCGCGTGAGCTTCCTTCTGCCTTCGCTCTTCGCGTCCCTCGGAACGGTCCTGCTGATCTATGACCTGGGCCGGCGTCTGTGGAACCGGGAAGCGGGGCTATGGGCGGCGCTACTACTGCTCTTTACCGTGCAGTTCACCTTGCAGGCGCGGCTGGCGCAGATCGATGCCACCCTGTGCTTCTGGACCACACTCTCTTTATATGGGCTGCTGCGCCACCTGCTGCTGCGTCATGGCTGGGGCTGGTACGCGCTCGGCGGTTTTGCCGCGGGCCTGGGCGTCATTACCAAGGGCGTCGGCTTTCTGCCGTTGTTGGTTCTATTGCCCTACGCCTTCGCCCGCCGGCGCAAGTGGCCGCTGCCGGACGTTGCGCGCGACGGCACACATTGGAGCTGGGCGCCGATTGCGTTCTTTGGCGCCATAGCGTTGTGGCTGGTGCCGATGCTGATCGCAGTCGCAGTGAGCGATGATCCGGCGCTGCGCGCGTATCGCAACGAGATCCTGTTGCACCAGACGGTCACGCGCTACGCCGCCTCGTGGCATCACCAGCAGCCGTTCTATTACTACCTCACCGTCATCGTGTCCCTGTGGCTGCCACTCGTATTGTTGCTGCCATGGCTGTTCCCGCGATGGCTGAAGCAACTGCGCGAACGCGATACGCGCGTGCTGCTGCTGCTGGGTTGGGCGCTGCTGGTGCTGCTGTTCTTCAGCGCGAGTCCGGGCAAGCGCGGACTCTATATTCTTCCGGCACTCCCGCCCGTAGCGCTTGCCGCCGGTGAGTGGCTGCGCGGCCTGTGGCAGCGGCCGGACGTGCAGCGAACCGGTGCTGTCTTTGCGCTGCTGTTGGTACTCATCGGCGCAGGAGCTTTCGCCTACCTTCAGTGGATCGCTCCGGAGCGCGCACTGGACTTGAGGCAGGACGTCGGATTGAGATACCTTGCACCGCTCGCGATTTACGCGGTCGCAGCGGCCATCGCGCTTATCGCCTGTGGCGCGGGTCGTGGCGTTCTCGCGAGCGCGTGGGCGCTCGGCCTGTTATGGATCATCGGCAGCTTCGCCATCATTCCGCAGCTTGATGCGGCGCGCTCCGCAAGCCGCTTCGTCTCAGAGCTGAAGCGCGTCGCCGATCCCGCGCGCGAGCTGGGCATGCTCGCTTATAAGGAACAGTTCCTGCTCAACCTCGATCGGCCCAGTACCAACTTCGGCCACAGCCGCTGGCGCGAAGGGCCGGCTGAAGCGTACGACGCAGCACGCTGGCTCAATGAAGGGGCAGGGCGGCAGCTTCTGGTGCCGGCTCCTCAGCTCGAGCCGTGCTTTGCGCACGCCGCGAATCGGCGCGCGGTCGCGGAGGCCAGCCGCGAGGAGTGGTACCTGGTCGAGCGGTCGGCAGACGCGGACTGCGCGCGGCGGGGAGATCCGCGGCGCGTCTATCACTACTCCCCGCCAGCAACGCGGTAAGGCGCAGTGGGTGACGGGTCTCTACGGGTCCAGGTAGCCGTGGGCTATGGCGTAGGCCGCAACGGCCGGCGCCGTCAGGGACCCTCGAGTCCGAGGTAGCTGGCGAAGCGCTTGACGGCTTCGCGTTCATCCCGCCACAGAAAGTAGTCTTGGTTCAGGCCGCTGCGGATCAGCACCAGCGACAGATCTGTCGCATGTCCCGTAAAGTTCACTAGTGCCGGATCGGCCTGAAACAGTACCGCTACCGCCTCCCGCCCCGGGCGCGAAACGGGTGCTTCCGCGACGCCGGCCTCGCGCAACGAACCCGCGGCCGCCTGCAGGCGGATGGGGCGGCCGTCAGCGAGCAGCACGAACTGGTCGCCCTCTGTCAGCAGCGCCTCGCCGTTCGTGCGTCGGTCGATCGTTGACCACAGATAGCCGAACCAGTAGTAATGGCGTTGGCCGCTGCGGTTGACCTCGATGGGTACCAGGCTCACGTAATCGCGCGCGTTCGCTGCCAGGTCGCTGCGCTCGCGCGCGAACACCAGGGGTTGCGCCGCTGCGGTGACGCTCGCGGCGGTCTGCTCGTCAAGATATTCGCGGACCGGCTTGTCGTCGCCGCGAGCGGGATTCGTGAGCGCTGCCAGCAGCGCCAGTAACAACGCAGGGGGCACCCGCGCGCTTTGCCTTCGTGTCACGCGTCAGCCTCGACTCGAATCAGAAATTCATGCGATAGCCGAGGCTGAAATAATAGCGCGTGGTCTTCTCCGTTGTTCCGGTAAGATCGCGACTTCCGAATTCGGCTCCACCCTCGACCTCGAACAGCACGTGATTGGTCTGAAGGTCCAGACGCAAGGTCGGCGCGTACAGCATCTGCTCGGAGCCATCGGTGGAGAACTGCCGCCGGTCGACACGTAGCTGTGGGCCCAGGCGCCACGCACCCCCCACCGAGAAACGGGCGCTCACGCCAAAGGAATCCGTGTCGACGGTCGGTCCCGTCTGGTGCCGCAAGGCGATGCTGCTCAAGTCGCTCCCGCCGAACAGGCTTGAAGCGACGCCCTGCAGGGAGATCGCAGACTCCGAACCAAGATCGGGCACCGCATCGACCCCGCCGGAAGCAGGTGTTCCGCTCGCCGTGAAGTTGGAGTAATCCAATGACCACTGCCAGCGCTCGCCGAACGGATGGGAAATGGAGACGCTGTACAGGTCCGTGTCGGCGGTGCGATCGCGCGCCAGCTGCTCGAGCGTGCTCACCGGAAAGAGATCCAGCAGCTGGTCGAAATTCTCGACCGGCTGACCGATCAGCGAATTGCGCAGAGTCAGCGGCGGGCTCTTGCGATGATCGATGTTGGCCGTAAGCGTCCAGCGACCCGGGAGTTCCAGCGTCCCAATCGCCAGCGCGGCGTTCAGATCCTGGAAATAGATGTCGTAGTCGATCAGCGCAACCAGCGTGCGCCCGGGCTTGAAGTAATGCACCTCCGTGCCAACAGCGCGCCGATCGGTGTTGCCTTCCAGCGTCTGAAATATCGAATAGAGCGAGAAGTCCCACGCGTTCGCGAAGGGTCCGAAGTTGAGAGACAGCCCCGCAAACTGCCGGCCGGTGACCACGCCATCGCGCGTACTCTCGACCGGGTAGCCGAAGGAAGCGTTCAGTCGAATCTGGGGTCGGAGCTGGTAACCGGCATACAAGCCATCGAAAGTGCCGAACAGTCCGTCGGAGCTGCGGGTCTGTCGACCGAGCCGGGTGGACCAATCGAGCTCGCGATCGCCGAATTCGACGTACGCGAGGTTGACGCGCGTCTGGTCGCCGGGACCGTCGCTCAGCATGTCCTTGACATAGCCCGCGGTAATCCGTGTCGCAAAGTCAAAGCGCTCGCCGCGGCGGCGCGCGACCAGGTCTGCGTCATTCAGAAGGGCGTTCTGAGTCGTTACATCGGTCGACAGCGCCGGGTTCTCCAGCTGGCTCTCGTCACGCCGGTAGATCTGCGACAGGCCACCGTATATGCGCCAGGGTGATTCCCCTTCGCCGAAACCATTGGCACCCGTGCGCGATGATGGTCGCGTAGCCCATGCGAGAGCCCGCAGGCGCTCCTTCACGCGCTTGACAGCCGGGCCGTCTGGGTAGCGGCGCAGGTATTCCTCATACTCGGCCTTGGCATGTGCCAGTTGACGGTTGCGTTCGCGTGCCAGGCCCATCAACTCCTGAGCTTCTGCGCGTCGTGAAAATTCCGGCTGCTCGAGAACCTTGGTCAAAAGAGGTATGGCGGTCGTGTAGTCCTTGTGCGAGAAGGCCTTCTTTGCCTTGTCCAGCGTCGTGTCGATGTCCTGCTGTGTCATCGAAGCATTGGCCTGCGGCAGTGTCGGCGGAACGACTGATTCGTTCTCCTCGTCGCTCGGCGCATTCAGTGCTTCATCGTCGCCGATTGCCAGCCAGGCTTTGGGATAAGCGCTGCGTGCAGCCATCAGCAGCTTGCGTGCATTGGCCTCGGAGCTGACAGGGCCAACGCGCAGTCGGTACCACTTCTGGTCGCCCAGTTGATAGTCGGAGACATACACCGGGGCGCCGCTGACGACCTGCTTGGCGCGATTAATGGCGTCGTCGTCGAACGGCTGCTGCGATGAATCGAGATTGATGGCGTAAGTTGCCGGCGGCCGTGCGGCTTCCCCGATATACACCTGCGCACCGCGCGACGGGGCGCGCAGTAAGGCGAATGCGCAGACCATGGCTGTCCGCAGTCGGAGCCAGCACATAGGTCTCCTTGGCCAGGAAGTGAACGTTGATGATGATCTCGCGCCCGGTCAGCCGATCGAAGTCAATCGCGCGTACAACACGTCCGGCGTCGAAGAGTGGCGCGGGCCCGAGCACTATGCTGGAGACATCGCCGCAGTCCGGAAGCGGTATCAGGCGGATCTGCAGCGTGTCGCCTTCGCTCGCGGGCGTGTGCGTGAGGTAACGCAGCCCGCACCCGAAAATCAGGCTGATGTCGACGCGTCCCTCACGCTCGGCGACGTCGACGGCGTCCACGAGCCGTCCGGTGAACTGCTGGGCCTGAGCGGCTGGAGCCGTCAATCCCACCACGATGGCGGTAACGAGCGCGCAATGGCGAAGCATGATCAGTCGAACGATGACGAAGTCAGACGATGCTGTGGTCCAGGGCGACTCCGGCTGATCGTCGTCAACGTGGAGTCGGTGTAGATGTGGCATGCACCCGAACAATTGCGCAGCTCGCTGACCGTGTACTTGACGTTGCCGTACTTGGTATGTGGATCGGACTTGTACCGGTTCGAATGGCAGCCGGCGCAATCCGGCTTGTACTGCGGCGAGCGCCAGGTGGCCGCGTCAGTGTTTGTCGTGTGGCAGTTGGTGCACGTCAGCGAGACGCGGTGATCACCGGGATAGCCGCCGCCCACGATGTGCTTGAACGTATTAGGCGTCCAGGCGTTGGTCGTGTGGCAGTGGCTGCAATCGAAATGGTTTACCGGGAAGGTCATGTGACCCGTGGACGGGCCGCTCGCATTCACGCCGTTGTGGCACGAGGCGCAGTTGTTGGTGATGCCCGTGTGGTTGAACGTGGCGGGCGTCCAGGCCAGCGTCGAGTGACACACGTTGCATTCCTGCGTGGTCGGTATGTGGCTGGTCGGCTTGCCGGTGGCCTTCACACCATCGTGGCAGCTGCTGCAGCTGCCTTGCACGTGAGCGTGATCGACGCGGATCACCGGCTTCCACGCGGTCGTGGTATGGCAGCTGTCGCAGCTGTTGTCGCTCGACGATGTGACCCGAGTTCTTGCCGGTGGCAATGGTGCCGTTGTGACACGAAGAGCACGTGCCTACCACCTGGGTGTGATCGACGCGGGTCGCGGGCTTGAAGGTGCTGGTCGAGTGGCAAGACTCGCACTTATTGCTGCTCGCGATGTGACCCTGGTTCTTGCCGGTGGCCTGCGTGCCGTTGTGGCAGCTCACGCAGTTGGTGGTGATCCCGGCGTGATTGAAGCCGGTCGCTGGAATCCACGCTGTCGTGCTATGGCAGCTGCTGCATTCGGCTGTAGTCTGAACGTGGCCCGGATTCTTACCGGTGGCAATCGTGCCGTTGTGACAGGACGAGCAGGTGCCCTGCACCTGTGCATGATCGACGCGCGTGGCAGGCTTCCATGCCGTGGTCGAGTGACACGACTCGCAGCTTGTGCTGGTACGGATGTGCGTGGCGTTCTTGCCGCCGGCCTTCACCCCGTCATGGCAGCTGACGCAGTTCGTGGTGATCCCGGTGTGCGAGAAGGTCGCCGGGGTCCACGCGCTCGTCGTGTGGCAGGTATCGCATGACTGCGTAGTCGGAATGTGGTTCGTGCCTTTGCCGGTGGCGATGGTGCCGTTGTGGCAGGACGCACAGGTGCCAGTCACCTGCGTGTGATCGACACGCGTGGCGGGCTTCCATGCCGCCACGGAATGACAGGACTCGCAGCTGTTGCTGCTCGCGATGTGGCCCGAGTTCTTGCCGGTGGCCTGCGAGCCGTTGTGACAGCTCGCGCAGTTGCTGGTGATGCCGGTGTGATCGAACTTGGCCGGCGTCCACGCGTTCGATGAGTGGCAATTCTCGCAAGTGTTGTCGCTGGCGATGTGTCCGGGACCCTTGCCGGTCGCAATGGTGCCGTTGTGACAGGAGAAGCAGCTGCCGATTACCTGCGTGTGGTCCACCTTTACGGCTGGGGTCCAGGCTGTAGTCGAATGGCAGGACACGCAATTGTTGCTCGTCACAATGTGGGTCGGGCCTTTGCCCGTGGCCGCCGTGCCGTTGTGACAGGAGTAGCAGCTGCCCGTCACCTGCGTGTGATCGACGCGCAGCGCCGGTTTCCAGGTAGACGTGGAGTGGCAGGACTCGCAGCTGTTGCTGGCGAGGATGTGCGTCGGGCTCTTGCCGGTGGCCTTCACGCCGTCATGACAGCTGACGCAATTCGTCGTGATTCCCGAGTGACTGAACTGCGCCGGTGTCCAGGCGACTGTGGTGTGGCAGGTGTCGCATTCGGCGGTGGTCACGATGTGATTCGTGCCCTTACCCGTTGCCGTGGTGCCGTTGTGGCACGACGAACAGGTGCCGACGACTTGCGAATGGTCGACCGTCGTGACCGGCTTCCAGGCGGCGATGGCGTGGCACGACTCGCAGCTGTTGCTGGTACGAATGTGGGTCGCGTTCTTGCCGGTGGCGCGGGTGCCGTCGTGGCAGCTCACGCAGTTGCTGGTGATGCCGGTGTGGTCGAAGCGCGCCGGTGTCCAGGCAGTCGTACTGTGGCAGCTGTCGCACTCAGCGGTGGTGATGATGTGATTGGCGCTCTTCCCGGTCGCCATCGTGCCGTTGTGGCACGAGGAGCAGCTGCCGAGGACCTGGGTGTGATCGACGCTTGTAGCCGGCTTCCAGGCGGTGGTCGCGTGGCAGGACTCGCAACTGCTGCTGCTTTGGATATGGGTAGCGTTCTTGCCGGTCGCCTGCACGCCGTTATGGCAGCTCGCGCAATTGCCGGTGACGCCGGTGTGGTCGAAGCCGGCGGGCTTCCAGGCAGTCGTCGAGTGACAGCTGCCACAATCAGCAGTGGTTTGGACATGTCCAGCGTTCTTGCCTATGGCCGTCGTGCCGTTGTGGCAGGAGGCGCAGGTGCCCTGGGCCTGGGTGTGGTCGAAGCGCATGACCGGTGACCAGCCAGCCGGCGTGTGGCAAGACTCGCAGCTGTTGGTCGTCAACATGTGCCCCGGATCCTTGCCAGTGGCGCGGCCGCCGTCGTGGCAGCTGACGCAGTTGGTGGTGATCCCGGTGTGATCAAAGCGCGCCGGCTTCCAGGCCGCCGTGTTGTGGCAGGCGTTGCAGTCGAGCGTGGTCACGATGTGGTTCGCAGGTTTGCCCGTCGCGCGCACGTTGTCGTGGCAGCTTGCGCAGCTGCCGCGGACCTCACTGTGGTCGAAACGCGTCGCCGGCAGGAACGCAGCCGTTGTATGGCAGTCGCCGCAGCGCTCGGTCGACATGATGTGCTCGGAAGGCTTTGGCGTGGCGCTGACCATCGTGCCGCGGCTGTGGCAGGCCGCGCACTCGCGCGGCGTGCCCTTGAATACGGCGTTCACGTGGCAGGACTCGCAATTGACGTCGCGGTGCGCGCCCGTCAGCTCGAAGCCGGTCGTGAGGTGATCAAAACTCCTGGCCGTCGTGGTTGCAGCCAGGCCGCCGGTCGAGGCGAACGCGAGAGCAAGCAGACACAGCGCTGCTGCAAACACCGGGGAACGGCGCCGCATAGGGCTCTGTTCCGGTCGCTGTGTGTGCACGTCCATGGCTTGGCCCTAGTGCAGGCGTGCACCCTTGAACGTGACCGCGGAGTGGCAGCGCTGGCATTGCCGTCCATACTGTCCGAGATGGATGTCGTCCTGCGCGTGGCAGGACACGCACTGCGTATCGAGTTTCACCTGGCCGGGCGGCTGCTTGTGGCAACCCTCGCACGCGACCTTCGAGTGGGCACCTGCGAGCGGAAAACCGGTCTCCTTGCCGTGGTCGAAATCCCAGATGCGCCAGCCGTTCGGCGAGTGGCACCTCGCGCACTCCTTGCCAAGGCCGCCCTTGTGCACGTCGTCCCGGTCATGGCAGGCGTAGCAATCGCGACCGACATCCTTGTACGCAGGTGTCACGTGGCACTGCTCACACGGCACGGCGACATGCAGTCCGACGAGGGGGAAATCCGTAAGGTCGTGGTCGAAGTGCACGCCAGCCAGCCAGCCGTCCGGCGAGTGGCACGTGGCACAGTCGGTTCCCAGCTTGCCCGAGTGCGCATCGCTGGCGCGGTGGCAGCCGATGCAGTCCGTCGCAAGCTTCTGAGTCACGGTCGGCGCGGTGTGGCACGCATGGCAGTCGACCTTGGCGTGACGCCCTTCGAGCGGCCACTTGGTGTCGCGTGAGTGATCAAACGTCGACGTCTGCCACTTCTCGTTATCGTGGCACTTGCCGCAGTCGATACCGAGACGCTCGGCGTGTACGTCCTGGCCGCGATGGCAGCCATAGCAGTCGCGTGGCAGCTTGTCCTTGAGATTACCCGTACGGTGACAATCCTGGCAGTCGATGCGCGCGTGCACGCCTTCGAGAGCGAAGCCGGTTTCCTTGGCGTGATCGAACTTCGTCTTCTTCCAGCCTGCTGTCGAGTGACAGTCGCCACACTTCGATCCGCGTTCGCCGTGGTGCACATCGTCGGGGGTATGACAGGACGCGCACTGCTGTGGCGTGTCCTTGTAGCGATTGCCGAAGTGGCACTGCACGCAGGGCACGTCCACATGCCTGTCGCGCAGCGGATACGAGGTTTTGTCGTGGTCGAAGTGCACGTCGCGCCACGCAACGGCGTTGTGGCAGAACTCGCAGTTCCTGCCGAGCTTGCCTTCATGTGGCTCTTGCTTCTGATGGCACGACAGGCACTCCCCGGACGCTTCGCGAAACGCTTTGCCGGGCCGATGACAACTGTCGCACGCGAGCGTGGCGTGGGCTCCTTCGAGGGCGAAGTCAGTCATCCGGTGATCGAACTGCTCGCGGCTGAGCTTGACGATATCTGCATCTCGTCCCAGGTGTTCGGAGTGACACGCGCGGCATTGTGAGGAACCGATTCCGGGCAAGCGGCCGTGGAAGCCGCGATGCTGGGTGATGTCGGCCGCGACCTTGTCGTGGCAGGTGAGGCAAAGCTGCGTCTGGCGCGCGCGATCGGCGCGGTCGTGGCACTGCGAGCAGTCCTCCTCGAGCTTCTGGTGCGCACTGGTCAACTTTCCGGGCATGAGCAGCGTCTCCGGATTGACGGCGTGAGCAAGTCTCGGTGACATCCACGACATCAGTATTGCCATCACCAGTAGTGCTCCGTCCCTGCTGCAACGCATGTGCCGGGCCGCGTCAGCCTCAGTACACGTGCACCGCGACGACGTGCACGATCGCGGCCATGAACATGATGAACATGAGTGGCATGTGCAGCACATGCCACAGTGAGAACAGTCGCTCGTAGGCTTCGAACTCAGCCACGCGTCGTGTGGCGACGAGGCGCGTCTTGATATAGGTGCCGGCGGCGCGGCGCAGGCGCCGACGTTGCTCGGCAACGAGCGGCGATTGCCGCGCGGCGGCGCGCAGCGCCTTTGATACGTAGCGACGCAGCCGCCAGCGCGCCAGCGGAGCGTTGACTGCAACGATCAGAGGCTTCGCGAGTCCGAGCACCGGCACCCGCGTACCACTGGCCAGGAGTCGGGCCTCCTGCTGTTCCAGCCGGTTGACGAGCTCAGGCAGGAACGCGATCGTGCCCTGGAGCGCGCGCAGCCGTTCGGCGTTTTGCTGCAGCTCGCCCAGGCTCATCTTGCGTCCGTACAGGCCATAGTGAATGTGCGAATAGAAGTAGCGGCCGACGAGGCCGCTCGAGGCTACCGTCAGCATGCAGAACAGGGCGACGTTGCTGTTGGTGGCGCCAAGGCTGAAGTTCGAGTGATAAAGAATGCAGATCGGCCCCAGGACGCCGAGCGCCATGTGCACTTCGAACCACTTGGAAAGCGATCCGAGGAATTTGAGCCAACGTACGCGCTTGCGAGCGGAGTAGAGCAGCAGGAGTACCATCATGCTGCCGCCGACGATTCCGAGGATGTAACCGAAGCCGCGTTCGGGCGTGATGTAGCGCTCGGTCGGGAGGCGCCAGCCGAGATAGATGACGAGGGCGCACACGGCGAAGAACACGCGCGCAGGCGTGATCCAGCGGCGTCGCGTCTCCGTCTCAACAGCAACGGCGGTCTGTGGCCTGGGTACGGCAGGTCCAGACACCGTGTGAACACGGCGCTGCCCTGCCACGGGCGTCCCGCTCTTCACCTCGTGCTGCACTTGTCTGCTGGGAACGGGCACGATGCGCCTCAACTGATAACGCGTGAAATGACGAGGTCCAGTCTCTTGCCTTCCGCGGGCTGCAGGACGGGGCTCTCTACATAGAGATCGCCCGGCGCGGGCAGCGCCTGACCACTACGCGACAGGCGAGCTTCCACGATCACCCGGGTGAAGTCGGACAACTTGCGCGCCGGCATCATCGCCAGGCTGTCATCGAGCCGGAAACTCACCGGCCAGGAAGTGGGCGAGGTGCGAAATACGGCGAGGGGCGGGCCTGGAGAATCGGCTGCCTTGGCATATATAAAAAGAGTGGCCCCCGGAACGACTCGGGCGGCGAGTGCCTTGTCGACCGATACGGTACCGCTCACCTGCACCGCGACCGGCGCCGGGCCGGTCTCGCTGGAGCCGGCCGGCACTTTGGCCAGCGCCGCCGCCTCGGCAATGTTCGCCTCGATGATCGCTACGTCCGGCGAATTGGCGGGCAGTGTCGCGCGCAGCTGCTTCCATACCGCGAGCGAATCGCCGTAGCGGCGCTGCTCGTGCGCGAGGCTGGCCTTGAGCCACAGCGCCTTGGTGTGGTGCGCGTCGAGCGCGAGCGCGCGGTCGATAGCGCGTGCAGGCGCGCCAGCCAGTGAACCGCCGGCAAGCGTTGCAAGCACGTCGGCGTAGTCCGCCCACGAGTCGGCGGTCATGGCGTTCAGTGCAACGACCCGCTCGAACGCGCTGCGTGACTCCTGGAACTTGCGTTGGTGTCGATAGATGGTTGCCAGCTCGAGCCACGCATTAGCATCGCGCGGGGCTTCGCGCACGCGCGCTTCGAGCGCCTGAGTCGACCTGGTGTCGCTGGCTGCGGGTGGGGACGTTGCTCCTGACGCTCCGGCTGCGCTGGCGGCCTGCGCACGCACCCTGGCGGCATCGTCGGGGCGGCCCAGTACCTCGTAGGTCTGCGCCAGGAGCTGCCAGTCACTGCTGCTGCCGCCGTCGCGCGTCAAGCGCTCTTCGAGCTTGCTCGCGGCACTTTCCAACGACTGTCCCTGCTCGCCCGGCGCCGGCGTGCGCGCTCCGGGATGTGGAGGAGTGACCGCAGTCAGGGACTGCTCGACGGCGTCGGGGCTGCCCAGAGTACGATAGACAATGAGTGTAGCCGCGCCGAAGCCCACGACCGCGAGCGCGGCAACGGCGAAGCGGACGCCGCGGCCAGGGAACTTCTGCGCGAACGCGCGTGCAAGCGGAAGCATGACGAATGCTGCCGCGAAGCCGGTGAGAATTCCTGCTCCGTACCAGAAATAGGTAACCATCAGCCCACGCGAGTGACGCTTGTGGCCAAGACATTGAACTCCCTGCTGCTACGCCGCCCAGACGCAGTTCCCGGACCTATTGTCATCAAACCATCAGCGCACACAATGTCTCGGATGACCGACAGCACGGCGTCGCGATTCACCGACAATTCCCGGCAGAAATGTGCTTCCGCGCACACATTGGGAGCATGGTAGCCTTGCGCCGCGCGGCGTCTCTGCAAATAGGGAAATCACCCAGCGAAAATTTGCAGTTGGCGGACGTGGTGAGCTTGAACGTCAGGGACCGGTCTGCGATGTTTCTATTCGATGGAAGTTCTCACTTACCTGATTTACGGAGTGCCGCTGCTGCTCGTGCTGGCGTGGTTTGCACGCAAGCGACGGCATCTCGAGCAGTTGAGCAGCGAAGCGAAGGACACATCGCACCAGGCAGGACTGCTGGAGCCCCCGTCCCTGCATCCGGTCATCGACCCGGCGCGCTGCATCGGCTGTGGTTCCTGCATCAAGGCCTGCCCGGAGCAGCCTGAGCATCACGTGCTCGGTCTGATTGATGGTCGTGCGCAGCTCGTGAGTCCCACGGATTGCATCGGACACGGAGCGTGCAAGGCAGTGTGCCCGGTCGAGGCGATCACTCTGGTGTTCGGCACCGAACGACGCGGTGTCGACATACCCCTGTTGAGCGCGCGCTTCGAGACCAACGTTCCGGGCATCTTCATCGCAGGCGAGTTGGGTGGGATGGGACTCATCCGCAATGCGCTCGAACAGGGGCGGCAGGCGGTGGAAGCTATTCACGAACTGCGGCGTGGCAAGGGCGAGGGACTGGACCTCGTGATCGTCGGCGCCGGGCCGGCTGGCTTTTCCGCGTCGCTGACCGCGATGTCGAAGAAAATGCGCTTCATGACCATCGAACAGGAATCACTGGGCGGGTGCGTATTCCAATATCCGCGCGGCAAGCTGGTGATGACTGCACCGGCGGAGATACCGCTGGTAGGTAAGATCAACTTCCGCCAGACCAGCAAGGAACAACTGCTCGAGTTCTGGCGCGAAGCCGAGCGCAAGACCGGACTCAAGACCAACTATCGCGAGCGCGTGGAGCACATCGAGAAGGACGGCGATGGCTTCATCGTGCACACTACAAAGGGACACTACCGCACGCGTAGCGTGCTGCTGTCGATTGGACGCCGCGGGACCCCGCGCAAGCTCGGAGTGCCAGGCGAAGAACTACCGAAAGTCGTGTACCGCCTGATCGATCCGGAGCAGTACGCGGGCCAGCACGTGCTGGTCGTGGGAGGCGGTGACAGTGCGATGGAAGCCGCCGCCAGTATTGCGGAGCTTGGCAATACACAGGTGGTGCTCTCCTATCGCGGCGAGGCGTTTGCTCGGGCGAAGCCGCGCAATAGGGACCGAGTCGCCACAGCGCAGCGCAGTGGCCAGCTGCGGGTCATGCTCAATTCCAACGTCAAGCAGATCGCTGCCGAGTGCGTGGCCATCGAACAAACGGGTAAGCTGCACGAAGTGCAGAACGACGCCGTGATCGTCAACGCGGGCGGAATCCTTCCGACCGAATTCCTCAACAAAGTGGGCGTTCGCGTCGAAACCAAGTATGGAACGGCATAAGGGCGTGAAAGCCCTTGCTGTTATGGCGTTGTTGATTCTCGGCGCTCTGCTGCGGGCCGAAACAGTGGGCGCCGCCGCCCGGACCGCCGCCGATCCTCTCGAGCCGGCTAAGGCAGCCATTCGCGTAAAGGACTATGCCCGTGCCGTAACTGAACTGCAGAAGCAGGCGGCCGCCGGCAACGCGGACGCGCAGTATCTGCTCGCAACACTGCTGTTGAATGGGCTCGGCCAGGCCCCGGACCCCGAGGCAGCAAGAAGCTGGTTCGAGAAGGCCGCCGCGCACGATCATGCCCGAGCGGCATACAGCCTGTCGGCTCTCCTCGCGAACTCGACGCCGCCGGATCCCGCGGGAGCGCGTCGCTGGCTGGAACGCGCACGGCAACTCGGACTTCCAGAAGCAAAGCAAGCCGAATCGCGCGCGGCGCTCCCTCTGGAGTTTCGGCCACAAGTAGATCTTCAAAGTCCGCTCGCCAAACGAGACGCGCTATGGCTGGCGTCGGAGCATGGCGATGTCGCGGTGATCGAAGCGCTTGCCGAGCACAGCCTGATCGAGGCTCACGATGACTTCGGTCGCGGCGCACTGGCTCGCGCAGCGGGTGCCGGCCAGGCCGAAGCCACCGCGCTACTGATCCGTAAGGGCGCTAACGTGCGCGCCGCAGACCAGTTCCATATCACGCCGCTCATGCTGGCGGCACAGAATGGGAGCGTGCCGACGGTGGACGCACTGCTGGCAGCCGGTGCCCCAGCAGACGCCGTGGATCAGAATGGCAACACGCCCCTCATGTACGCGGCGCGCGCAGTTCGACTCTCGTGCGTCGAGCGCCTGCTCGCGGCGGGTGCCAGCGTGATGCCGCGCAATGCCCAGGACTGGTCAGCGCTCGACTTCGCGCTGTCGGCAAACGCGACGGAAGTCGCAACGCTGCTGAAAGGGAAGGGCGCGGTCGCCTTGCGCCATTCTGCGACCCTCTCCACGGGCGGGAGCGTGAGTACCGTGCAGCGCGCGCAGCAGCCGCAGGTGGACTTGTATGCAAACTGGCCCGACCTCGCCGTTGCCGCCACTCGTGCTGATCCTGCGCTGCTCAATGCGCTGCTGGCACGCGGCGCCGATCCCAATGCCACGACCAAGGACGGCACACCAGTGTTGATGGTGGCCGCGCAGGCCGGCGCGGCGAAGACTGTAGAGGCGCTGCTCAGGGCAGGCGCCACGCCCTCGCGCACGGATCGCCGGGGAAATACCGCCTTGGAACTTGCGGTCCGTGCGGGCTACGTCGATGTCGTAGAGACGCTACTCGCACATGGCGCTGCCGTCGCCACGCCCTCGCAGTCAAGGGAGCCCCTGATCGTTGCGGCGGCAAAGGCGGCGAGCCCCGAGGCCGCGCGTGTGCTCATGGCACGTGGCGCTGCTGTAACTGCTGCTGATGAGAGCGGAATCACCGCCCTAATGATCGTAGCGCGAACGCCGCGCGTGGACTTCGCCACCCAACTGATCGATGGCGGCGCGCGTTTGGATCAGGAAGACAAGGCGGGCCGGACGGCGATCTGGCACGCGGCGCGCTCAGGCAATCTCGCGATGGTGAAGCTCTTCGTCAGTCGTGGCGCTGCCGTCGAGCACGCGGACAAGAGTGGCGTCACGCCGCTGGGCGCCGCCGCTCTCGCCGGTGATGCTGAAACAGCTGCATGCCTGCTCGAGAGTGGTGCCGCTGTAAACACTCGCGCCGCACGCGGTGGCACACCACTGCTGCTCGCGGCGGCTGGCGGACACGAGAAAGTCATCGAAACTCTTCTTTCAGCGCGCGCGGACAAGAACGCGCAGGACCAGTCGGGTGACACGGCGCTCATGATTGCGAGCCGTAACGGCAGCACCGAGCTGGTTCGTAAGCTGGTGGATTCCGGAGCCAATACCAAAGTACGCAACAACGAGCACGCGGCGGCAGTCGATATCGCCGGCGCGCGCGGCTTCACGACGATCGTGCAGCTGCTGGGCGGTCGGTGACAGCCGGACCCGCACCCGGAAGGGGCGGGTCCAGCAGCACCTCGCGGCGATCAATTCGTCGCGGTGAGGATCACATTGACATGGTTGGACGTCAGCGTGCTGGTGGCCGCATCGAATGAGCCTGAGGCGCTCATCCCCACGGCCTTGCTCCCCGCGGTGAGCTTGGTGCTAAGTCGCGCCGCGAACTCGCCGAAGTCGCTGAACACTTCCACGCGGCGCGGCTCGCCGATCGCATAGAGACCGAAGCCGGTGACCGGCTTGATGAGCGGCGCGGTCGGCAGGGTCTCGATGTCGATGAGGCGCGGCCCGATCGCGATGAAGTGCCTGAGGCCGAGGCTGGCGTTGGCATTGTCGATCACGATGCTCTGCGCATCGATGCTGAGGAAGGGGGTCGCGGTGCCGGTGAGGCCCCAACCGATCCCGAGGACCGCGCGTACATCCTGGAAGTCGACGACCGTGCGGCCCTCGAAGTCCGGCGGCGCTGCGCCGAATGGCGTGACGAATCCGAACACGCGCGCCGGCGAGTCGCTGGTGAGGCCGCTCAGCGCAAGGTTGCCGGTCGCGATCTCGTAGTTGGCGGGATCGGCATCCTTGTCGGGGGCTGAGCCGGTCCCAGTGAAGTCGAAGATGCTCACACGACGGCCGTCGATACTGTCGAGGTCCAGCGTGAGGTTGCCGGGACTCGCCGACTTCACGGTGCCGAGCAGGTGCGTGAGCTCGAGCCGTACCCGCCCCTGCTGGGCATCGAGCGTCACGGCACCATTGTTCTCGCTCGCCGAACCGAAGGCATGGATCCGCTGACCGACCGAGATCAGCTGCGCACCGAGGGCATTGCCCATCTCACCGTCGCGGATCACCGCTGTCTGCGGGCCGACCAGCAACGTGATGTCATCACGAATGAAGGTGACGCTGCCGGTGCGGCGAATCATCATACCGCCCCGCACCGTCATCGTGTCGCCGTTACGCGCTGTGACCGTACCCGCCAGCACATCGAACTGCGATCCGGGCACGCTGGTGCCGGCGTGTACGCGCTGTGCCGTGAAGGTACGGTTGGCTACATCCAGCGTGCCGAAGGCGACGGTGGCAGTGCCTGCGCCCGCCTGGGCCAGCGCATCGAGCCCGGCGGAGCCCGCGAAGGTCTCGCCGTTGATCTCGAAATCGGTGCTCGCCGTGGTGTGAACGGTGAACTGGCCGAGGCGTGCATCACGCAGATTGAAAGGACGCACATCAATGAGGTAAGTGCTGGCCGAGGAATCGACATTGACCAGCGGACCGCGCACGCGCAGATCCTTCTGGTCGACCGGTTCGAGCGAGGCCACGATGAACGGCTCGGCGACGGCCCGTACTGGTGTGGTCGTAGTGTCCACCGTATGCGAGGCCGCGAGATCGAAGTCGAGCTGCAGCAGGGCAGGGCGTCCCGGGGCGATCACCACGTGGTTGCGGTTGTCGAGCATGATCTGAACGTCGACGACACCGAGCGGCTGTCCGTCCCGCCCGACGACAGTGGCGGCGCGCGGCTCGCCGTTGACCTCGACGGTCACGTCGGCATTACTGTAATCGAGCCGCATCGTGCCCTCGACGTAGGTGCCATTCGGAATCGTCGCCGCCGTGACGAATTCAGTGAGATCCACGAGCTGCGCGAAATCGACGCGGGTGCTTACCGGGAGTGTCTCGACGACAGCGCCGTTCGCCTTCTTCAGCGCGAGGGACAACACGTCGACGCTGTAGCTGAGGAAATCGCCGTCGGCGTCGGTGATAGCTACATAAAGTGATCCGCACTCAGAACCGCTGCTGCACGACTGCGAAGTCGGCGCGGTCCCCGTCATGCTGTTGCCACTTCCGCCGCTGCAGCCGGCGAGCGCCAGCGCAAGAGCGAGGAACGAAGTCCAGAATCCAGTTCGATGCGAGGAAAGGGACATGACCAACCTCCCGTGAGCGGTTCTAGCAATGCAGACAACGCTGGTGGGCACCCAAGGTTGACTGTGCGGGCGATACAGCCTTCCATATCAGCTGCTTAGCTTGCTTTCTTAGAAATTCATGACAGAATGCGGCGCAACCCATGAAAAGAAGTCGGGGGAAAAGTGTGTGGCAGGTCCGTTAACCGGGCTGGCCGAGCTGACAGACTTCACTGGCCTTGGGGGAGACTGAGTGCGAATGGCCATGGGAACAGTGCCGCCCGAACCGGTCAGTGATCTGACAGCCTCCGACATCCTCTCGCCCCAACTCTGGGCTCGCTCCAACAATCGTCCTTCGCTCGGCCTCGACGTCACCTGCACCAAGATCGCTGTCGACTTTCAGAGCATGACCGAGGCGACCGCCGAGGCGTGCATTCGCCAGAATCTCGATGCCCTGCGCGAAGCGACGCGCACCGACGCCACCTTCATCGCGTTATTCGACGAAGAGGGTACGCACGTCGAATCGCTGTCGGTGTCGAAGGGCATGTTCACGCAGTGCAATCCCGAAGTGCTCAAGGGCCAGCAGCTCGAAGCGCTGCCGTGGCTGCGCAGCCGCCTGGAGCACACTCGCATCCTGGAGATTCGCGATACCGCCAATGTACGCCGTGAGCAGGCGGCGGAAGGCGCGCGCCTGCAGCAGCTGCACGTCGGCGCACTGCTTCTGGTCGGTTTCGCTGTGCAGGACAAGGTCTGCGGTTTTCTGGGACTGTGTGCCGCGCAGCCGCGTGAGGGCTGGGACGTCAACCTGCACCTGCTGCTCAAGCTGATCGGTACGAGCTTCGCGTCGGGACTGGAGCGCATGCGGGTGCAGAAGCACCTCAAGAGTCTGCAGGAGCGCACGGACCTCGCGATGTTCACCGGCAACGATGGCCTGTGGGACTTCGATGCCGAGAACAATCGCGTGTATTTCTCTCCGCGCTGGAAGGGAATGCTCGGCTACGCCGAGGACGAAATGAACCAGTCGCCCGACTGGCGCCAGCTCGTGCATCCCGATGACATGCCGCGGGTGCAGGCGGCGATCCGGGATCACGTTGCCGGCAAGACGCCGATCTTCGAAAGCATTCACCGCATGCGTCACCGCAGCGGCGAATGGCGCTGGGTCGTGAGCCGCGCCAAAGCGCGCGTCGATAAGGGTGGGCGGCTGCTGCGGCTGGTCGGGATCGAACTCGACATCACCGAGCGCAAGCTGTACGAGGATGCGCTGTTCCGCGAGAAGGAGAGCGCGCAGATCACGCTGCAGTCGATCGGCGATGGCGTGATCACGACCGATCAGCACTCCAACGTCGAGTACATCAATCCTGTCGCCGAAGAGCTCACTGGCTGGAAGCTCGAAGACGCGCAGGGCCGCTCGATCGACGAGATCTTCCGGGCCTTCCACGAGGAGACCTGCGAACCGCTCGAAAACCCGATGACCGTGGCGATCCGTCGCACGCGCTCGATCAAGTCAGTGCGGCCCATGCTGCTGATCCGCAGGGACGGCAACGAGCTGTATGTCGAGAGTACCGCGGCACCGATCCGGGACGGGCAGGGCGGGATGTGCGGCGGCGTGCTCGTGTTCCATGACGTGAGCGAGTCGCGCGAGCTCAACCGGCGCCTGAGTTATCACGCCAGCCACGACGTCCTCACGGGCCTGGTGAACCGGCGCGAGTTCGAGAGCCGGCTGGAGCGGGCCTTGCAGAGCGCCAAGGCGCGCGAGACCTCCTACGCCGTCTGCTACATCGATATCGACCAGTTCAAGATCATCAACGACACGTGTGGCCACAGCGCGGGCGATGCGCTGCTGGGCCAGGTCGGCGCGCTGCTCAAGTCAAAGATTCGCTGGCGCGACACGCTGGCGCGCCTCGGCGGCGACGAGTTCGGTCTGCTGCTCGAGAGCTGCTCGCTGGATGAGGCGTTGCGCACCGCGGAATCCCTGCGTGAGGCGGTACGCAACTTCCGCTTCGTGTGGGAAGAGCGCACGTTCCGCCTCGGCGCCAGCATCGGCGTGGTGCCCATTGCAGCGGAGAACGAGGACGTGGCTTCGATCCTCAGCGCTGCCGACAGCGCCTGTGCGGCTGCCAAGGAGGGCGGGCGCAACCGCGTCCACAGCTTCGAGGAGAACGACATCGATCTCATGCGCCGCCGCCGCGAGATGCAGTGGGCGGCGCGCATCAACAATGCGCTCGAGGAGTCGCGCTTCGAGCTGTTCCGCCAGACGATCCTGCCGCTGCAGCGCCAGGACAGCGGTGCACACTACGAGCTGCTGCTGCGCATGCGTGACGAGAACGGCAAGATCGTCACGCCGGACAATTTCATCGCGGCGGCGGAGCGCTACGGCATTACGCCGAACATCGACCGTTGGGTAATAGAGAATGCGTTCCGCTGGCTGGTCTCGGAAGCCGACGAGCGCGAGCGCCTGGCGCTGTGCTCGATCAATCTCTCGGGTCAGTCACTCGGGGACGACAAGTTCCTGCCGTTCGTGATCGAGCAGTTCCATCGCAGCGGCATCGATGCGACCAAGATCTGCTTCGAGATTACCGAGACGGCGGCGGTGGCGAGCTTCTCGCAGGCCAACCGCTTCATCCAGGCGTTGAAGGAACTGGGCTGCAAGTTCGCACTGGACGACTTCGGTACCGGACTGTCCTCGTTCGGTTACCTCAAGCACTTCCCGGTCGACTTCCTCAAGATCGACGGCAGTTTCGTGAAGGAGATCCTGCACGACCCGATCGACCGCGAAATGGTCCGCTCCATCAACGAGATCGGCCACTTGACCGGCAAGCAGACCATCGCCGAGTTCGCCGAGAACCAGGAGATCATCCAGATGCTGCGTGGGCTGGGCGTCGACTATGCCCAGGGCTACGGCGTCTCCCAGCCGCAGCGCGTGTTGAAAGCCGTCAACGGCTGAGCGGTCAAGACCTACACCACAGCCTTATGAGGGGAGGGCAGGGCCCCCGATGCCCCGGACCCGAGGTCTTGCACCCTCAATCAAGCCTATGGTTGAATATCAACGTATACGTTGATAGTTGCCCATGGCCACCGCCCGACTGCACCTCGTCAAGCCAGATACTTCAGCAGCCAGTCTCGATGACGAGATGCTGAGCGCCGTGTTTGCTGCGCTCGCCGATCCGGTGCGTCGCGCGATCCTGGTACGCCTGGCCGAGGGCGAGCTGCTGGTGTCGCAGATCGCGGAACCTTTCGACATCTCGCTCCAGGCAGTCTCCAGACACATCCAGGTGCTGGTCACGGCCGGCCTGGTGCGCCAGGAACGCACCGGACGCATCGCGCTGTGCCGCATCGACGCGGGACCGATCTTTGCCGCGGCGGTCTGGCTCAACCGTTACAGCAAGCACTGGCAGGCGCAGTTCGACAAGCTGGCCTATTGGCTCGATCAGATCGAGCGCGAGCGCGCCGTGCGCGACCGCGCGTCGAAGCCGCGCCGCAAGCGCAAGAGGTGATCGACATGGATTATCGCGAAGGCAGCGAGAAGCTCACCGGCTTTCGCCGGCACCGTGTTCCATACGTATTCCTGTTATGCGCGTGGCCTCGACATGATGAACGCCGCCTATCAATACCTGGACCTGGTACCGAAGGGGCGTGACGAGGCGGCGCTCAGACACACCCAGGCCTGGGTGCGTTACCACGATCGTTACGAAGACTAGTCAGGTGCTGATGCGCATCGACAGGTCGACTGCGTGGATATGCTTGGTGAGCGCGCCGACCGAGATGAAGTCGACACCGGTCAGAGCGATGTCCCGCACATTGTCGAGGTGAATTCCGCCCGAGGCCTCGAGTTTCACCGGCGATCCCTGTGAGCGGTTCGAGGCCACGGCTGCGCGCAGATCCTCCAGGCTGAAGTCGTCGAGGAGGACCATGTCGGGTTTTCCCGCCAGCGCCTGTCGCAGCTCGTCCAGGTTCTCTACCTCGATTTCGACCGTGGCCCGCGTCGCGCTGCGCGCCGCCGCAATTGCCGCCGGGATCGACCCGGCTGCCGCTATGTGGTTCTCCTTGATCAACACCGCGTCGTAGAGGCCGAGGCGATGATTGTGGGCGCCGCCGACGGCGGTGGCGTACTTCTGGGCGGTCCGCAAGCCGGGAATGGTCTTGCGCGTGTCGAGAATCTGGCAGCCCGTGCCCGCAACGGCGTCGACGAACCGGCGCGCCGCCGTCGCGGTGGCAGACAAGAGCTGCAGGAAATTGAGCGCCGTTCGCTCCCCGGTCAGCAAGGCGCGGGCGTCACCCTGCACAGAGCAGAGCACGCTGCCGGCAGACACACGCGAACCTTCGCGCACCAGCCAGTCCACCGTGACATTTCCGCCCAGCTGCGCGAAGGTGGCGTCGAACCACGGTTGCCCGCAGATGACCGCATCGTCGCGGGTGATCACCGTCGCGATGGCGCGGCGTGCGGCGGGCACGAGGTTTGCGGTGAGGTCTCCGCTGCCGACGTCCTCGCGCAGCGCGCGTGCCACCTGGTCCTGCAGGTCCGCAGGTACGCGAGGTGGCTTGCGGGACTCGGTCAGAACGGCAGGCCGTGCGTCGCGGACCCCATGCACAACAGCATCGGGATCGAGAGCACGAAGTTGACGCGCGAGGCATTCCCCGCAATCTTGCGGGCGCGCGCCTTCTGCTCATCCGTTGCCGGCACGATGCCGAGGATCTTCTTTTGATTCGGCCAGATCAGGACCCAGACATTGAACAGCATGATCGTTCCCAGCCACGCCCCGATGCCGATCACCATCTGGTAGAGATTCACCGTGTCGCCGCCCAGCCCCAGTTTGAGCGCGCCACCGAAATTCCCGCCGCGCGTGAGATACCAGGCGCCGGTCAGCCAGGTGGAAACGGCCGCCCAGCGGAACCAAAGCAATGCCCGCGGGGCCACATACTTGGTGATGCCCGCGCCGCCAGGACCGCCCTTGTCGGCGGCTGCAGCTGCCAGCGCTGGTGTCTGCGCAACGTTGAAATAGTAGAGCAGCCCGATCCACATCACGCCGGACAGGATGTGAAGCCAGCGTGCCAGTGACAGCTCATTGAAGCCCGCTCCGGGAATTACCACGAAGGCGATGACCGCCAGCACTACGCCACTGATGATTGCGCCGGGAACGGAATTAAGCGGATTCATGACTCGGCTCCCCTGGTTCGTTTTTTCGTGGTGCCAGGCACCAGCGCGTTTGAAGAATAGGCGACGACCCCCGATAATTCAATGATTGGTCGGTGAGCCCGGTGGCTGCCCATGATGGCTGCGACCGGCACGGATGGTGAAATGGAGGCGATGCAACGTGGAAATGGCAGAGCGCATCAAGCAACAGTTGACGTCAAAGCCGGTGGTGCTGTTCATGAAGGGCACGCCGGACTTCCCGCAGTGTGGATTCTCCGCGCAGACTGTCGCAGCCCTTCGGGCCTGCGGCGCTGAGTTCGCGCACGTGAACATCTTTGAGGACCCGGAGCTGCGCGAGGCGCTCAAGGCGTACTCGAAATGGCCAACTTACCCGCAGCTCTACGTTAACGGCGAGCTGGTCGGCGGCTGTGACATTACGCTCGAGATGTATCGAAGCGGGGAGCTGAAGAAGCTATTGCAGGAAGCCGGCGCTGCCAGCACCGGCTGAGCGACATCACTCCGGGGTGGCCTCGAAGGGTGGCGCACCCTCGATCTGGCTCAGATCGATATTGAGCGCTGCCAGGCGCCGCACTGCCAGATCGTAGATCGGCTTGAACTGATTGCAGATCAGGCAGAAGAGCTCAGCGGTGCGCTCAGCATCGTACGCCGCGGAATGAGCCGAAGCGGCATCCCAGTCAAGTCCCGCAGCGATGAGCGCTCGCGACAGGACCGTCTGACCGAACGCGACGCCGGCTAGCGTTGCAGTGTCGAAGCACGAGAATGGATGCAGGGGATTGCGCTTGACCTGGGCGCGTGTGACCGCGGCGTTGACGAAGCTCAGGTCAAAGAAGGCGTTGTGGCCCACAAGGATGGCCCGCTTGCAGCCGGTCGCGCTGACCGCGTGGCGGATTTCGCGAAAAATCCTCTGCAGCGCGTCCTTCTCCGGGATTGCAGGGCGCAGCGGATGATGTGGATCGATGCCGATCACTTCGAGCGAAGCGGGCTCGATGTTCGCGCCCTCGAAAGGCTGTACATGATAGCGATGCGTGATTCCCCGCCTTAGGCTGTCGTCTGGCCCGATTTCGATCAGTACGGCCGCGATCTCCAGCAGCGCATCACGTGCCGGGTTGAAACCTCCGGTCTCGACGTCGATCACGACGGGAAGAAATCCCCGGAAGCGCCCGGCGATCGGCGATGCTGCGGCGTTGTCGGCCATGTCTCAGGTGCCCGACGCAGCGAGTCGCCACTGCAGGACTTCGCCGGCGCGAAGCGGTACGAGCTGTCCGGAGCCAAAAGGCAGGGTCTCGGGCGCTCGCCATTCCTCGCGCCTCAGGGTGATCGTGGTGCTGTTGTGGGGGAGGCCGTAGAAGTTCGCCCCGAATTCGCTCGCGAATCCCTGCAATCGATCCAGCGCACCCGCGGATTCGAAGGCTTCGGCGTAGAGCTCGAGGGCGGCATGCGCGGAGAAGATGCCGGCGCAGCCACAGGCGGATTCCTTGGCCGAACGCGCATGCGGTGCACTATCGGTGCCCAGAAAGAACCGCCGATCGCCGCTGGTGGCGGCCGACACGAGCGCTTCGCGATCAGCTTCGGTCTTGAGCACCGGCAGGCAGAAGTAATGCGGCCTCAGGCCGCCGGAAAAAAGCGCGTTACGATTGAGCAGCAGGTGCTGCGGCGTCAGGGTCGCGGCGATGCCCGGGCGCGACGCGCTCACGAACTGCACCGCCGTGCGAGTCGTGATGTGTTCGAAGACGACCTTCAGCTGACTAAACCGCTGCACTAGCGGCTCGAGTACGCGCTCAATGAAGCGTTGCTCGCGCTCGAATATATCAACGGCAGGATCGGTTACCTCGCCATGCACTAGCAGTGGCATGCCGAGCGCCTGCATACGCTCCAGAACGCCGTGCACGCGCTCGATCGAGCGCACGCCAGCCTGGGAATAGGTGGTCGCTCCGGCCGGATACAGCTTCACGCCGTGGACGATGCCACTGGCACGCGCCGCGTCGATCTCTTCCGGGGGCGTCTGTTCGGTGAGGTAGAGCGTCATCAGCGGCTGGAAGGACGAGCCCGGGGGGAGCGCCGCGAGAATCCGCTCGCGATAGGCCTTTGCCTGTGGCGTCGTGACGATCGGTGGCTGCAAGTTGGGCATCACGATGGCGCGCGCGAAGCGTTGCGCAGTGAAGCCCGCGACGGCGCGCAGCTCCTCGCCATCACGCAGGTGCAGGTGCCAGTCATCGGGGCGGCGCAAGGTGAGAGTCCGAGTCATGGCTCGCGCTGCGCCTGCTCGAGCAGGCCCTGTTCGGTCAGCAGATTCACTGCGTAACGCACACCGAAACCCGTGATGTCGGTGCCGATGTGTGCGAGCCCACCGTTGCGCTGGGCCGATGCCAGGTCAATGTGTGCCCAGGGAATGCCGTGCGGCACGAAGCGGCTGAGAAAACGCGCGGCGTAGATGTGATCGCCCTTGCCGTCGGCCAGGCATTGCAGGATATCTGCGTTTGCGCTTTCGAGCTCCGCATCGTAGTCCTCGTCCATGGGGAAGCACCACACGCGTTCACCACTGGCGCTGCCGGCCGCTTCGAGCCGATCGCGCCATTGTCGGCGGTTGGTGAAGACGCCGCTGTAGCGCTCGGTAAGTGCATTGACGCATGCGCCGGTCAAGGTGGCGAAATCGAGGATCAGCGTCGGGCGCTCTTGCCCAGCCAGCGCCAGCGTGTCGGCCAGCACCATGCGCCCTTCGGCATCGGTGTGGATCACCTGGATCGTGGTGCCATTGCTGGCCGTGACGACATCCTGGGGCTTGTACGCTTTGGGGCCGATGCGGTTCTCCGCCACCGCGAGCCAGCAGTCGACGAGGTACGGCGCCCGCAGGCGCGTCAGAGCCAGCAGGGTTCCGAGCGCCACTGCACTGCCGCCCATGTCGATGTGCATCTCCAGCATGCTCTTGTGCGTCTTGAGATTCGTGCCGCCCGTGTCGAAGCAGATGCCCTTGCCAACCAGCGCGAGGCGCGCACCGCGAGAGCGGTTCGCTCCGCGATACTGCAGATGGATGATGCCGGCGCCGTCGTTCTCGCTACCCTGGGCGACGGCGAGAAACGCACCGGCGCCGCGGCGCTCGAGGCTGCGCCGATTGAGGAAGCGCATGCGCCAGCCTTCTCGCCGCGCCAGCGATTTCACCCGCTCGCGGTAAGTGGCGGGCGTGAGCTTGTTACCGGGCAGGGAAGTGAGCCAGCGAGCGAGATTGTTGCCCTCCGCAGTAGCGAAAGTTGCAACGTAGTCACGACCGGACGGGTCAAACACGGTGATGTGCCCGATCCGCGTCGTGTCCTTGCGAGTCGACTTGAAGCTCGGCAGATCGAAGGCGCTCGCGAGAGCCGCGGCGAGCAGTGCCTCGAGTGCGTCCTGCGAGGCGCTTTCTTCGAGACCAAGAGTTGCCAGGGCGATCTGGGCGGGATGCGCTGCACGCGCCTCTTTCAGCATGCGCCCGGCGAGTTGCAGGCTCTCGAACACGCTGGCGCGCGCGCTGCGCAGGCCGACGACGAGCAGCGGGTGCTTGCGCAGATCGAGCCGCGTGCTCAGTATGGCGCCGGCGCGACAGCGGCGTCGGGCACTTTCCGCGCGCAGCCACGCGCCGCGCGGCAGCGCCAGCCACTTCGCGGGCGCCAGATCCGCCGCGACCATGACAAGGACAGCATCGTTGCGCGCGACGGCGTCGGCACGCAGAGCGTGTGCGCGACGAGTGATGCGTGGTTGCGAGCGCTCGGGAAGCAGGCGCGTCGTCACTTCTTGCCTTGACCCTAAAAAACCAAACCCCGATCATACCGGGGCCTCGCCGGGACCCCAACGAAATGGCTCAAGAGCCCAAGCACGACGACCTCGATCCGACGGAAACCCAGGAATGGATCGAGTCGATCGACTCGGTCCTGAGAACCCATGGAGCGGAGCGGGCTCACTACCTGCTGGAGCGGGTCATCGATCACACGCGCCGCTCGGGCGCCTACCTGCCGTTCAAGCCCAATACGGCATACGTCAATACGATCCCGCCCGGACAGGAGCGGGAGTACCCCGGCAACCGTGCGCTGGAGCGCCGCATCGAGGCTTACATCCGCTGGAACGCGATGGCGATGGTCGTACAAGCGAATCGCACCAGCAGTGAATATGGTGGACACATCTCGACCTACGCCTCCTCGGCGACGCTCTACGAAGTCGGGTTCAATCACTTCTGGCGTGCGCCCACCGACAGTCACCCGGGTGACATGCTCTTTATCCAGGGGCACTCGAGCCCGGGAATCTACGCCCGTGCCTACCTCGAGGGGCGCTTGAGCGAGCAACAGCTGCGACATTTCCGCAAGGAAGTTTCCGGCGAAGGACTCTCTTCTTATCCGCACCCGTGGCTGATGCCGGAGTTCTGGCAATTCCCTACGGTGTCCATGGGCCTCGGGGCGATGATGGCGATCTTCCAGGCGCGCTTCATCCGCTATCTCGAGCACCGTGGCATGACGAAACCTTCCGATCGCAAGGTGTGGTGCTTCCTGGGTGACGGTGAGATGGACGAGCCTGAATCCATGGGCGCACTGACGATGCCGGTGCGCGAGGGGCTCGACAACCTGATCTTTGTCATCAACTGCAACCTGCAGCGTCTCGACGGGCCGGTGCGCGGCAACGGCAAGATCATCCAGGAGCTCGAAGCCGCATTCCTGGGCGCCGGTTGGAACGTCATCAAAGTGATCTGGGGTTCACGCTGGGACCCGTTGCTGGCCAAGGATACGAAGGGACTGCTCCGGCGGGTGATGGAAGAGTGTGTCGACGGCGAGTACCAGAACTTCAAGGCCAAGGGCGGTGCGTACACGCGCGAGCATTTCTTCGGCAAATATCCGGAACTCAAGGCCATGGTGGCCAATCTTTCCGACGACGATATCTGGCGGCTGCAGCGCGGCGGCCACGATCCGCGCAAGGTCTATAGCGCGTATGCCGCCGCGGTGGCCCACCGGGGCCAGCCCACGGTGATTCTCGCCAAGACGGTCAAGGGATTCGGCCTGGGCAAGGCGGGTGAGGGACAAATGATCGCCCACCAGCAAAAAAAGCTGGACGACGAGGCTCTCAAGGCATTCCGCGACCGGTTCAATATTCCGGTCTCCGACGGCGACATTGCCAACCTGCCCTTCGCTCGGCCCGCGGCCAACAGCGAGGAGCTGCAGTACCTGCGCGAGCGGCGGCTTTCGCTCGGCGGGTACCTCCCGGCGCGGCGCGTGGCGGCTGCGCCGCTCGTGGTTCCACCGCTCGAAACCTTTGCCAACCTGCTCGAAGGCACGGGCGATCGGGAGATCTCAACCACCATGGCACTGGTGCGCATTCTCACGGCGCTGGTCAAGGACAAGAATATTGGCAAGCACATCGTGCCGATCGTGCCAGACGAGGCGCGCACTTTCGGCATGGAAGGCATGTTTCGGCAGATCGGTATCTATTCCTCCATCGGGCAGCTGTATACGCCCCAGGATGCCGAGCAGCTCATGTACTACCGCGAAGATAAGAAGGGCCAGGTGCTCGAAGAAGGCATCAATGAAGCCGGATCACTGTGTTCATGGATCGCGGCGGGTACTGCCTACAGCAACCACAACATCAACATGGTTCCCTTCTACATCTTCTACTCGATGTTCGGCTTCCAGCGCGTCGGCGACTTCGCCTGGGCCGCCGGCGATATGCAGGCGCGCGGCTTCCTGATCGGCGGCACCGCGGGACGCACCACGCTCGCCGGCGAAGGGCTGCAGCACCAGGACGGCCACAGCCATCTTACCGCCAGCACGATCCCGAACTGCGTCTCCTACGATCCGACGTTTGCCTACGAGCTCGCCGTCATCATCCAGGACGGACTGCGGCGCATGTACGCGGAGCAGGAGAGCATCTTCTATTACATCACCTGCATGAACGAGAGCTATGTTCAGCCGGCAATGCCGCCACGCGTGCAGGACGGGATTCTGAACGGGATGTATCTGCTGCAAATCGGCGGGCGAGGCAAGGTGCGCGTCAGCCTGATGGGCTCGGGAACGATACTGCGCGAGGTGCTTGCGGCGGCGCAGATTCTTGAGCAGGACTACGGCGTGCCAGCCGACGTCTTCTCGGTCACGAGCTTCAACCAGCTGCGGCGCAATGCGCTCGAGGTGGAGCGCTGGAACATGCTGCATCCGACCGAGCCTCCCCGTGGCAATTACGTCCAGCAGTGCCTGGCCGATCGGCATGGCCCGTTCGTCGCGGCGACGGACTACGTCAAGGCGATCCCCGACCAGATACGGCAGTGGGTGCCCGGACGCTACGTCGTCCTTGGCACGGACGGTTACGGTCGCAGCGATGGACGCGCAGCCCTGCGGAGTTTCTTCGAAGTCGATCGTCACTATGTTGCGGTCGCGGCGCTCAAGGCACTGGCTGATGACGACAAGCTCGATCGCTCCACGGTCATCAAGGCCCTCAAGGATTTCGGCATAGATCCGGCCAAGCCGGACCCGCTGACGGTGTAGTAGGCTCGCGCCGCGCCATGGCCAACCTCAGCGAAATCCGGGTTCCCGATCTCGGCGGGTTCGCCGACGTCAGTGTCATCGATGTCCTGGTGAAGGAAGGTGAGCGCGTCGATGTCGATACGCCTCTGATCACGCTCGAGACGGAAAAGGCGACGATGGATGTGCCGTCTCCGCAAGCCGGGCGTATCGCCGCGCTCAAGATTCAAAAGGGCGGCAAGGTATCGCAAGGCAGCTTGATTGCTCTGCTCGAGCCCACGGCCGCCCCAGATCGGCCCGCTGCACCCGCGTCGCAGCCGAGCAAGCCCGCCGCTGCGACTGCCGGCGAAGAGACCGTGCGACATCCGGCCCTGAGTGCGAGGAGCGTGCAACGCGCGGAGCCACCCGCAGCTTCGGCTTCCCCGTCGCCACCGAGTCCCACGGCGGCCGCAGCGCAGTCGGTCGTAGCGGCAGATTTTTCAGCCGCCTACGCCGGGCCCTCGGTGCGCAAGTTTGCGCGCGAGCTGGGTGTCGATCTCGCGCGCGTAAAGGGTACGGGACCGAAGGAGCGGATCACGCACGAAGACGTGAAGGCCTTCGTCAAGCAGGCGCTGACGGCAGACGCCGCAGCCGCGGGACCTGCAGCACTGCCCAAGGTTCCCGACATCGACTTCACGAAATTTGGACCGGTGGAGACCCGGCCGCTGAGCCGCATCCAGCGCATTTCCGGCCCACGCCTGCACGCGAGCTGGGTGAACATTCCTCATGTTACTCAGTTCGACCTCGCAGACATCACGGAGCTCGAGACCGCGCGCACGCAGCTCAAAGGCAAGGCGGTGAAGGAGGGCATCAAGCTCACGCCGCTCGCCTTCGTGCTGAAGGCCTGTGTGCGGGCGTTGCAGGAGTTTCCACAGGTCAACTCCTCGCTCGATGCGCGCGGCGAGAATCTGATCCTGAAGAAATACCTGCACATCGGCTTCGCCGCCGACACCCCCAATGGGCTGGTAGTGCCGGTGATTCGTGATGCTGACCGCAAGGATATCTACGAGCTGGCGCGCGAGCTGGGTGTGCTCAGCGAGCAGGCACGCGAAGGCAAGCTCACACCGGCGCAGCTGCAGGGCGGATGCTTCACGATCTCGAGCCTGGGATCCATTGGCGGAACTGCGTTTACGCCGATCATCAATGCGCCCGAAGTGGCCATATTGGGCGTGTCGCGCGCGAGCTACCAACCGGTCTACCGCGATGGCAGTTTCGTGCCGCGGCTGATGCTGCCGCTGTCCCTCTCCTATGACCATCGCGTGATCGATGGCACGCTCGCTGTGCGCTTCACCTCGTTCCTCGTACGCGTGCTCGCCGAGCCGCGCAGCCTCCTCGAGGCCATCCCATGAGCATTGTCGAACTGCGCGTGCCGGATCTGGGCGATTTCAAGGATGTCACGGTCGTCGACGTGATGGCGCGCTCCGGTGAGCGCGTCGGCGTCGAAGACGCCCTCATCACCCTCGAAACCGACAAGGCGTCAATGGATGTGCCGGCGACGGTGACGGGGGTGATCGAACGCATCCATGTCAAGAAAGGCGATCGTGTCTCGAAGGGGACGCTGATCGCGACAGTGCGCACCGAAGAGGTTGAGCAGACGACGGTAGTGGCCGTGCCCGAAACTGCCGGTGATCGTGAGCAACCCTACGTCGAGACCGTCACGCTGGGGGACGAGGCGCGTGTCAGAACCAGTAGCACACCCAAGCCTGCTCCGGCAGCAGCACCGAAGCTGCCGGCTGCACTACCGGCCGCACAGCCCGCCGCGCGCCGCACCGAGCGTGCGCTCGAACCCGCATTCGATGTGGTGGTGTTGGGGGCAGGCCCCGGCGGGTACACCGCCGCCTTCCGAGCAGCCGACCTCGGGCTCCGTGTCGCGCTGGTCGAGCGCTCACCGACCCTGGGTGGCGTGTGCCTCAACGTCGGCTGCATTCCCTCGAAAGCGTTGTTGCACGCGGCCCGTGTCATCGAGGAAGCGCACTCCATGGGCGCGCATGGCCTCGGATTCGGCACGCCCAGCATCGATCGAAACAAGCTGCGGACCTGGAAGACGCAGATCGTCACGCGCCTCACCAACGGCCTCAATGTTCTCGCCAAGCAACGCAAAGTCGAAGTGATCCAGGGTCTTGGTCAATTCGTCGACGCACACCACATCGAAGTGGCGCAGGGCGCCAAGCGCCGCGTGGTGGACTTCAAGCACGCGATCATCGCCTCCGGATCGGAATCGGCGCGTCTGCCGGGACTGCCTGACGATCCGCGCATCATGGATTCAACTGATGCGCTGGAATTGCCCGAGAAGGTCAAACGCCTGCTTGTGGTCGGCGGCGGCATCATTGGTCTGGAAATGGCGTGCGTATACGACGCGCTGGGAACCAAGGTGACGGTGGTGGAACTCACCGACGGTCTCATGCCCGGTTGCGATCGCGACCTCGTGCGACCGCTCGAGAAACGCATACGAGCTCGCTATGAGCAGGTGCTGCTCGGCACGCGCGTGTCCGGCATCGAACCGCTGCGTAACGGGCTGCGCGTGAGCTTCGCCGGCGACCAGGCGCCTGAACCGCATCTCTACGATCGGGTGTTGGTGGCGGTGGGCCGCGTTCCGAACGGCCGCGACATCGGTGCCGAGCGGGCGGGCGTCAACGTGGATGAGCGCGGATATATCCATGTCGATGCGCAGCAGCGCACCAACGTGGACCATATTTTCGCGATCGGCGATGTCGTGGGTGCTCCGATGCTGGCGCACAAGGCCTCGCACGAGGGCAAGGTGGCCGCCGAGGTGGCCGCTGGCCTTAAGCGTCGCTTCGAGGCCCGGGTCGTACCGTCAGTCGCCTACACGGACCCGGAAGTGGCCTGGGTGGGCCTCACCGAGATCGAGGCGAAACTGAAGGGCATCGACTGTGGCAAGGGGATGTTCCCGTGGATGGCCAGCGGCCGTTCGCTCACGCTCGGCCGCGACGACGGTTTCACGAAGCTGCTCTTCGACAAGGACTCGCATCGTGTGCTGGGTGCCGGAATCGTCGGCCCCAACGCCGGCGACCTGATCTCCGAGGCGGCCCTTGCCATCGAGATGGGCTGCGATGCCGCAGACATCGGGCTCACGATTCACCCGCATCCGACGCTGTCGGAAACCGTGGCGTTCGCGGCCGAAGCGTATGAAGGTACGCTCACGGACCTGTACGTGCCGAAGAAGTAGGAATTCGCGATGGACAAACGCCTGCTCGATATCCTGGTCTGCCCGGTCACGAAAGCACCGCTCTTCTACAACGAGGAGACGCAGGAACTCATCTGCAAGGTCAGCCGGCTGGCGTACCCGATCCGCGACGGGGTCCCGGTGATGCTCGAGGAGGAAGCCCGCCAGCTTGCCTCCGACGACCCGCTGTTGCAGCGCTGAGCCATGTTCCGAGTGGTCATCCCCGCGCGGTATGCCTCGACGCGACTGCCGGGCAAGCCGCTTCGCTCCCTGGCTGGTCGGCCGATGCTCCAGCATGTGTACGAGCGCGCGCTGCGCAGCGGTGCTGCCGAGGTGTGGATCGCCACTGACGATGCTCGCATCGAGACCGCGAGTCGCAAGTTCGGTGCGAAGGTGGTGATGACGAGTCCGGACCACCAGAGTGGCACCGATCGGATTGCCGAGGCGGTCCGCCAGAAGGGCTGGCTCGCTGCCGACATCGTCGTGAACGTCCAGGGCGACGAGCCGCTGATTCCGCCCGCGATCATTCGCCAGGTGGCAGACCTCCTCGAACGCTCCAGCTGGGCCGGTATCGCCACGCTCGCAACGCCGATCGAATCGGTCGAGGAGTTTCTCGACGCCAACGTGGTCAAAGTGGTATCGACGGCCCGGGGGCGCGCGCTCTACTTCAGTCGCGCGCCGATCCCCTGGGTGCGCGAGGGTGCCGCGGGAGCCCTGATGAGTCAGACACGTCACGACGCTGCACAACGCCACCTGGGCCTGTACGCGTACCGCGTGGAAGTGCTGGCCCGGCTCGCCGCGCTGCCCCCCACGCCACTGGAGCGACTCGAGAAGCTCGAGCAATTACGCGCACTGGAGCATGGGCTGGAGATCGTCGTCGCCAGCGCGATCGAGCAGCCTGGGCGTGGGGTGGACACGGAAACGGACCTGGAGGCAGTGGCGCGCCTGCTGGCGACCTGATCGGGACATGCCTGCATCGACCAGAATTCTGTTCGTGTGCCTCGGCAATATCTGTCGCAGCCCAACCGCTGAAGCGGTCCTGCGCGATCTGTTGGCGCGCGAAGCTCCCGACCTCGAGGTGGAGATCGACTCGGCGGGCATTGGCAGCTGGCACATCGGCGAGCCGCCAGATGAGCGTGCATCGGCAGCGGCGCGGCGGCGTGGTCTCGACATGAGTCGCTTGCGGGCACGACAGATCGCGAGCGAGGACTTCGCGCGTTTCGATTTCATCCTGGCGATGGACCGCGCCAACCTGGCCGACCTGCGACATCGGGTGCCGGCGCGATACCGTGAGCGCGTGCGACTGTTCCTCGAATTTGCGCCCGAGCTGGGCGTGGAAGACGTCCCCGATCCGTACTACGGGGGCGAGGCAGGCTTCGAAGAAGTGCTCGATCTGGCTGAGCAGGCCGCGCGCGGTCTGCTCAGCCATATCCGCAGGCTCAGGTAACGTTCAGTCGTCGCGTCCTGGCCCGTGGGGCGAGCTGTCGGACGGCGAAGACGACCACACCACGAACTTCTCCGAAGACTGCGCGGCCCGCGCCGACTCATTGCCGGTCGCGACCTGCGTCACGGGCCGCTCGGAGCTCTCGCGTGGCGTTGACTCATCGCCACGACGTGCGGGTGCGCTACCTGCGGATGTGAACGGCAGTTCGGCCGTGTGACCCGATTCGGAGCGCGCGCCGGCGCGCTCATCCGCAGTCCCGGGCGCGGCCTGGCTCTCGGCTCGCCCCTGGGGTGGCTGCGGGCTGCCCTCCTGAGGGCCGGCGTTTCCCGCCGCGGCGTCACGACCGTCTCCACGATCGCGACCTCCACGCCGCCGCCGGCCACGTCGGCCACGACCACCGCGTTCACCACTGCGTTCCGGACGCTCGACCTGCCCCGGTCGTTCCGCGCGCGGCGCATCGCCACGGGGCTCAGCAGTGGAGCGCTCAGGTGCAGACTGTGACTCGGTGCCCGACGGGGCGGGTGCATGAGCAGGCTTCGCGTCGCGTCGTGGATGGGTGTCAGGGCGACGATGGCCGCTGTCGCTGCGGTGGTGACCCTGGGCAGTGCGATGCTCGCGCCGCCCGTCACGGTCACGTCCGCCACGTCGACCATCACGATGCCGCTGCTCGCGACGCTCGTCGCGATGATCGCGATGCTCCCGGTGTTGCCGCGAGCTTGCAGGCCGCTGTGCCACCGGCGCCGGGCCGGTGCCAAACAGCCACCGCCAAAGGCGTACGAAGATTCCGGGACGCGCCGGTACCGGCTCGCCGGTCCACACGTTCGCGGGCGTCGCAGGAGAAGCAGGTATCGGCGCCGGCGCGGTCGGCAAGACCATGGGGACGATCGGTGCCTCCGATGCGGGTTTCTTGTCCCGCACCAACGCCGCTTCCGGCAACAGCTCCTCCTGTTCGGCCATCTGGTAACTGATGCCGGAGTTTTCAGACAGCTGGGTCTCGTCGTCACGCACGCGGCGGATCGAATAATTGGGGGTCTGCAGGTTCGGGTTGGGAACCACCATCACGTTGACGGAGGTGCGCTCACTGATGGTGTTGAGCCATTCGCGCTTCTCGTTCATGAGGTAGGTGCCGACGTCGACGGGCACCTGCACGATGATGCGCGCGTGCGGTCCTTGCGCGCCTCCTCGCCGATCAGTCGCAGGATGGCGAGCGCCAGCGATTCGACGCTGCGGATGGTGCCCATGCCGGTGCAGCGCGGGCAGGCGATGTGGGTCGACTCGCCCAGGCTCGGACGCAGCCGCTGGCGCGACATCTCGAGCAGGCCGAAACGCGACAGCCGGCCGATCTGGATGCGGGCCTTGTCCTGCTTCACCGCGTCGCGCAGGCGGTCCTCGACGTCGCGCTGGTTCTTCTGCGACTCCATGTCGATGAAGTCGATGACGATCAGGCCTCCGATGTCGCGCAAGCGCAGCTGGCGCGCGATTTCGTCGGCTGCCTCGAGGTTCGTGTTGCACGCCGTCGTCTCGATGTCGCCGCCACGGGTCGAGCGGGCGGAGTTGATGTCGATCGATACCAGCGCTTCGGTGTGATCGATGACGATGCTTCCACCCGAGGGCAGCGTCACCTTGTGCGAATAGGCCGACTCGATCTGGCTTTCGATCTGGAAGCGCGTGAACAGCGGCACGTCGTCCTGGTACAACTTGAGCTTGCGCTGGTACTCGGGCGGCATGAAGCGCTGCATGTATTCCTGCGCTTTCTGATATGCGCCCGGATCGTCGATGAGGATTTCGCCGATGTCGTCGGAGAGGTAGTCGCGCAGGGCCCGCGTAACGGCGTCGCTTTCCTGGTAGATCAGGAACGGTGCAGCGCGGCTCTTGGCACCGGCTCAATCTGTTCCCAGACGCTGCGCAGGTTGTTCAGGTCCCACTGCAGCTCTTCGCTCGAACGACCCACACCCGCGGTGCGCACGATCGCGCCCATGCCGTCGGGAATCTGCAGGTCATTCATGGCCTCGCGCAGCTGGTCGCGGTCCTCACCTTCGATGCGGCGCGAGACGCCGCCGGCGCGTGGGTTGTTCGGCATCAGCACCAGGAAGCGGCCGGCCAGGCTGATGAAGGTCGTGAGCGCCGCTCCCTTGTTGCCGCGCTCTTCCTTCTCGACCTGGACGACGAGCTCCTGGCCTTCCTGGAGCAGCTCCTTGATGTTCATCCGGCCGCCCGGCTGGACATCGTTGCGGAAGTATTCGCGCGAGACTTCCTTCAGCGGCAGGAAGCCGTGGCGCTCGGCACCATAGTCGACGAACGCCGCTTCGAGGCTCGGCTCGACGCGGGTGATTCGACCCTTGTAGACGTTGGCTTTTTTCTGTTCCCGGGAGGGAATCTCAATCGATAGGTCGTAGAGTTTCTGTCCGTCGACCAAGGCTACGCGCAACTCTTCCGCTTGAGTTGCGTTGACAAGCATTCTCTTCATTGGCCCCTGCTGGAGTGTGATGAGGGGCCCCGGAGCGTGGAGCAGGCAATGCCGGTGTGCGGTGGAGGGGTGCTGCGTGTGTGCTCATTTTTGAGGAACAGCGGCGAGTGCCCCGCACTCGCGAACGCTCGTCAATCCCGCCTGTGCATTCTGGCGTCGCCCGGCTTGGCCGGCGACGCCGTTGGCACGCCTGAAACTCTTGGCTTACGCCGAGCGCGTTTAGCGCTCTGCTCTCAGGACCCAAACGATGGCCCGGCTTCCCGGGACCAACTAACATGCAGCGCGAAAGGCGCTGGGCCTTCGTGCCACTGATTCGGCTCGCGCATCGCACCTTCGCGTGGAACGTGGAGCGGCGAGGTCGGCGCGCACTATAGCAACGCAATGTCGTCAAATCAATGCGTTACGAGAGAACTGACGCTTGAGCGGTGAGCAGGAATCCGGGTTTCAGCCCGCGCGCTCGCAGGTTCAGCAGCTGCAGATCGCTGCCGACGACGCCGGTCAGCGGGTCGACAATTTCCTGTTGCGGGAACTGAAGTCGGTGCCGCGCAGCCGCGTTTATCGAATCCTGAGGCGCGGCGAAGTGCGGGTGAACGGGCGGCGCGTGAAGCCAGAATACAGGCTCGCGGCCGGCGACCGCCTACGACTGCCGCCTATACGGCTGGCGACAGAGCCGGTGCCACGAAAGCCGTCGAGCAGTCTCCTTGAGCAGGTGCGCAATGCGATCGTGCACGAAGACCGCGAGCTTCTCGTCATCAACAAGCCTGCAGGCGTGGCCGTGCACGGTGGCAGCGGGCTGGACTTCGGCATCATCGAAGCGCTGCGGGCTGATCGGCCCGAAGAGTCACTCGAGCTCGTCCATCGCCTCGACCGGGAGACGAGTGGTTGCCTGCTCGTCGCGCGGCGCCGCTCGAGTCTGCGCGCGCTCCATGCGCTCATGCGTGAGGGACTGGTGGAAAAGCGCTACTTGGCACTACTCGCGGGGCACTGGCCGCACGGGCGAGGTCATCGCATCGACGTACCGCTCAAGACGCGTCAGCTACAGGGTGGGGAGCGGATGGTTCGCGCCCAGACGGGCGGCAAGGAAGCAGTAAGCGTCTTCACGCCCGTGGAGTTCTACAAGCGCGCCACGCTGGTCGAAGTCGATTTGAAGACCGGACGCACGCACCAGATTCGCGTGCATGCCCTGCACGCAGGACACCCGGTGGCAGGTGATGAAAAGTACGGCGATCGTGCATTCAACCAGGAAATGCGAGCGCTCGGTCTGGGGCGAATGTTTCTACATGCCACGGCTGTCTCATTCACCTGGCCGGGCACAGAACGACAGTTCAGCGTCAACGTACCGCTCGACCCTGAGCTGAAGGCCGTCCTCGACCGGCTGACTACAACACGCTCAGGCCCGCGCGCCGCAGCGCGCCGGCCAGCCAGATGAGGGGCAGCCCGATCAGTGCCGTGGGATCGAGTGAGTCGATCTGCTCCATGAGAGCGATGCCGAGGCCTTCTGACTTGAAGCCGCCGGCGCAATCGAAAGGGCGCTCCAGGTCGACGTAGCGGGCGATCTCCGCATCGCTCAGCACGCGAAAGCGCACGCGCGTTTCATCCACATGCTCTACATAACGCGGGTCCACGCCACCGGTCAGACATGCGGCGGTGAGAAAAGTCACGGTCTGCGCGCTGGCGAGACGTAACTGCTCGATACATTGCACGGCCGTGCCAGGTTTGCCGAGAACGTGCCCGCTACAGACTGCGATCTGGTCGGCGCCGATCACCCACGCGCCCGGATGCCGACCAGCGACCCGCAGCGCCTTTTCGCGTGCCAGGCGCGTGACCAGTTCGAGCGGTGTCTCACCTGGCGCACGCGATTCAGCAACGTCAGCTGCATCGACCGTAAATGGAATGCGCAGACGCCCCAGGAGCTCGCGCCGGTACTGCGAGGCAGACGCCAGAATCAGGGTTGCCGCCATCGGTTTAGTTCTGCAAAAACAACGATTTGCACTTATAAAACTTTGACAGTGAGGGGGCGCATCACTATGATACCGCGCCCATGTCGCCGGGCCCTGGGCAGCAGCACGAGGTCGCAGCGCTCGCCGCCGCTGACGCGGTGATCGAAACGGAGGTTGCGCTGTCGGAGCTCGAACGCCTTCGCTCGCTTCTCAGGCGTGATGCAGGGACGGCCCGCGGCCAATTTCGCTTTCATCGCGAAAATGCGTTTGTGACAGCCGAAGCGCATGTGAGTGCCGGGCTGACATTGACCTGCCAGCGCTGCCTCGAAGAGATGACGTATCCGCTGCAGGTCGACAGCAGACTGGCCTTCATCGCCAGCGACGCGGCCGACACCGAGGTCCCTGCCTCGTACGAGCCGGTCGTCGCGGTGGATGGCTACGTGTCACTGGCCATGTTGATCGAGGAAGAATTGTTACTCGCGCTGCCGCTGGCGCCGATGCATCGCGAAACGGAAGGCTGTCCTGTCCGTTCCGAATCCAAGGCGGCCGAATCGCGGCAGCGGCCATTTGCCGGCCTGCGCGAGCTGATGAAAGAATGAATTGACTGGAGACTCCTATGGCGGTTCAGAAAAGCAGAAAGACTCCTTCCAAGCGCGGCATGATTCGTTCGCACGATGCGTTGCGCCGTCCGGCCCTGTCGGTGGACCCGCAGTCGGGCGAAACTCACCTGCGTCATCGCATCACGCCTGATGGCTACTACCGGGGCCGCAAAGTCATCGACGTCCCCGGCGATCAGGATAAGAGCTGAGCGCCACGGCCCGGCCGCGGCAATTGTTTCGAAAACCCTGAGCGCACGCGCGGCCCTTGGCAGCGGCCTCCACAATCGCAGTTGACGCGATGAGCGGCGACCGCGGCGCACAGGTCTGCGTGCCTGCCGCGCTCGAGCTCGCGCGCGAGCGCCGGGATCTGCGTCTCGTGCTCGTGGGGATGCCTGAAGTCATCGAACCGCTGCTGCACGCCCACGGCGCGACGGGCGAGCCCGGAATCGACCTGCTGCCTGCAGCCGAAATCGTCGGCATGAACGAGGCGCCGCGCGAAGCGCTGCGACGCAAGAAAAAGTCCTCGCTGCGTCTGGCGATCGACTTGGTCAAGGAGGGTCGCGCGCAGGCTTGTGTGAGCGCCGGCAATACCGGTGCATTGATGGCCACCGCCCACTTCGTCCTCAAGTCGATTCCGGGCATCGACCGTCCGGCGATCATGTCGGCCATCCCAGCGGTGGGCGGACATACTCACATGCTCGATCTTGGCGCCAACCCTTCCTGCACGCCGGAACAGTTACGCCAGTTCGGCGTCATGGGCTCGGTAGTCGCGGCCGATCTACATGCCTTGGAGCGGCCGCGGGTTGGGCTGCTCAACATCGGGGAGGAAGACATCAAGGGTCACGCGCTGGTGCAGGAAGCGCATCGGCTGCTCGCGGCCACGACGCTCAACTATGTCGGTTTCGTCGAGGGGCACGATATCTTCACCGGCGAGATCGATGTAGTCGTGACGGACGGCTTTACGGGCAACGTCGCCCTCAAGACCATGGAAGGGCTCGCGCGCATGATCGGCGGCGCGACGCGCGAGGAGTTCTCACGCACTGCATTCCGCAAGCTGATGGCCGCGGCCGCCTGGCCGGCCCTAAAAGCGCTCAGGACGCGGCTCGATCCACGTCGCTACAATGGCGCCAGCATGGTGGGATTGAACGGTATTGTCATCAAGAGTCACGGCGGCGCGGATCAGTACGCGTTTCGACACGCTATTCTCCTCGCGGTGAGGGAAGCCGAGCGCGACGTGCCGGCGCAGATCGCCGCGGAGCTCGCGAGGCAGTCGCATTGATTTACTCAAGAATTGAAGGGACCGGAAGCTACCTTCCCGCGAAGGTCCTCACCAATTCCGACCTCGAGAAGATCGTCGACACCACCGACGAGTGGATACGCTCGCGCACCGGCATCGAGCGCCGCCACATCGCTGCGGAAGGCGAGACCACCGTCGACATGGCCGAGCACGCGGCACGCGCGGCCTTGCAAGCGGCGGGCGTCGCAGCGGAACAGATCGATTTCATCGCCTTCGGGACCACCACGCCGGATATCGTATTTCCGAACAGCGGCGTGTTGCTGCAGGCGCGGCTGGGAATTCACGGTTGTCCCGCTTTCAGCGTCGAGGCTGCGTGCACCAGCTTCATCTATGCGCTCTCGATTGCCGACAAGTACGTGCGCTGCGGCGAGGCGAAGTGCGCCCTGGTGATCGGCGCCGACATGTTGTCGCGCATCGTGAACTGGAACGATCGGCAGACCTGTGTGCTGTTCGCGGACGGTGCGGGCGCAGTGGTGCTGAAACCCTCGAGTACGCCCGGAATCATGTCGACGCACGTCCACGCGGATGGCAGGTACCAGGACTTGCTTTATTACCCGGGTGGCGTGTCGAAAGGCTGGCCGGAAGGACCTCCGGGCTCGTTTGGAGTGCACATGAAGGGTAACGAGGTGTTCAAGGTCGCGGTGAACACGCTTGGCCGCATCGTCGAGGAGGCGCTGGAAGCGAACCACCTCGACCAGTCGGCAGTCGACTGGCTGGTTCCGCACCAGGCGAATCTGCGCATCATCCAGGCGACGGCGCGCAAGCTCGATCTACCAATGGAGCGCGTGATAGTCACCGTGCAGGAGCATGGCAATACCTCCGCAGGATCGGTACCGCTGGCGCTCGACGTCGGCGTGCGCGACGGGCGCATCAAGCGCGGCGATCTGCTGTTGCTGGAGGCGTTCGGAGGCGGCTTCACCTGGGGCGCCGCCATGGTGCGCTACTGATCGGACCTGCGGACTCGGCTCAACCAGACGAAGTAAGGATCCCAGCCTTGCGGAGGCGCTGCTACGGCTTGCCCACGCGGCCGGCAGACGCGCTCGTTCCACACCTGGTACGCATCCCAGCCCTCGTGGGGCTCGGTCTCGTCCTGCGGCGGAAGTTCGGTGGGCAGCGGATTGGTCTTCATGGAAATGGTTGTTCTTCTTGGTGCGGGCACTCTAGAGCACGCCCGTTCGACGGCGACGTGAGGCGGATCACACTCCTGGCTTAGAATGAGATCGATGAGCCGCACACTCGCCATAGCACCGTGGAGCCTGGCCTGCCTCTTGGCCATTGCCACGACGGCGCGCGCCGAAATGTTCCAGGTGCCGCCCGCAGGCGTCGACCTCGTCGGTCTCGAAGAAAGGACGGTGGCGGAGTACGAAGACACGCTACCCGATATCGCGCGTCGCTTCGGGCTGGGATTCGACGAGATAGCGCTCGCCAATCCGGGCACGGATCCTTGGGTGCCGGGCGCAGGCAAGCCAATCACCCTGCCCACACAGCACATCCTTCCGCCGGGGCCGCGCGAGGGCATCGTGATCAATCTTGCCGATCACCGTCTGTATTATTTTCCGCAACCCACGGGTAGAGAACCTGCCGAGCTGATCTCTCATCCCATCAGCGTCGGCCAGATGGACTGGCGCACTCCAATCGGCGTCACGCAGATTGTGGCCAAGGTCACGAATCCGACCTGGTACCCGCCGGCTTCGATCCGCAAGCAGCACGAGGACGACGGCGATCCGATTCCGGCGGCAATTCCGCCAGGCCCTGACAACCCTCTCGGCGAATACGCAATGCGGCTCGGAATTCCCGGCGGCGCGTACATGATCCACGGGACCAACAAGCCCGTTGGCGTCGGCCTGCAGATTACGCACGGCTGCATCCGCATGTATCCGGAGGACATCGAGTCCCTGTTTCGCATGATCAAGGTGGGCACGAAGGTCCGCATCATCAACCAGGCGGTCAAGACCGGCTGGAACGAGGGTGTTCTCTATCTCGAGGTGCATCCGCTGCTGGCGAACAGTGGCGCCACCCCGGTCGATCTCACTGAGCTCACACGCATCCTGGTCGCGGCCACGCGTGCTCGGCCGGTACGGATCAACTGGCCGGTGGCAGAGCGCGCACTGCGGGAAGCGCGCGGAATGCCCGTGGCGATCTCGTCACCGCAGCACATGCTCGACGCGCGTACCTCGAGCACGGATCAATAGCGCGGGCAAAAAAAAGCGCCGCGGGCCAGTGGCACCGCGGCGCTGCATCCGATCGCTGCCGATTACTTCGACATCGACTTCTTGAACATGCGGTCGATCTTCTCGTTAGTCGCGTCACAGCAGGACTGACTGGCCTGAGCTGCTGACAGCGCCTGGTTCGCAGTGCTCTGCGCGCCGTTCGCTGCTGACTGTGCCGCCGAGGCTGCGCTGGCAGCGGAGGCCGCAGCGTCCTTCGCGGCCGTCGCATCTGAAGCGTTCTTTGCGACCTGTGACTTCAGCTCGTCAATCTGCGCCTGAATCGGCTTGAGATCCGTGCAGGCAGCCATCAATCCGAGGCACAGGACCGCAGTCGTAGCCTTCAGCATCATTCCACTCTTCATGGTATTCCCCTTTTCGTTCGTGAGATTCTCGGGTAGCCCGAAGTCCAACACTTCAGCTCAAACCACGGGCCGAAGCCCACGCGCGAGCCGAACCGGAACGGCGCATAAATGAACAGATTTGCCCGCCGGATGCAATAGTACTTATGCGTTGTGTCGTCCTGCAGCGACAGCTATTGACATCGCGCGCAGGCTGCGCACAGCGCAGCGTGTTGCAGTCGCGTGCCGAGAGGGGCTGTGGGGACCTCTTGCCGGGTGATCGCATTCCAAGGGGGTCGTGCAGGGCCTGACGTCGCCCTGATGAACTAGGCGAGCGCCGCCCCGAGCGCGCGTGCACCGGCAGTGGGCGGTGGCAGTGAAGATCAGCGCAGGTCCCTGAATTTGCGCCTTTTACGTAACTGTATATAATCACAGCCAGTCCCACAAAGGTCAGCGCGGTCTCATGTCAGATCTGACTCCCAGGCAAACCGAGATTCTGCGGCTCATCCAGTCGCGCATCGCCGATAGCGGAATGCCGCCGACGCGCGCCGAAATCGCGCGTGAACTCGGCTTCAAATCGGCCAACGCGGCTGAAGAGCATCTGCGCGCACTGCAGCGCAAGGGCGTGATCTCGCTCATCCCGGGAGCATCACGTGGCATTCAGCTCAAGGACACCATGCGCGAACAGCTTGGGCTGCCCCTGATCGGCCGGGTTGCCGCGGGTCGCCCCATCCTCGCTGAAGAGCACATCGAAGGTCGGTATCAGATCGATTTGCAACTGTTTCAACCGCGCCCGCACTACCTGCTCAGGGTCAATGGCATGAGCATGCGTGATGCCGGAATTCTAGATGGTGACCTCGTTGCTGTTCACCGTACCGCCGAAGTGCGCAATCGCCAGATCGTGGTCGCGCGACTGGAAAACGAGGTCACCGTCAAGCGCTATCGTCAGGAAGGCTCGATCGTGTGGTTGCTGCCCGAAAATGCGGATTTCGAGCCGATCAAAGTGGATTTGAAGGTGCAGCCGATGATCATTGAAGGAGTAGTGGTGGGAGTCGTGCGACGCGTCGATGGCAGCGTGCGGAGCGTCCCGCGCAGCGAGCGGCGTCTGGGCTGAGTCGACCTGCTTCCATTCTCACATCTGCGCGAGACGGTGTAAGCGTTCGAGGTACGTCGCGTCGTCGGGCGCGGTTCCACGGCGCTGCGATTCCCACAGCGCCTCACCCAGCACTTCGAGCATTCGATGCTCAGCTGCGTGAACGGACCCGAGCCGCACGCTAAGTCCCGCATGCAGGCCGCGGATTCCGGCAGGCCGATCGGTGTTCACTTGCTCTCGGATGGCAAGATGCAGTGCGAGATGAAGAAACGGATTCTGCGCTCCGCTCTCCGGCAGGAACTCCGCCTGCACTGACGGGCCGTCGGCTTCGAGGAGCGCGTGATACTCGGGGTGCTCTGTGATCAGCTGCGCGACCTGTGCCTCGAGTGGCTCCAGGGGTTCACCACCGCGGAACTTGCGCCATGCGTCGACATAGACGCGGCGCAAGTCGGCGCGAGATTGCTGGTGAAAGACCGGCACGTGGCTAGTCTAGCCGTATCGCCGTGACGCCCGCGCGTCCGGGGCAACCCGCGTGGTCTTGTGCTTGAACTCGCAAAGATCAGCGATGAGGCAATCTGGACAGTGTGGCCTGCGGGCAATGCACACGTAACGGCCGTGCAGGATGAGCCAGTGATGCGCCTGGCGTCGATACTGCTCGGGCACGGTTTCGAGCAGGCGCAGCTCGACTTCCAGCGGTGTCTTGCCGGGCGCCAGGCCGGTGCGGTTCGCAACGCGAAAGATATGCGTATCGACAGCGATCGTGGGCTCGCCGAAAGCGACGTTAAGAACTACGTTCGCCGTCTTGCGGCCGACGCCCGGAAGGCTTTCCAGCGCGGCACGCTCCGCCGGGACCTCACCCGCAAAACGCTCGACGAGCAGCCGGCAGGTTTCAATGATGTTGCGGGCCTTGGTGTTGAAGAGGCCGATCGATTTGATGTAACTCGACAACCCCGCCACGCCGAGATCGAGCATGGACTGGGGGCTGGGTGCCGCGCGGAACAGCTCGGCCGTGGCGCGGTTCACGCTCTTGTCAGTCGCCTGCGCCGACAACATGACTGCCACCAGCAGCTGGAATGGAGTCGAGTATTCGAGCTCACTGCGTGGCTCGGGGCTGGCCGCCTTAAGGCGTGCAAAGATGGCGGCGCGGCGCCGTGGCGTCATGACGCCGTGTCCGGCTTGCGCCACGTGCCAGCCTGGAGCTTGCGCGCGACGATCAGTTGCTCGCGCTCCTCGAGATCGCGCTGTCGGCGTGCGCGGCCAGCTTCGTAGCGGCGACGGAAGAGGCGGCCCCGCTGCTGTAACTGCTCGAGAGTCGTTGGCAGCGGCACGGGCTTTCCACTCAGCTCGAGCGCCGGCCGTAGCTCGATGCAATCCACCGGGCATGGCGGCAGACACAGATCGCAGCCGGTGCACACTTCGGCGACGACAGTGTGGGTGAAGCGCTGCGCGCCGATGATGGCATCCACCGGGCACGCGGGCAGACACTTCGCACAACCAATGCAGCGCGCTTCGTCAATGAAGGCGACAGTGGGCGCACGCTCTACGCCGTTTAGCGGGTTCAGCGGTTTGGTAGCGCGACCCAGCAGCTCTGCCAGCGCGCGGATCGTAACGTCACCACCCGGCGGGCACTGGTTGATGTCCGCGTCACCGCCCGCGATGGCCTCGGCGTACGGCCGACAGGCCGGATAGCCGCAGCGCGTGCACTGCGTTTGCGGCAGCACGGCGTCGATTCGGTCCACGAGCTCGCTCACGGTTCACTTGACCTTCATCCCGGCCCGGGCACCGTCGTCCGGCGACACCAGGAAGATGCTCGAGCCGTCGCCGGCGGCGAGGACCATGCCTTCGGAGGTCCCAAACCGCATCTGACGCGGCGCCAGGTTGGCGACGACCACGACGTGGCGCCCCTTGAGATCTTCAGGGGCATACTCGGCTTTGATGCCGGCGAATACGGTGCGGGTCCGCGAGCCGCCGACGTCGAGCGTGAGCTTGAGCAGTCTGTCGGCACCTTCCACGGGTTGCGCCTCGATGATTCGTGCCACGCGCAGATCGACGCGGTTGAACTCTTCGATGGAGATAACGGCGTCGGCCGTCGCGTCTTTCGAAACGGGCACCGCGCCGCCAGCCGCAGGGTTGCTCTCAGGCGGAGTCGCGAACAGTGCGTCCATCTGTTTTGTATCCACGCGTTGCATGAGGTGCTCGTAGGGCTTGATCCTGAGGGGCGGTTGCTCGCGTAACTGGCCCCAGCGCAGCGGCAGTGACAGGCCCAGCATGTCCGCGGCGCGCACGGCCGTGTCCGGAAGAATCGGGGCCAGCAGCAGGGTGAGCCTGCGAAAGGCGTGTATGCAATCGGAACACACTTCCCACAGTCGGCGTTCCTGCTGCGGATCCTTTGCGAGCAGCCATGGTTTCTCCTGATCGATCGCTTCGTTTATCCGATCAGCCAGCTCCATGACTCCGCGCACCACCTTGCCGAACTCGCGCGCCTCGTAATCTTCCAGGATGCGATCCTCGGCCGCGAGCGCCAGCTGCGCCCAGCGCGCCGTGGCGATCGCGCGCGTCGCGTCTTCTGGTAACAACTCGCCGCCGAACCGCCGCGTGATGAATCCCGCCGCGCGGCTCGCGATGTTGACGTACTTGCCGATCAGGTCGGCGTTCACGCGCGCGACGAAGTCCTCAGGCCTGAAGTCGAGATCTTCGACATTCGCATTGAGCTTGGCCGCGATGTAGTAACGCAGCCATTCGGGGTTCATGCCGAGCTCGAGAAAGCGCAGCGGGCTCAACCCCGTGCCGCGCGACTTGGACATCTTTTCGCCCGACACCGTGAGGTGGCCGTGCACGTAGACGTGATCGGGTACCCGGTAGGGCGACCCGGCGAACCTGAGCATGGCCGGCCAGAAAAGCGTGTGGAAATAGATGATGTCCTTGCCGATGAAATGGATCTGCTCGGTGTCGCTGGCCGCGAGGAACTCTGCGAAGGAACGGCGCTCGCCGCGGGCGGCGGCCTTGCCGCTGTCGAAGTACTGCTGCAGCGAGGCGAGGTAACCGATCGGCGCATCGAGCCACACGTAGAAATACTTGCCGGGCAGATCCGGGATCGGGATGCCGAAGTAGGGCGCGTCACGGGAGATATCCCAGTCGGCGAGTGCTCTATCGCCACGGCCGTCGAGCCATTCGCGCGCCTTGTTGGCGACCTGTGCCTGCAATCGACCCGGCGCACCGATCCACTGGTTGAGAAATTCGACGCACTTTGGATCGGAGAGTCTGAAAAACAGGTGCTCCGAGCTCCTGAGCACGGGCTTGGCGCCGGAAAGAGTCGAGTACGGTTCGATCAGATCTGTCGGCGCGTAGACCGACATGCAGACCTCGCAAGCATCGCCGTACTGGTCCTTCGAGTGGCAGTTCGGGCATTCGCCCTTGATGTAGCGATCAGGAAGGAACATGCCTTTCACCGGGTCGAAGAACTGCTCGACTGCCCGGCTATAGATCAGCGCGGCGGCCTTGAGCCGGCGATAGATGTCCTGCGACAGCGCGGTGTTTTCCGGTGAGTCGGTCGAATGCCAGTTATCAAAGCTGAGGTGGAATCCCTGCAGGTACTTCGGACGCTCGGCCGCGATGCGGCTCACGAGCTCCCGCGGTGAGATCCCTTCCGCCTCCGCCTTGAGCATGATCGGAGCGCCGTGCGCATCGTCGGCGCAGACGAAATGCACCTCGTGGCCGTGCATGCGCTGAAAGCGCACCCAGACATCGGCCTGGATGTACTCCATGATGTGGCCGATATGCAGCGACCCGTTGGCATACGGGAGAGCGGAGGTAACGAAGAGCTTGCGATGGCGAGCGGGCATTGAACAACGTGGCAACTGGCGAACCGGCCGCGATTATGCCATGTCGTCACGCCGCCCCCAGGTCGCGAGCGGGATGAGCGCGGCGAGGAGTCAGCCGATTTCCTTGACCGCTTCGAACTTGGCCTTGTTGATGCCCTTCTTGTAGGCCTCGCGCCCGCTGATGACGCGCTCGTCGAGCAATAACTGGATCGCGGTGTCCATCGTGCGCATGCCGTGCTGGGCGCCGCTCTGCATGGTGTTCTCGAGCTGATCGAGCTTGCCCTGGCGGATGAGGTTGGAAACCGCCGGCGTGTTCACCAGGATCTCGAGCGCCGCTACACGCCCCTGCTTATCGGCGCGCTGCAGGAGCTGCTGCGACACTACGCCGCGCAGTGAGGTGGAGAGCATCGTACGCACGTGCGCCTGCTTGTCAGCCGGAAAAGCGTTGACCATGCGATCCACGGTGGCCGCGGCGCCGTTGGTGTGCAGCGTACCCATGACGAGAATGCCCATCTCGGCCGCGGTCACGGCGATACTCATGGTCTCCAGGTCGCGCAACTCACCTACCAGCACGACGTCCGGATCCTCGCGCAAGGCCGAATGCAGCGCCGCCGCGAAACTCGGGGCATGCACGCCGATCTCGCGTTGGCTGACGAGGCAATTCTTGCGTTCGTGAACGAACTCGATCGGGTCCTCGATGGTGAGAACGTGGCCTTTGATCCGGGAATTGATGTCGTCGATCATGGCGGCGAGCGTCGTCGACTTGCCCGATCCGGTCTTGCCCGTGACCAGGATGAGTCCGCTGATGATGCGGCACAGGTTGCGCACCGCATCGGGCATGTTGAGTTGCTCGAGGGTGAGCGCCTGCGACGGAATGGCGCGGAACACGGCGCCCATGCCGCTCAGGTGGCGCATGACGTTCACCCGGAAGCGCGCCACCCCCTGCAGGTGATAGGCGAAATCGGTGCCGTCCTTGGCCTCGAAGCGCTCGAGCGCCTGTTTCGGCATGATCTCGTGCAGGGCTTCGCGCACGAATTCGGGCGCGAGCTTCTCCTGCCGCAGCTGCAAGAGGTCGCCGTACAGTCGTATGCGCGGCGGATCGCCGGCCAGGAAGTGCAGGTCTGAACCCTTGCGATTCAGGACCTCGGCCAGAAATTCATCGATACGTGCCACGGCGAGCGCTCAGGTGGCGCGTGTCAGCTCGCCGCCAGGTCGAGCTTCGGCAAGATGCTCGTGTCCGTGACGAAATTCTGAAACTGGCGCTTGTCACTGGCGTAGGCGAAGGCGTCGTCCGGGTCGATCTCCTTCGCCTTGATCGCCGCCAGCAGCGCCATGTCCAAGAGCTGCATGCCGTAGTCCTTGCCGGTCTGCAGCTGGCTCGGAACCTGGTGCGTCTGGTCGGACATGATGAGCTTGGCAATGGCCTTGGTCATGACCATGACCTCGCACACCGCACGGCGCCCGCGCCCGTCCGCGGACTTCACCAGCACCTGCGTGATCACCGCGATCAGGCTCTGCGACAGGAAGCTCTTGGTTTGCTCGCGCTCGTCCACCGGCAAGGCATCGATCACGCGGTCGATGGTCTTGACCGCGCTCGTGGTGTGCAGCGTGCCGAGCACGAGGTGCCCGGTCTCGGCCGCGGTCATCGCCATCGAAATCGTCTCGGCATCGCGCAGCTCGCCGACCAGTATGACGTCCGGGTCCTCGCGCATCGCTGCGCGCACGCCTTCGGCGAAGCTCGGCAGGTGAGTGTTGAGCTCGCGCTGGATCACCTGGCTGTTCTTGCTGCGGTGAACGAACTCGATCGGATCTTCCAGGCTGATGATGTTGAGACGCCGCGTCTGGTTCAGCAGGTCGATCATGGACGCGAGTGTCGTGGACTTGCCGGTGCCGGTCGAGCCGGTCACGAGGATCATCCCCTGATGGTAGTCGCACAGTTTCTTGACGATGGGCGGCAGCGCCAGCCGATCGATGCTTGGGATCTCGCTCGGAATCGAGCGGAACGTCGCACCGACGCCGGTCTCCTTGCGGAAAACGTTCACGCGAAAGCGCCCGCCATCTTCGGATACGTACGAGAAATCGATGTCCTGGCCGTGGTTGAAATTCTCGAGCTGGTGCTTGGTCAGAATCTCTGTAACGTAGCCCTCGAGCTCGCTGTCGCCCAGATTGCGGAACTTGATGGGCATCAAGTCGCCGTTCATGCGCAGCATCGGGGGTACACCGACCGCGAGATGCACGTCGGAGCAGTTCTGCGCGAGACCGAGCTTCAGGAAGGCGTCGATTCGTGGCATTCGCTACCGGTCAGTTACGAGGAGGTTGGCGCCACTCTAGTCGGTGGCGGCGGACATAATCAACGACTGGTTCAGTTTGGGCAGGGCGCGAATGCGCACTGCGTCACAGATACTTCTCAAGCGATAGCCGCAGGTCATCCATGCTGGCCTGGCGCTTGGCCTTGTCCACCGACATGGCCTTCATGATGATTTCGCTCAGGCCCGGAGGCAGCGTCGGATTGACTTCCGCCGGAGCCTTGGCGCGACCTTGCACGTGCTGGTACATCACCGACATGTGATCGCCCCGGTGATACGGAGGCACGCCGGTGAACATCTCGTACATGATGACACCGAGGCTGTAGATGTCCGCCTTCTCGTCCACCTTCTTGCCCAGAATCTGCTCCGGCGCCATGTACTTGGGAGAACCGATCACGTAGCCGGTGCGGGTGAGCTGAGTGTCACCTTCGCGATGGGCCGCGGCGACGCCGAAGTCCACGATCTTGAGCAGGCCTTCCTCGTTGATGAGGACATTGGCGGGCTTGAGGTCGCGGTGCACGATGCCGACCTGGTGGGCTACGGCCATGCCGGTGCAGATGTCCATCGCGAAACGCACGGCGCGCTTCAGCGGGACCGGCTTCTCGTTGACGATCTCACCCCCGAGCGTGTGCGAGGGGAAGTACTCCATGGAAATGGCATAGTTACCGCGCACGTACAGAAAGTCGTAGATGCGAATGACGTTGCGGTGAGTGATCTTGCGCGAGTAGCGCAGCTCATGGACGAAGCGTTTCATCATCTCTTCGTCCTGCGCTACATTGGCATTGAGGAACTTTAGGATCAGGCGCTCGTCGACCACCGTGTCTTCCATCAGCAGCACGGTGCCGAACGCGCCCTTGCCGATCTTCTCGATGAACTTGTAGCGGCCCTCGATGATGTCTCCCTGCTTGAGGGTGACGATGTCGAGTTTCTGCGCCTGCGCCTGCTGCTCGGCGCTCTTGACCACCTGCTCCAGCTCCTTGTTGTCCATGAGCAGGGTCTTGGCAGGCTCGGCGGTGAACTGCGCGGCCTTCTTGCCGGCTGCGACCACGCTGGTCGAGTAGCGGTTGTCGATTTCCTGCAGGGCGCGTGCCGCCGCTTGCTGCACCGTGGGGTCCTCGTTGGACTGCTGCGCCTGCAGCTGCACGCGAATGTGCTCGACCCGCCGCTCGTCCGCGACCTTGGCGAGCGCGTTCATCGCCTCGACGCGAATCTCCTTTTCCGGGCGTGACAGGGTCTGCAGCACCGGTTCGATGATCTTATGATCGCCGAGCTTGGCGAGCGCCCGCAGGACCACAGGCACACTGCGCGCCTGCCCGGTCTGCAGCATCTCGGTGAGGCGCGGCACAGCGCGCTTGCTGCCGATCTCCGCCAGAGCATCGACCGCGCGCTCGCTGACCCACCAGTCGGGGTCCTTGGTGGCCTCGATCAGATGATTGACGGCGCGTTCGTCCTTGGTCTGGTTGAGAATCTCGATCGCCGAGCGGCGGATGTCCGCGTCCTCGTCCCGGATGAGCGCGAGCACGGCGTCGACCACCTTCGGGCCGCCGATCTTGCCCAGGGCATCGCCGGCGCGGCTGCGGACCCACCAATCGTCGTCCTTGATCGCCTCCAGCAGATGCTTGATCGACTTTGGCGTGCCGATCTCGTTGAGCACCTCGACCGCCGCCCGGCGCGCGTATTCGCTCTCATCCTTGAGCACCTCGACGAGGTAGCGCGTGGTTTCGGGGTCGTTGGCCTTGATGACTACGTCCACGGCCTTGTTCTGGACCTCGATTTCGGGATCGCGCAGCAGCTGACAGACCTGCTCCACGTTGATGGGGCCATCGAGGCGTGTGAGGGCCAGCAGCGCCGCCTGGCGGATCAGCTTGTTCGGATCCTTGAGCTGATTCTGAATGGCACGAGAAACCGCCGGCTGATTGAAGCGCGACAGGATATTGATGATGTGCATCCGCGCCACGGGATCCTTGCCATCAACGCGCCCCAGCAGATCGGGAACCGAGCTCTCGTCGGCAATTTCGGCCACGATACGGAACAATGCCGCCTTCTCGTTCGGTTCCTGGGCATAGGCGGCTGTCAGCAGCTCGCGCACGCTGAAGCGCGACTTGTGCGCGCCGATCACGTCCAGGACCGCGGGCTTGGGAACATTTTCCTGCCCGAGCAGGTCGAGCAAGAGCGCGGGCGGATAGTTCTTGCTGCCGGACAGAGCCCAGGCAATTCCGGCGACGGCGCGGGGATTCGATTCGCTCAGGCCCTTGGTAATGAGCGGAAAGCTCTTGGCATCGATCAGGCCGGTAAGCACGTCGACGTAGGCCAATGTCTCCTTCTTATCTGAGGATGACAGGGCCTCGATGATCGGATCAATGGCGGCACTGCCCATGCCGGCGAGCTTGATGAGCGCCTTGCGTGCGCTATCACTGCTCGGATCGCCGCTCGCCTTGATGTCGGCGATCAGGCGCTCGGCCTTCATCGTGCTGAGGAAACTCATTCAGTACCGGGACTTGCTGCGGGCAGCACATTATGCCACAAGGCTTTCACACGCTATTGACGAGTCCCGCTACAATTCGCGTCCCTTTCCGGCGCGCCGGGCTTGGAGCTGCGCACCCGATGACAGACGACCGCGAATCAGCACTCAAGCAGTGCATCGAAGCCTACGTCGACCCGTGGCTCGGCCACACGCTCGCTGAGGTCCGGGCGGTCCGCGCAGTGCGGGTCGTGGACAATCGGGCCGCAGTCGATATCCGCCTGGGATTTCCGGCTGCCGACTATGCCGGCGAACTGCGCGAAGCGCTTAGCGAGCACGCGTCCAAACTCGGATGGCTCGCGGAGCTCGAGCTCACGGTGAGCAGTGAGATCGCGATACACGCCGTCCAGCGCAATCTGCAGCCGCTCAAGTCGATCAAGAATATTGTGGCCGTCGCTTCCGGTAAGGGCGGCGTGGGCAAGTCGACCGTCGCGGTCAATCTGGCGCTCGCCTGGGCGTTGCAGGGTGCTCGGGTTGGCATTCTCGACGCCGATATCTACGGTCCGAGCCAGCCGCGCCTGCTGGGGCTGAGCGGGCAACGGCCCGTGACCCGCGATGGCAAGGCGCTGCAGCCGCTCACGGCACATGGAGTCGAGGTCATGTCGATCGGCTTCCTGATCGACGAAGAGCAGCCCATGGTGTGGCGCGGCCCGATGGTGACTCAGGCCCTCACCCAGCTGCTCGGCGACACGCAATGGGGCTCGCTCGATTACCTCGTGGTGGACCTGCCTCCCGGCACCGGCGACACCCAGCTGACGCTGTCGCAGCGGGTACCGGTGAGCGGCGCCGTAATCGTGACCACGCCCCAGGACATCGCGCTGCTCGATGCCCGCAAGGGTCTCAGGATGTTCGAAAAGGTCGCGGTGCCGGTGCTCGGCGTGGTCGAGAATATGAGTACACACGTGTGCTCGAAGTGCGGCCATGAGGAGCACATCTTCGGGGCCGGGGGCGGCGCCAGCCTGGCTGCCCAATACCATGTGCCGCTGCTCGGCGAGCTGCCGCTCGACCGACGCATCCGCGAATACTCTGACGCCGGCCGGCCGATCGTCGTGGCGGATCCGGACGGGTCGCTGACGCGCGCTTACCGGCACGTGGCGCGACGGACTGCGGCGCGCCTCGCGGCAAGTGCCATCGAGCAGAGCAAGGCATTTCCCACGATCACAGTCGAGGACAGCTGAGACATGAGCATCAAGGCCGACAGGTGGATTCGCCGCATGGCGCGCGAGCAACGCATGATCGAGCCGTTCGAGCCGGGGCAGGTGCGCGAGCACGACGGTGCCCGGATCATTTCCTACGGGACCTCGAGCTACGGCTACGACGTGCGTTGCGCCAACGAATTCAAGATCTTCACCAACATCAACTCGGCCGTGGTCGATCCCAAGCGCTTCGATGCCAGCAGCTTCGTGGATCTGTGCGCCGAAGTGTGCATCATTCCGCCGAACTCATTCGCCCTGGCGCGCACGGTCGAGTACTTCCGTATCCCGCGTAACGTCCTCACGATCTGCCTGGGCAAATCGACCTACGCGCGCTGCGGGATCATCGTCAACGTGACGCCGCTGGAGCCGGAATGGGAAGGGCACGTGACGCTCGAGTTCTCCAACACTACGCCGCTACCGGCGAAGGTCTACGCCAACGAAGGCGTCGCGCAGGTGCTGTTTCTGGAGTCCGACGAAGTTTGCGAGACGTCCTATCGCGACCGCGGCGGCAAGTACCAGGGGCAGAAGGGCGTCACGCTCCCGAAGGCGTGAGAGCAGTCACGGGCGGCCACCGGGTGATTGGGACGTCAGAGCAGCCACGGGTAGGACATCGGGTGATACCGTGCCGACGTGCGCCGGATCACGGCCATTGTCAGCTCAAGCCTGAAACGTTAAACCCGCAAACACAGGCAACCAGCGCAGTCGGCAGATATCACGCCGATGTCCACCACGCTCCTGCGTTGGCCGTTCCCCAAGATAAGTCGCTAGCCAAGAATTTCGGCGGAGCCGAGGTGAATCTACTTAGAAGAAGCTAGGCAGGACGGTGTAGCTGGTGGGGGGATGACCCTGGGTGCCCCGTTTGGATTTGATTACAGCGACGATTCGGCGGCGAGCAGCGCGAAAGGTGTCACAGGTAAGACTGCAGCGTTTATTCGTGTCGGGGCGCCCAGGGTCATCCCTCCGACAGCCACAGCGGATTGCTCTTCTACTCGCGCTGAAGCGTACGGATGTCCATCTGCCACTCGCGCTTGCCGTCGCGCAGCTGCTCGCCGCGCACCGGCACATAGCCGAGCGCGGGCGCGTACCACATGCGCGTGACGCGCTTGGAACCGGAACGCTGACTGCGGTAGACGACCGTGTCCAGCTCGCCCACAGCGGTCTTGAGCTGCGCCGTCCCCTCCGATGTGTAGCGATACTCCTTGATGCGGTCCTTGTCGATGAGGCTGAACGTCGACGGCTGCTTACCGTCGAGCAACGCGTACATCAGAGCGATAGTGATGGAGAGATCGTCCTGCGTGCGGGGCTCGAGCGCGACGTCGACCGCCTGGTCTTCGGCCACGCCGCGCGCATGACCCGTCTCCCAGTTGAAGTCCAGCGAGACGTCGCGTGAGGTCCGGCTCGAGCCGTCATCGGCGCGGTAGCGATCGGGCCTGATGCCGTCCGATGTCACCGTCAGCCAGCTCGTCTGGCTGATCTCGTTGCTGAAGAAAGCGCGAAACAAGCCGGCAGCATTCGACTTGGAAGTGTAGATGAACTGGCTGTCGGACTGACGCTGCAGGTGCAGCTCGGTCATGCCGGCATCGAAACCGTGCCACACGACAGCATATGTGGCGCGAAAGGGCTGCAGCGGCTCGGCCGCCGCGGCGAGTGTCGTGGTGGCCAGCAGCACGCCGAGCGTCAGGCGCCAGCTCACGGTGCCCCCGCTGCGAGTTCCTCGAGCCTCACTGGAGCAAGGAGTGGCCTTCCGTCGAGCCATGCCTGGTTCTCGCGCCACTGCAAACGTCCGCACGCATACCACTCGATGACCATCGGGTAGATCCTGTGTTCTTGCGCCTGAACGCGCGCTGAAAGGGTGGTCTCGGTATCGTCTGGCCGCACGCTGACCCGCGCCTGCAGGATAACCGGCCCGCCATCGAGCTCGTCGGTGACGAAGTGTACGCTGCAACCGTGCTCGCGCTGGCCGTCGGCCAGAACGCGCCGGTGCGTGTGCAGTCCGCGATAACGCGGCAGCAGCGAAGGATGGATGTTGAGCAGCCGACCCGCGAATTCACTCACAAACTCGCGGCCGAGGATACGCATGAACCCGGCCAGGACTACGAGAGCCGGGTGGTAGCGTCGCAGCGCGAGAGTCAGCTCGGCGTCATACGCGGGGCGCGACTGACCGCTGCGCGGTGCGATGATGTCGTGTGGCAGGCCGAGTTCGCGCGCTCTCTCCAGGCCCGCGGCGCCCGGCTGGTCGCTCAGCACCGCCGCAATCCTGACCGGCAGCCGACCGGCGCGCGTCGCCTCGGCGATTGCGACCATGTTCGAGCCGCGACCGGAAATCAAGATGGCGATCGGGAGCGCGGCGCCCGACGACGGGCTCATGCCTCGATGACCACGCCGCGCGTTCCGCGTTCGATACCGCCGATTACGACTGCGGGCTGGCCGGAACGCTCGAGGCAAGCAAGCGCCGCAGTCACATCGCCGGGCGCAACACTCAACGTCATCCCGATGCCGCAGTTGAAGGTTCGATACATTGCGCCATCCGGCAGGTTACCGGTGCACTGCAGCCAGGAGAAGACCGCGGAGGTGGGCCAGCGGCCGCGCTCCAGAATGACTTCCAGCCCATCCGGAACCACGCGCGGAATGTTCTCCAGCAGCCCGCCGCCGGTGATGTGTGCGATCGCGTGCACGCTCACTTCGGCGAGCAGCGCGAGTACCGGCTTGACGTAGATGCGGGTGGGCGCGAGCAGCAGATCATAGAGGGGCTTGCCGTCGAGCAGCGTATCCGGCCCAGCCTTGGCTACCTGGATCAGCTTGCGGATCAGGGAGTAACCGTTGGAATGAGGTCCGGACGACGGCAGCCCGATAACGACGTCACCCGGTCGCGTTTGCGTGCCGTCGATGATGCGGTCCTTCTCCACGATGCCGACGCAAAATCCCGCGAGATCGTAATCCTCGCCGGCATACATGCCGGGCATCTCCGCCGTTTCGCCCCCCACCAGCGCGGCCCCGGCCTGCACGCAGCCTTCGACGATGCCGCGGATCACGCTCGTTGCCACCTCGACATTGAGATGCCCGGTGGCGTAGTAGTCGAGGAAATAGAGCGGCTCGGCCCCCTGCACGACGACGTCATTGGCGCACATCGCCACCAGGTCGATACCGATCGTGTCGTGGCGACCGGTCTCGAGCGCCAGTCGCAGCTTGGTGCCGACTCCATCGGTGCCCGAGACCAGCACCGGTCGGCGATAGCGCTCGACGGGAACCTCGACCAGCGCGCCGAAACCGCCGAGACCGGCCAGAACTTCAGGTCGCATCGAGCGGCGCACCAGCGGCTTGATGCGCTCGACCAGCTCGTCGCCGGCATCGATGTCGACACCGGCATCGCGATACGTGATGGGAGCACGATTACTCATGGAAGGTCCGCATCCGCTGCCTGGATGAAGTCACCGTAGTGAACGCCCCCGACGGAGACGCTGTGGTATTTTACACGAATGAATTTTTCGAACTGGCGACGGCGTATCGCTGCAGCTGCAGTGTCAGTGTTCGTGTCGACCTGCTGTGTCGCTGCCACAGTGAGCGGCATGTACGAGGCGACCGTTCCTCTGTCGGATCGATCGGAGCGCGGTCAGGCCCTCGCGTTCCAGGATGCGATGCGGGAGGTTCTGGTGCGCGTCACCGGGCAGCGCGACGCGGGATCGCAACCCGCCCTATCGCCGCTAGTCGCTGACGCACGCCGCTACGTGCAGCAGTTTCGCATCGTCGGCACAAACCAGTTCTTTGCGGGATTCGACGGCGTCAAGATCGAACGCGCGGTCATCGCGGCCGGCCAGCCGCTCTGGGGTCATCAGCGACCGGCGACATTGGTTTGGCTGGCGGTGGACGACGGTCAGCGGCGCACTCTCATCGATGCGCAGTCGAGCTCAGACCTCAAGGAGGTACTCGAGCGCGCCGCGCAGGAGCGGGGTCTGCCGCTGCGCTGGCCCGTTGGCGGCGGCCGGATCGGTTTTGATGAGGTCTGGAACGGCTCGGCCGAATCGTTGCGCACGACCGCGGGCGAGTTCGGTGCTGACGCTGTGCTCGTGGGTCGCACCCGCAGCTCGAACCCCGCCAGCGCCCAGGTGCAATGGACGGTCCTGTACGGCACGGTGAGTAGTGACTGGTTGGGAACGGTGGAGGAGGGAGTGCAAGGCGCCGCAGACGAGTTCGTGCGCGTGTTCGCCGGCGGCAACGATGCTACTGCGACTGATCTCAGCATCACTGTGAGCGGTATAGCCGATCTTGCCGCCTACGCACGCGTTACGGATTATCTCGAATCGATGGCCTTGATCAGCGACGTGGCGGTCGAACAGCTCACCGGTGACACGGTCGTTTATCGCGCGCGAGCGCGTGGTGATGTGGCACGCGTTGCGCGGGCCATCGAGCTGGGCAATCGCCTGCAGGCCGAGGATGCGGGTGCTGGGCCGAATCAGACCGGCGCACTGAGCTTCCGCTATCGGCCGTGAGCTTGCGCCAGTTACCCAACCTGATCTGCATCGCGCGCATGGCCCTGGTCGTTCCAGTGGCCTGGCTGCTCGCCGAGGGCCAGTACGCTCAAACCCTGTGGCTCTTTGGCGTGGCGGCGGCTTCGGACGCTCTCGACGGGTATCTCGCCAAGCGCTTCGGCTGGACCTCGGAGCTCGGCAGGTTGCTGGACCCGCTCGCCGACAAGCTGCTGTTGGTGACCGTGTTCATCGTGCTCGCAGTCATTGACGCGACGCCGCTTTGGCTGGCCGTTACCGTCGTGACGCGCGACGTGGTGATCGGCGTCGGCGCGCTCATGTACAGGTGGCTGTTCGGCCCGGTGCGGGGGCACCCGACCGTGATCAGCAAGATCAATACGGGGGTGCAGGTACTGTATGTCTTGGCGCTAGTGGCGCACCTCGGCCCCGGCTGGCCGCCTGTTTCCATCGTGATCGCGCTCGGTGCCGCCGTGTTCGTGACCACGATGATCAGTGGCATCGATTACGTCATTACCTACAGCCGCCGCGCCGCCACAGTTTCACAGGCGCGGCGCGCCTGATCGCGCGATGGAACAGCTCCCGCTCGGCGTGCGCTGGCGCGACCAGTCGGTCTTCGACAGCTTTTTTCCTGGGCCGAACCGGCTCGTCCTCGAAGAACTGCGTGGCCTGTTTCGACGCTCGGATGCCGGGCCCGCCGTCCTGTGGATCTGGGGTCCGGAGGCGAGCGGCAAGAGCCACCTGTTGCAGGCGGTCTGCGCCGAGACCGGCGCGTTGGGCGGGCGGACGGCCTTCCTGCCGCTGAAGAATGACGCGCTGGCCACCCCAGCGGCGCTGGCGGGCTGTGAACAACTGGACGTCGTTTGCGTAGACGATGTGCAGCGCGTTGCGGGCCATCGCGAGTGGGAGCGGGCACTCTTCAATCTCTACCTTGGCGTCAGTGAGCATCAACGTCACCTGGTGCTTGCCGCCACGAGCCCGCCGGCAGGGATCCCGTGGCAACTTGCGGACTTGCACTCGCGGCTTTCGGCCGCACTCGTGCTGCATCTGAAGCCGCTGAGCGAGGCCGAACACATCGCGGCGCTACGCCTGCGCGCGGGAATTCGCGGGCTGGAGATACCCGACGAGACCGCCGGATTCCTGTTGCGCCGCTTTCCGCGAGATCTGCGCACGTTGTGCGCACTGCTCGATACTCTCGACAGCGCGGCCCTGGCCGCGCAGCGCCGCCTGACTGTGCCGTTCATCAAGCAGGTCATTGAGCAGCAGGGGAGCGGGCAATGAAGAGCAGTCCGATTCAGCCACCGGCGTGAGGGCCGTGCCGACTCCGCGCTGACCAACGCTGTATGGCAGAGCAGTCCCTGGCGGCCATCGGGTAATACCGTGCCGACGTGCGCCGGATCACGGCTATTGTTACCTATAGATGAGAAGTTAAACCCGCAAACACTGGTACCGGCGCAGTCGTCAGGTATCACGCCGATGTCCACCCGCTCCCGCATTGACTGATAAGAGTTGGTTGCCTGCCCCTAGAAGAGGTCCGCGGAGCGGACGCCAAGGGACGACACTCCCAGCGGGGTCGAGGCAGGACGCTCTGGGCGTTGGGTGGGTGTCGCTTGAGATCGTGTGCAAATGCCCTCTGCCCGGGCGATGAGCGCTCAGACCTAAGACATTGAGGGTAAGGTGACCGAGCGTGGTCTGAGCGCCGCACGGGCTGAGGGTTCGCGTGCGATCTTGAGCGTCTCCCGCTCAAGATCGTCACTGCGCATTTGCGCTCACGAGCTCAAGCGACACCCACCCAGCGACCAGAACGGACTGCTCTTGCCTGCGAGCTAGCTGCGATGCCCGCCGCGGCTCGCGCGCAGATAGGCGATCAGCACGACCAGCCAGGCGAAGGCGAGCAGAAGCAGCGCCGCGGGAACCGCGCGCTGGCGCGGGTCCGCGATGAGCTCGGTGACTCCGAGGGCCATGTACGGAATCGTCAGCAGGCTGCACCACGCATAGGTGTTGCGATCGCCGCGCACAAGGCCGGCCAGCGGCAGAACAAGAGGAGCGAGCGACAGAGCGAGCAGCCATGGATGATGTCTTGCAGCGTTCGATTGCCACGCGAGCAGCGTGAGGGCGATCAGGGCCATCAGTCCCAGAACCACGTAGCGCAGGACGCGCAGGGTCGCGCCAACCGTGACTGAATTCGAGCTCACGTCAGGCCGCGCTCGCCGCGAGGCGCATTGCCAGCGCGGCGACGCGACGGCCTAGTACCTGTGCGAGCTCCTGCTCTTCTTCTGCGAGCTGCGGCGCAGCGTGCGAGCCCGAAACGTGGCTGGCGCCGTAGGGCCCGCCGCCGCCGCGCGTGCGTGCCAGCGCGGCCTCGGTGTTGGGGATGCCGACGAGGTACATGCCATGGTGCAGGAGCGGCAGCATCATCGATAGGAGCGTGGTTTCCTGGCCGCCGTGCATCGTTTGCGTTGACGTGAACACGCCGGCGGGCTTGCCCGCCAGGCCCCCGCTCACCCACAGCGCGCCCGTGCCATCGAGGAAATACTTCAGCGGCGCAGCCATGTTGCCGAAGCGGGTCGGGCTGCCGAGGATCAGCCCGGCGCAATCGGTCAAATCGGCGTGAGTGGCGTAAGGGGGACCTCGTTCAGGAACCTCCGGCGCGCTCTGCTCGGTCACCGGCGATATGGGAGGTACGGTGCGCAGACGCGCCTGGGCGCCGGCCATCTCGACCCCGCGGCAGACGTGGCGCGCCAGCTCGGCCGTTGCCCCTTTGCGCGAATAATACAAAACGAGAATTTCCACCACAGTGAGGCTCCTGAGCTTCGGCGCATCTGCAACACACACCGCGCGCGACGCGTTGACGTCGCGTTCAGCCCGCCGGCGACGGCCGTTTCGAGCGCCTATAACCTTGACGCCCCTGCACCTGCTTGTTAGCGTGCGGACCGCTTCGATTATCGCACTCATATAACGAGAAGATGCGCAACCTCCGGAGAGCAGGACGGCGGATTGCAGGGGTAGCAGCGTTCCTTGTAGCGCTGTCCGCCTGTGCGGGTGCCCCGGTGCAGGAAATGAGCGACGCGCGCCAGGCCATCGCGGCGGCGCGCGCGGCGGGTGCCGCTGAGCACGCTGCTGTCGAGCTCAACGTTGCAACTGACCTGCTGTCACAGGCCGAGGCCGCCCTGCAGCGGCGCGACTACGGCACCGCGCGCAGACAGGCCGAAGAAGCGCGCTCACACGCCATCGAAGCGCAGAAGCTCGCCTCCACGGCTCCGAAGTCCTGAGCCTCCGGAAGGTTCCGGTGACCGCACAACGTGTCTGCAAGCGCGCGTTGGTTTCCGGGCGCGTGCAGGGCGTGTTCTACCGCGCGACGGCGGCCCGCGAAGCGCGCGCGCTCGGCGTGGAGGGCTATGCGCGCAATCTCGCCGATGGGCGCGTCGAAGTGCTGGCGTGCGGTGACGAGGAGACCGTCGATGAGTTCCTGCGCCGGCTGTGGGTAGGCTCGAGCGCTTCGCGAGTGGAGGCGGTAGAAATCTTGCGCGTGGAGAGCGACGCCGCGCCTGTCGCCGGCCAGTTTCTGTCCAGGTGAGGCGAAGGCGGGGCCGTCAGGCCCTCCACTTCGAGGTCCAGCGCGTGATGACGAGGTCGGGGTAGTCGCGCCGGCCGACGCTGCCGTTGTAGCGAGCGAGCGCCTTGCGGACGTCGCGCCGCTCGCGATCGTAGTAGTACCTCAGGATCGCGCAGCCCATACGGATGTTGGGCTGGATCTGCACCAGCTGATGGCGCTTCATGCCGAGCTGTTCCGGCCAGAACGGCATGACCTGCATCAGGCCCTGCGCACCCACCGATGACACCGCCCAGCGATTGAACCGACTCTCGACGTCCATCACCGCCAGCACCAGCTCCGGCGGCAGCTGCGCCATGCGCGCCTCGCAGTACGCATTGGTGAGTATCGCGATGCGCTCCTCGTGGGCGGGCACGTAGCGGCGCAGGCGCGGCTCCATCAGCTTGTACCAGACCTCGGCGTCGTACTTTGCCGTGAAACACTCGCCCGCGGCGATCGCCTTCTGCAGCACCGCCTTGAGCTCCGGGTCCTGCTGCCGATCCGCACGCGCGCCGCCGGGCGCGAGCAGCGCCAGGATGAACAGCACGGCAGTCGTGCGCACTTCAGGCACTGCTCACCCGGGCGCGGAGAAACTCGAGTGCCTCGGCGAGGGGGAACTCGCTCGATTCCGTGTCACGTCGAGCACGATATTCGAGCCGGCCGGCATCCAGCCCGCGCTCCGCCACCACCACCCGGTGCGGAATGCCGAGCAGCTCGGCATCGGCAAACTTCACACCCGGGCGCGCGTCGCGATCGTCAAGCAACACCTCGATGCCGGCGCCGGCCAGCTCCCGGTACAGGCGCTCGCTCGCCTCGCGCACGCGCGCGGATTTCTGCAAATTGATGGGCACCACTATCACGTTGAACGGTGCGATGGGCTCAGGCCAGATGATGCCGCGCTCATCGTGATTCTGCTCGATCGCGGCGGCGACGACGCGCGTCACGCCGATCCCGTAGCAGCCCATCAGGAGCGTCACCTCGCGTCCCGCTTCATCGAGAACGCGCGCATTCATCGCCTCGCTGTACTTGCGGCCGAGCTGAAAGATATGACCGACCTCGATCCCGCGCGCGATGTCGAGCCGACCCCGGCCGCTCGGGCTCGGATCGCCCGCCACGACATTGCGAAGGTCCGCCGCCTGCGGTTCGGGCAGGTCGCGCCCCCAGTTCACGCCGGTAAGGTGCGCGTCGGCGCGATTCGCGCCGCAGACGAAGTCACTCAGCTGCACGGCGCTGTGATCGGCGTAGACCTTGCATTTCAGTCCGAGCGGCCCGACCGAGCCGGGCTCGGCGCCGGCTGCCTGCAGCACGCGCTCGGCGCTCGCCATGCGTAGCGGGCTGGCGATTCCCGGGAGCTTCTGGGCCTTGATGGCGTTGAGCTCGTGATCGCCGCGCAGCACGCAGGCGACGACCGCTCCGTCCAACCCTTCGACGAACAGCGTCTTCACGCATTGCTGCGGGCTCACTTTGAGCAGCGCGCTCACCTCGGCGATGCTGCGCGCCCCGGGGGTCGACACCTCGGTGAGCTTCTGCGCCGGCTTGGCGCGTGCCTCCGCCGGCGGCAATGCCGCGGCCATTTCCAGGTTGGCCGCATATTCATCCGCATCGGAGAACACGATGGCATCTTCGCCTGAGTCCGCGAGCACGTGAAACTCCTGCGACGTTGTGCCGCCGATGGCGCCCGTGTCCGCCTGCACGGCGCGAAAGCGCAGCTTGAGGCGCGTGAAGATGCGCGTGTAGGCGTCGTGCATCGCCCGATAGCCCTCGGCGAGCGAAGCCTCATCCATGTGAAACGAGTAAGCGTCCTTCATCAGGAATTCGCGCGCGCGCATGACGCCGAAGCGCGGCCGGATCTCGTCGCGGAACTTGGTCTGGATCTGGTAGAAGTTCACCGGCAACTGGCGGTAGCTGCGCAGCTCGCGCCGGGCGATGTCCGTGATGACTTCCTCGTGCGTCGGCCCGTAACAGTAGGGGCGCTCATGCCGATCCACCAGGCGCAGGAGCTCAGGCCCATATTCCTTCCAGCGCCCCGATTCCTGCCACAGCTCGGCCGGCTGGATCGTCGGCATGAGCACTTCGAGAGCGCCGGCGCGGTTCATTTCCTCCCGGATGATGCGCTCGACCTTGCGCAGCACCCGCAGGCCCATCGGTAGCCAGCTGTAGAGCCCGGCCGTCAGGCGGCGTATCAGCCCCGCGCGCAACATCAGCTGATGGCTCACGACCTCGGCGTCGGCGGGTACCTCCTTCAGAGTATTGATGGGCAGCTCGGACAATCGCATTGCTTTCGACTCGTGGCACCGGTACGGCGCGGCTGATGATTCAGGGACTTATCTTAGCCTGTTATTGTGCCCTCATCCCCGCCAGACCTATGATGCGCGCGCCTATGGAGAGCCAAGCGCCCCGCGCGCCGCAACGCCGCGGAATCTACCTGCTGCCCAACCTGATCACCACCGGGGCGCTGTTTGCCGGCTTTTACGCGATCGTCGCCGCGATCGACGGCAATTTCGAGCGAGCCGGCATAGCAGTGTTCGTGGCAATGGTCTTCGACGGCCTGGACGGACGCGTGGCGCGCTGGACGAGCACCGAGAGCGCCTTCGGCAAGGAATACGACAGCCTTTCCGACATGGTGTCGTTCGGTCTCGCACCAGCGATCGTCACTTACCAGTGGGGAGTGGCGCGCATCGCCGAGTACGGCGTCATCTGGGGACGCGCCGGCTGGCTCGCCGCTTTCTTCTTCGCGGTGGCGGCTGCCCTCAGACTGGCGCGTTTCAACACACGCACGGCTGCGGTCGACAAGCGCTTCTTCGAAGGGTTGCCGAGTCCCTCGGCGGCCGCGATCGTGGCGGCGTTCGTCTGGTTCTCGAGCGAATGGCGCGAGCCCGGCCTGCCGGGCCTGATCGTCGCCTTCACCGTCACGGTCCTCGCCGGTGCGCTGATGGTGAGCCGGTTCGGCTACTACAGCTTCAAGGACATCAATCTCGGCGGGCACATCCCGTTTCGATATTTTCTGCTGGTGCCGCTCGCCTTCGCGCTCATCGCGGTCAAGCCGGCGGTGATGCTGTTCGTGCTGTTCGGCCTGTACGCACTGTCGGCGCCGGGTTGGTGGCTCATCCGGCGGCTGCGCCGCAAGCCCGCCGCCGTTCCCGCCGCGGGCGACGGGTCGCAACCACCATTGTTCGAGAGTGACGATGATGAGTCGTGAGCGGCTGGCATATCTGAAGGAGCTCGGAGTCGAGTACTACGTGCCGCGTACGCGGGCGCAGCCGGATGCGCGCGCCGCGGTGCCGGCCGTCGAGGTGCCGCTCATGGACTGGGAGACGCTGCAGCGAACCGTTGCCGGCTGTGCATTGTGCGGACTGCAGACCACTCGCACGCAAACCGTGTTTGGCGTCGGCAATCGCAAGGCGGACTGGCTGATCATCGGCGAGGCGCCGGGCGCCGACGAGGATGCACAAGGTGAGCCGTTCGTAGGACGCGCAGGGCAGCTCCTGAACAACATGCTCAAGGCAATCGGCCTCGAGCGCGGACAGGTGTATATCGCGAACATCCTGAAGTGCCGTCCGCCCAACAATCGCGAGCCGAGACCGGAAGAGGCGGCGCACTGCACCCCCTACCTCGAGCGCCAGATCGAGCTGATCCAGCCTCGCATCATCCTGGCGGTCGGGCGCATCGCGGCGCAGAACCTGCTGCAGACCGATACGCCGATCGGACGCATGCGCGGCCGGGTCTATGAATACGGCACTCGTAGGATTGCGGTCGTCGTCACGTATCACCCGGCTTACCTGCTGCGCTCTCCGGGAGAGAAGCGCAAGGCCTGGGCCGATCTGCTCTTCGCACAGGAAGCCTGCAAGCGTGGCGACCGTCCGCAGTGAAGTCGCTCTGCCCGAGATCGCCATCCGTCACATGACGGAGGAAGACATCGCGGCGGTCGTGGTGCTCGAGCGCGCTGCGTATCGCTTTCCGTGGAGCGAAGGCATCTTTCGCGATTGCCTGCGCGTCGGCTACGTGTGCCGGGTGATCGACCTGGCGGGCGCCGTGATCGGGTATGGGATCATGTCCCTGGGTGCAGGCGAGGCGCACGTGCTCAACGTTTGCGTGCGCGAGGACATGCGCTGCCGGGGAATCGGGCGGCGCATGCTCGAATACATGCTCGACCGTGCTTACGGCTCCGGAATGCTGGAAGCGTTCCTCGAGGTGCGGCCGTCCAACGTGGTGGCGGTGCGCCTCTACCAGGCGCTCGGTTTCGAGCAGGTCGGAATGCGCCGTGGCTACTACCAGGCGCCGGGCGGTCGCGAGGACGCGGCGGTGCTGCGGCTCGATCTCGCAGCACGCGCCACGGCCCGGGCGCGCAGGAAATGAGGCCCGGCGCTGGTACAATGCGCGCCCCCTGAAGTACTGGCGCTCCGTTCCGCATGGTTGATCTCACCGAGGAAATCGCACGCCGCCGCACATTCGCGATCATCTCGCACCCCGACGCGGGCAAGACCACGCTTACCGAGAAGCTGTTGCTCTTCGGCGGCGCCATCCAGATGGCGGGCACCGTGAAGGGGCGCAAGGCTGCACGCCATGCAACCTCCGACTGGATGCGTCTCGAACAGCAGCGCGGTATCTCCGTGACCTCTTCGGTGATGCAGTTTCCCTACCAGGGCCGCATCGTCAATCTGCTCGACACGCCGGGACACGAGGATTTCTCCGAGGATACGTATCGCACGCTGACGGCAGTCGATTCGGCCCTGATGGTGATCGACTGTGCGCGCGGCGTCGAGGAACGCACCATCAAGCTCATGGAAGTGTGCCGCCTGCGCGATACACCGATCATGACCTTCATCAATAAGCTCGATCGCGACGGGCGCGCGCCGATCGAGCTGCTGGACGAGATCGAAAAGGTGCTCAAGATCCATTGTGCCCCGATCACCTGGCCGATCGGCATGGGGCGCGAACTCAAGGGGATCTATCACCTGCTCGAAGATCGGTTCTACGTTTACGAGGCCGCGGAGCGCGGACGCGCCGGCACCAACCTCACGATCGATCGCATCGCGAGCCGCGAGGCCCAGGAATTTCTCGGCGATGCGGCCGACGCCCTGCGCGATGAAATCGCGCTGGTGCGCGGTGCGACCCAGGCCTTCGATCTGCAGCGCTACCTGGCCGGCGTGCAGACGCCCGTGTTCTTCGGTTCGGCGATCAACAATTTCGGAGTCGAAGAACTGCTGGCCGCGTTCGTGGAACACGCACCGGCGCCGCGGTCGCGCGCGACCAGCGAGCGGCGCGTCGAACCGACCGAGTCCGCGCTGACGGGTTTCGTGTTCAAGATCCAGGCGAACATGGATCCGGGCCACCGCGACCGCATCGCGTTTCTGCGCCTGTGTTCCGGGCGTTACGAACGCGGCATGCGGCTGTTTCACGTGCGCTTGGGGAAGGAAGTGCGCATCGGCGATGCGCTGACGTTCATGGCCGCCGACCGCACGCAGGCGCAGGACGCGTTCGCGGGCGACATCCTGGGACTGCACAACCACGGCACGATCAATATCGGTGATACATTCACCGAGGGCGAGCTGCTGAGCTTCACCGGTATTCCCAATTTTGCACCGGAAATGTTCCGCCGCGCCGTGCTGCGCGATCCCTTGCGCATGAAAGCGCTGCAGAAGGGGCTGTCACAGCTGTGCGAGGAGGGCGCCACGCAGCTCTTCAAGCCCCTGCGCAACAATGATCTGATCCTGGGCGCGGTCGGGCCGCTGCAGTTCGAGGTCGTGGCCTTTCGACTGCAGGATGAGTACGGGGTCGAATGCACGTTCGAGAACGTGAATGTTTACATCGCGCGTTGGATCGAGTGCGCCGACCCGAGGAAACTGGATGAGTTTCAGGCCAGAGCCCATGAGAATCTGGCGCTCGACCACTCCGGGGCCCTGGTGTATCTGGCGCCGACGCGCGTCAACCTCACGCTCACGCTCGAGCGCTGGCCCGATATCCGCTTCCATGAAACGCGCGAGCATCACGCCCTGGCGGCTTGAGAGCGCTGCATGAGCGTCCTGCGGCGCCGGTCCGTGGTCGCCTGGGCGCTGTATGACTGGGGCAATTCGGCGTTCGCGACCACCGTGATGGCGGGGTTCTTCCCGGTGTTCTTCAAGCAGTACTGGAGCGTGGGAAGCGAAGCAACTGTCAGCACTTTCAGGCTGGGGATAGGCAACGGCATCGCGAGCGCACTGATCGCGCTGCTGGCGCCGCTTCTCGGCGCCATCGCCGATCGTGGCGGGGCGCGGGTGAGGCTGCTGCTGCTGTTCACGGTACTGGGTGTCGCCATGACGGCAGGACTGTACTGGGTGGAGCGCGGGCAGTGGCCGCTGGCAGTGCTGTTCTACGCCCTGGCGTCGGTCGGCTTCTCGGGCGGCACCACGTTCTACGATTCGCTCCTGCTCGACGTGGCCGAGGAGTCCGATCTCGACGTGGTCTCCGGCTACGGGTACGCGCTCGGTTACCTCGGGGGCGGGCTGCTGTTCCTCCTCAATGTCGTGATGACACTCAGGCCGCACCTCTTCGGTCTTGCCGATGCAGCGCAGGCGGTGCGCGTGTCGTTCTTTAGCGTCGCGCTCTGGTGGGGACTATTCACCGTGCCGCTCTTGCTTTTCGTGCGCGAGCGACAACCGGCCACGCCGCTGCGGCCGCTCGCGGCACTGCGCGCCGGATGGCGCGAGCTGTGGCAGACAGTCTCACACCTGCGCGCCTACCGCACTCTCACATTGTTCCTGGTTTCGTACTGGCTCTACATCGATGGGGTGAACACGGTCATCAAGATGGCGGTGGACTATGGGCTGTCGCTCGGCTTCGATTCGAAGAGCCTGATCGTGGCGCTGCTGTTGACGCAGTTCGTCGCGTTTCCCGCCGCGCTCGCGTTCGGCTGGATCGGCAAACGCTTCGGTCCGCGCTCGGGCATCCTGCTGAGCATCGGCGTGTACCTGGGCGTGACGATCGGCGGCTACTATCTGCAGACCGTCACGCAGTTCTACGCCATGGCCATCGTCATTGGCCTGGTACAGGGCGGCATCCAGAGCCTGAGCCGCTCGTACTTCGCGCGCCTCGTGCCGCCCCAGAAATCGGGCGAGTTCTTCGGCTTCTTCAACATGATGGGAAAGTTCGCCGCGGTCATCGGCCCCGTACTGATGGGCTGGGTCGCGCTCGTGAGCGGTAGTTCGCGCCTGGCGATCCTGTCAATTGCCATACTGTTTGCGTTCGGCGCGGTGCTGCTGTGGCAGGTCACTGAGCCTGCAGCCAGCTCGCCGGATCGAGCCGGTAGTAATTCCTGAGCTCCGCGTAGAGCTCGGCGTGCTCGGCCTGCAGCTCGCGCGGCAATTCGAAGAACGCTTCGGTAGCAACGGCGAAGAATTCCCCAGGACTCTCGGCGCCGTATGGGTCGAGTACGGTCGGTTCGCCTCGCGACTCGGCCTCGCGCAGTCGCCTGAACTCCCTCTGCATGACGCGTGACCAGCGGCGGTAATGCCGCGCTTCGCCCAGAAAGGGCGCGCCGTTCACTTCGCCCGCTTCGGCATCGAGGTAGTGGGCAAATTCATGGTACACGACGTTGAACCCGTCATCGGGCGCCTCCGCGCCCGCGAGGACGTCATCCCAGGAAAGTATGATCCGGTGCACGTCCCAGGCCTGCCCCGCCAGCGCACGCTCATGCTGGTGCACGACGCCGGCTTCGTCGCGGTGCTCCTCCGGCACCAGGAACGCGGCCGGGTAGATCAATATCGAATACAGATCCTCATACAGGCGTGCGGATCGCCCCAGCACCAGCAGGCACGCCTGCGCCGCCACGGCCAGCCTCATGGGCAGCGTGACCTCGAGGCCACGACATCCGACGAACTCCTTCTCGGCGACGAACTGTTGCACCAGCCCGTCGAGACGCGCACGCAGCGGCGCCGGAATGCAGGCATAGATCGGCATGGCGCGCTCGATCTCGATGCGCCAGGCCTGCGGCAGGGGCAGGGCGCGCAAACGCCGGCGGCGGCGCGCGTGCCACCACGGGCGTCCAAGCAGCGCGCCGATCGCGCCGATGGCGATGGCGAGAACGACGGCGGTCGGCGTCAATGGCGTGCGGCTACTACGCTTTTTTCAACTTCTCGACCAGATCGACATAGGCCTGCATCGCCTTGTCGCCCGACAGACCCTTCTTGCCCGCCCAGGCGTCATACTTGGCACGCCCAGTGAGGTCGAACAGGCCGGGCCGACTGCCTTTCGCGTCGCCCTCGGTTGCCTGCTTGTACAGGGCGTAGAGCTGCAGCAGATTTTCGTTGGATGGCCGACTCTTGAGCTTCTGCACTTCCTGCGCAGCCGCACCGAACTTTGTTTTCAGATCGGACATGGGGCGCTCTCCCGATGGGCCGAGGAGTATGCCATAGCCGGCCTGTCAGCTCGGCCGCGCCGCCGGACGAAACGCACGCACGCGCCGCAGCAGTTCCTGCAGTGCCGGCCGCCGCGTTTCGCCCGCATAGCGCAGAGCGATGTAGAGGCGTGCGATGGGCTCGCAGTCGGTGGCGAGGTCCGGTCGCGCGCGCTGGATGCGTGCCAGAAAGTCGAGCGGTCCCTCGTGACGCAGGCGCTCCAGACCCCGCCGTTCGAGCCGGTGACAGAACCGCGCATAAGCGCGCTGCACGGGATCATGGCTGCGAAAGCGCAGCTCGCGCGCCAGCACCAGGCTCAGCAGCGCCAGGGCCGCCACGATGCCGCCGGCGAGGAGCGCCGCGAAGTGGCGCCAGTCAGGCTGGTGGATTCCCAGCCAGTCGAGGAGCGCCTCCTGCTTCTGGGCACTGAACTGGATGACATTCTCGCGCCACAAGGTATTGACGGCGTCCCAGGCGAAGCGCAGGTCAGTGAGCCAGGCGCTGGCGCGAATCATCCGCTCGGCGAACGGCTCATCGGCGCCCAGCGAGTCGACCGTGCCGCGCTCGATCCGCTCTGGCGCAACTGCGGCGGTGGGATCGACACGCAGCCACCCGCGTCCCGCGAGCCACACCTCGCTCCACGCGTGCGCATCGGACTGACGCACGATGTAGTAACTCGCGAGCCGGTTGTATTCGCCACCCTGATAGCCGGTGACGACACGTGCCGGAATGCCAGCGGCGCGCATCAGCATGGTGAAGGCCGAGGCATAGTGGGCGCAGAAGCCCCGGCGGGTGTTGAACAGAAAGTCGTCGACCGAATCGTAGTCGAGGCGTGAGGGCGAGAGTGTGTAGTTGAAGTTCTGCTCCCGGAACATGTTCAGCACGGCGCCGATGTAGGCGTCGTCACTCGCGGCTGCTGCGTGCAGCTGCCGGGCGAGCGCCAGCGTGCGCAGATTACGGTCACGAGGAATCGCGGTGTCGCGCGTGAGCAGCGGCCTGCCGATGTCCCGGTCGGCCGCTGCGCGGTATTGGGGGCGCGAGCTGAGCTCATACGTCACGGGTTGCGCGATCCGGTCCTGCGCGATGAGTTGGTAGTCGTAACTAGGGCTGATCCTGCGTTCGTCCCAGTGCACGGGCATGTCGAGGGCGAAAACCCAGTAGTTATCCGTGGGCTCGAGCATCAGGCTGTAGTCGTATTCCGGGCCGCGGGTTTCAACCGCTCCCGAGCGGAAGAAGCCGCGTGTGCGCCGCCAGGTATAGCCGTCGAAGTCGTGCAGCACTGGCCCCCGCCAATAGCGCTGCGCCGGTGGTGGAGCGACACCGTGGAACCGGACACGAAACGCCACATCGCTCGACAGGCTCAGCTCCGTGATGTCGCCCGGCGCCATTTCATCACCCAGGCCGGTCGTCGCGTGCTGCGCGGACGGCAGCGCCCAGAACGGGCCCGGCACGCGCGGGAAGAGCAGGAACAGCAGCAACATGATCGGCGCGGCCTGCACCAGCATCGCGCCGCTGCGGCCGAGGATAGCGCCCGGGCGCAAGGGCGCAGCCGCGTGTGCGACCCGGAGGAGGGTCGCCGTGATCAGCCAGATCACGCTGGCGGAGATCGGCAGCAACCACAGCTGCTGGCCGTAGAGGAACGCGGCCAGCACCAGGAAGTATGCGATCAGCAGCAACACCAGCTGGTCACGGGCGTTGCGGGTCTCGAGTAGCTTCATTGCCACCATCAGCGCGAGCAATGTCGTGCCCGCATCGACCCCGTTCAGCGTGCGATACCCCAGCACCACGGCTATGACCACGGCAATCACCACCACGATGCGCAGGATGCGCGAAGGCAGGCGCGAGCTGCGCAGTCCGATCAGCACGCGCCACACCACAAGCAGCACGAACGTCGCCAGTGCCCAGAACGGAAGGTGGGGCGTGTGTAGCGCGACCGCCGCGACGACGCTGGCCAGCGTCCACGACAGCGGTGCCCGCAGGAGCTCGCGTCGTTCAGCGCGGCGCATCGAGCGCCCCCGTGCCGAAGAGCGCGAGCGCCGTGAGGCAGCGGCGCCGGTGTGCTGAGCCGCTCTGAGGCGCGATGCGCGTGCCCGGCAGCGCCAGCCCGAACGGCTGCAGCTGGGAGTCCGCGCTCAGGATCCATCGACACAGCTGCGACAGCCGGAACTCCAGGTTGCGGACCTCGACCTGTTCGAGATTGAAGATGAGCGGTGCGCGCGTCGCTCCGGCGTGCTCCTTGACCAGGAGCGGCGCTCCGCGTGCCAGCGCCTTCCAAGCGATATGGCGTGGCGAATCGCCGGGGTGATAGCTGCGAAAGCCGCGAAAGTCCTCATCGCCCCGGCGCAGCAGGCCGAGTGCACCCCGATCGCTCTCCACGCTGGGCGGCGGACTCTGTGACCCGGAAGCTTGCGGATACACGACCGCCTCCAGCGGCAGGTAGACCCAGCTCCAGGCCCGGAACAGACCCAGGGGAAAGCCCGTGCTCACCGAGATGCGATCGACGCGCAGCACGCCGCGAGACGGCGCCGCCAACTCCAGGGTCGCAAGCGCGGGCGCGGCCGGCGCGACGTAGGGCAGATCTACATCCGCGTCGAGACACTCGAAGCGCAGGCCATAGCGCGCCACGGCGCTCGGGTTCTCGCAGCCCACGGCCAGCTTCAATGACCCGCCCGCGAACGCCTCGCCCGCCTGAACGTTTGCGATCATCAAGCCCGCAAGATTGCGGTGGCAGTGATGCATGGCCACGAGGCCCAGGGCAGTCAGCAGGAACGTCAGCGCGAAACCGAGACTGTTGTTGTAGTTCATCGATCCGAGCAGCATGGTGAAGACCATGATCGCGTAGGCGACACCGAATTTGGTCGGCAGGATGTAGATGCGACGGCGCTCGAGCGTCAGCGGCACATGGTCGGCGCCCTGGCGCCGGCGCGCCCAGCGCTGCACGCGATCGGCCATGCCAGCACGCAGGCGCGAGATCGACAGGGCGGCCATGCGCTTGAGTTCCTGAGGCGCGATCAGGGAATGGGCACGCTCTCGATGATGTCGCGCCCGATGTCTTGCGGTGCCGTGATTGCGGTGTCCCCGGCGACCCGCAGTCGATGCCCTACGACCGAGGGCAACACAGCCTGGACGTCCTCGGGCAGCACGGCGTTGCGCCCCGCGAGGAGCGCCCAGCTCTGGCTGGCGCGCAGCAGGCCAATCGCGGCCCGCGGCGACAGACCCGCAAGATAACGGCCGCTGGCACGCGTGAAGGCGACCAGCGCCTGCACGTAGTCCAGGAGCGCTGGTGCCGCATGGATCTTGCCGACGCCCGCCTGCAACAGCGCGAGTTCCGCAGGAGCGAGAGTCGCGCCGAGCGTAGCGAGCAGGGCGCGCCGATCCTGACCCATGAGAAGCTGACGCTCATGTGCCGCATCGGGATAGCCGAGCTCGATGCGCATCAGGAAACGGTCGAGCTGCGATTCAGGCAATGGAAAGGTGCCGACCTGCTCGTTTGGATTCTGGGTCGCGATCACGAAGAAGGGCTCGGGCAGTGGGTGGCTGCGACCATCGACTGTGACCTGCTGCTCTTCCATCGCTTCGAGCAACGCGCTCTGCGCCTTGGGCGTCGCACGATTCACTTCGTCGGCGAGGACCAGCTGCGCGAAGATCGGGCCGCGCTGAAATTCGAAGCGGCTGCCGGCGCGATCAAAGATCGAGACCCCGATGATGTCGGCCGGCAGCAGGTCGCTGGTGAACTGGATGCGCTGGCAGGTAAGTCCGAGTGTCTGCGCCAGGGCATGGGCCAGCGTGGTCTTGCCCACGCCGGGGATATCCTCGATGAGCAGGTGGCCGCGGGCGAGCAGGCAGGCCATGCAGAGACGGATCTCCGCATCCTTGCCGAGGATCACCCGGTTGAGCTGATCGAGCGTGGCGCGCAGCCCTTCGCGGGGCAGAGGACGGCCATGAAGGATGCGATCATCGCTGCGATCGGAAGCGTGCAACATGAACCAGGCTCCCAGGACTCGCTGCGAGGATAGCGCAGCTGCGCTCCGGAACCCCGATCTTCATCGCAGTTTTTCCAGCCTCTTGAGCTGGACGGCCAGCTGCGCCAGCTCGCGCTCGAGCTCGGCGGCCCGTTCCCGGGCCTTGGCCGACACCGCGGGCGGCGCATTGCGCATGAACTCCGGATTCGCCAGCCTGGCCTCGGTTGCAGCGAGCTCCTTGTGCGCCCGTTCGCGCACCTTGGCAAGACGCGCCATCTCCGCGGTCAGGTTGTCCTTCAGGCCACGCAGCGGCACGTAGATCTCGACATTGCCGACGCGCGCGCCAGCGGCGGTGTCGACGTCGCAGGTGGAATCGAAGCTCTGTAGCTCGGCATTCGCCAGGCGGTCGAAGAAGGCACGCTGGGCCCGGATCGTGGCGAGCTGCTCGGGCGAGGCGTCCTTGATGTAGACGTGCTCGAGGCGCTTCGAGCTCGCAATGTCGTTCTCGCCGCGAATATTGCGTACCTTGAGGATGATCTCCTTGACGAACTCGATCGCCCGGGCACTCGACTCGTCGCCGGCAAACTCAGTTGGGTGCGGGAACGGCTGCAGCATGATCGTCGCGCCGGACTTGCCGGCGCGCGGTGCGACCTGCAGCCAGATCTCCTCGGTGATGAAAGGCATCAGAGGATGCAGAAGCCTGAGGAGTGCCTCGAGCACCTCGAGCAGGTTTCGGCGCGTGCCGCGCAGTTGGGCAGGGCTCGAGTCGGCCGCCTGCAGAATCGGCTTGGTGAACTCCAGGTACCAGTCGCAGAACTCGTACCAGGTGAACTCGTACGCCGCCGCGGCCGCGAGATCGAAGCGGTAGGCGGCCAGGGCACCGCGCAGTACGCTGATCGCCTGCTGCAGCCGGCCGCGAATCCACAGATCCGCGCTGCTGACCTCGCCACCGGCGCCGCAATCCTGTCCTTCGGTCACCATCAGCACGTAGCGTGCGGCGTTCCACAGCTTGTTGCAGAAGTTCCGATAGCCCTCGACGCGTCCCAGGTCGAAGCGGATGTCGCGACCGGGGGAAGCGAGCGCCGCGAAAGTAAAGCGCACCGCGTCGGTGCCGAAGGCAGGTATGCCGTCTGGGAACTGACGGCGCGTATTCTTTTCGATGCTCGCTCGCAGGTGCGGCTGCATCAGGCCCGAGGTGCGCTTGGCGAGGAGCGGCTCGAGCTTGATGCCGTCGATGAGGTCGATCGGGTCGAGGATGTTGCCCTTGGACTTGGACATCTTTTCGCCGTGCTCGTCGCGGATCAGTCCTGTGATGTACACCTCGCGAAAGGGCACATCGCCGGCGAACCTCAGCCCCATCATGATCATCCGCGCTACCCAGAAAAAGATGATGTCGAAGCCGGTGACGAGGACCGAGGTTGGGTAGAAGGTCTTGAGCTCGGCTGTTGCTTGCGGCCAGCCGAGTGTAGAGAACGGCCACAGCACCGAGGAGAACCAGGTGTCGAGCACATCGTCATCCTGGCGCAGCGGCACCTCGTGGCCGTGATGCTTGCGGGCCTCGCTCCGCGCCTCCTCGGCACTGCGCGCGACAAAGATATTGCCCGCGTCGTCGTACCACGCGGGAATCCGGTGACCCCACCAGAGCTGGCGGCTGATGCACCAGTCCTGGATGTTGCGCATCCACTGAAAGTAGGTCCGGGCCCAGCTGTCCGGCACGAAACGGATGCGACCGTCTTCGACGGCACGAATCGCCGGTTCGGCGAGCGGGCCGATCTTCACGTACCACTGATCGGTGAGCCACGGTTCGAGCACCGCACCGCTGCGATCGCCACGCGGCACGGGCGAGGAGTGCGGCTCGATCCTCTCCAGCAGACCGTGCGCCTCGAACTGTGCGACCACGCGCTTGCGCGCCTCGAAGCGGTCGAGTCCCCGCAGTTCCATGGGGATCGCCGCGCGCTCCGCCGCATCATCGGTGACGAGCCTCGCGTCCCGGTCGAACACATTGAGGAGGGGCAACGCGTGACGCCGGCCGACCTCGTAGTCGTTGAAGTCATGCCCGGGCGTGATCTTCACCACGCCGGAACCGAATTTGGGATCCACGTACTCGTCCGCGATGATCGGGATCTCACGCCCGGTGAGCGGCAGCCGGATCCGCTGTCCGACCAACGTGCGATAGCGCTCATCGTCCGGATGCACCGCGACCGCGGTATCGCCCAGCATGGTCTCCGGTCGGGTGGTCGCGACCACGACCTGTCCCGAGCCGTCGGCGAGCGGGTAGCGCAGGTGCCACAGATGGCCGGATTCAGGTTCCGCCAGCACCTCCAGGTCGGAAAGAGCGGTGTGCAGCTCCGGATCCCAGTTGACCAGCCGCTGGCCGCGATAGATCAGCCCATCCTGGTGGAGTCGCACGAAGACTTCGGTGACCACGGCGCTCAACCCGGGGTCCATCGTGAAACGCTCGCGGCTCCAGTCGACCGAGGTGCCGAGCCGGCGCATCTGCCGCGAGATGGTGCCGCCGGACTCCTCTTTCCATTGCCACACGCGTGCAACGAACGCCTCCCGGCCGAGGTCGTGTCGCGAGCGGCCCTCCGCTGCCAGCTGGCGCTCCACGACCATCTGTGTGGCAATTCCCGCGTGATCGGTACCCGGCTGCCACAGCGTGTTGTCGCCATCCATGCGATGCAGGCGCGTCAACGCATCCATCAACGTGTGCTGAAACGCATGCCCCATGTGCAGCGTTCCGGTCACATTCGGCGGTGGAATGACGATGCAGTAACTCGGGCCACGGCCATTCGGCGCGAACCAACCCGATTGTTCCCAACGCTGGTAGAGGCGCGGCTCGATCTCGCGTGGAGAATAGACCTTGTCCATCGCTGCAGGTGGCTGATGCTGGCTCAGCCGCCGGGGCCGAGATGCTCGCGCACCGCATCTTCCACCAGCTCCGGCAGGCGCTGGCGCAACCGATCACTGACACGCTTGAGCAGGATGGTCTCGAGTTCGCGGCTCGCTTCGCGCATCAGCTCCTCCACGAGTCGCATCACTTGCGCGGAGATCTCGGCCTGCATCGCTTCCAGCAGCTGCGGATCGATCGACGGCCCCTCGAGCTCGACGATCTCCGTGAGCGTCGGAATCGCTTCATCCGCGTGCGGGTCAGACTTCATGACTGCTGCCGATCTTGTGCGATTCGGGCGCAAACCCGAGCTCGCGATAGCTGCGGTAACGCTCGCGTCCCGCCTTCAGACGTCCGGGTTCTCCGTCCACGGCTTCCACGACGCGCGAAAATCGCGCCAGGTCCTCCGGCATGCGGTCCGAAACGTTGATCAGGATATCAGCGCCGGCCCCGGACGCCGATTCCGTCGTGCCGATCAGGACCGGGACCGCACTGGTGCGACCCGGTGCAGTGAGTTCGTGGGGCACGAAACTGCGATCGCGGAAGGTCCACAAGAGGTCATCGAGCTGGCGCGCTTCCTCTTCGTCCGCAGTCAGTATCAGCACGCGGTGCGACTGCGCGAACGCCTTCTCGGCCAGCCGGCAGGCCAGGCGGCGGCGCGCCGCGGCGTCCGCTTCCTCGAGGATATAGAAATCGACGCGCGGCATCGGAGCGGCCGGCCGGCTCAGGCGGCCTTGCGGGCGCGATGCAGCAGGAAATCGACGAGCAGCGGCACCGGGCGGCCGGTGCTGCCTTTCTGCGCGCCGGTGAGCCAGGCGACCCCGGCGATGTCGAGGTGCGCCCAGCGCAGGCCCTGGGCGAATTTCGAGAGAAAGCAGGCGGCAGTGATGGCGCCGCCCTCGCGGCCGCCCGTGTTGGCCATGTCGGCGAAGTTACTCTTGAGCTGCTCGGCATACTCTTCGGCCAGCGGCATGCGCCAGGCGCGATCGTCCGCGCGCTCGCCGGCGCTCGCGAGCTCATCGGTGAGCTGCGGATCCGCGGACATGAGCCCCGCGAAATGCGCGCCGAGTGCCACCACGCACGCGCCCGTAAGCGTCGCGACATCGATCACGGTCGCAGGCTTGAAGCGCCGGACGTACGTTAGCGCATCGGCCAGAATGAGCCGACCCTCGGCGTCCGTGTTCAGCACTTCGACGGTCTGGCCCGACATGCTGCGCACGATGTCTCCGGGCTTGGTGGCGCGGCCGTTCGGCAGGTTCTCGCAGGCGGGGATGACGCCGACGAGGTTGAGCGGCAGGCGCAGCGCCGCTACGCTCGCGAAGGTTCCGAGCACGCTGGCAGCGCCGCTCATGTCGAACTTCATCTCGTCCATGCCGGCGGGGTCCTTCAGGGAGATGCCGCCGCTGTCGAACGTGATGCCCTTGCCGATGAGTGCGATCGGCGCCGCGCTGCGCCGCCCGCCGCGATACTCGAGCACGATGAGCTGCGGCGGCTCGTCACTGCCGCGAGTGACGGACAGGAACGCCCCCATGCGCAGTCGTTCTATGGCCCGGCGTTGCAGCACTTTGACCTTGAGCGCGCGATATCTCTTCGCCAGCGCGCGCGCCGCGCGGCCCAGGTGGCGCGGCGTGCAGACGTTCGCGGGCAGGTTCGCCAGATCGCGCGTGACCTTCATGCCGTCCGCGATGGCGGTGCCGTCGTCGAGGCCCCGCTGCGCCGCGTGCGCCGCGTCAGCGTCCGCCAGCGCCAGCGTGAGGCGATTCAGCACCGGAGCCGCCGGGCGGGTCCCCGTCTTCAGATCCGGGATGCGGTACAGGACATTGGCAGCGGCTTCGGCCGCGTACCGCCCGGCGTAATATGCCTCCACCCCTGCTGCGGCTTCGTGCGCGAGCCAGAGAACGGCGTGCCGCACGCCGGTGCGGGTGAGGGCCTGCAGGGCCGACTGCAGGGCGCGCCGGTACGCCTTGCGGTTGTAGGTCTTGCGTGCCCCGAGCCCGACCAGAAGGACCCGGGCGTTGGGTCCGTCACCCACATCCGAGAGCAGCAGCGTATCACCCAGGCGCGCCGGAAAGTCGCCACGGCGCAGGAGCGCGGCGATGCGCCGGCGGTGGCGACCATCGAAGAGCCGCGCCGCAGCCGTGAGCTCACGCGCCTCGTAGACGCCCAGCACCACGCACTCGCTACGCCTGTGTGCGGCCGATCCGCTTACCGCATTGAACTGCATGTACGGTCCTTCAGGTGATGTCGGCAGCCCGGGTCCTGAGCCGATTGAGCCACGCGCGCCGGTGGTTTAACGTAACCGCCGCATGTTGACCGGCCTGCTGACTCCTGCCGCCGCAGTCGTTATCGCTGTAGTTGCGACGGGCAGGCTGCTCGACGCATGGCGCGCTAGTGTACTCAATTTGCGCTTGCGGCCACAGCGGCCGGTGACCCCCGCGTGCTGAAGATCCTCGATCGTTACATCCTGCGCGAAGTGACCCTGACGTGGCTCGCGGTCACGGGCGTGCTGCTGGTGATCCTGGTGACCAGCCAGATGGCCCGCGTTCTGGAGCGCGCCGCCGAGCACCACTTTCCGCGCGAAGTCGTGCTGGCGCTGATCGCGTTCAGCTCCCTGGAAAATCTCACGGTGTTGGTGCCGGTCGGCCTGTTGCTCGCGATCGTGCTTGGCTTCGGCAGGCTCTATCACGAGAGCGAGATGGCGGCCGTGCACGCCTGCGGCATCGGTGTTGCCCGTCTCAGCGTGCCCCTGCTCGCGCTGACCGCCGTGCTGGCTGTGCTGCTCGGTTGGCTATCGCTCGACCTGGCGCCGCGCGCGGCGGCTCATGTGCAGGAGCTGCGCAGCGTCGCGGCGCGCGATGCCGCGCTTGGCGATCTGGAGCCGGGGCGCTTTCACACCTTCGGCGGGGCCGAGGGCGTGTTCTACGCCGGCGGGGTCGACGCCGACGGAACCCTGCGGGACGTATTCGTCAAGCGCAACCACAATGAGAGTGTCGAGATCGCGGTGGCGAGCCGCGCGCGGCACGTGGTGAGTGAGGGTGGCCAGCTGCACACACTCATTCTGCTGAACGGGCGCCGTTACGAGGGCATTGCCGGGCGTGCGGAGTTCCGCATCACCGAGTTCGAAGAGCATGGCATCCCAGTGCGCTTGCCCGAGGCAGAGCTCACCTCGAGCAGGCTCGAGCTCAAGCCGACAGCCGAGCTGCTGGCCTCGAACTCGCTCGAGGATCTTGCGGAGCTCGAGTGGCGGCTGTCGATGCCGATCATGGCCTTTGTACTGACCCTGGTCGCCGTGCCGCTGTCGCACCTGCGACCCCGCCAGGGACGCTACGCGCGCGTGGGTCTCGCGATTCTCCTTTACTTTGTCTATACCAACCTGCTGTCGGCGGCGAAGATCTGGCTCGTGCGAGGCACGGTACCTCCGGAGCTGGGCCTGTGGTGGGTGCACGGCGTACTGGTGGTGGTCGTGCTCCTGGTCCTGATGCGTAATGCGATCCGGCTGCGGCGCCCACGGGTACAGCCCGCATGAGGATTCTCGACCGCTATCTGGTGCGCACCATCCTGCTCTACACAGGCATGGTTCTCGGTGCGCTGCTGACGTTGGGCGCACTGTTCGTGTTCATCGAGCAGCAGGATGACATCGGCGTCGGCAACTACGGCGCAAGCGATGCGCTGCTGTACACGGTGCTCAATTTGCCGCAGCAGGCCTTCGAGTTCATGCCCATCTCGGTGCTCATCGGCGGCTTGCTCGGGCTGGGCGTGCTGGCCCGAGGCAGTGAGCTGGTGGTCGTGCGCGCGGCGGGCGTATCGGTGGCGCGCATCGCCGCCGCGGCCGCGGTGGCGGGCCTGCTCCTGGCGGTGGTGACGGCGCTGCTCGGCGAGATGCTGGCGCCTCCGCTGCAGAAGTTCGCTCGCCAGCAAAAGGCCTTCAGCAAGTTTTCCGACGTGAGCTTCGCCGGCTCGGGCAGCGCCTGGGTCAAGGATGGCAATACCATCATCAGCGTGCACGAACAGACCGGGGACAACCTGTTCGGCGGTGTCTATGTGTTCCGCTTCGCTGGGCCGCAGGTGCTGGCGAGCATTGGTCATGCCAGCCTCGCCAAACTGGGCGAGTCCGAAGGTCGCTGGCGCCTGGATGGCTATGCCGAAACGCGCATCGAGGGCGACCGCGTCATCGCGACGCCGCCGCGGAGCATCGAGCTGCAGACCAAGGTGAATCCCGGCTTCCTGGGGCTTGCAGCGAGCGAGCCGCGGCAGCTGCCGGCGGTGGGATTGCTGCACCTCATCCGGCACCTCGAGGCCAATGGCCTGGAAGCGGGCACCTACATTTTCGCGCTCTGGTCACGCGTCGCGCGGACCATCGCGGTCATCATCGTGGCGTTGCTCGCGGTGCCGTTCGCACTGGGGCCGCTACGCACCACCGGTGCGGGAGCACGCATAGTGACCGGCGTGCTCATCGGCGTCGCGTACTTCCTTGCGCAGCGCACGCTCGAGAGCGGCAGCATCGTGTTCAACCTCGATCCCGTGGTCCTCGCGTGGATTCCGACCGCGACCATCGCACTGGTCGCTGTAATCCTGCTAGCGCGCACGCGCTGAAGATCGCAGCGAGCTGCATCGACTCGGGTATCAGGCGACGGCGGGTACGGGGAGCCCTGTCCTGATCACTCGCGTGTGACTCAGGCGGTCGTGCCAGGTCAGATGCTCGCGATCGACCAGCATCCACAGATAGCCGAGTCCCGCGGGCAGCCACGAGAGGGCCGCCGCGACGAGACGCACCAGCACATCGCGCCACTTGAGCGGGCTGCCGTCCTTGCGCACCACGCGGATCTTCCATGCCAGCATACCAACGGTTTCACCCGAGCGTGTCCAGCTGAGGCCGTAATAGGCGACGATGAGCCCGAGGAGCAGCGCCCGGTAGAGGTACTCGAAGGCGCCCACCGATTCGCGTGTGATCGCCATGCCACGCGTAAAGGGCAACAGCAGCCATGTCACGATCATGAGCACGGCGACGATCAGCAGGGCGTCGTAGCAAAGAGCGGCGATTCGGCGCAGCAATCCGGCGCAGTTCGGGTCGCGGCGCGACGCCGGCCCCGCGCCGCGCCTCATGGCTTCTTTGGCTTCGTGGGCTTGGCCGGATTCAGCGGCTGCAACAGCTGGTCCAGCGGGCGGAAGATCGTGTCGTACTTGTAGCCGGGAATCGCATACACCCAGCCGCTCGCGCGCTTGGCGAGCGCATCACTCTCGGCGCGAACTTCCGCGGCGCTCTTTGCCGCTGCGCCGGGCGCAGACGCTGCGGATACGGCAGCGGAAGGCGCGGCAGGTTTCGGCGCGGTATTCGCTGGCGCGGCCGCCGTGCCAGCCGGTGATGCTGTCGCGCTGTCCTTGGCCGCGGGCGCGGTGCTCGCCGCAAAGTGCTGCTGAAGCGCCTCATCGAAGCTGGAGCCGATCCGGATCCAGTGCTTGTCGTCGACGGCGCGTCCCTGGATCGTGATCACCGTGCCATCGAACAGGCGAAACTCGGTCTGCGCCGTGTCCTTGGTCCAGTCTTCGTCCGAGGCGAGCGCATGCACGTCATCGAAGGTCAGGCCCGCGAGAGCAGAGGAGGCCGAATTAGCAGCCGTGGGACTCGTGAGCACACGCCCCTTGGGCAAGTCTGGAATAGTGAAGTCCGTCTGCTCGCGCGTGTCGCGCCTCACGGTGTAGTGCGCGCCGCTGGCCGCGCGCACGTGTGCTTGCTGTACGCGGGCCGCAGCGATATCGAGGAGCGTGCGATCGAGCCAGTTAGCGGGCTCGCCGTCGACGCTCAGCTGGGGACTCGCGAGATAGCTCTGCGCCTGGTCGGCCACGCGCACGAACGTCGAACGCATGCCCGAGGTCTTGCCGACGATCAAACTCAGCGGCTGCTTGAGGCCGCTCAGCTCGAGCCGCACGCCCGTGGCCTTCGGGTCTTTCACGTCCTCCACGCCAAGCTGCGGATAAAGCTTGGAGTTAGAGGTCTTCTCTTCCACAGTCTCTAGCTGCGACAGGTCGATGAGGAACTTGCGTACCTTGGAGGAGTCCGCCGGATATCCGGCCCGCTCGGCTACCTGCCAGCCGGCGGCGCCGCGCTTGAGGGTCACCGCTGCCCGGTCACCGGCCCTGATGATCCGCACCTCGCTGATGTCATTGAGCGCGCCCGCGAGCGCTGGCAGTACGTGGCGCGCGATGCTGGTGTCGCGCGGCAGACTCCGCTCCAGACTGAGCCAGATGGCACCCGCGATCACCACCAGGCCGAGCAGCACCAGGACGATCAGGCGACGCGGGCTCATCGCGCGACTGCGCCCATTCCGGCAGCACGACGGCGGCGCCGCCACACGAAGGTGACGAGCGCTGCGATCAGGATCAGCACCGGCACCAGGGCGATATTCAGCACCTTGAGTACGGTGCCGAGACGCTCGATGTCCTGATCGAGCCCGTGCCGAACCTCACGCAATTCTCTACGGACGCGGACCTTTTCGTCCTGGAAGCGCGTGAGCTCCTTTTCCTGTTCGGGTGTCAGGATCAGTGAGGACTGATCACTGCGGCGCGACTGCAGCTCGGTGAGCTTCTGCTCGGTGTCGCGCAACTGCTGCTGCAGCTCCTGCTCCTTGGCGCGGAAGCGATCCTCGGCGTCACGCCGCAGGGCCTCCACGCGTTGGAAGGGGCGCACGAAGCTGGCGCGGCCGCGAATGCTGATCAGATCGCCGTTGCCGGTGAGATTGTCGATGGCGTTGAAGACGAAATCGCCGTTGTTGGCCCACGCGGTGGCGAAGCGCTGGCCGAAGAAGGATTGATTACGCACCCACAGGTTGTCGGTCAGGATGTCGGTGTCGGCGACGATCACGAGGTTCGCCGGCTGTGCCGATTCTTTGAGCGCGACAGTGTCCGCCGCAGGCGGCGCAGCAGCGCTGGCAGCGGGATTGCCATTGGGGAAAGCGGTCTTCAGCTTGCCGCTGAGCCTGGCAGCCACCACGTAGCGCTCGCCCGTGGGCCGGAAACCATCGCGCAGGCTCGCTGGATCGGCCAGGAATGCAAACCGCTCCACGGGCAGCACGCCCGCTTCGGCGCTCGACTGCAGCAGCGGCTCGAAGCTCAGGCCGCTCGCGCCCTTGAACGTGAGGCTGCCGACGGTCGCGGCGTTGATGTTGCCGAGTGCAGCGGTGATCACGTCCTTGGCGTTGAACGCCGACTTGTCGAAACCGATAAAGGCGATGTGGCGCGCGGGCTCCCCCATGCGCGTGTTCACCGTCAGGGCGTATTGCAGATCGCCGACGACCTGGCGCGGGTTGAACTCCACTCCCCACGCGGTGAACAGCGGACCGAGCGATGAACTGCGGTCGGCGCCCATGTTGCCGAAGGGATTCCCGGGCTGCTGGCCGCCGGCCGGATCGGATTCGGCCTGTGGATCGACGAACACCAGCGCTCGCCCGCCGCGCAGCACGAACTGGTCGATGGCATAAAGTGCGGCCTGGGAGAGGCCCTTCGGATGCACCAGCATCAGCACGTCGATGTCCTTGTCGACGCTGGTCATCTCGGGCGTGAGCATGCGGACCGTGAACAGCTGCTCGAGCTGCTGCATTACGACCCAGGGATCGCGCATCTGCCCGCTGGCCTGGTTGAAATCCGCGCCCATCGGCAAAGTGCTCAGCAGCCCGATCACGGCTTTCTTCGGCCGCGCCAGCTCCACGATCAGCTTGGCGACGTCGTACTCGAGGAATTCCTCTTTTTCCGGCTGGAAGAAGTCGATCACCGCGCGGCCGTCGGTGGAGTTGGTGCCCGCGAGGCCGAAGTAGAGCGATTCACCCGACGCGCCCAGCGGCACGGCTGTGAGCCCGAACTCATCGGCGCGGTCCTGCGCTTCCGAGAACGGCTCCGGATCGATCACCTGCAGGCGGATCTTGCCGTTGGAGCGCGCCGCCAGCTCCTCGAGCAGCTCGCGCACTCGATTGGCGTAGGTCTTGATGTACGGTGCTTGCTCCGCAGCCTGGCGTGTGAAGTAGAAATACAGGTTGATCGGCTCATCCAGGTTCTTGAGGATGTTGCGGGTGCCTGGCGCCAGCGTGTAGAGCCGATTCTCGGTGAGATCGACACGCACACCACGCAGACCGTAGTTGATGACGATGACGAGGCCGATGAACAGCACCGCGAGCAGCACCAGTGCGATCGCGCCGCTGCGCCGATGGCCTTGCCAGATCCTGTGCCAGTCGAATGCCATAAAGCGTTAGTTCGCCTTCTTCATGTCGAGCACGATGCCGGTCGCCATCAGCCAGCAGCCGATCAGGAGCGCGAAATAGAGCAGGTCGCGCAGGTCGATGACGCCCTTGGAGATCGATTCAAAGTGACTCAGGAAGCTGAGCGAGGCGATGGCATCGACCAGCGCCGCGGGCGCCCAGCCTCGCACCACGTCGAGCACCAATGGAAATCCACTCAGCAGGAAGATGAAGCACCCCACCACGCCGAGGATGAAGGCGATCACCTGGTTGCGCGTGAGCGCGGACATGCAGGTGCCGATCGCGAGGAAGCCACCCGCCATCAGCCAGCTGCCGATGTAGGCCGCGAGAATCGCGCCGTTGTCAGGCTTGCCGAGGTAGTTCACCGTCAACCAGATCGGAAAGGTCAATGCGAGCGCGATGCCGGCGAAGCACCACGCCGCCAGGAACTTGCCCCACACCGCCTGCGCCAGCGTGAGCGGCAGCGTCATCAGCAGCTCGATGCTGCCGCTCTTGCGCTCCTCGGCCCACAGCCGCATCGAGATCGCCGGGATCAGGAACAGGTACAGCCACGGGTGAAAATTGAAGAACGGCGCGAGGTCCGCCTGGCCACGCTCGTAGAAGCCGCCGAGATAGAAAGTGAAGGCAGCGGCGAGCAGCAGGAAGATGACGATGAAGACGTAGGCAACGGGCGTGACGAAGTAGCTCGCCAGCTCGCGCCGGAAGATGGCGGCGATGCCGCGCATCAGGTGCCCTGCGTCACGGCGCGGAACACTTCGTCCAGCCGTCCCGATTCCAGGTGCAGTTCACTGATCGACCACTGCTCGCGCCGGGCGAGATCACTCAGGAGCGGCAGGATCGGTTGCCCGGACTTGGGCAGGGCCGTGAGTCGCAGCTCCTTGTCGCGCGATTCGACCGCCGCAACCTGGGGCAGCGAAGCGATCACCGCGCGTGCGCGCGCAAGCAGTGCGCCATCGGCGAAGCCGACGGTAACCGCGTTGTGGTAGCGCGAGCGCGCTGCGAGCGACTGCGGCTTCTCGTCGGCGACGATCCGGCCGCGGGAGATGATGACGACGCGGGTGCAGACGGCGTCGACTTCTTCGAGGATATGCGTCGAGATCACGATGATCTTGTCCGCGGCCATCGCATTGATGAGCGTACGTACTTCGTGCTTCTGGTTGGGGTCGAGGCCGTCGGTGGGCTCATCGAGGATCAGCACCTGCGGATCGTGCAGGATCGCCTGCGCCAGGCCTACGCGGCAGCGAAATCCCTTGGACAGCGTTTCAATCGTCTGTTCGAGCACCGGGCCGAGATGCAGCCGCGTGATCACATCATCCAGTCGGGTGCGCCGCCGCTCACCCCGGAGCGAGCGCACATCCGCGATGAAATCGAGAAAACTGCGCACCGTCATTTCGCCGTAACTGGGAGCGCCCTCGGGCAGGTAGCCCATGCAGGCCTTGGCGGCGAGCGGTTCGAGCTCGACATCATGTCCGCACACCCGCGCGCGTCCCGACGTCGGAGCGAGGAAGCCCGCGATCATGCGCATGGTCGTGGACTTGCCGGCGCCGTTGGGCCCGAGAAAGCCGAGCACTTCGCCCGGCTGCACGCGGAAACTGACGTTGTCGACTGCCGTCAGTGCGCCATAACGCTTGGTCAGACTTTCGATCTCGATCATTGAGTGGTCGGAATCCGGTAGTCCTGTGTGTGTGGTGTTTGGGTGCCTTGAGACCTGACCAGCGCTGCGGCGGTTCCCTGCGGCACTTGCTATTTTCCGGGGCGGCGATTGTGTCCAGCGCGCGGGCAAAATTCAAGGCGCGCGACTGCCCGGAGTAATGAGTCCTGCCCGAGCCTGCGGGCGGGCGCAATGAAGATGAAATCGCGTTAATGTCCTGCCTACAGGAGTGCGAATGACCGCATCCGCGCGCACCACCGGGCAGCTCATCTGGGATCTGCCGCTGCGAATGTTTCACTGGCTGCTCGCGAGCGCAGTGCTGGGCGCCTGGATCACCCACAAGATTGGAACGCGGGCCTTCGGCTGGCACCGATGGTTCGGCTATGTGTGCCTGGTGCTCGTGACTTTTCGTGTGCTGTGGGGCTGCTTCGGGCCGCGTTACGCACGCTTCGCGAATTTTCTGCGCGGGCCCGCTGCCGCCTGGCGCTATGCGTGCGACTGGCTGTCGCCGCGCCCGGTGGCGCACCTCGGTCACAACCCGCTCGGCGGCTGGATGGTGATGGTGTTGCTGGCGCTGGTCGCGGCAGAGGGTGTGACCGGGCTCTTTGCCAATGATGAGATTTTCAACGTGGGTCCGCTTTACGGCTACGTTACGGATGCGACGAGCGATCGGCTTTCCAGCTGGCATCGCGTGTTGGCCGATGCGCTGTGGTACGCGATCGGGTTGCACCTGCTGGCAATTGCCGCATATTTCGTGTGGCGCAGGGAGAACCTGCTCGGGCCCATGATCACCGGGCGCAAGTCCGGCGCGTGGATTTCCGCCGACGTGGGCATCGCGAGCTCGCGGGTACTGCTGGCACTGATGCTGGCTGCCGCGTGCGCGCTGGTGCTCTACATCCTCATCGCGACCGCGCCCGAACCGTCGCTGATCCTGTTCTGAAGGCTAGTCGCTGCGAAACTTGTCGTGGCAGGCCTTGCAAGCATCGCCGAGTTCGCCAAACGCTGCCCGCGACTTCTCCAGACTGCCTTCCCGCGCCGTGCTGGCAAGCGCCGCCGCCTTGTTCTCCATGTTGTGCATCAGGGTGGTGAACTCATCGAGGTTCTGCCAGATCTCCGGCTTGGCACGCGTGGGCGCGCCCGCGGCGGAGTCGGGCGGATACCCCTCGAGCAGCATCGGCGCCATGGTCGCGACGCGCTCGGCGTGCTTGCTGAACTCGGCGGCCTCGTACGGCAGCTTTCCCTGCACCATCCCCGCCATCGGGCCGAAGTTCCACAGGATGATCTTGTATACCGACTGTCGGTACTTGATGGCTTGTTCCGCCTTGGACTGTGGCCGTCCCTGAGCCACAACGTTCAGGGCGCAGAACGCAACGCCGGCGGCCACGGTGGTAGCGGCCAGAAGGACCGTTCTGCGGCGTGCGGGGCGGTGAGCTGCCATTACGGTCTCCCTGCTTGGTGACTTGGTGTGCGACAAGCCGCCGACTGCGGCTGTGGCATGAGAGTACTCAGGCCGCATTGAACTCGCCAGCGGCCGTGCGCAAACTGGCGCTCGAATGGACCGGTTGCCCTCGTCTGCGGACCGCCTACGCGCCGTGCAGTACACGGAGACTGCGCCGACCCCGCCGTTGCGCCAGCTTATCGCGTGCTACTGGCAAATCAGTGGGCACGTGACCTCGACCCCAGCGCTTCAACATCGGGTGCTGCCGGATGCGTGCATAGATCTGCTGCTCGATCTGGAAACGTGGCGGCTGACTGCAAGTGGAGCGGCGGCGAGTCTGGTCGGTGCCATGACCCAGGCGATGCAGTTCGAGCTCTGCGATCGGGTCGACCTGCTGGGCGTGCGCTTTCGTCCGGGCGGCGCTGCGGCGATGCTGCGCGCGGCTCTGGACGCGATCACGGATCGCACCGCGGCGCTGGCCGCGTTCTCGGAGCCGCTGTGCGGCAGCCTGCTCGATGAGCTGGCCACCAGAGCGACGCTCCACGAGCGTGCGCGCTGCCTGGACCACGAATTCATGCGGCGCATTCCTGCGCAGGGCAGGGTGCAGCGCCGAATCGAGCGCGCCGTACGGCTGCTCGACGGCACGAGCGACGGCGCTTCGGTGTGCGCCACCGCTCGTGAAATCGGGTTCAGCACGCGACAGTTCGAGCGCCGCTTCGTGGAAGCGATCGGTCTTACGCCGGCGCAATTTCGGCGTGTCCGGCGCCTGCGCCGCTTGCTCGCGTTGCAAGCGCAAGTTCCCACGCGTTCGCTCGCGGCCCTGGCGGCGCACAGCGGGTATTTTGACCAGTCGCACCTCAACCGCGAATTTCGCGCCCTGGTGGGCTGCACGCCCTCGCGCTGGCTGACTTCGGGCGCCGATGTCGCGTTCGTACAAGACGGGCGTCTCGCCGTCTTCTAGTCTCGCTCCGCACCGAGCTGGCACCACAGCCTGCGCAGGAGATCGCGATGCAGATCAAGAAGCTGACCCCAGTGCTGTTCGTCAAGCGCATCGAGCCCTGCCTGGATTTCTGGGAAAGGCGCCTGGGCTTCGTGCGGGTCGCGGCAGTTCCCGAGGCCGATCATTTCGGTTTCGTGCTGCTGGTGCGCGACGCAGTCGAGGTGATGTACCAGACGTGGAGCAGTGTCGGCTCGGACATTCCGCCACTGGCGCGTGAAGCGAGCGCCGCCCATCAGTTCCTGTATCTGGACGTCGATGATCTGGGTGCCATAGAGGCGGCGCTGACGGGAATCGACTACATCATTCCGAAGCGCCAGACGTTCTACGGTGCTACTGAAGTGATCGTGCGCGAGCCGGCGGGTCATGTAGTCGCGTTCGCGCAGATGAAGGCGCAGTCCTGAAACGCCCACCGAGCGCTCATCCTTCGCGATCGAGCTCTCGATCGATTGCAATCTTGTGATCGCGCAGGATTCGCCGCACTTCCGAAATGGCGGGACGGTTGGCCATGCGGCTGATGAGATCCGCGAGCTCGTGCCACTTGCGCCCCCAGCCGAGCAGCCGCACGGCGTCTGCGACCACGGCCTTTTCGCGTTCGGCATTGGTCGCCCTGGGTTTCGACACCGGCGTCGCTGCCTTGTGTTCCCGTCGTGTGGCGCCCTTGCGGGCTTCGGCCTTCTGTTCGCTCGCGTGACGACTTGGGGGTGCGCCCGCAGGCGGGCGTGCCATCTCGCGCGTCGTGTCGGAAATGGTTTTGCGCGGCTGCGTGTGGACGGTGCTCTGCTGGGTCATGTCGGCGGCGGGCGCTGCAGCGGGGGCCGCTGGGTGCGCCGGCGCTGGCGCTACCGCGGGCGTTGGGGACGCAGGTGGAGCCGCGAGGTCTACTTCGGTGTCCGCCTCGGCGAGCGGAATGAAGCGTTCGATATGCTGCGAGCCGACCAGGTTGCTCAGGAACCCCATCAGTTCGAGTGAGTCGCCGAACTTCGCATCGCCCATCGCGATGCGAACTTCGAGCTGATCCTTGAGCTGCTGCGCCTTCTGCCGCGCGAGTTCGATGATCCAGCGCGACGGCCGATCGTGCTTCACCCAGGGCTGCACCCTCCAGTAACTCGCATCGTCGAGCCCCGAATATTTCAGGTGCAGCTCGAGGCTCGCGAGCCACTTGTCGATGAGGTCGATCAGGCGTTTGTCGGCTGGATTCACGCGCGGCCTGCTGCAACGGGTGGGCGTAACGTAAACCACCGCCGGAGCGCCCGCCACGCCACGGGAACCACGACGCTCGGTGCTCGTGCGCAGCGGTCTCGAATACATCTCATATAGCTTATATAAGTGCTTGTTTGTGTTGGCGCTCCCAGAGGGATTCGAACCCTCGTCGCAGCCTTGAGAGGGCTGTGTCCTGGGCCTCTAGACGATGGGAGCGTTTCGTTGCGGCGGGCGCAGCGGAGTTGGCGCGGTATTATACGGGCCGCCTTTCGACCCTCAAGCGAAAAACCAATTTGAACGTCGCTCTTTCCGGTGCGCAGCCGACCATCGTTCCGCGTACCGGGCATCCGATCTCGCGCGCTGCGATCTCCGCCAACGCGCTGAGAGTCCTGTATCGCCTCAAGGAGGGCGGATACCAGGCGTTCCTCGTGGGAGGGAGCGTCCGCGATCTGCTGCTCGGGCTGCAGCCGAAGGATTTCGACATCGCCACCAACGCTTCGCCCGATGAAGTGCGCGCGCTGTTTCGCAATTGTCGGCTGATTGGCCGGCGCTTCCGGCTGGCACACGTCTACTTCGGCGCCGAGATCGTCGAGGTCGCGACCTTCCGTGCCGCGCACCAGTGGCAGCCGGAAGAGCGCGACGAAGATGAGTGGCACGCGAGCGACCCGGTGGCACAAAGAGTGCTCGATGCGCGCGGGCGGATTTTGCGCGACAACGTCTATGGCACCATCGAAGAAGACGTGTGGCGTCGCGACTTCACCGCCAACGCGCTCTACTACAACATCGAGGACTTCTCGGTGTGGGATTTCGTGGGTGGAGTGCAGGACGTCGCGGCACGCCGGCTGCGCCTCATCGGCGATCCGGTTACGCGCTACCATGAAGACCCAGTGCGGATGCTGCGCGCGATCCGCTTCGCTGCGAAGCTCGACTTCTCGATCGAGCCGCATACCGAAGAGCCGATCCACGGGCTCGCCTATCTGCTCACGCATGTGCCCGCGGCGCGCCTCTTCGACGAAACGCTCAAGCTGTTCCTGAGCGGCTTCGGCTGGAAAGCACTGCACCTGCTGCAGCGCTATGGACTGCTCGAACCGCTCTTTCCACAGGTCGCGGAGATCCTGCGCCGCAAGCCGGGTGAGGCAGACGCGCGCCTGCTGCAGGCAGGGCTGGAGAGTACCGACGCGCGCGTGGTGGCCGACAAACCAGTGACACCGACTTTCCTCTTCGCGATTCTCTTCTATGGGCCAGTCATCGAGCGAGCCGGCAGGCTGCAGGCCAGCGGTCAGCCGGAAGCGCTCGCGCTTCTCAACGCCTGCGAAGAGACGGTGCGCGAACAGCAGGACCGCATGTCGATTCCGCGCCGCTTCACGCTGCCGATGCGCGAGATGTTCACGTTGCAGCTGCGCTTCCGGCGCCGCGAAGGGAAGAAGGCGCTGTCCTTGCTCGGTCATCCGCGCTTTCGGGCGGCCTATGACCTGCTGCTGCTGCGTGCCCAGGTCGGCGCGGAGGATGCCGAGCTGGCGCAATGGTGGACGGACGTGCAGAGCGCCCCTTCGGCCGAACGTGAGGCTATGGTCAAGGCGGGATCGGGTAGCGCCCATGTCCCGGGGACGCGCCGACCGCGTCGCCGACGACGTCGTCGCCCCAGCTCCACGCGTTCCTGAGCCGGCGCGATGCACTGGTTGCCCGCCTACGTCGCGCTCGGCAGCAACCTCGATGAGCCCGAGCTGCAGGTGCAACGTGCACTGGAGAGCCTGCGCGCAATACCACGCACGCAGCGCGTGGCGCATTCGCGCCTGTATGCGAGTCAGCCCATGGGTCCGCAGGACCAGCCGGAATTCGTCAATGCCGCGGCGGGCCTGCTCACGCAGCTGTCAGCCCGCGATCTGTTGCTCGAGCTGAAGCGCATCGAGCGTGAGATGGGGCGCGCGCCGCCGCCGGTGCGCTGGGGGCCGCGGCGCATCGATCTCGATCTGCTCGTGTACGACAACCTGCAGATGGCGCAGCCCGATCTCACGCTGCCGCATCCCGGTATTCATGAGCGCAATTTCGTCCTGTATCCTCTGGCGGAAATTGCGCCGGCACTCATGATTCCGGGTCGGGGCCTGGTCGGCGAGCTGGCACAACGACTGGGTTCGCAGGGGTTGAAGCCGTGCGTGCGCGCCTCGGATGCGCGTTAGCGCGGTGCAGCCCACGGAGCAGAACGCATTCATGTCGGCGGCGCCAGTACACCGTTTCGTCGTGGTCGAAGGCCCGATCGGCGTCGGCAAGACCAGTCTGGCGCGCCGTCTGGCGCAGAGTTTCGGCAGCGAGCTGGTGCTCGAGCAGGACGGAGGAGAATCCGTTTCTCGAGCGCTTCTATCGCAATCCGCGCGCGGCTGCGTTCCCGACCCAGCTCTTCTTCCTGTTCCAGCGCGCGCGCCAGCTGCAGGAGTTGCGGCAGCAGGACCTGTTCGATCCCGTACGCGTGGCCGACTACCTGCTCGACAAGGACCGCCTGTTCGCGCGCGCTGACGCTCGATGACGAGGAGTACGCGCTGTACGAGCAGGTGTACGCGCAAGCTCGCGATCGATGCGCCGAAGCCCGACCTCGTCGTCTACCTGCAGGCGCCGGTGGACGTGCTGCTGGATCGCATCGCACGGCGCGGCATCCAATACGAGCAGCTCATCGAACGCAGTTATCTCGAGCGCCTCACCGACGCCTACGCGCGCTTCTTCCTCGACTACGACGCCGCACCGCTGCTGATCGTCAACGCCGGCGGCCATCGACCCGGTCGAACAACGAGCCGGACTACGAGCTGCTGCTTGCGCGAAATCCTGCGCATGCGCCGCGGGCGCCATTACTTCAATCCTGCGCCAAGCGGGCTGTGAACGCTGAGCCCTTCCGGCGTTGATGTGTTGGCTGCAAACCCGCCATTCTTGCGACTCCCGAGGCGCCCATGTACACCCAGCTGCAGCTGCGCGGCTCGGCGCGCCCACCGGTCAACATCGCGACGCTCGCGAAGATGAAAGCGGAGGGCGAGAAGATCGCGTGCCTCACCTGCTACGACGCCAGCTTCGCCGTGCTGCTCGATGAAGCCGATGTCGATCGTCGTGCTGGTCGGCGATTCGCTCGGCATGGTGATCCAGGGTCACGACACCACGGTGCCGGTCACCATGGAGCACGTGATCTACCACAGCCGCGTCGTCGCGCGCGGCGCTGTACCGCCCCTTCCTGATGGCCGACATGCCGTTCATGAGCTACGCCTCGCGCGAGCAGGCGCTGCAGAACGCGGTGCGCCTGATGCAGGAAGGTGGCGCCAAGATGGTGAAGCTCGAAGGCGGCGCGGGCCAGCTCGAGATCGTCGAATTCCTGGCGGGTCACGACATCGCGGTGTGCGCGCACCTCGGGCTCAAGCCGCAGTCGGTGCACAAGATCGGCGGCTTTCGCGTGCAGGGTCGCGAGGAGCAGGCAGCGAAGGCGATGCTCGACGATGCCAAGTCGCTGGAATCGGCCGGCGCCGACATCGTGCTGCTCGAATGCATACCTTCTGCGCTCGGCGCGGACGATCACGCGCGAGCTCGCGGTGCCGGTGATCGGCATCGGCGCCGGACCGGACGCCGACGGGCAGATCCTCGTGCTCTACGACATCCTCGACATCACCACCGGACGCAAGCCACGCTTCGTGCGTAACTTCATGGAAGGCGCCGGCAGCCCGCTCGAAGCGGTGAAGCGCTACGTGCAAGCGGTCAAAGACCGCAGCTATCCCGCGCCCGAGCACTGCTTCTGAATGGACGAGCTGGCGCGCATCGAGCCGCTGCGCGAGCGAGTGTCGATGTGGCGGCGACAGGGCCTGCGCGATCGCCTTCGTGCCGACCATGGGCAACCTGCACGAAGGGCACATCCGAGCCTCGTCGAGCAGGCGCACGGCGCGGCCGATCGCGTCATCGTCAGCATCTTCGTCAATCCGATGCAGTTCGGGCCGAAGCGAAGACTTCGCGGCCTATCCGCGCACGCCCGCGGAGGATCGCCGGCTGCTCGCGCAGGCGCGGACCGAGTTGCTGTTTCAGCCCGACAGTCGCGGAGATCTATCCGGGCGGGCACCAGCACAGCACCGTCGTCGACGTGCCGGAGCTCTCAGGCGTTCTCTGTGGCGCTTTCCGGCCGGGTCATTTCGCACGGCGTTGCGACCGTCGTGGCGAAACTCCTCAACATCGTGCAGCCCGATATCGCGCTGTTCGGCGAGAAGGATTACCAGCAGTTGCTGATCATTCGACGCCTCGTCGCAGGACCTGTGCATGCCGATCGAGGTGCGTCGGCATGCCGACAACGCGCGCGGCCGACGGACTCGCGCTCAGCTCGCGCAATCGCTATCTCACGGCCGAGGAACGCCAGGTGGCGCCGCAGCTCTTTGCAGCGCTCGAGGTCGCGCGCCGGGAAATCGAAACCGGCGCGACCTACTTCGAGAGGATCGAGCAGTCAGGGATGCAGAACCTGATCGACGCCGGTTTTCGTCCCGACTACTTCGCCGTACGCCAGTCGCATGACCTGCAGCCGGTGCAGGATGCGGCCGCCGAGATCCGCGTTCTGGCCGCGGCGCGACTTGGGCGGGCGCGCCTGATCGACAATGTAAGAGTGACTCGGCCGGCGCGAGCGTAGTCGTTACGCCCGGCCGTGCTCCTGCAACGCCCAGCTGACGTGCTCGCGCACCAGCGCCGATGGGTGATCGCGACGGCTCTCGAGCGCCGCGTCAACCACGGATCCCCGCGGTGCATTCCCCAACGCAACGGCGATGTTGCGCAACCAGCGCTCGTGGCCGATGCGCCGGATTGCGCTGCCGGCAGTGCGTTCCAGGAAGGTCGCTTCCGACCACGCGAACAGCTCCGTCAGCGCGATGTCGTCCAGCCCGTGGCGCGGCCTGAAATCCGCTTCGCCGCTCGGACGCGCGTAGCGATTCCAGGGGCAGACCAGCTGACAGTCGTCGCAGCCATAGACGCGGTTGCCGATCGCCTTGCGCAGCTCGAGCGGAATTGCGCCGTGGAGCTCGATGGTGAGGTAGGAAATGCAGCGCCGCGCATCGAGCTGGTAGGGGCCGCGAATGGCACGCGTGGGGCAGATCTCGATACATGCAGTGCAGCTGCCGCAGTGATTGGTCGGCGCGCTGGTCGGTGGGCAGCGGCAGATCGGTGAACAGCTCGCCGAGAAAGAACCACGAACCCGCCCGACGATTGAGGAGGTTGGTGTGCTTGCCGATCCATCCGAGGCCGGCATCGCGCGCGAGTGCCTTCTCCAGAACCGGCGCGCTGTCCACGAACACGCGGTAGCCGAACGGTCCTACCGCGGCGACGATGCGATCGGCGAGTCTCTGCAGTCGCAGCCGCAGCGTCTTGTGATAGTCGCGGCCAAGCGCATAGCGCGAGATGAAGCCGCGCTCCGCATCGGCCAGCAGCGACCAGGAGTCGCGCGCGGACGGCGACAGATAGTCCATGCGCGCCGAGATGACGCGCAGTGTTCCGGGAACGAGGTCCGCGGGCCGGCTGCGCCGTTGGCCGTGGCGCGCCATGTAGTCCATGTCACCGTGCCAGCCCCTGGAGAGCCACTCTGCGAGATGCGCCTCGTCCTGCGCCAGGGTGACGCCCGCGATGCCCACCTGCTGGAAGCCCAGCTCTTCGCCCCAGCGCTTGATGAGCCCGGCGAGCACCGCGGCATCGATCGATCGGGACTCGGGCATCATCGCGCGCTCAGTATAATTGCCGCTGTGGCCAGTCTTCCTATGACACTCTACACCGCGGCGCAGGTGCGCGCGTTCGACCGCTATGCGATCGACACGCTGGGCATTGCCGGCTATGAGCTGATGACACGCGCCGGCGCAGCGGCACTGCGGTCGCTGCGCACACGCTGGCCGCAGGCGCAACGCATCCTGGTAGTGTGCGGCGGCGGCAATAACGGTGGCGACGGCTATGTCCTGGCACGGCTCGCGCACGGTGCTCAGCTGCAGGTCCAGGTCGCTGCGATGGTCGAGCCGGGCCGCCTCGGCGGCGACGCGCACCGCGCCTGGCAGGAATGCCGCGATGCCGGCGTCACGATCCAGGACTTCGGTTCCGCGCTGCTGGAAGATGTCGATGTGATCGTCGATGCGTTGTTTGGCACCGGTCTCGACCGGCCGCTGGATCAGCGCTTGAGTGACATCGTAGATCAGGTCAACGCCAGCGGGCTTCCAGTGCTCGCGCTCGATCTGCCCAGCGGCCTCAACGCCGATACCGGCCGCATCATGGGGCACTGCATCCACGCGACGTGCACCGTCACCTTCATTGGACTCAAGCTCGGCCTGCTTCTTGGTGCCGGACCGGATGTCACGGGCGAACTCGAGTTCGATGCTCTCGAAATCGTGTTGCCGCCGCAGCTTGCCGTGCCGACCGTCGAGCGGCTGGAACGCGAGTTCATCGCGCGCACGCTGCCACGCCGTCGGCGTACCGCGCACAAGGGCGACTTCGGTCACGTTCTCATCGTGGCGGGCGGCGCGGGCATGCAGGGAGCGGCTCGCCTGTGCGGTGAGGCGTGTCTGCGCAGCGGCGCCGGGCTGGTCACGGTGGCGACGCGCGCCGCCAATATCACTGCCGTCATGGCGGGGCGCCCCGAGCTCATGTGCCATGCCGTCGAGGATCTGCCGGCTCTAGAACCGCTCATCGAGCGGGCCGACCTGATCGTCGCCGGTCCGGGCCTCGGTCGCGATACCTGGGCGCGCGCCATGTTCGACAGCGTGCAGAGCGCACCGTGTCCGCTGGTGCTCGACGCCGACGCCCTCAATCTGCTGGCAGCGAACCCACGACGGCGCGAGGACTGGATCCTCACTCCGCATCCGGGCGAAGCGGCCCGCCTGCTCGGGATCGATTCGCAGGCGGTCCAGGACGATCGCCTGTCAGCATTGGCCGGTCTGCAGGCCCGCTTCGGTGGTGTGATCGTCCTCAAGGGCGCTGGCACCCTCATCGGAACGGCTGGGTGCACGCCGGCGCTGTGTCACCGCGGCAATCCCGGCATGGCGACGCCGGGAATGGGCGATGTGCTCGCCGGAGTGATTGGCTCCCTGTTCGCTCAGCTGCGCGATCCCTGGATTGCAGCGCGCGCCGCGGTGCTCGCTCATGCGCTGGCCGGTGATGCGGCGGCGCAGGGCGGCGAGCGTGGAATGATCGCGAGCGACGTCATTGCGCGCCTACCCGCATGTCTCAATCCACCGCGCTCGAACTGACTGCACCGAGCCCAGCGGACACTCTGAATCTGGGCTCGAGCATTGCGCATGCGCTGAGCGCTCCCGCCGAGGGCCCGTTCGTGATTGCGCTCAGGGGCGAGCTCGGTGCCGGCAAGACGACGCTCGTGCGGGGACTGCTGCGCGCGCTCGGCGTGACTGGAACCGTGCGCAGTCCGACGTTCACGCTGCTCGAGGACTACTCCGTGCCGTCCATGGAAGTCACGCACCTGGACCTGTACCGCCTGCAGGCGCCGCAGGAAATCGAGGCGCTCGGCGTGCGGGACCTGCTCGAGCCGGGCCGCGTCCTGCTGATCGAATGGCCGGAGCGCGGGCAGGGCGCACTGCCCGCCGCCGACCTCGATATCGCATTTTCACTCGCGCCTGTGGGGCGAAGAATCGTGATTGCAGCCGCGAGCGCGACCGGCGAGCGCGTGCTGGCGCGGCTGAGATCTGCGGTCGCGCAGACCCAGCTGTGAAGGTAAGCGTTCAGGATCACGTGCTATCTCCATAATTTGTATTGAATACTTCGCGTCGACCGGTTTAGAGTAGCGCCCAACCAAGAGCTCGGCTTTGCTCATGTCGAAACGCGCCGCGCCGTACATCGTTGTTGCTGTCCTGCAGATTCTGGGCATCGGCGCTGCTCACTCCGTTGAAATCCGCGACGTGCGGCTCTGGTCCGGACCCGATCACACGAGGGTGGTCCTCGAGCTGAGCGGTCCCGCGACGCACAACCTGTTCACCCTGAAAAATCCGGATCGAGTCGTCGTCGACGTCGCGAGTGCCACCGCTGCCGGGAATCTGACGGCACCGGCCGGTCAGGGTGTGATCAGGCAGGTACGCCTGGCTCCTCGCGAGGACGGGAGTCTGCGCGTGGTACTCGATCTAAGCGCGGCGGTTCAGCCCAAGAGCTTCACCGTGGACCCCAACGAAGCCTATGGCAATCGTCTGGTCATCGACCTGGAGCTGCCGGGCGAGCCTGCGCCGGTAAAGGTGCAGCACGCGCCCAGCGCCGAGGCCGCGCGCGACCTGGTGGTCGCCATTGATGCAGGGCATGGCGGCGATGATCCGGGAGCGATCGGCCGCAACGGCACCCGCGAAAAGGACGTGGTGCTCGCGGTGGCGCGCGCGCTGGCCGAGAGGGTCGGTCGCGAGCCCGGCATGCGCGCAACGCTGATCCGTGATGGGGACTACTACGTGCCCTTGCGCGATCGCATGCGCAAGGCGCGCGCCCAGAAGGCAGACCTGTTCGTCTCGATTCATGCCGATTCGATCCGTGATCGCAGCATCACTGGCTCCTCCGTGTATATCCTGTCGCCGCGCGGGGCGAGCGATGAAGCGTCTCGCTGGCTGGCCGAGCGCGAGAATGCGTCCGACCTGATCGGCGGCGTGTCCCTGGACGACAAGGACGACGTGCTCGCCTCGGTGCTGCTCGACCTGTCGCAGACCGCAAGCCTCAACGCCAGCCTGAGCGCAGCAGAGCTCGTGCTGGCCGAGCTCAACCGTGTTGGCGAGGTGCGCAAGCGGGCTGTGCAGCAGGCGGGTTTCGTGGTGCTGAAATCGCCCGACATTCCGTCAATGCTGGTGGAGACGGCTTACATCTCCAATCCCGCCGAAGAGAGGCGACTCAGGGATCCGCGGCGCCAGGACCAGCTGGCGACAGCAATCCACGCTGGCATCCGCGGCTTCTTCTACGAGAACCCTCCGCCGGGCAGCCGTGTCGCCGCACTCGTGGCCCAGCGCAATCCCGCGCCTGACCGCAGGATCGTGGCCCAGGACGGCGCGCCCGACGTCAACGCCCGCTGATCGCGCTTCCGATCCGTCCGCAAGAGGGCCGTTTGCGCTCTTCGCAGGTAAACTGCGAGGCGCCAATCCGGAACCCTCATGCCCATCCGCGTTCTCGAACCCGAACTCATCAGCCAGATCGCTGCCGGCGAGGTCATCGAGCGGCCCGCTTCCGTGATCAAGGAACTCGTGGAGAACGCGCTCGATGCGGGCGCGCGGCGCATTGATATCGAAGTGGAGAAGGGCGGGGCCGCGCTGTGCCGCGTACGTGACGATGGCAGTGGCATCGCGGCCGAGGAATTGCCACTCGCGCTGGCACGCCATGCGACCAGCAAGATCAGCGCGCTCGATGACCTGGAGCACGTGGTGAGCTTCGGCTTTCGCGGCGAGGCGCTGCCGAGCATCGCCTCCGTGTCGCGCCTGGAGCTGATCTCCCGCACCGGCGATGCCGCCCACGGCTGGAGGGTCGTCGTGGGCAATGGTGCTGAGGCCAAGCGGGTCCCGGCCCCGCATCCGCCCGGGACGACGGTCGAAGTACGCGATCTGTTCTTCAACGTTCCTGCGCGGCGCAAGTTCCTGCGCAGTGATTCCACCGAGTTGCAGCACATCGCGCGCCACGTCGAGCGCCTCGCCCTCAGCCGCTTCGATGTTGCGATCCATCTCACGCACAACCAGCGACGTGTCCTGGCGTTGCCGGCGGCACCGGACCCGGCGTCGCGCGAACAGCGCCTGGCGCAGGTGTGCGGCAGCGAGTTTCTCGATTCCGCACTGCGTATCGAGCACGAGACCACGGGTCTGAGACTCAGCGGATGGATCGCACAGCCGACGTTCGCCCGCGCTCAGCCTGACCTGCAGTTCTGGTTCATCAACGGACGACCGGTACGCGATCGACTGCTGGTGAGTGCCGCCCGGCTGGGTTACCGCGACGTGCTGTTTCACGGCCGACACCCCGCGTACGTCCTGTACCTGGAGCTCGATCCGGCGCGCGTCGATGTCAACGCGCATCCCACCAAGCAGGAAGTGCGGTTTCGCGATTCTCGGATCGTGTACGATTTCGTGCATCGCACGCTTGCGACCGTACTCAGCGAAACGCGGCCGCAGGCGCATCCTCGCGCCCCGGCACCCTCCGGAATGTTCGAGCCGCGGCAGATCGGTTTCGCACTGCGGGACACTGCGGCACCGGCTTACGTTGCCGACACGACTGCGGCGGCCATTGCCCCGGCCGCGTCCAGCCCGGACGAGCAATTTCCGCTCGGTTTCGCGCTCGGCCAGCTGCACGGCATTTACATCCTGGCCCAGGCTGCGGACGGGCTGATCGTCGTCGACATGCATGCGGCCCATGAGCGTGTGATGTACGAACGCCTGAAGCTGCTCGCTGCCGGCGAAGGTGCACAGCCGCAGTTGCTGCTGGTTCCGGTCGTGATCAGCGTTTCGGCCGCCGAAGCGGAGCGCGCTGCGGCCCAGCGCGAGCAGTTCACCCGGCTCGGCTTCGACATCGATCAACTCGGCGCGCAGCAGCTCATCATCCGTCAGGTTCCGGCCCTGCTGGCCCGCACCGATGTCGGCGCCACGATCCGGGATGTGCTGGCGGAGTTGGGCGAGAACGAGCAGAGCCTTCACATTCAGGACCGCGGAAACGAGCTGCTGGCATCGCTCGCCTGTCGCAGCGCGATGCGGGCGCATCGGACGATGACGCTCGCGGAGATGAACGCGCTGCTGCGAGAGATGGAGCGCACGGAGCGTGCCGACCAGTGCAACCACGGACGGCCAACCTGGATGCGCCTGGGTCTCGCCGAGCTTGACCGGCTGTTCCTGCGCGGCCGTTGAGCCCCGCGTGGAGTCGCGGCCTTCGATCGTCCTGTTGATGGGCCCCACGGGTGCCGGGAAGTCGGATCTCGCGCTCGAGCTGGCGCAGCAACTACCGGCTGAGATCGTCAGCGTCGACTCGGCGATGGTGTATCGGGGCCTTGATATCGGCACGGCCAAGCCGCCGCCCGAGGTGCGTGAGCGCATTCCGCATCACCTGGTCGATCTGCTCGATCCCGCCGAGAGTTATTCCGCGGGGCGGTTCGTGCAGGATGCGCTCGAGGCCATCCACGCCATCCACGCTCGGGGCCGAACCCCGCTGCTGGCCGGCGGCACGATGTTGTACTTCCACGCTCTGCTCAACGGTTTGGCCCGTTTGCCCGCGGCGGATGCCGCAATCCGCGGTGAACTCGAATCGCGCCTGGCGACGGAAGGCTCAGCGGCATTGCACGCCGAGTTGCGGCGTGTCGATCCGCAGGCGGCCGCGCGCATTCATCCGAACGACCCACAGCGCATTCAACGTGCGCTCGAGGTCCATCGACTGACCGGTCGCCCCATCAGCGCGCTGCAACGTGAGCGCCCCACGCACCTGACAGGTATACGCACCGGCCGTTTCGTGGTGAGTCGCCCCCGCGAGGAGCTGCACGCACGCATCGCACACCGCTTTGAGCAGATGATGGTCGCGGGATTTGTCGAAGAGGTACAGCGCCTGCATGCTCGCGCCGACCTCACGTCCGACACGCCGGCCATGAGAGCCGTGGGGTATCGCCAGCTGTGGGAGCACCTGGAAGGGATCACCTCGCTCGAGGAGGCGGTCCGCAGAGGCATTGTCGCCACGCGGCGACTCGCTAAGCGCCAATTGACCTGGCTCAGGGCACTTCCCCAGGCCGAGTGGCTCAAAGGCCCTGCCGACTCGGTTGAGCGGATCAGCGCCTGGCTGGCGGGTGAAGTTGAGTGAGTGGGCCATGGCAACCCTATGCTAAAATTTTGACAAAACCGGTGCCGTTGGCCCGGACCACGCCGCACGACAGATGCCAAGGAAGGGAGTGTCGCGGCTCGAAGGATAAGAGAATTTGATCAAGAACAAGGAGATCGCAATGGCCAGAGGCCAATCCCTGCAGGACCCGTTTCTGAACACCTTGCGCAAGGAGCGGGTGCCGGTGTCCATTTATCTCGTCAACGGCATCAAGCTGCAGGGTCAGATCGACTCATTCGACCAGTTCGTGGTGTTACTGAAGAACAGCGTGAGCCAGATGGTGTACAAGCACGCGATCTCGACCGTCGTGCCGGCACGCAATATCCGGTTGCCATCCTCGGAAGAGGAAGGCAGCACGGAACCCCCGGCCGAGTAGGCGCGCCCCACAGAGGAATTCCCGGTTGTTTGAACGGCCGCGCAGCGGCGAGAAAGCGGTACTGGTTCGGATCGGCGTCGGCACACCTGCGACGGAGCAGGATCTCAACGAGTTCACGGCGCTTGCCCGCTCGGCGGGCGCGCACCCAGTGGCGACGATCGGCGGCTTCAGGTCACGGCCTGATCCACGGCTGTTCGTCGGCTCGGGGAAGGCTGATCAGATCCGCGCGTCCGCAGCCGAGCACGGTGCGCAGATCATCCTCTTCGATCACGCTCTGTCGCCCAGCCAGGAGCGCAACCTGGAGGAGTTGATAGGGCGCCGCGTTCTCGATCGTAACGGGCTCATTCTGGATATCTTTGCGCAGCGCGCGCGCAGCTTCGAGGGCAAGCTCGAAGTCGAGCTCGCTCAGCTGCGGCACATCGCGACGCGCCTCGTGCGCGGCTGGTCGCACCTCGAGCGTCAGAAGGGCGGCATCGGCCTGCGCGGACCTGGTGAAACGCAGCTGGAGACCGACCGGCGGCTGCTCGCCAATCGCATTCGCACGCTCACGCGGCGCCTCGAAAAGCTGCAGCGCCAGCGTGAAACCGGGCGCCAGGCCCGGCGCGAAGTGCCCGTGCCCACGGTCGCGCTGGTCGGCTATACCAACGCCGGTAAATCGACCCTCTTCAACGCGCTGACAGGCTCGCAGGCCTACGTGGCCGACCAGCTGTTTGCGACTCTCGACCCGACAGTGCGGCGCGTGGAGCTGCCGGGCTCGCAGATCGCGGTGCTGGCCGACACGGTCGGATTCATCCGCGACCTGCCGCACGAATTGGTCGCAGCGTTTCGTTCCACGCTGCAGGAAGCGCGCGATGCCGCATTGCTGATTCACGTTATCGATGCCAGTGACCCGCAGCGGCTGGAGCGCATCGAGCAGGTGAACGAGGTGTTGCGCTCAATCGGCGCAGGCGACATTCCCCAGATCGAGGTGTTCAACAAAATCGACCGCATCGGTGCGCTGCCGCGCCTCGAGCGATCGGCAGGTGGGCATCGCAGCCGTGTTTGGGTGGCGGCTGCGCCGGGCATTGGCCTCGACCTGGCGCGCGCGGCGCTGGCGAGTGCGCTGTGGCCGCACCTGGAACGGGCGATACTGAACCTTGACCTGCAGGCGGCGTCCGTGCGCTCGCGGCTTTACGCCGAGCATCGTGTGCGAGGCGAGCGCGTGCGCGATGATGGCGGGTGGGAGATCGAAGTGGAGATGACTTCGCGACAGCTCGCAGCACTGGCACGCGAGACGGGTGTCAATCGCGTACCCGGGGCCGCTCCTTGTGAACCCGACAACGCCTCCCTACAATTCCGCGCCCCCAAAGCGGGGGCAGCGCGCTGACTAGCACTATGCCTTGGAACGAACCGGGCGGAGGCAATCGAAATCCCTGGGAGCGACGCCCGGGATCGGGCGGCTCTGAGCTCGACGAGATCGTCCGCACGTGGCAGCGACGTCTGGCCGGCATTTTTGGAGGCGGTCGTTCCGGGCGTACGGCGAGCGGCCCGGCACGTCTCAACTGGGGAGCGATTGCGCTCCTGCTGGCCGCATTCTGGGGGGCGACCGGTTTCTACATGGTCGATGCCGCCGAGCACGCGGTCGTATTGCGCTTCGGCCGCTATGTAACGACCACCGAGCAGGGTCTGCACTGGCACTGGCCATGGCCGATCGAGCGCGTCACGAAGGTGAATGTCGCGAAGAACGACAGCATCGATGACAGTACGCGCATGCTGACCTCCGACGAAAACCTCGTCGATATCCATATTGCCGTGCAATACCTGCGCGCGGACCCGCTCAAGTTCCTGTTCAACGTTCGCGACCCCGAAGGCACGCTCAAGGACGTGAGCGAAAGCGCCATCCGCGAGGCCATCGGCCAGAGCACTCTCGAATTCGTGTTGGGTGCCGGACGCCAGGAGATTACGGAGCGCACCAAGACGCTGATTCAGAAGGTGCTCGACGGTTATCAGACCGGCATCCAGATCATCAGCGTCAATCTCACGGGCGTGAACGTGCCGGACCAGGTGGCCCCGTCGCAAAAGGACGCCATCAAGGCGCGCGAGGACCGCGATCGCTTCGGGCAGGAAGCGCAGGGGTACGTGAACGACGTGGTGCCGAAGGCGCGGGGCAACGCCTCGCGCCAGCTCCAGGATGCAAAGGCCTACCGCGCCCGCGTGGTCGCCGAAGCCGAGGGCGACACGTCGCGTTTCGGACAACTGCTGAGCGCCTACCAGAAGGCGCCCAACGTCACGCGACAGCGTCTCTACATAGAGACCGTCGAGACCGTGCTCGGCCGTTCGCGCAAGGTCATTTTGGATACCAAGACGGGCGGCAACGTCCTGTATCTGCCCCTCGACAAGCTCATGGAGAAGAACACCGCCTCGAGCGATGCGGCGGCGCTGCTCGCCCCTGGAATGGCACGTCCGTCTGAGGCACCGACCGAGACCATCACGGTCGATCCGCGTGCGCGGGGGGACCGCTGATGTCAGGGCGTGTGCTTCCCGTCGTCGTGACGCTCGCGGCGTTGCTGGTCCTGACCGTCAGCAGCCTGTTCACGGTCGCACAGACTGAGCTCGCGATTCGCTCGCGCTTCGGCGAGATCCTGCAGGTCAACTACAAGCCGGGGTTGCACGCGCGTGTGCCGTTCGTCGATACCGTGCGCACATTCGAACGGCGCATCATCACGCAGAATTTCCCGGCGGAGAGTTTCCTGACCAGCGAAGGCAAGATCCTCAACGTCGACTTTTACATCAAGTGGCGCATCATCGACGTCACGGCTTTTTACCGCGCCACGGGCGGTATCGAGGACAACGCAGCGCGGCGGTTGGGCGAGATCGTCAAGAACAGTATCAAGAGCGTCATTACCAAGCTCACGATCCAGCAGATCGTCGCGGCGGAGCGTGCGGCGGTGACCGGCGATCTGCTGAGCGATGCCGGGCGCGCGGTGCGCCAGCTTGGTGTCGAACTGATCGACGTGCGGGTACGCCGCATCGACCTGCCGGAAGAGGTTACTGATTCCGTGTACCGGCGCATGCAACAGAGCTTCGCGGCGCAGGCTCTCAAGCTGCGCGCCGAAGGACAGGCCTCGGCGGAAGCCATGCGCGCCGATGCAGACCGGCAGCGCACCGAGATTATTGCGACCGCGCAGCGCGAGGCACAGGGTATACGCGGTGACGGCGATGCCCAGGCCACAGACATCTATGCGCGCACCTATTCGCGCGATCCCGAGTTCTATCGTTTCTACCGAAGCCTTCAGGCCTATCGCAATTCGCTCGGCCGCGACACGGACGTGATCGTGATCTCGCCTGACAGCGACTTCTTCCATTACCTGCAGAAGCCCGAGGGCCGCTGAGCGCGGTCCGCCAGGTACAGCGAGTACATCAGCCGTGATCTGGTCCGATCTCCTGGCTGCCTGCGCGCTCTATTTGGTGCTCGAAGGTATCCTGCCCTTCCTCAATCCGCAGGCCATGCGCCGCGCGATGCAGGCGTTCTACGCGCTCGAGGACCGGCAGCTGCGCATCGCGGGACTCACGAGCATGCTCGCGGGCGCGGTGCTGCTCTACTGGGTGCGTGGTTGAGAAATTCGGCGGGCGGGCGCCTCGGCTGACATGGGCCGCAATCTCATCGTGATCGGCACCCAATGGGGTGATGAAGGCAAGGGCAAGATCGTCGATCTGCTCACCGAGCGTGCCGCCGCAGTGGTACGCTTCCAGGGCGGTCACAACGCCGGCCACACGCTGGTCATCGGCGGCAAGCGCACGGTCCTCACACTCATTCCCTCCGGCATTCTGCGCGAGGGTGTCCTGTGCCTGATCGGCAACGGCGTGGTGCTGTCACTCGAGGCGTTACTGGCCGAGGCCGACCGCCTGATAGCTGAGGGCGTGCCGGTGCTCGAGCGGCTGCGCATCAGCCCGGCGTGTCCGTTGATTCTGGCATCGCACATTGCACTCGATCGGGCGCGTGAACAGGCGCGCGGCGCGAATGCGATCGGTACGACCGGGCGCGGTATCGGCCCGGCCTACGAAGACAAGGTCGCACGTCGCGCGGTGCGCGTGGCGGACCTGTTTCAGCGCGAACGCTTCGCCGCCAAGCTCGGTGAGGTTCTCGACTACCACAATTTCGTCCTGCAACAGTACTTCCGTCAGCCGCCCGTGGACTTCCAGAAGGTGCTGGAAGAGAGCCTGAGCCAGGGCGAGCGCATCAAGCCGCTGGTGAGCGACGTGACGCAACTGTTGGCCGAGCTGCGTGAACGCGGCGAGAACGTCCTGTTCGAAGGCGCCCAGGGAGCGATGCTGGACGTCGATCTCGGCACTTATCCGTTCGTGACTTCATCCAACACCACGGCGGGCGGAGCCGCAACCGGCACGGGCATCGGGCCGCGCGAGTTCGATTACGTGCTCGGCATCGTCAAGGCCTATACGACGCGCGTCGGCGCCGGTCCGTTTCCCACCGAATTGTTCGATGAATCCGGCGAGCACCTGTCGCGTGTCGGGCACGAATTCGGCTCGGTGACGGGGCGCCGTCGCCGCTGTGGATGGTTCGATTCGGTGGCGCTGCGACGCTCGGTGCTGCACAACAGCGTGTCGGGGCTGTGCGTGACCAAGCTCGATGTGCTCGATCAGCTGGACACCATCCGCATCGCAGTAGGTTACCGGCATGGCGGAAAGACGCTGGCCTCACCGCCATTGATGATCGAGGGTTTCGCAGATTGCGAACCCGTGTACGAGGAGCTGCCCGGATGGCAGCAATCGAGCGTCGGCATCACGAAGTACGACGATCTGCCCGCCAACGCACGGCGCTACCTCGAGCGCATGCAGGAGATCGTCGGCGTTCCCGTCGACATCGTCTCGACCGGCCCGGAGCGCGATCAGACCATCGTGCTCAGACACCCATTCGGTTGATCCACCGTCACGTTCGGTCGGTCGCATCTCGGTCGCGCTCCGGATGACCACGATTCATCACGAAGCGCGGCGCGGGATTGGTGTCCTTGGGGCTATTGATCGTGCTCGAACCATCTGAGAATCCAGATGCATCCCCCGCTCGCCGATCGCTGCGACGGGCACTTGCCGCACTTCCGCCCGGGATCTGGGCACTGGGGATGGGCTCCCTGCTCATGGACACCTCGTCCGAGCTGATTCACAGCCTCCTGCCCATCTTCATGACGACCGTGCTCGGTGCGAGCATGGTGACGGTCGGCGTCATCGAAGGCATTGCCGAAGCTACGGCCGCAGTCACCAAGGTGTTCTCCGGCGCACTCAGCGACCGCCTGCGCAAGAGAAAGCCGATCGTCATTCTCGGCTACGGGCTCGCCGCGATCAGCAAGCCGATCTTTCCACTTGCGACCTCGCTCGCCTGGGTGTTCGCCGCGCGCTTCATCGATCGCATCGGCAAGGGTATCCGCGGAGCACCGCGCGATGCGCTGATTGCCGATATCACGCCGGCGCCGTTGCGTGGCGCTGCCTACGGACTGCGTCAGGCCCTGGACTCGGTAGGCGCGCTCCTTGGGCCGCTACTCGCTGTGGCACTGATGGCGGCCTTCGCGAATGATCTGAAGGCTGTGCTCTGGGCGGCCGTCGTTCCAGCGGTGCTGGCAGTGGCGCTGCTGGCAGTGGCTGTGCGAGAACCTGAGCACGTCGCATCCGGTTTGCAGGTGCACGCACCGCTCAACCTCACCAGCGCGCGCCGCCTTGGGGCGCGCTACTGGCTCATTGTCGTGCTCGGTGCTGTCTTCACCCTGGCGCGCTTCAGCGAGGCCTTTCTCGTCCTACGAGCTCGGGACGTCGGCATGGCCATCGGATATGTGCCCGTCATCATGATCGCGATGAACGCCGTCTATGCGGCGGCCGCCTATCCCGCCGGTGCCGCTGCCGACTCCATGAGCCGACGGGCTCTGCTGCTTTCGGGACTCGGTGTATTGATCGGCGCTGATGTCACACTGGCCGCGGCAAGCGCAGTGTGGCACGTGATTGCAGGGACGTTGCTCTGGGGTCTGCACATGGCCCTGACGCAGGGACTGTTGTCGAAGCTCATCGCGGACAACGCTCCGGCGGACCTGCGTGGCACCGCATTCGGCATTTTCAACCTGATCACCGGGGGCGCGCTTGTGATCGCCAGTGTGCTGGCGGGTTTCTTGTGGGAGCGAATCGGCCCCGCGGCCACATTCCTCGCTGGTGCCGCTTTCGCGGCGGTGACGGCGGCCGGGGTTCTGCTGTATCGATCGAAGCCACCTACATCCTCGATGCCGATGGCGAGAGCGCCTTGATCCCGCTGAGTTCGTCGAAGTGGTCCGCAAGGGCGGCGCGCTGGAGGATAGACAAAGGTCGCGGGCACAACTTGCGTGATCGGGCGATACCCCGAGAAATGTGTCACGCGCCGATGGTGCCCAGGAGAGGACTCGAACCTCCACGGATCGCTCCACTGGTACCTGAAACCAGCGCGTCTACCAGTTCCGCCACCTGGGCTTTGCGAGCGCCGCGCGAGCCGGCCCCGAAAGAAGGCGCCGCACTTTACGCACGGCCTTTTGCCTTGTCAAATGACTGCTTCCGTGCATAGCTATAGTTGCGTTCGGCTCCAACAACAATGACACCACAATCGAAAAACAAGACACGTCGCAAGACCAGCCGCTCCGCCAAGTGGCAGGAACGCGACCCGCAGTTCACGCGCGAGAGCCGGCGTTACGCCGAGCCCATTCCGAGCCGTGAGCTCATCCTCGAGGAATTGCGCCGCGTCGAGAAGGCGCTCGATACCGATGCGCTCGCCAAGCGATTCAGCCTGCGCAAGCCGGCATTGATCCGCGCACTCGACAATCGCCTCAACGCGATGGTGCGTGTGGGCGAGCTGCGCAGCGACGGCCGATCCCGCTACAGCGTGGCGCGCGATCTGGGCGCGCTCGACGGCCGCGTGAGCGCGCATCGCGACGGCTACGGCTGGTTTACCCCCGATGATGGATCTGGTGACGTCTACGTGGACAGTCGCCAGATGGCCGGTGTCATGCACGGCGATCGCCTGCGCGTGCGGCTCATCGAGGATGATGGCCGGGGCCGGCGCTCGGGTGCCGTGCTCGAAGTGCTGGAGCGCGGCACCCTGGAGCTCGCGGGACGATTCGAGGACGCCGGCGATGTGGGCTATGTCGTGCCTGATAATCCACGCCTGCGCGATCGGGTGCTGATTCCGGGCGAGGCGCGCGGCGAGGCGCAGCACGGCGATCTGGTCGTGGCCAGGATCGTCGAGGCACCGACCCGCACCGGCGCCGCTGTGGGGCAGATTCTGCGCGTGCTCGACGCGCGCCGTGCGGCCGATCTGGCAGCCGAGCTCGCCATCGTGACGCACAGCCTGCCCGTGAACTGGCCGCGGGACGCGGACCGGGAAGCGCGGGGCTGGGGCACGATCGTGCGTGACGGCGACATCGCCAACCGCGTGGACTTGCGCGCGCTGCCGATCGTCACGATCGACGGCGAGGACGCGCGCGACTTCGACGACGCGGTCTATTGCGAGCCGCTGCGCCGTGGCTGGCGTTTGATCGTCGCAATCGCCGACGTCAGCCACTACGTGGCGCAGGGTGGGGCGCTCGATATCGAAGCCCAGAACCGTGCCACCTCAGTCTATTTCCCGGACCGCGTGCTGCCGATGCTCCCGGAGGCGCTGTCGAATGAACTGTGTTCGCTCAAGCCGCAGGTCGACCGGCTGGTCCTTGCCTGCGACATGCGCGTGAACGAAGACGGCGAGATCGGCAAGGCACACTTCAGCGCGGCCGTCATTCATTCCGCGGCCCGCCTTACTTACACGCAGGTCGCCGCAATGCTGCTCGGTGGCGACTCGCAGGTCGAGCAGGCGTACGGGCACCTCATGCCGCACCTGCGCAATCTGCACCAGCTCTACCAGGCGCTGCGCCAGGCCCGCGAGCGGCGTGGCGCGCTCGATTTCGATGCACCCGAGGTCAAAGTGCGCATCGCGCCGGACGGTACGGTGGCAGCGCTCGACGTACACGCCCGCAACGATGCACACCGCCTGATCGAGGAATGCATGATCGCCGCCAACATCGAGGCCGCGCGCTTCCTCAAGCGGCACAGGCTGCCGACGCTCTACCGGGTACACGGCGAGCCCGAAACGCGCAAGGTCTCGGAGCTGCAGCGCATGCTGCGCGCACTTGGCGTCGGAGTGCGATTTCCCGAACAGATCGGTACGCGCGAGCTGCGCCAGGTCACGGCGCTGATCGCCGGCCGGCCGGACGCCGCGTTCATCGAGAGCCTGCTGATCCGTTCCCTGCCGCAGGCCGTGTACCAGCCCACCAACATCGGCCACTTCGGCCTCGGTCTGTCCGAATACGCGCACTTCACCTCGCCCATCCGCCGTTACCCCGACCTGCTGGTCCATCGCGCCATCCGGCACGCCCTCGCGGGCGGCGCGCATGCGAACTTCGGCTACTCGACCGGTGCCATGGAGCAGCTCGGCCGCGATTGCTCGGCGCGCGAGCGGCGGGCCGATGAGGCGTCCCGCGACGTACTCGCGTACCTCAAGTGTGACTTCATGCGCGCGCACGTGGGCGATGAATTCGAAGCCGTCATCAGCGGCGTGGTCGAATTCGGCCTGTTCGTGCAACTCGCGAACCTGCAGGTCGATGGCCTCGTGCACGTCTCGGCCCTGCACGGAGACTATTTCGTGTTCGACGCGGCTCGCTGCGCCTGGACTGGCAGACGCACGCATCGCACTTACCGGCTGGGCATGCACGTTTCGGTGCGGCTTACCCGCGTCGATATGCGTGAGCGGCGACTCGACTTCGAAATTGCCACGGACACAATTGCAACCACTGGCCGCTCACCGCCGCCGGCGACATCGCGCTCGCGCCGGCGGGGGCATTGATCTGCCATGGCGGAGCCGTCACTGGTCCATGGATTGCACGCGGTGCGCTGGCTCCTGCAGCGCCATCCTGAGCGTGTACGCCAGGTCTGGCTGCAGAAGGGCCGCGACGATGCCCGCGCTGCGGAGATAGGCACGCTGGCCCGGCAGGCCGGGATTGCGATCCAGAACGCGGAGGCACGCACTCTCGACTCGATGACGGCGGAGGCGAGCCACCAGGGCGTCGTAGCTGCCGTAGCGCCCTCGCGGCCTTGGGATGAAGCGCAACTGCAGCGCCATGTGTCTGCGCTGCAGGAGTCGGCGCTCCTACTGCTGCTCGATGGCGTACAGGATCCGCACAATCTCGGAGCATGCCTGCGCACCGCTGATGCCTGCGGTGCTCACGCGGTCATCGTCCCTAGAGATCGCGCGGTCGGGCTCACCGCGACCGTGCGCAAGGTGGCCGCCGGCGCGGCCGAAACGGTGCCGCTCGTTACGGTGACCAACCTGGCGCGCGCGATGCGCGCGCTGAAAGAGCAGGGAATCTGGCTGATCGGCCTGGCGGCAGACGCTGCGCAGCGCTGCTGCGACACCGACCTGACCGGACCCGTAGGCATCGTGATGGGAGGCGAGGGCGAGGGTCTGCGACGGCTGACGCGGGAGTCCTGTGATTTGCTCGCCAGCCTGCCGATGAGCGGGGCTATCGAAAGTCTGAACGTTTCCGTGGCCGCAGGGATGGCGCTCTACGAAGTGACTCGCCAGCGGCAACGTTCGCGAGCCGAGTGAGTAAAGAGCAGTCCGATCGGCCACTGGAGCCAGGAAGGGCAGTCGTATCCGGACACTGGCGTGAGGGTCGTGACAACTTCGGGCTGACCAACGTCTGATGACCGTGCCGTTCTGAAGATGTATCCCCGCAAACACTGCTCGCCCGAGATGTCAGACCCTCGACGCCAGTGTCCGAATCCTCCTGCCCAGCTTCTTCTTGAGTCCGTTCGTCTCGGCTCCGCCGAACTTCTTAGGTAGAGACTTTCCTGGTGGAACGGTCAGCGCAGGAGCGTGGTGGACATCGGCGTGATATCTGCCGACTGCGCCGGCACCGGTGTTTGCGGGTTTAACGTTTCAGGCTTGAGGTGACAATGGCCGTGATCCGGCGCACGTCGGCACGGTATCACCCGATGGCCTACCCGTGACTGCTCTGCTCCCGAGCGATATCACCCGATGGCCTACCCGTGACTGCTACTCCCGGCCTCATCACCCGATGGCCGCCAGCGACTGCTCTTTCCCTTGCCACGGAGTCGAGCGTTCAGTATCCTTCGCGCCCTTCGCCCGGGACTGGCCCGGTCGATACGTAACTCCTTGCCGCACCGGGGCTTTCGCATCCCGGGCGGCATTACCCACAAGGAGAAGACATGCGGCATTACGAAATCGTGTTTCTGGTCCACCCTGACCAGAGCGAGCAGGTTCCCGCCATGCTCGAGCGCTACAAGGGCATGATCGCTAACGGCAGCGGCGCCATCCATCGACTCGAGGACTGGGGCCGACGCCAGCTCAGCTACCCGATCGCCAAGGTTCACAAGGCACACTATGTGCTGATGAACATCGAGTGCGATCAGAAGACGCTCGACGAGCTCACCGGCGCATTCCGCTTCAGCGACGCCGTTCTGCGTCACCTCGTGATCAAGGAAGACAGCGCTATCACCGAGCCTTCACCTATGGCACGTGCACCCGACGAGTCCGAAGGCCGTGGCCCGCGCGATGATGGCCCGCTAGGGGGCGATCGCGACGATGACGATGACCTGCCGCGTGACGCGGCCCGCTGATCGGCGCTGACACACGAATTCGAGGACCCACTATGTCGAGATTTTTCCGACGCAAGAAATTCTGTCGTTTCACCGCCGAGGGCGTGAAGCGGATCGATTACAAGGACCTGGCGACCCTGAAGAGCTACGTGACTGAAACCGGCAAGATCGTGCCGAGCCGCATCACGGGCACCAAGTCGCACTACCAGCGCCAGCTCGCGCTCGCGGTGAAGCGCGCGCGCTACCTGGCACTGCTGCCATACACCGACCAGCACTGAGGGCCGCGCGATGGACGTGATTCTCCTCGAGAAGGTCGCCAACCTCGGCGGCATCGGTGATCGTGTAAAGGTGCGCCCGGGCTACGCGCGCAATTTCCTCCTGCCCCAAGGCAAGGCCACGATGGCGACGGCCGAAAACGTAGCGCGCTTCGAAGCACGGCGCGCGGAGTTCGAGCGCAAGGCGCAGGAGGAGCTCTACGCGGCCCAGCAGCGGGCAGCCGCGATGCAGGACTTCAAGCTGCGTATTACCTCCAAGGCCGGCAGCGAGGGCAAGCTCTTTGGTTCCGTCGGTACCGCCGACATCGCCGAGGCGGCAACGGCTGCAGGATTTGCGGTGGAACGCAGTGAAGTGCGGCTGCCGGGCGGCCCGATCCGCGTGATCGGTGAGCACATCGTGGCTCTGCATTTGCACGCGGACGTGGACGTTTCGGTCCCCGTAACCATCGTCGCCGAAGAATAGAATCAGGGCCCGAGCCCTTTTCACGCCGACACCCATGGCCGCGATCAAGCCGCAGCCCGGACCCGCAGTCATCACTGACTCGTTGCGGATCCCGCCGCATTCCATCGAGGCCGAACAGGCGGTCCTGGGCGGGTTGATGCTCGAGGCCAACGCCTGGGATGCCATCGCCGACGTACTCACCGCCGAGGATTTCTACCGTGCCGACCATCGGCTGATCTTCGCGGCCGCGGCCGCGGTCGCCGGTAGCAGCCAGCCGATCGACGTCCTGACACTGTCGGAGCATCTCGAACGTCACGCGCTCATCGACGATGCGGGCGGCCTCGCTTACCTCGGCACGCTGGCACGCGACACTCCGACCGCCGCCAATATCCGCGCCTACGCTGAGATCGTGCGTGAGCGCGCACTTCTGCGGCGCATGATCGATGTCGGCACCAGCATCGCCGCCGGTGCCTTCAATACCGATGGGCGTAATGCCCGCGACCTTGTGGATGAGGCCGAGCGGCGCGTGTTCGAGATCGCCGAGGCCGGCGCCCGCGGGCGCAGCGGACTGGTGAAAGTCAGCAACATCCTGTCTTCGGTGGTCGATCGCATCGATCACCTGTACCGCAACCCCAACGAGTTGCGCGGCGTACCGACGGGATACGCTGCCCTGGATCAGCTGACCGGCGGCCTGCAGCGCGGCGACCTGGTCATCATCGCGGGGCGTCCTTCGATGGGCAAGACCACCTTGGCGGTGAATATTGCCGAGAACGCTGCCCTCGGTCACAAGATCGCGTCGGCCATCTTCAGCATGGAAATGTCGGCGGAGCAGGTGACCTTGCGCATGATTTCCTCGCTGGGACGCATCGACCAGTCGAGCCTGCGCACCGGACGCCTGGCGGAAGAGGACTGGCCGCGCATCGATACCGCGATGACACAGCTGTCGCAGGCGCCCATCTTCGTTGACGAGACGCCGTCGCTGACGCCGACTGAGCTGCGCGCCCGCGCCCGGCGTCTGAAGCGTGAGCACAACCTGGGCCTCGTGGTGGTGGACTACCTGCAACTGATGCAGGTACCGGGAACGAAGGACAATCGCGCCACGGAGATCTCGGAAATCTCGCGCGGCCTGAAAGCGCTGGCACGCGAGCTGAACGTGCCCGTGGTGGCGCTGTCGCAGCTCAATCGCGGCGTCGAGCAGCGCGTCGAGAAGAGGCCGGTGATGTCGGACCTGCGTGAAAGTGGCGCGATAGAGCAGGATAGCGACGTCATCCTGCTCATCTATCGCGAAGAAGTGTACGAATCCGCTACACCGCGCAAGGGCATCGCCGATATCATCATCGCCAAGCAACGTAACGGCCCGACCGGCGAGATCCAGCTGACCTTCCGCGGCGCATACACGCGCTTCGACAGCTACGCACCCGAGTCCTACGGCGAAGGAATCGTGAGGTGACAAGGCTGATACGCGCGGTGATCGATACCGGCGCGTTGCGATCGAACCTGGGAGTTGTGCGCCGCTGTGCGCCACGTGCCCGCGTGATGGCGGTCGTCAAGGCCAACGCTTACGGCCACGGCCTCGTTCCCACTGCTCTCGCTCTTGCCGATGCGGACGCCCTCGCGGTCGCGCGGCTGGAGGAGGGCATCGCCCTGCGTGCTGCGGGCGTGCGCACACCCATCGTGCTGCTCGAGGGGGTATTCGACGCGGCGCAACTGCTCGAAGCCGCACACCAGGATTTCGAGCTCGTCGTGCATGGTCCCCAGCAGTTGGCGCTTCTCAGCGGTTCGCAGGCGGCACATCGATTTGACGTCTGGCTCAAGATTGATTCGGGAATGAATCGCCTCGGGTTTCGCGTCGAGGACTTCCGCAAGGCATATGCAGCACTGACCTCGAGCTCCACTGTGTCACGCGTGCGACTTCTTACGCATCTTGCCAGCGCCGACTTGCGCGACGATCCGGCGACCAGGCATCAGATCGAGCTCTTCGAACGGACGGTAGCCGGGATCTCTGCGCAAAGGAGTCTCGCGAACTCGGCGGCCGTCCTAGGTTGGCCTAAAAGCCATGCCGATTGGGTCCGCCCGGGATTGATGCTCTACGGAGTGTCGCCGCTCGCCGATCGGCCGGCGGCCGAATTCGGCCTGGTGCCGGCCATGACCCTCTACAGCACGGTCATCGCGGTGCGTCGCGTGCCGCCTGGGGAGCGTGTCGGCTACGGCGGTATGTGGACTGCACAGCGCCCGACGACTCTTGCAATCGTCGCCGTCGGCTATGGGGATGGGTATCCGCGCCACATGGCGAATGGCACGCCGGTCCTGGTGAATGGCGCACGTGCGCCCCTTGCCGGACGCGTATCGATGGACATGATCGGCGTGGACGTGACCGATCTGGCCGCAGTGCACGTCGGCGATGCAGTGATCCTATGGGGTGAGGGGTTGCCCGCAGAACTCGTCGCACCGTACGCGGAAACGGTGGCCTACGAGTTGCTGTGCGGAGTCAGCCAGCGCGTTGCACTGGAGCTGAAGTGATCAGCTCTCGAAGAACCCCATTTTGACGCCGGCCAGCTGAATCACATCGTTGTCGCGAAGCCGTCGGGCCTGAGGCCCGATCGCGGCGCCGTTGACCAGCGGGAAGTCGCCTTCTTTGCCGCTGTCGACGTGCACGATGAAGTAACCCTCCGCACGGCGCGTGATCGCGGCGACCTGAACTCCCGGTCGGCCGAGTGTTGTCAGCGCCTTGGTGAGTTCCAGCTCCCGCCCGGCGAAGGCACCGCTCAGCACCTGCAGCTTGGCCTTGGGCAGTGCCACCGGTTGATCGGCTGCGGGCTTGGTCGCGGGCGCGAGCTTGGCCGCCGCCTGATCCACAGACTGCGCCACTTTGCGCAGCTTGTCCTCACTCTGCGAGCTGGGCTGGATCACCATCGTCTTTTCAAATTCATCCTGCTCCGCGTCGGTCTCCTGCTGATCGACGAAGCGCAGCTGGTGGTGGCCGACGGTGATCACGTCACCGTGTTGCAGGGCGTGTTTCTTGATGAGCTTGCCGTTGACGTAGGTGCCGTTGGTGCTGTTCAAGTCCTCGAGGAATGAATCGTTGAGAATGTTGATGATCAGCGAGTGGTGCCCGCTGACTGCAGGATTATCGATGCGAATGTCGTTGTCCGGCAGACGGCCGATCGTGTAGCGCTCTTTGTTCATGTTGTATTCCGCCAGGACTTGACCGTCCAGGCTCAGCACTAGCCTTGCCATGCGTTTGCCTCGTCCGTCAGCCGAACCATCCCAGGATCTTGTCGAGCATGCGCCGGCGCGCGGGGAACGAGTCTAGTACATGGGCCATGACTACTGACACGTTGTCGCGCCCACCGTTGTCGTTCGCCAGCTGCGTCAACTGCTTAGCAACGGTGTCAAGATTAGCATTAAAAGTATTGATAGTTAAATGAATATCTTCATCTTCGACCATGTCCGAGAGACCGTCAGAGCACAGCACGTAGTAGTCGCCCCGGTGCACGGGGTGCTCGTTGATCTCCACCTCGACGTTGGGCTCGACGCCCAGGGCACGGGTCACGTAGTTCTTGTTCGTCGCACGCTGCGCCTCTTCCTGTGAATAAAAACCGCGGTCGACGAGCTCCTGCAGCAGCGAATGATCCATGGTGATCTGCTCGAACCGGTCATTGCGCAGGCGGTACAGGCGCGAGTCGCCCACGTGTGCGATCGAGATGCGGTTGTCATACAAGAGGCAGGCGACGACCGTCGTGCCCATGCCTTCGCACTGCGGCTGTGTCTTCGAAGTCTGGTGGATGATCTTGTTGGCGCGATAGATCGCATCGCGCAGGATGATGCTTGGGCGCACCAGGCCTGTTTCCTTGTCGGTCCCTTCAAGATCCTCGCGCGCCACGGCCTCACGCACCAGGTTGACGATCGTCTTGACTGCGATGCCGCTCGCCACTTCGCCCGCGTTGTAGCCGCCCATGCCATCGGCGAGCACGAACAGCCCGATGTCCGGATCGATGGCGATGGTGTCCTCGTTGTGCTCGCGGACTTTCCCTGTATCGCTCATCGCCACGCTACGCAACTTGCCGCGCAGGTTACTCATGCCCGAGCGTTTACAGGCCCTGCGCCTGCAGGAGCCGGCTGCAATTGCGTAACGCCGCCGCCATCTCCGTGCCGGACTGGAAGCGGTCGTCGGTGCGCTTCTGCATGGCACGATTGAGGATGGCCTCCAGCAGGCCGGGCAGGTCGGGGCGCACGGAACGCAGCGGTGGCGGCTGTTCGTTCGCGATCTTGAACATGAGTCCGGTCATGGAGTCGGCACGAAATGGTAGCTGGCCGGAGAGCAGCTGATACACGCTTACACCGAGAGAGAACAGATCCGATGTGCCGTGCACGCCGCGGCCCTCGAGCTGCTCGGGAGACATGAAAGAAGGAGTCCCGAGCACGATGCCGGTCTTGGTCGTGCCGCTGTCGGTCAGCCTTGCGATGCCAAAGTCGGTGATCTTCAGGCCGTCGGTTTCGCTGTCGTAGACGATATTAGCCGGTTTGATATCGCGATGGACGACGTTGAGCCGATGCGCATGCGCAAGGGCGTCGGCGACGCGCGCCAGCAGCTCCGTGACCACCGAAGCGGGCAGCAGCGACGAGGAGTCGGTGAACTCGCTGAGGGGCTGGCCGGAGAGAAACTCCATGGCGATGTACGCGAGGCCCTGATCCTCGCCGGCGTCATAGACCGTCACGATACCGGGATGATTGAGGCGCCCGGCGCTCTCGGCCTCGCGAAAGAAGCGCCGCCGCGCCTCATCGAGCTCTTCGTCGCTGAACTCGCGCGCCAGGGGCAGGGCCTTGATCGCCACGACGCGATTGATCTGTGGATCGCGCCCCAGGTAAACGACCGCCATCGCGCCACGACCGATCTCGCGCTCGATTTGATAGCGGCCGAGCTGTGCAGGCATCGAGCCCGACCGATGGTGAGCGGCGGGTGCGACGACGGGCCGTTTGTGCACGGAAGTAACCAAGCTAGCCGATTCCCCCTGGGCGCCTCGAACAAATGAGCTACAAAGCCTAGCGCGTCGACGGCGCCAGCGAGGATGCCACTGGCGGATTCGTGCGGTCGGGCACGCCGCGTGGCGGCAAAGCTGGAGCGCCGTCACACATTATCCGAGCCCGGTCCCTGGGCCCGGAAACGCGGGGAGTATAGTCGAGCGGAATCGGCATTTTGCGAGAATTTCTCCGCAGTTCGGGCGCTTGGCGGCACCGGCGCATGCCACCAGACATGCTAGGATTCACGACCTTCCCAGCGGTCCGGCCGGTTCTTCTTGGCGAAATCCAGAGCCCTGTTCGTCTGTACGGCTTGCGGTGCCACGGCGCCCCAGTGGCAAGGCCAGTGCGCCACGTGTGGCGAGTGGAATTCCCTGCAGTCTGCGCCCGCGCCGCTGCGCGACGGCCGACGGCGATCGGCGCCGCCGGCCGCTCCCGGCACAGAACTGCAGGCCGTCACCGCCCTTGAGTTGGATACACGTCTGTCCACTGGTATCGATGAATTTGACCGGGTGCTTGGCGGTGGCCTGGTCAAGGGTTCGGCAGTCCTGCTCGGCGGCGATCCCGGCATCGGCAAGTCGACACTCCTGCTCCAGGCAGCGGCGGCAGTGGGAGGCACCCGACCGGTGCTGTACGCGACCGGGGAGGAATCCCTTCATCAGGTCGGGCTGCGCGCCCGGCGCCTGGGGCTGACAGCGCCGAAGCTGCGCCTGCTCGCCGAGACTTCGGTGGAGCGGATCATCGAGGAGAGCGCGCAGTCACGCGCGGAGGTGCTGATCGTTGATTCGATCCAGACCATGGCGACCGAGAACAGTGCCTCGGCGCCGGGCTCAGTGTCGCAGTTGCGCGAAGCGACGGCAGTGCTGCTGGGGCACGGCAAGACCTCCGGCACCGCGTTGCTGCTGATCGGCCACCTCACCAAGGAGGGCGTAATCGCCGGCCCGCGCGTGCTCGAGCACCTGGTGGACACGGTGCTGTACTTCGAGAGCGATAGCGGCAGCCGCTACCGCGTGGTGCGCGCTGTCAAGAACCGCTTCGGTGCCACGAATGAGATCGGTGTGTTTGCGATGGTGGAAAGCGGCCTGAAAGAAGTACGCAATCCGTCGGCGATCTTTCTCTCGCGGCACGAGCAACCCGCCTCGGGCAGCATCGTCACTGTGGCGCGCGAGGGTACGCGCCAGCTTCTGGTGGAGGTGCAGGTCCTGGTCGACGCGACGGGCCTCGCCAATCCACGGCGGGTGGCTGTGGGCCTCGATCACAATCGTATCGCCCTGCTGCTCGCGGTATTGCACCGGCACGCGGGGATCGCCATGCACGGACATGACGTGTTCGCCAATGTAGTTGGGGGCGTGCGCATCGCCGAGACCGCTGCCGATCTGCCCGCAGTGCTTGCTGCCGTGTCGAGCTTGAAGGATGCGCCGCTGGCGCCCGACCTCGTGGCGTTCGGCGAAATCGGACTTGCGGGGGAGATCCGTCCGATCCCCTATGGTGAAGAGCGCTTGCGCGAGGCGGTACGGCATGGCTTTCGCCGCGCCGTAGTGCCGATGGCGAACCGGCCGCGTCAGGCGATCGAGGGTCTGGAAGTGATCGGGGTGCAGCGCCTGGCCGAGGCCGTGAGCCGCCTGTTCGGCTGACAGCGTGCGGCCTTCGACGTCAGGATGACGGCACTTTTGCGAGCGGCGCGGCGATCCGCACTGTCTTGATCGCATTCTCGCCGGTCTGCAGCACCTCGACGGCGTAGTCCTTGATCTTGAGACTGGTGCCAGGCTCCGGAATCGTCTCCAGGTACTCCACGATAAGGCCGTTGAGCGTCTTTGGTCCCTCGGTCGGCAGGTTCCAGTGCATCGCGCGGTTCAGCGCACGTACGCTGGCGCTGGCATTCACGACGAAGCTGCCATCGGGCTCGACATGCACGTCCTTGTGCATCATGTTGGCCGGGTCGGTGGTGAACTCGCCGACGATTTCTTCGAGGATGTCCTCGAGCGTCACCAGGCCCTGCACGTCGCCGTATTCGTCCACCACCAGCGCGATGCGACGCTTCTGCCGCTGGAAGTTGAGTAACTGGGTGTTGAGCGGCGTGCCTTCGGGAACGAAGTAGGCTTCGCGTGCGCGCGCGAGCTCTATCAGCCCGTCTCGGTCCAACGGACCGCGCAACAGCTCGCGCGCAACGTGTTTCATGTGCAGCATGCCGACGATGTTGTCGAGTTCCCCGTCATACACCGGCACGCGCGTGTGCTGGGTCTGGCGCAACTGCGAGAGGACCTGATCCCAGTCGTCGCTGATGTCCAGGCCCATCACCTCGGTGCGTGGCACCATGATGTCGTCGACCGTCACCTTTTCGAGATCGAGGATGCTCAGGAGCATCTGTTGGTGGCGCTGCGGCACCAGCGCTCCTGCTTCCGCCACCACGGTGCGCAGCTCCTCGGTGCTGAGCGAATGCGCCGCGACCTTGCTCTGCGAGAGTCCGAGCAGGAGCAGAAAGCCATTGGCAAGGTGGTTGGCCACCCACACGAATGGCAGGCTGATGTAGAGCAGCGGCCAGTAAACGTAGGCTGCAGGCAGGCCCATGCGCTCCGGGCGCACGGCCGCGTAGATCTTGGGTGCAAGCTCGCAGAAGATGAGGATGAACAGGCCCAGCGCGACCGTCGTTACCGCGAGCAGGACATCGCCGCCGTAGCGCCTCGCCAGCAGCGTCGCGACGGTGGAGGCAAAGATCGTGGTGAGCGTGATCCACAGCAGGTTCACGCCCAGCCAGCGGTCGGGTTGCTGGATCAGTCTCTCGGTCAGCAGTGCCGCACGATCACCGCTGGCGGCGCGATGGCGCAGCCGGTAGCGGTTGAGCGTCAGCAGTGCGACCTCCGTGCCGGCAAAAAAGGCGATCATGATGAGCAGAACTGCGAGCAGAGTAACGAGAGTACTGGTGGGTGCATCGCTCAAGGGGAGGTTCCCTCCGTGACGGGGCAGGCGGCGGAAAATTGGACCAAGCGCGTCGCAAGGGTGTCAAGCAAGGCCGGCGCCGCGAGTTACGTATAATTCAACGATGTTCGACCAGCTCACCGCGAGACTCGCCACCGCGCTTGATACCGTGCGCGGCCGCGGGCGGATCACCGAAGAGAACATCGCCGACGCCCTGCGCCAGGTGCGCGTCGCGCTGCTCGAAGCCGATGTCGCCCTCCCGGTCGTCAGGAGCTTCATCGACACGGTGAAAGCGCGCGCGCTCGGCGTCGAGGTGAGCCGTAGTCTCACGCCGGGCCAGGCGTTCATCAAGATCATTCACGACGAGCTGGTGAGTGCGATCGGAGGCGAGAGCGCCGGCCTCAACCTGCGCGTGCCGCCGCCCCTGGTCGTGCTGCTGGCGGGTCTGCAGGGCGCCGGCAAGACGACCACGGCAGCCAAGCTTGCGCGCTGGTTCCAGACCCAGAATCGCAAGCGCGTGCTGCTCGCCAGCGCCGACGTGCATCGACCCGCGGCTATCCTGCAACTGGAACGCCTGGCCCAACAGCTCGAGGTGGGTTTCTATCCCGTCAGTGCGAACGCCCGCGCTGAAGAGATCGCCGCCGGTGCCTTGGCGCAGGCGCGCCAGGGACTGTACGACGCACTCATCGTCGACACCGCCGGACGCCTGCACGTCGATGACGAGATGATGGACGAGGTGCGGCGCATCGACGCGGTCCTGAGTCCGAACGAGCGACTGTTCGTGCTCGACAGCATGGCGGGACAGGATGCCGTGAATGCGGCTCGTGCCTTCGGCGCAGCGCTCGAACTCACCGGCGTGATCCTCACCAAGGCAGATGGCGACGCCCGTGGCGGTGCAGCGCTGTCGGTGCGTCAGGTTACCGGCAAGCCGATTCTCTTCATGGGTGTCGGGGAGAAGATCGACGCACTGGAGCTGTTTGAGCCGCAGCGCGTTGCCTCGCGCATCCTCGGCATGGGCGATGTCGTTGGACTCGTGGAACAGGTTGAGCGGCAGGTCGATCGCGAACAGGCCGAGAAACTCGCGCGCAAGCTGACGCGCGGCCACGAGTTCGATCTTACCGACCTGCGTGACCAGCTCGCCCAGCTGCAGCAGATGGGGGGGCTCGCTGCCTTGGTGGACAAGCTCCCGGCGCAACTTTCGGGCGCCGCCGCCCGCGCCGGCGAATTGGACGAGCGGCAGTTGCGGCGGCAGATCGCCATCATCAATTCGATGACGCCGAAAGAGCGGCGCCGGCCCAACGTCATCGACGGGTCGCGCAAGCGCCGCATTGCGGCCGGGTCCGGAGTGCAGGTTCAGGACGTAAATCGCATGCTCAAACAGTTCGTCCAGATGCAGAAGACCATGAAGCGCTTCTCCAAGGGCGGTCTGCAGAAGCTGCTGCGGGGTATGGGCGGCCGCATGCCTCCCTTCACTGGGCGCCGATAGGTGGCGGCCCGGCGCCTATATTCGCTCCCAGTCGATTGATTCGCAAAAAAGTTTCGCCTTGCGGCCGCACTTTGAGTAGAATCCGCGCCTCGTTTTTCCGCCCCTGACTAGAGACTTCCAAATGGTGACAATCCGACTGACCCGCCGCGGGGGCAAGAATCAGCCCTTTTATCACGTCGTGGTAACCGACAAGCGCAGGCGCCAGGGTGGCAGCAACCTCGAGCAGGTGGGCTTCTTCGACCCGCGGGCTGAGAGCACGCCCGGCGCGCTGCGTCTCGACCTGGGTCGGATCGATTACTGGACCAGCAAGGGCGCGCACGTCTCCGATCGCGTGAAGTCGCTGGTCGCCGGTTACCGCAAACAGGCGAGCGCCTGAGCGCTCCTTAAGATCGGCGCAGGGCCATCGATCGTGGCCGCGACGCCGCCGCCCGGGACGGCTGAACCCGCGGGGCAGCTCGAAATTGGGCGCATTGCCGGCGTCTTCGGGATCAAGGGTTGGCTGAAAGTCGAGTCCTTCACCGACCCGATCGAAAGAATACTCGATTACGGTGAGTGGAACCTGCACCGTCCGGGACTTGCGGGGACCTGGCGGGTGCGTGAAGGGCGTCGCCATGGTCGGCAGGTCGTCGCCAGCCTCGAGCAAGTCGAGGATCGCGACGCGGCCCAGCGCCTTGTGGGCGCGCGCATCGTCGTGGCGCGAGCGCAGCTGCCGCCGCTGGCACCGCGCGAGTATTACCGCGCTGACCTGATCGGGCTGCGCGTGGTGAATGCACAGGGGCTCGAGCTGGGGCGCATCGTGCATTTTATCGATGGACCGGCGCACACATGGATGGTGGTGCGGGGCACGCGCGAGCACTGGCTGCCCGCGACGCCACAGCAGCTGCGCCGGGTGGATCTGGCGCGCGGCGAAGTGCGGGTCGATTGGGACCCGCTGGAAGACTGAGGTCAAAGTGGCCGCGCTCCATGTCGAGGTGGTGACGCTGTTTCCGGAAATGATCCGGGCGGCGGCGAGCGCGGGTGTGACAGGTCGTGCGCTGACCCGCGGTCTCGTCAGTCTCGGGGTGCGTAACCCCCGCGATTACGCGACCGATGTGCACCGCACGGTCGATGACCGGCCGTATGGCGGCGGGCCGGGGATGGTGCTGAAGATCGAACCCCTGCGCGCCGCGATCCGTGCTGCGCGGAGCGCGAGCCCGCCGGGCAGTCGCACGGTATATTTGTCGGCACAGGGTCGAAGTTTCGATCAGCGCCGCGCGGCCGAGCTGGCGAGGCTTGCTGGGCTGATTCTGGTGGCTGGGCGCTACGAAGGTGTCGACGAGCGGCTGATCGAGCTCGAGATCGACGAGGAACTGTCGGTCGGCGACTACGTGCTGAGCGGCGGTGAACTGCCGGCGCTCCTGGTGTTCGATGCCGTCACCCGCCTGGTGCCGGGCGTGCTGGGCGATGTCGAGTCGGCGGAGCAGGAGTCGTTCGTCGCGGGGCTGCTCGACTGGCCGCACTACACGCGGCCGGAGGAGTTCGAAGGGCGCTCGGTGCCCGAAGTGCTGCTTCAGGGCAATCATGCCGCAATCCGGCGTTGGCGCCTGAAGCGGGCGCTGGGGCGGACCTGGCAACGAAGGCCTGATCTGCTCGGGCGCATGCAGCTGGATGCAGAGCAGCGCGGGCTCCTCGATGAGTTCATCGCGGAGCACGCCGAGACGAGGGTGGATTCTGTGGATTGAGCGTGGGCGTAGTGCCCGCGGAAATGAGACTCGAGAGTGCAAACCATGAACAAGATCATCAATGACATCGAAACTGCGCGCATGACGCGCAAGGTGCCCGACTTCGCACCGGGCGACACGGTTCTCGTGCAGGTCAAGGTCGTCGAAGGTGACCGTGAGCGCGTCCAGGCTTATGAAGGCATCGTGATCGCGAAGCGCAACCGCGGCTTCAACTCCTCGTTCACGGTGCGTAAGGTCTCCCACGGTGAAGGCGTCGAGCGCGTGTTCCAGACCTACAGCCCAGCGATCAGCGAGATCCAGGTCAAGCGTCGCGGCAACGTGCGGCGTGCCAAGCTCTACTATCTGCGTGATCTGTCGGGCAAGGCCGCGCGCATCGAGGAAAAGGTCTGACCAACAGTTCGGAGAGTCGCTGAACGTGAGCACGACGCTGAGGCGCCGACGTTTCGCCCAGGCTGTGATGTTCTGCGCATCGCTCGCCACGAGTGCCGTGGCGTGCTCGGCCGACAGCGCGAAGATCCTTGCCGCGCTCAAGGCACCGGCGGGATTTAAGATAAGCATCTACGCCGACAACGTTCCGGGCGCGCGCTCGATGGCGCTTGGTGAGCACGGCACGCTGTTCGTTGGAACGCAGGCAGCAGGCAAGGTGTATGCACTGCGCTCACTGGCCGATGGCAGGCGCGAGGTTGTGACGGTCGCCCAGGGCCTCAACCGGCCCAATGGCGTCGCTTTTCGCGAGGGCGCGCTCTACGTGGCTGAGATTCAACGCATCCTGCGTTACGACGCCATCGAAGGACGTTTGGACTCGCCGCCAAAACCGGTGATCGTGCGCGGCGATCTGCCGACCGACGCCCACCACGGCTGGCGGTACATCGCATTTGGGCCCGACGGAAAGCTCTACGTTCCAATCGGCGCACCGTGCAATGTCTGCGATCAGAAGGGTTACGCGGTCATCACCCGCATGAACGCCGACGGCAGCGGCCGCGAAGTGTTCGCGAGCGGCGTGCGCAACACCGTCGGGTTCACCTGGCATCCACTCACCCATGAACTCTGGTTCACAGACAACGGTCGCGACTATCTCGGCGACGATGCTCCGCCGGATGAGCTCAACCGCGCACCGGGGCCCGGCCTCAATTTCGGGTTTCCGTTCTGTCACGGTGGCGAGATCAAGGATCCCCAGTTCGGCGATCTCGGCAAATGTGCCAGCGCGACGCCGCCAGCGCGCAAGCTCGGTGCGCATGTCGCCTCTCTCGGGGTTAGGTTCTATACAGGCACGCAGTTTCCCGAGACCTATCGCGACCAGATCTTCATCGCCGAGCACGGCTCGTGGAATCGTACGCAGCGCTCCGGCTACCGCGTCAGCCTGGTGCGCCTGCAGGGCGATCAGGCCACGGGCTACGAACCCTTCATCAGCGGATGGAACCAACCAGACCGAGTGCTCGGGCGTCCAGTCGACCTGCTCGTGTTGCCGGACGGATCGATGCTGGTCTCGGATGATCTGGCGGGTGTCATCTATCAGGTTTCCTACGGCGCGGCGAACTGACGCAGTGCATTGACGAGGCGCAGGTGGCGATCGGCGAGACCATGAAGGGAGTGTTCCGGTTCCTCTGGCGCGCGCTCGACGCACTGCGCAAGGTTCTGCATCTGCTCCTGCTGCTGGTGATCTTCGGCGTCGTGCTGAGCGCGCTGCGCTCCTCGATTCCCATCGTGCCGCATCGGGCCGCACTGGTGCTCGATATCCAGGGCCAGTTAGTCGAGCAGCTGAGCGGCGACCCGCTGGATCGGGCACTGGGACGTGCCACCGGTAATGGCGAACCCGAGACGCGCTTGCGCGATGTACTCGATGCGCTCAAGGCGGCGGCCAAGGATGATCGCATCAAGGTAGTCATGCTCGACCTCGATGACATGGAAGGTGGCGGCATGGCCAAGCTGCAGGACGTGGGCAAGGCACTGCGCGAGTTCCGCGGCTCGGGCAAGAAGGTTGTGGCGGTGGGCACGGCTTACGAGCAGAGCCAGTACTACCTCGCTGCGCAAGCCGACGAAGTCAACCTCGATCCGCTCGGCTACGTGTACATCGACGGCTTCGACTACTACCGCATGTACCTGAAGGATGCGCTCGACAAGCTGGCAGTCGACGTCAACGTATTTCGCACGGGTGCTCACAAGAGCTATGCCGACGGATTTACGCGCAATGACATGTCTCCCGAGGAGCGCGAGGAGACCCAGGCGTGGCTCGACACGCTGTGGAAGGCGTACCAGGCGGATGTGACTACCGCTCGCAAGCTGCAGGCCGGCGCGCTGGCACAGTATGCCGACCAGGCGGCGGCTCTGGTGAAGGGCGCGAAGGGCGATACCGCCAAGCTCGCGCTGGCACAGGGGCTCGTCACGGCGCTGAAGGATCGCGTGCAGGTGGTGGACGAGCTCAAGGACATCGTCGGTGAGGATGAATCCACGCACTCCTTCAACGGCATCAGCCTCGATGAGTACCTGGCGGCAGTGCGCTCGGAGGGGGCGCTCAAGTCCGGTTCGAAGAACAAGATCGGCGTCGTCGTGGCCGCTGGGGAAATCCTGGACGGCAAGCAGCCGCCGGGAACCGTGGGTGGCGAGTCGACATCGGAGCTGCTGCGCGATGCGCGGTACGACGACGACGTCAAGGCGGTGGTGCTGCGCGTCGATAGTCCCGGTGGGAGTGTGTTCGCCTCCGAGCAAATCTATCGCGAGGTGAAGGCGCTGCGCGCGAACGGCAAGCCGGTCGTGGTGTCGATGGGAAGCGTTGCGGCTTCCGGCGGCTACTACATCGGCGCGGGCGCGGACGAGATCTGGGCCAGCCCTACTACCATCACCGGCTCGATCGGGGTCGTGGCGGCAATTCCGACGTTTCAGAGGACATTGCAAAAGCTGGGCGTGCACACCGACGGCGTCGGCACGACTGTACTCAGTGGGGATTTTCGCCTCGATCGTTCTCTCGGCCCGGCGGCGCGCGACATTCTGCAGGCCGGTGTCGAGCACGCGTATGACGTGTTCCTCGACCACGTCGCCGCCGGGCGCGGCAAGACTCCGGCCGAGATCGACGCAGTCGCACAGGGTCGGGTGTGGTCAGGCGAGGATGCGCGCAAGCAGGGCCTGGTCGATCATTTTGGCAACCTGGATGACGCCCTCAAGTCCGCCGCGAAGCGCGCGAAAGTAAGCAAGGACTTCGAATCCAAGTACTTCGAGCCCGAGATGAGCTGGGAAGAGCTGCTCGCACTTGAGCTGCGCTCGATGCTGTCACGCATAGCGGTGGCAACAGGGCTGAGCGATCCGCGCCCTGCCTTGATCCGCAAGGCGCTCAGTCCGCTGGAGCGAGAAGCGGCGCGCTGGGCGCGCTTCAACGATCCGCAGCACCTCTACTCGTACTGTCCGTGCGGGGTCCTGCAGGGCGGGTAGAGCAGTCCGATCCGGCCACTGGCGTGAGGGCCGTGCCAACTCCGGGCTGATCACGCTCGATGACGGTGCTATCTGAAGATGTATCCCCGCGAACACTGGTGCGCCCGAGTTGGCAGACCCTCGACGCCAGTGTCCGAATCGTCCTGCATCGACCCCGGCGGGAGTGTTGCCTCTTAGGTCCGCTCCGCGGACCTCTTCTAGGAGAAGTTAACTAACTCTTGTCAGTCAACGCAGGAGCGGGTGGACATCGGCGTGATATCTGCCGACTGCGCCGGTTGCCTGTGTTTGCGGGTTTAGCGTTTCAGGCTTGAGGTGACAATGGCCGTGATCCGGCGCACGTCGGCACGGTATCACGCCGGTGGCCGGCCCGGGACTGCTCTTGCGATCACCCGATGGCCGCCGGGGACTGCTTCCTCACTTCGCCCAATCGAGGATGATCTTCCCCGACCGACCCGTCTTCATCGTCTCGAAGGCCTCGCGGTACTCCTCCGCCGGCAGGTGATGCGTGATCACGGGTGTGATGTCGAGGCCACTCTGCAACATGCTCGACATCTTGTACCAGGTCTCGAACATCTCGCGCCCGTAGATGCCCTTGATCACCAGCCCCTTGAAGATCACCTGGTTCCAGTCGATTGCGGTGTCCGTCGGCGGGATGCCGAGCAGGGCAATGCTGCCGCCGTGGTGCATCGTCCTCAGCATCTCGCGCAGCGCCTGGGGATTGCCGGACATCTCGAAGCCGATGTCGAAGCCTTCTTCCATGCGCAGCTTCTTCATCGCATCGTCCAGGCTCTCGCGCTGGATGTTAAGGGCGAGGCTGGCGCCCATCTTGCGGGCGAGGTCGAGGCGGTAGTCGTTCACGTCGGTGATGACGATATGGCGTGCGCCGGCGAAGCGCGCGATAGCCGCCGCCATGATGCCGATCGGGCCGGCACCCGTGATCAGCACATCTTCGCCCACCAGGTTGAATGACAGCGCCGTGTGCGTGGCGTTGCCGAAGGGATCGAGAATCGACGCGACATCATCGCCGATGCTCGGCGACAGCTTGAAGGTGTTGACGGCCGGGATTGCCAGGTACTCGGCAAAGCAGCCAGGACGATTGACGCCTACGCCGACCGTGTTGCGGCACAGGTGCCGGCGCCCGGCGCGGCAATTGCGGCAGTAACCGCACGTGATATGGCCTTCGCCGGAAACGCGATCGCCCGGCTTGATGCCGCTCACTTCGCTGCCGATCTCGATCACCTCGCCGCTGTACTCGTGTCCGACGGCCATCGGCACCGGAATGGTCTGCCGTGCCCATGCGTCCCAGTTGTAGATGTGCATGTCAGTGCCACAGATCGAGGTCTTGCCGATGCGGATCAGGACATCGTTGTGGCCTACGCGCGGCTCGGGAATCTCTTCCATCCAGATGCCGGGTTCGGCGCGCGACTTGACGAGTGCTTTCATGTGAAGTGTTTCATTGCGCGAGATTCATCGCGCGGGCAACGCGTCCGAAGGCCGCAATTGCACGCTGTAGGTCTTCGCGCGTGAGACCCGCGGACATCTGGGTGCGTATGCGCGCCTTGCCCTGCGGGACGACCGGAAAGGAAAAGCCCACGACGTAAACTCCCTCGGCCAGCAACCGGTCCGCCATGTCTACCGCCACACGCGCATCGCCCAGCATGATCGGAATGATGGGATGCTCGCCGGCAATGATATGCAGCCCGAGCGCCGCCAGCTGCTCGCGGAAGAATCGCGTGTTGTCGAACAGGCGCTCACGAAATTCCGGGCTGCCCTCGAGCAAGTCGAGCACGCGCACGCTTGCCGCAGCTACCACCGGGGCGATGCTGTTCGAGAACAGGTACGGCCGCGAGCGCTGGCGCAGCCAGGCGATGATCTCGCGTCGTGCACTAGTGTAGCCGCCGCTCGCGCCGCCCAGCGCCTTGCCCAGGGTTCCGGTGAGGATGTCCACTCGATCCAGCACCCCGCAGTGCTCGTGTGTGCCGCGACCGTTGGCGCCCATGAAACCCACCGCGTGCGAGTCATCGACCATGACCAGCGCGCCGTAACGCTCCGCGAGATCGCAGATCTCCTTGAGCCGCGCAAGCGTTCCGTCCATGGAGAAGACGCCGTCAGTCGCAATGAGCCGGGTGCGCCGGCCCTGGGTCGCCTTGAGATGCTTTTCGAGCTCCTCGAGATCGCTGTTGGCGTAGCGCAGGCGCTCGGCTTTGCAGAGGCGGATCCCGTCGATGATGCTGGCGTGATTGAGTGCATCGCTGATCACCGCGTCCTGCTCGTCGAGCAGCGTTTCGAAGAGCCCGCCATTGGCGTCGAAGCACGAGGAGTACAGGATCGTGTCCTCGGTGCCGAGAAACCGGCTCAGCCGTTCCTCGAGTTCCTTGTGAATCGTCTGGGTGCCGCAGATGAAGCGCACCGACGCCATGCCATAGCCGTAGCGGTCGAGCGCACGATGCGCTGCTTCGCGCACCGCGGGATGGTTGGCGAGCCCGAGGTAATTGTTGGCGCACAGGTTGAGGACTTCCGCGCCGCCACTCACCCGCACACGCGCCTGCTGCGGTGATGCCAGCACACGCTCGACCTTGTACAGGCCCTGTTCGCGCAGCCGTTCGGTATCGGCCGCCAGGCGCTGGAGCAATTCGTGTTTCACGTGCGGTTCCCGCTGCGGGAAAGGTCGCGCATTATAGCCGCTGACCGTCGGGACCGATGCGGAGGCCGGGTGGGCGAGAAGAGTCAGGACTCGAGTGTACAAGTCCGCATCGACAAGTGGCTCTGGTGCGCGCGCTTCTATAAGAGCCGTGCGCAGGCGAGCGCGGCCGTCGCCGGCGGCAAAGTGCATCTCAACGGCGAGCGCGTGAAGCCAGCGCACGCGCTTAGAGTTGGAGATCGGCTCGAGCTCACCCAAGGTGCCGGGAGTCGCGAAGTCATCGTGCTGGCACTGGCCGAACGTCGCAGACCGGCTGCGCAGGCGGCACGGTGTTTCGAAGAGACAGCGCTCAGCATCGCGCGTCGCGCACGACTCAAGGAGCAGCACGCACTCGCCGCGGCCTTGGCGCCTCGTCCCGCCGAACGACCCGACAAGCGCGAGCGGCGTCGCCTGCTGAAGCTCCGTCGACAAGAATAAATAGAGAGACCCCCCCGTCCCAACTCTGGGACGAAACCCCGCACCCCGCGTCCCGCAGCGGGGACGTTCTCAGCCGGCCGGGCCGAGCCTGAGAATCGTTGGACGCCTAATTCCCATTGCCTGTCAATACATTGCAACTTCGTGAGCCGATTGGCACGCGTGATGCTTTGGATTACTTCAGGAAAGACCCGCAAGAAAGCCCGGATGGACCGTCCTCGTACCGATCTCGAACGCCGCAAGCGCAAGCGCTGGCTTCTCGCTGGCGCCGCGCTCGCGGCCGTCATGGCGGCAGGAATCGCCCTCGCTACCTTCGAGCCGATGGCGCCGCGCGTAGACGCGAAGACGCTCTACATCGACGTGGTCACACGCGGTGATCTGCTGCGCCGTGTGCGGGGTACGGGAACACTAGTGCCGCGCGATCAGCGCTGGATCGCGGCCGCCGCCCAAGGGCGCGTGGAGCGGGTATTGGTGCGTCCGGGAGCGGAGGTTGCGGCAGATACTGTCCTCGTCGAGCTCTCGAATCCTGAGCTGCAGCAGCTCGCTGAGGAGGCCAGCCTGGCTTGCGATGCCGCGCGCGCCGAGGCCGCTTCGCTCCACGTGCAGCTCGAGAGCCAGGTGCTCGACCAGCGTGCCCGCATTGCCGAAGCGCGTGCGCAATACGAGTCGGCACGTCTGCAGGCTGAAGCGGAAGCGCGCCTCGCCGGTCAACATGCGATTTCCGAGCTACAGATCGCGCGCTCGAAGCTCACCGCCGAACAACTCGGCGTGCGGCTCGAGATCGAACAGGAGCGACTTGGCAAGCTCCGGTCGTCCGTTGCCGCGCAGCTCGCCGCGCAGAAGGCGCGCGTGGCGCAGCTGGAACAGTCCGCGATTCGCCGCCGCGCGCAGGCCGATTCGCTGCTGGTCCGGGCGGGGCTGGACGGAGTGCTGCAGGCGCTGGTAGTTGAGAGCGGGCAGCAGCTCGCGCTCGGCGCGAGCATCGCACGAGTCGCGCGTCCCGGCTCACTGCTCGCCGAGCTCGCCATCCCCGAAATGGACGCCAGGGATCTCGCCATCGGGCAGAAGGCGAGCATCGATACCCACAACGGCGTGGTCGCGGCACACGTAGAACGTGTCGAGCCGGCAGTAAGCAACGGTACGGTGCGCGTGGAAATCGCACCGGACAGCGAATGGCCGGCCGGCGCGCGCGCCGATCTATCGATCGAGGGCACGGTCGACATCGAGCGGCTGGCCAATGTCGTGCAAGTCGCGCGCCCGGTCAGTGCGCAACCTCTGTCGGAGTCTCGCGTGTTCCGCCTGAGCGACCGCGGTCGCGCGCAGCGTGTGCCGGTCAAGTTTGGCAAGGCCTCCGTCGATCGCATCGTGATACTCGCCGGCCTGACGCCCGGCGAGCGTGTGATCGTCTCGGATGTTTCGCAGTACGAGCGCTACGAACGGCTCAACGTGGAGTAGGCGCATGTGCATCGATCTCAATTACTGCCTGACGCTGTTCACCGGCTGCGCGCACATCGGCCTGATCGCGTGGAGCTTGTTGGGAATCATCGTGTACCAGGTTGCGGACCTCGGAGGTTGAATCGTGAGCGAGGCGAAGATGCTGATCCGTCTCAATAACGTCGTGAAGGTGTTTCATACCGATGAGTTGGAGACCCATGCACTCTCGGGCATCCAGCTCGAAGTGCGCGCCGGGGAGTTCATTGCGATCTCCGGACCTTCCGGATGTGGCAAGTCGACCCTGCTCGCGATTCTCGGGCTGCTCGACAGCCCGACCGAAGGCGAATATGCGCTGTCCGGTACACCGGTGGGCAGGCTGGGCGCGGAGCAGCGTGCGCGCATCCGCAACCGCGAGATCGGTTTCATCTTCCAGGCCTTTAACCTGATCGGTGACCTGACGGTATACGAAAACGTGGAACTGCCGCTCACCTACCGCGAGCACCTGTCGCGCGCGGAGCGGCGCGACGCAGCCCTGGCGGCGCTCGACTGCGTTGGCATGTCACATCGGTTAAATCACTACCCGTCGCAACTCTCGGGCGGGCAGCAGCAGCGCGTCGCGGTCGCGCGTGCGCTCGTGGGGCGGCCCGCGATCCTGCTGGCCGATGAGCCCACCGGAAATCTCGACTCGCGCAACGGCGATGCGGTCATGGAACTGCTGGCACGCCTGCATGCAGGCGGATCGACGGTGTGTATGGTCACGCATGATCCGCGCTACGCCAACTACGCGGAGCGGCGCGTGTCGCTGTTCGACGGCCGCATCGTGGACGAAGAAGCGCTGCCGCGGCGCGCGCTGTCACACTGAGGGGCAGGTCATGCAATTCATCCAGGATCTGCGAGTCGCCGCCCGCTCGTTGCTGCGCGCGCCAGGTTTCACTGCGATAACGACTACGGTGCTCGGTCTCGGCCTGGCGGTGGTGGTAACGATGTTCGGCGTCATGCACACCATCGCCGATGTGCCCCCGCCCGTGCCGCAGCCCGAGACACTCGTCGGCATTCAACTCATCGACCGTGTGCACAACTCCGACGATGTGTATGTCGGATCGCACGCGCTCGAGGATTGGCGCGCGTCGCAGACCAAGTTCGAGGACCTGGCCGGCCAATACGTCGGCACCGCGATCGTGAGCGGCGACGGCCTGCCGGCGCGTTATGACGGCGCTTTTGTCACGGGCGCGTTCTTCAGCCAGACACGCCTCAAGCCGCTTCTCGGGCGCGCACTCGAGCCGCGCGATGCGATTCCTGGTGCCGAGCCCGTAGCAGTGCTCGGTCACGACCTGTGGCGCACGCGTTTCAACCTCGATCCCGAGGTGCTTGGCCGCACCTTGCGGGTCAATGGCGTGACTTCGACGATCGTCGGTGTCATGCCGCAAGGCGTAGCGTATCCCGAGGCGCAGTTGTGGGTACCGGTGCGCGAGAAGCTGCAGGAGGTCGCGCGCGGTAAGGCAAATGACTACAAGGTGATCGGGCGTCTGAAGCCTGGCGTCACGCTCGATGAAGCGCAGGCCGAGCTGACGACGATCGCGGCGCGCCTCGCCAGGCAGTATCCCGAAACGGACGCGGGCCTCGAGCCTGATGTACAACCGATCGCCTCGGCTGAGCTCGGGCGCGACGATCGGCGGCTGTTTCAGACCCTGCTCGCCAGTGTGTTCCTGGTGCTGATCATCTCCTGCGTAAACGTCGCCGGCCTGATGCTGGTGCGCGCTACCGGTCGCACCCAGGAGGCGGGTGTGCGTCGTGCCGTGGGCGCAGGGCGTTACCGGCTCGCGACCCAGATGCTGGCGGAATCGCTGGTGATTGGAGCGCTCGCTTCATTGGTTGGCCTGACTCTCGCGGCGGCCGGCCTGGAGCTGATCTCCCGCAGTATCACTCAGCTAGAGAATCTGCCGAGCTGGTGGAAATTCACTATCGACGGTCGTGTTGCCCTGTTCGCGATCGGGCTCGGCGTGTTGAGCACGGTTGCCGCCGGGCTGTTTCCGGCCGTGCGCGTCTCCGGCGTCGACGTCAACGCCATACTGCGCGAGGGCACGCGCGACACGGGACTCAGCACCGGGCGCATCATCCGCGGGCTGGTCGTAGTGGAAATCGCGCTGTCGTGCGTGCTGCTCACTTCGGCCGGGATCATGGTCAAGAGCGCGATCAACGCCACGCACAAGGATCTCGGTGTCGATGTGCGTCCGTTCATGACCGGCCGCATCGGTTTGCCGGAAGCCGCCTATCCGCGCGAACGGCAGATTCGCTTCATCGAGGACTTGCAGACGCGGGCGAGTGGCATTCCGGGCGCGACTGCGGTCGCGATCGTCAACTCACCGCCCGGCGCTGGCAGTTACCGCACGCTGTACGCCCTGCGGGGGAGAACCTACGCCTCGCAGAGCGAGTATCCGTTCGCTTCTCAGGTCAATGTGACGCCCGGATTCTTTGCCGCCATGCGCGGAAGGGTGGTCGCAGGGCGCGACTTCGCACCAACGGATAGCGCCAGCACGCTGCCGGTCGCGATCGTGAATGAGTCCTTTGCCCGCCGCGTCTGGCCCCCCGGCCAGAGCGCCCTCGGACAGCAGGTGCGCATGAGCCCCGCCTTGCCCGACTCGAAATGGCGCACCGTCGTCGGTGTGGTCGGTGACATCCAGCACGACGACGATCCCTTCGGTACGGACCTGATGCTGCCCGCGGTGTACGTGCCGTTCGCGCAGGAGCCGGAGCGGTTTTTCAGCCTGGTGCTGCGCACGGACGGCGATCCGCATGCGTTGGGTGGTGCGATCCGGGAAACCGTGCGCCAGCTCGATCACGACCTGGCGGTGTACTGGCTGCGCACGATTCCAGAGAACCGCGCGGTCAAGAGCGGCGGCATCCGCATCATCGGCGGGATGTTCGTCGCCTTCGGGTTGGTGACCATCCTGCTGGCGGCGGCCGGCATCTACGGGGTGCTGGCGTACTCGGTGGCGCAGAGTGCGCGCGAGATCGCTATCCGCCGTGCGCTAGGGCGCGCCCGATGGCGGCATCATCGGCGCGGTGGCACGTCGCTCCGGTTGGCAGCTTGGCCTGGGTCTCGGTCTCGGCGTGCTGCTCGCGCCGGTGATGGCGTACCTGATCGGTCAGGCGATCGGCGCCGCGAACCTGCAGGATCCCATCGTCTACTCGATCGTGCTGCTGACCCTGACCACGGCGATCGCGGCTGCGACGGCTGTGCCGCTGCGTCGCGCGCTGGCACTGCAACCGGGCGCAGCGTTGCGGCACACCTGATCGGAGGCTCTCGGAAGAGGGTACCGGCTGTCGGTCCCTCTCGGCTCTGCTGCTAGACTGCATGCTATCGGGGCACGGTCCCGCACGGATCTGCACGCGCCAGCATGCAACCCAGACTCCTCGTCGCCGACGACCAGCAGGATGTGCTCACGGCCCTGCGGCTGCTGCTCGGCAAGGAAGGCATCGAGGTGGCGCTCGCGAGCTCGCCAGCCGGGGCATTGGCGGCGGTCAGCGCAACGCGCTTTGACGCCGCGCTCATCGACCTTAACTACGCGCGCGATACGACCTCCGGCATGGAAGGGCTGGACCTGCTCGCGCGGCTCAAGCAGGTCGATCCCCATCTGCCAGTAATCGTCATGACTGCCTGGGCGACCATCGGCGTCGCCGTGGAGGTGATGCGTGCTGGAGCGCGCGACTTCATCGAGAAGCCGTGGGAGAACCAGCGCCTGCTTACGGTCGTGCGCAATCAGCTCGAGCTGGGCCGGGCTCTGAGGCGCAGCCAGCGGCTCGAGGCGGAAAACGCGCTGCTGCGTGGCGCCAGTGACGCGACAGTCGTCGCCGAATCTCCAGCCATGCAGGAGGCGCTCAGCGTCGCACGGCGGGTGGCAAACTCCGACGCGCCGGTGCTGCTCACGGGTGAGAACGGTACCGGCAAGAGCCTGCTGGCGCGCCTGCTGCACGGCTGGTCGTCACGGCGCGAGCGCTCGTTGATCGAAGTGAATATCGGCGCATTGCCGGACGGGATTTTCGAGAGTGAAATGTTTGGTCACGTGAAGGGCGCGTTCACCGATGCCCGCCAGGAGCGTACCGGCCGCTTCGAGCTCGCCGACGGCGGCACGCTTTTCCTCGACGAAGTTGGCAATCTGCCCGCGGGCCAGCAGGCCAAGCTCCTGCGCGTGCTCGAGAGCGGTGAGTTCGAGCCGGTCGGTTCCTCGCGCACGCGACGCGTGGACGTACGGCTGATCTCGGCCACCAATGCCGACCTCGCGCAGCGCGTGGCGGCAGGACAGTTCCGCCAGGACCTGATGTTTCGCATCAACACAGTCGAGATTCACGTGCCGCCGCTGCGCCAGCGTGCGGCGGACATCCTGCCGCTGGCCGGTGCAGCACTCGCGGATGCCGCGCGCCGTTACGGTCGCCCGCTGAATGGCTTCGACGCTCAGGCGACCCGCGCCCTTACGCAATATTCCTGGCCGGGCAACGTGCGCGAGCTGCGCAACGTGGTCGAGCGCGCGGTGCTGCTTGCGGGTACGGATATCGTCACGGCGCGTGACCTGCGCCTCGGGTCGGTCGATGCGGGGCCGCCCGCACTTGAAGAGATGAGCCTCGAGGATGCCGAGCGTGCGCTGATTCGTGCAGCGTTGCGGCGTCACGCGGGCAGCGCCACGGCGGCGGCGCAGGCGCTGGGCCTGTCACGCAGCGCCATGTACCGGCGCATGGAAAAGCTGGGAATCGCGACGGATGGCTGAGGTACGCGCCCCATCGCGCGTGCGACTGGCGTTCGAGCAGCGCATCACGGTGCTCACGATCGCCCTGGCACTGCCAGCGATGCTGCTGGGTGCGGTGCTGCTGTACTGGCTGCAGTTCAGCCCGATTCTCCGAGTGTGCCTGCTGGTCGTGCTGGCTCTTGTCGTCGGTGCCATCGCGGCGTTGCTGCGCGAAGCCATCGTACAGCCCCTGCGGGGCCTCGCAAACGTGATCGAGGCGTATCGCGCCGGCGACTACACCGTGCGCGGGCGGCGCGCGAGAGGCCACGACGCACTCGGCGAGTTGGCCGGGGAGATCAACGATCTCGGTCGCACTCTGCATGTCCAGCGCCTGAAGGCCATGGAGGCGACGGCACTGCTGGAGAAGCTGATCAACTCCATCGATGTGGCGGTATTCGCGTTCGACAGCGCGCACCTGCTGCGCCTGGCGAATCCGGCAGCCGCGCGGCTGCTGGATGTCCCGCCCGATTTCGCTATGGGCCGGTCGGCCACCGAAGTGGCATTGGAGGAATTCCTGGAGGATGCAGGAGGCACGCGCATCGTCGCGTCGGTGGCCGGGCATTCCGGTCGCTGGCAGGTCACGCACGGTACCTTCCGCGAGTCCGGGCTGGCCCAGCACCTGTTGATCGTGGCTGACCTGCGCCAAGCGCTGCGTGAAGAAGAACGCCTCGCGTGGCAGCGACTGATCCGCGTGATCGGCCACGAAGTCAATAATTCACTGACCCCGATTCGCTCACTGGCCGAGACCTTGCGCGATCTCGTGGCGGAAGCACTGGCGCCAGGACGGACGCGCGCCGACGCGCTCGATGCCCTCAACGTCATCGCCGAGCGCACCGATTCGCTCGGCCGATTCCTGGCGCAGTACAGCCGCCTGGCGCGCCTGCCTCCGCCCAAGCCACGCTGGGTGGGTCTGCAGAGTCTGCTCGGGCGCGTCGCGGCGCTCGCCGCCGCTCATCGCGTGGACGTGCAGGTGGAAGCGGGGCTGGAGGCGTGCGTCGATGAAGACCAACTCGAGCAGGCTCTCATCAACCTGCTGAAGAATGCGGTCGAGGCGCAGGGCGAGGATACGCGACCGATCACGCTCGTGGCCGAGGTACGCGGCGATGCGCTCGCCATTGCAGTGCGCGATTCGGGCACTGGGATCGCAAACCCGGACAATCTGTTCGTGCCCTTCTTCACCACCAAGCCCGGGGGGAGCGGTGTGGGACTGGCGCTGTCGCGTCAGATCGCCGAGGGCCATGGCGGCACGCTCAGTCTCGAGAACCGCCGCGACGCGCGCGGCGCGGTGGCGACCCTTGAAATTCCGGGGGCGGCGCGCCTGCGCCCCTGAGATCAACGATGCGCGAACAGCGCGCGACGCGCTTGTTCATCGCGTTGAGCGGATTCTTCATCGCCAATGCGCTCATCGCCGAGTTCGTCGGCATCAAGATCTTTGCGCTGGAGACGACGCTAGGGCTTCGGCCATTCGACTTGAGCCTGTTCGGCCAGAGTGGCTCGCTCAGCTTCACCGCCGGGGTGCTGGTGTGGCCGGTCGTGTTCGTGATGACCGATGTCATCAACGAGTACTTTGGCGTGCGCGGCGTGCGCCTGATTTCCTGGCTCGCCGTGGCGCTGATCATCTACGCGTTCCTCGCTGCTTACACGGCGATTCATCTCGCGCCAGCCGAGTGGTGGGTCGGCGTGAACAGCAGCCGCGGTGTGCCGGACATGCAGGCCGCGTTCGAGGCGATTTTCGGGCAGGGCATGTGGACCATCGCCGGGTCCGTCACTGCCTTCATGATTGGCCAGCTCGTGGACGTGGCAATCTTTCATCGCATCCGGCGCATCACCGGCGAGCGTTTCATCTGGTTGCGCTCTACGGGCTCCACGGTGATCTCCCAGCTCGTCGACAGCTGCGTGGTGCTGTACATAGCCTTCGTGCTCGGTCCACAGCACTGGCCGATGGATCGTTTCCTCGCGGTCGGCACGCTCAACTACGCCTACAAGCTGGTGCTCGCGATTCTGCTGACACCATTGATCTACGGAGCGCGGCGCTGGATCGAGCGCTACCTCGGTACGGAGCTCGCAGTGCGTCTACGGGAAGAGGCGGCTCAGTAGAGCAGGGCAGCCATGCGCCGACGGTACTGCGCGACGCGCTCATCGCCATCGCCCAGGAGCTGAAAGGCGTGCACCAAACTGCGTCGCCCCAGCTCATCCTGGAAGCGGCGGTCGCGGCGCATGACCGCAAACAGCAGCTCGAGCCCGGACGATGACTCGCCAAACAGCATCTCGAAGGCCGCAAGCCGGTGCGTCTCCTCGAGATCGGCGGCGCCAGCGGCAACTTTCTCGCGCAGCTTTGCGACGGCTTCGGCCTTGGCAGCGTGGCGCACGAAATGGATGCGCGCACGGACGACGTCGGCTTCCTTGCCGCTGGCGAGGTTTGGCGGCAGTCCATCGAGAAGCTGCTGTGCCTCTTCCAGGGCTCCGGTGCGCGCGAGGGCGTCAGCGAGGTCGACCTGCGCGGCCGCGTTCTCTGGATCGGTCGCGATGAGCTTGCGCAGCATCGCGATCGCGCCCGGAGCATCGCCATTCAGCAGCAGGGCGCGGGCTTGTTCACGCCCGCCCTCCGAGGCGCGTGTCACGTGCTTGTCGAACAGGGGCTTCAGCCGCGTGAGCGGCTGCACGCCGACGAAGCCATCGACCATCCGCCCGTCACGGAAGATACGCACGTCGGGAATGCTGCGGATCGCGAACTGCGCAGCGAGAGCCGGCTCCTCGTCGGTGTTGACGCGCGCCAGCAGCAACCGCCCGGCGTACTGGCGCACCAGCTCCTCGAGAATCGGCGTGAGCGCGCGGCACGGTGCGCACCAGGATGCCCAGAAGTCGACGGCGACCGTGGCGTGCTTGGAACGCTCGAGCACCTCGCTCGCAAAGCCGGTGGTCGTGGTGTCGAAAATCGCAGCCATGGCCGGGTGCTCGGTACCCATGGCGCGACAGTATACTGAGCGCGCGTGCGCCGCGAGCACTCACGCGCGCAGCAGGTCGGGTACAGGATGAGCGCTCGAGCTCGAGGGAAAGATCGAGTCTTCGAGTTGACGCGTGCTGATGTCGTAGTGCTGCTGCAGAATGCCCTTGAAGACGGCTCGCAGATCCAGCGTCGGCTTCAGGTCGCGCCCTTCGTAGAGAGCATTTGTACTGAGCCCGGGCCAGTCCGCAATCACGCGCCCGCCATTCACAGCGCCGCCCAGCAGAAAGGCACAGGTTCCCGTGCCGTGGTCGGTGCCACGCGTGCCATTGAGCGCTACCGTGCGGCCAAATTCGGTGACCACCATGATCGCGCTGTGTTGCCACGCCGGCTGCAGCGCGACGGCCAGCGTATCGAGCACGGAATCCAGGCCCTCCAGGCGTTGCGCGAGCTGGCCCGTGGCGGCGCCTTCTTGCGCGTGCGTGTCCCAGCCAGTCGCGTCAAATACCGCGATCCGCGGGCCGTCCACGGCGGCCAAAAACTTGCCCGCCGTGCTTGCCAGGAGCTTGAGACGCGCGATGTTGCCGGTGCCAGGGCGGGCGGCAGCCTTGCGTGCGCCGCGCTCCTCGCCCATCTGTGCATCCGCGAGCGCATCGATGGCGGTGGCTTCGTTGAGCCTCATGGCGAGCAGCGGATCTGCGGTGTAAAGATCGGCCAGGCGCGCGAGTGTATCGGGTTCGACTTCCGGCAGCAGCGAGGGCGCCCAGGACGTAACCCGCGCATCACCACGCAACACCAGGGGTACGTTCTGGCCGAGCGCGAGACCCAGCTCGTGCGGCGCACCGTGCGCCGCGGGCGGCAGCGTGGCGACGGCGCGATTCAACCACCCGCTCGCGCCTCCGGAAGGGGCTGGTGTGCCATTCTCGAGCACGTTCTGGCCGTCGAAGTGCGATCGCTCGCGATAGGGGGAGGCGACGGCGTGAAGCACGGCGAGCTCGCGCTTCTCGAAGCGCTGATGCAGTGACTTCAGTGCCGGGTGTAGACCGAAAGTGGAATCGAGCTCGAGTGCGCCGCCGCTGCCGCGCGGAGACGCTATTGCCAGTTCACGCCGCGCAGCGGCGTAGGCTGGATCGCCGTAGGGCGGCGCCGCGGTCAATCCATCGAGCGCGCCGCGCAGGATCACGAGGACGAAGCGCGAATCGCCGGCAGCGGCGGCGAAGCCAAGCCGGGGCAACTGCGACAGGAGCCCGCATGCGAGTGCGCGATTCATGAAGCTGCGACGGGAGATCATGCAGAGCTCCTCAGCGGCGCTGGAACTCGGGACTCAGCAGGAACAGCGACAGTCCCTGCGAAGTGCTGGCCGCGCGATGTAACGCATCCTCCGTGTGCTGCGACAGCAGCGGGCCCAGCGCCTGATCGGCTGTCACCAGCGGCACACGTACCGGAGCCAGGCGATCGCCCACTGCGACCGACCACTCGATCCGCTTCATCAGTGCGTCGGCCCCGTCCCAGTCGCGCGAGGTATCGGGCCAGCCCGCGGGCGATCCCGGCGAATAGATACGCTGACCGAGAATCTCGAACGGTGCGAGCAGGGCGCGCTGTTCCTGCGGCGCGATGTCAAAGGCGCGATACGCCGAATGGATGAAGTCCTGTGGTGTCTTGAACTTCGCCGGCTGCGGATCCCATGCAGTGCTGCTGTCGATGAGCGCGCGATACATCGTTGGCAGGTGGCCTTCACTGCCACGAAATGCGGCGGCAATCTTGTCGACGCTCTCGGCCGGAGGATCGTCGGCAATGAAGTGGCGCGCGAGCTTGCCGGCGAGATGGCGCGCTGTGGATGGATGCCGTGCGAGGTCGGCGAGTACGGCAATTCCCTGCGCTTCACCGGACTGGGCGTAGGTCCGGCCGAGCAATGTCTGCGGCCCCGGTTGATGCAGATTCTCGCGGAAGTAGTAGCGGCCCGGAGTTCCGCCTGCAAGGCGGCCCTTGCCGCCGCCGATGGACCAGCCGGTCAGCACCTGCGCGAAACCGGTGACGTCGGTCTGCGTGTAGCCGCCATCCACGCCGAGGGTGTGCAACTCGAGAACCTCGCGCGCCAGGTTCTCGTTGATGCCGACCTTGTGCTGGCCGCTTCCGCGCCGTGAGACGAGGCGTGCGATCTGCGAATCGGGCCCGGCGGAAGACTGGTTGTCGAGGTAGGCGATCATCGCCGGGTGCTGCTCGACGGCGCGCAGCAGCTCGCTGAAGTGGGCGGTGACGTGAGGGCGAATCGCCTCGTTCTCGAGCGCGCCGGCGATACCGAGGCAGATCGGCTTGTCGATGGATACGGCGAAGTGATTGGTCCAGAACTGCACCAGGCGTTCGGTAAACGGCATGTCGGTACGCGCCGCGATTCGCACCCGCGCCTCGGCTTGCGCGAGATAGTGGGGCAACAGAGCGTCGCGAATCAGATTGCCGGCTTTCTGCAGCGGGTCGACCTTGGCCGCCGCCCCGCGCTCCTGCCTGCGCTCCTTCACGCGCCGCGAAGAAGGCACGCAGGATCTCATCGCTGGGCTTGAGTGCAGCCAGCTCAGCAGGCGCCCGCGGCGTGCCGGCGATCTGCGACCTTAGCCAGCCGCGAGCATCCTCGCCGATGCGCTCCAGCTCCCCCGGACGCGCGCCGAGCCCGAAACGGTTGGCAGCAACGGCCGTGTCCTTGTTGATCATGCGCCCGCCATCATCCCGGCTGTGGGGGCCGGCTCTCAAGGGACAGTGTCATGCTGTAGACATGAACGCGCCCTGACGCGGCGGGTTGACAGCGCCCTCGGGCGAGCCTTGCGGCAGGTCATGGGGTGGAAGGCATCTCCTTTCACGACCGTCGAAAACAGGGATGTTTTCGCCGGAGCCTCCAGGGACGGATTTACGGCGTTCGGGAAAGGAGATGCCTTCCACCCCCAGACCTGCTAAGACACCGCGCATGCCCAGACCCGTCACTCCGCCGGTCGCCGTCGACGCCATCATCGAGCTCGTGGATCAACCCGGATGCCCGATCGTGCTCGTCGAGCGCCGCTACGAGCCGCTCGGCTGGGCGCTGCCCGGCGGATTCGTTGATGTGGGCGAGTCTGTCGAGCAGGCCGTCGTCCGGGAGGCGCGCGAGGAGACGGGCCTCGATATCGAGCTGGGACCGCTGCTCGGGGTGTATTCCGATCCGTCCCGGGATCCTCGCGGACACACGATCGGCATCGTTTTCGTAGCCACTGCGCGCGGGCAGCCGGCGGCCGGGGATGATGCACGCTCGGTCGCGGTCGTCGATCCGCACCACCCGCCGCGCCTGGCGTTCGACCATGCACGCGTGCTGTCCGACTATCTGAGCCGAATCCGACAGACCCGCTGAAGTCCGCGGCGCCACGCCGTGTTGCTACAATGCGGACCCTCGCAGTTGCGCCCCTTGGGAACACATCACGATGTCGGCCAATCCTGCTCCGACCGCGCCGGCTTTCATCCGCCCGGCCGGCAATGCGCTCGAGTCGCCCATCGGCACGGCCGTCAACGGGCTCTATCTGGCGGAAGAGCGCGAGTGCATCGCGGGCCTGTTGCCGCTCGCGCGCCTGGAGCCGCAGATCCGCGACCGGGTGCGCGAGCAGGCGATTGGCCTGATCGACGCGGTGCGTCGCAATCGCACTCGCAAGGGCGGGCTCGACGCGTTCCTCAGGCAGTACGACCTCGCCTCGCGCGAAGGCGTGATCCTGATGTGCCTGGCAGAAGCGCTGCTGCGCATACCGGACGCCGACACCGCCGATCGCCTCATCGCGGACAAGATTGCCGCCGGCAACTGGTCCGAGCACCTGGGCGACAGCGATTCGCTGTTCGTCAATGCCTCGACCTGGGGCCTGATGCTGACCGGCCGGTTGATCCGCCCAGATGCCGAAGAGCTGCGCAATCCCGCCGCCGTGATCGCACGGCTGGCGACGCGTCTCGGGGAACCGGTAGTGCGCGCGGCGCTGAAGCAGGCGATGCGCATCATGGGCCACCAGTTCGTCATGGGCCGCACGATGCAGGAAGCGCTGCAACGTTCGCGCGAGGGGGAAAACAGCCTGTATCGCTACGCTTACGACATGCTCGGCGAGGCGGCGATGACTGCCGAGGACGCCGTGCGTTACAGCGGCGCTTATTCGCAAGCCATCGCTGCCGCCGGCGCCCAGCGTGGGGCGACCATGTCCGACGAAGAGGCGCCAAGCATTTCGCTCAAGCTGTCGGCGCTGTTCCCGCGCTTTGAGTATGCGCAGCGCGAGCGTGTGCTGGGCGAGCTCGCCCCGCGCCTCCTGCAGCTCGTGGTCGAAGCACGGAGCGCGCGCGTCGCACTCACCGTGGATGCGGAGGAATCGGAGCGGCTCGAGCTGTCGCTCGAGCTCATCGATCGCGTCTTGCAGGCGGCAGCGTCGGCTGGCTGGGGCGGGTTCGGCGTCGCGGTGCAGGCCTACCAGAAGCGGGCGCCCGATGTGCTGCGCTGGCTGATCGCGCGCGCACGTGCGACGCGCCGTCGCCTGCACATCCGTCTGGTCAAGGGCGCGTACTGGGACAGCGAGATCAAGCGCGCCCAGGAACGTGGCCTGTCCGGCTACCCCGTGTTCACACGTAAGATCAACACCGATGTGTCGTATCTCGCCTGCGCGCGCCTGCTGCTCGGGGGGGGTGAGCACATCTACCCGCAGTTCGCCACACACAACGCGCACACGGCCGCGAGCATCATTCAGATGGCACGGCTCACCGGCCACGCGTTTGAATTCCAGCGCCTGCACGGCATGGGCGAGGAGCTCTACGGGGAGATCGTCGGTGCCGACAAACTGAACCTGCCGTGCCGAGTGTACGCACCCGTCGGAGCCCACGCAGACCTGCTGCCGTACCTCGTGCGGCGCCTGCTGGAAAATGGCGCCAATACCTCGTTCGTGAATCGCATCGTGGATGAGCGCATGCCGGCGGAGCAGATCGCCGCCGACCCGGTAGCGCAGGTCGAGACCCTGGCATCCGCTGCTCATCCGCGCATTGCCCTGCCACGCGACTTGTATGCGCCGGAGCGCACCAATTCGGCTGGCGTCAATCTGGCTGACAGCAGGGAGCTGGTGCAGCTTGCGCGGGAATGCACGCCGGCACTCACGGCCTACTGGATCGCTCGGCCGATCGTGGCGGGCCGCGATCTCGACGGGCCGCAGACTGCGGTCATCAATCCTGCGAATCGTGCTGATGTCGTCGGTGCCGTCGTGGCCGCGGACGAAACAGCGGTCGATGCGGCCATCACCTCGGCTGTGGCCGCTCAACCCCAATGGAATGCGTGCGCCGCGACCGATCGCGCCCTGATCCTGGAGAAGGCTGCGCACCTGTTCGAGGCGAGCCGCGGCGACCTGATCGCTCTGGCGGTGCGCGAGGCCGGCAAGTCAGTGCCCGACAGCGTGGCGGAGCTGCGCGAGGCGGTCGACTTCCTGCGCTACTACGCGCACAGAGCACGCGCGGATTTCGGCATGGCGCTGAAGCTTCCGGGGCCGACGGGGGAGAGCAACGAGCTGCGGCTCGCGGGACGCGGCGTGTTCGGCTGCATCAGCCCGTGGAACTTTCCGCTGGCGATCTTCACCGGTCAGATTTCCGCAGCGCTCGCCGCCGGCAATGCGGTGCTCGCCAAGCCCGCTGAGCCCACTGCATTGATCGCCCATCGTGCCATTACGCTGCTGCACGAGGCCGGAGTACCACCGGAGGTGCTGCATTTCCTTCCTGGCCAGGGTTCGAAGCTCGGTGCTCGCATGGTGGCCGATCCGCGCCTCGCCGGAGTCGTCTTCACGGGCTCGACCGAGACTGCGCGCATCATCCAGCGAGGCTTCGCCGCGCGTCCGGGCCCCATCGCCACACTGATCGCAGAGACTGGTGGCCAGAACGCGATGCTGGTGGACAGCTCCGCATTGCCCGAGCAGGTCATTGCCGACGTCGTGCTGTCGGCCTTCAACAGCGCGGGACAGCGCTGCTCCGCGCTGCGGGTGCTGTTCCTGCAGGAGGAAATTGCGGACCGGGTGCTGCAGTTGCTGGCAGGTTACATGGACGAGATGGTTCTCGGCGACCCCGCGCTGCTGGCGACCGATGTGGGACCGGTGATCGACGCGAACGCACGCGCCATGCTGGAAGCACATGCCGAGTCGATCGTGCAGGGCGCACGCTGGGCGCATCGGTGTCGGCGCGAACCATGGCATGCGCAGGGAACTTTTGTCGCGCCACTGGCGGTCGAGATCGATAGCCTCGAGCGCCTCAAGGGTGAGGTATTCGGTCCGATCCTGCACGTCATCCGCTATTCGGCACGTGCGCTCGATCGCGTGGTGGATGCCATCAACGCGATGCAGTATGGCCTCACGTTAGGAATTCATACGCGTATCGATTCTGCGGCACGTGAGCTGGCCGCACGGCTGCGTGTCGGTAACGTCTACATCAACCGCAACATGATCGGGGCGGTCGTGGGGGTGCAGCCCTTCGGCGGCTGCGGCCTCTCGGGTACGGGCCCGAAGGCAGGTGGACCCTATTACCTGCACCGCTTCGCCACCGAACAGACCGTTACCAACAACACGGCCGCAGTGGGTGGCAACGCCACGCTGCTCTCGCTGGCGGGTGAAGAATAGACCTCGGACATGGCTCCGGCGTGCGGATGCTGAGCGTCTTCGACATCTTCAAGATCGGGATCGGCCCGTCGAGCTCGCACACCGTCGGGCCGATGAATGCTGCGCGCGAATTTGCCCAGGACCTCGCGCAACGCGAGCTGCTGGCGCGCACCGCACAGGTGTTGATCCAGCTCTACGGCTCGCTTGCTCTGACCGGCCGGGGACACGCCACCGATCGCGCCGTGCTGATCGGGCTCGAAGGACACCGGCCCGATGAGGTTGATCCGGATCAAGTCGAGGCCTCGATCCGGCGAATTCGCTCCGCGGGGCGGCTGAAACTCCTCGGTGAGCGCGAGATCAGCTTCGACGAACCGCTCGATCTGCTCTACCTGCGCAACGAGGTACTCCCGGGTCACTCGAACGGCATGCGCTTCAGCGCACTCGATGCCTCGGGCGCGGCCTTGCTGCGGGAGGAGTTCTATTCGATCGGCGGCGGCTTCATCGTGCGTGCAGGCGAGACGGCCGCGGCTCCGGTCGAGCAGGGCAGCGCAGCCCCTTATCCCTTCAGTAGCGGAGCGGAACTGCTGCAACGCGCGCGCGATCGAGGGCTCGAACTTTTCGAACTCGTGCTCGCCAATGAGCTGAGCTGGCGTGACGATGAGCAGATCCGCGCTGGGCTGCTGCGAATCTGGCGCGTGATGCAGGACTGCGTGCAGCGAGGATTCGACGCGCAAGGGCTGCTGCCCGGCGTGCTCAAGGTTCGCCGGCGCGCACCGCGGCTGTATCGCATGCTAACCAGCCAAGGCGCGCGTGGGGCGCTGGACGTGATGGACTGGGTCAATGCGTTCGCGCTCGCGGTGAACGAGGAGAACGCGGCCGGAGGACGCGTCGTTACCGCACCCACCAACGGTGCTGCGGGCATCGTGCCGGCGGTATTGCACTACTACTGCCGCTTTGAGTCCGGCGCGGACGATGACGGCGTGATCCGCTTCCTGCTCACGGCGGGCGCCATCGCCATGCTTTACAAGCAAAACGCTTCGCTCTCCGGCGCCGAGATGGGATGCCAGGGAGAGGTCGGAGTCGCCTGCTCGATGGCGGCCGCAGGCCTGGTGGCGGCACTGCATGGCACCAACGAGCAGATCGAGAACGCGGCGGAGATCGGCATGGAGCACAACCTCGGTCTCACGTGCGATCCGATCGCGGGACTGGTGCAGATCCCCTGTATCGAACGCAACGCGATGGGCGCGGTGAAGGCGATCAACGCGGCGCGGCTCGCGATTCGCGGTGACGGCAGCCACAAGGTCACGCTCGACCAGGTCATTGCCACCATGCGCCAGACCGGCCGCGACATGTCCTCCATCTATAAGGAGACATCGCAGGGTGGCCTGGCGGTGAACGTGCCCGAATGCTGATCGCCGACGCGACCGAGGCCGATCTGCCCGGCATTCTCGCTATCTACAATGACGTCATCGCGCATTCGACCGCGGTCTATTCCAACGTCCCCGTGACACTCGAGAACCGCCTTGAGTGGTGGAGCAGCCGCGTAGCACGCGGATATCCCGTGCTGGTTACGCGCGATGAAGAGGGCGTCACCGGCTTTGCGACTTTCGGCGAGTTTCGCGCGTGGCCCGGCTATCGCTACACCGTCGAGCACAGCGTGCATGTGCGCAGCGATCGACGCGGGCAGGGGATCGGCAGCGAACTGGTGCGCGCGCTGTTCCCGCGCGCCACGGCCCAGGGCAAGCACGTGATGATCGCAGGCGTCGATGCGTCCAATGCCGCCTCGATCCGCTTTCACGAAGCGCTGGGCTTCGAGCGCGTAGCGCTCCTGCGGGAGGTGGGCCGCAAGTTCGACCGTTGGCTCGATCTCGTGCTGCTGCAGCGCTGGCTCGATCCGCCGGGAACGCCGCGCTGACACGCTACGCGCGGCGAGCCACGCGCTCCGCGAGTCACTGCCTCTAAATCAGCAGGTCGAGAAAGTTCTTGGGATGACTCAATGACGGGTGGCGCCCTTCACCGTAGCGCGCGTCCGCCCAGCTGCCGATGTCGAGCTCCATTGAATACACGGCACAGGTCGGCAGCTCTCCCAGCTCTTTGTCACGCGTGAGTTTGTGCGCGAAGTCGCTCAGGCCCGGATTGTGGCCGAAGAGCATGAGGTGCTGTACGCGTCTGCCGACGGCGCGCACGACGTCGAGAATCTCGCCGGGTCGTGCCAGGTAGAGGTGATCCTCCAGCTTCAGGCGCCGCAAAGGGTAGTCGAGCGCCTTGGCAAAGAAACGGGCCGTTTCGACGGCGCGCCGCGCCGGGCTGGTGATCATCAGATCGACGTGTACCTCTTTATCGGCCAGCTGCTCGGCCATGCCCGGAGCCTCGCGCAAGCCGCGGCGGCTGAGTGGTCGATCGAAATCCTTCAGTGAGGCGTCCTTCCAGTCGGACTTTGCATGCCGGACCAGCGTGAGGCGCTTCATGTCTGCGCCTCGAGCCAGAGGCGACCGTTATCGATGCGGATGCGGTAGGTGCGCACCGGCTCGTAGGCGGGCGGCGCAAGGACCTCGCCGGTGCGGAGCGAAAAGCGCGCGCCGTGGCGGGGACAGACGATCTCGGTGCCCTCGACCGGGCCGCCAGTGAGGATCTCCCCGTCGTGGGTGCAGATGTCGTGGATCGCGAGGAGCTCGCCGTCGATGTTGAATACCGCAATCGGCGTGTCGTCGACATCGAACACTCGATACTCGCCGGGCGGCACGGCATCGGCGGGCGCGACATCCACCCAGCGGCTGCTCGTGGCTGCGGCCGGCTCCATCACATCATCCCGGTCTGCAGGCGCGCGGCATCTGACATCATTGATTGATTCCAGGGCGGATCGAACACGAGTTCGACATTCACCGCCTGCACCGTCGGGATCATTTCGATCTTCTCCCTCACGTCCTGCACCAGGATCTCGCCCATGCCGCAGCCGGGTGCCGTCAGCGTCATCCTGACATTGACGGTGCGCGTGTCGTCGGAGTTGCGCTGGATGGTGCACTCGTAGATCAGGCCGAGGTCGACGATGTTGATCGGGATCTCCGGGTCGTAACAGAGGCGCATCTGGTTCCACACCAGCGAGCGGATGTCCTCCTCGGTGGCGTTGGGCGGCACCTCGATCGGCTTGATGGGCTCCTTGCCGATCGCATCGGCATCCTCACCGGCGATGCGGAACAGGTTTCCTTCGATATACACCGTGAAGCTGCCGCCGAGCGCCTGCGTGATATAGCCCGCTTGCCCGGGACGCAGCGTGACGTTGATGCCCGCTGGAATCACCACGGCGCGGACGTCGCGCTCGATGACCACCGGCTCGTTCTCGTATGCGCGCATGGTCACTCCGTGGAGACTGGTGCGGCCTGCTGCTTGAGCGCGGCACTGAGCGTGTGCCAGCACAGGCTCGCGCACTTCACGCGCACGGGGAACTCGCGCACGCCGGAGAGGGCGGCGAGTTTACCGAGCTCGAGCGTCGGCACGTGATCCGGCTCCGTGAGCAGCGCGTGCACTTCGTCGAAGTAACGCTGCGCTTCGGCGAGCGTCTTTCCCTTGAGAGTTTCCGTCATGAGTGATGCGGAAGCTACTGATATTGCGCAACCTTTTCCTTCGAATTTCAGGTCGCTGAGGCGCTCGCCATCGAACGTGACATACACGTCGAGTCGGTCCCCGCACAGTGGATTGAACCCCTCGGCGTGCGCGTCAGCCGGGTCCAGCCGCCCGAAATTTCGGGGCCGGCGGTTGTGATCGATGATCACGTCGCGATACAGATCCTTGAGGTCCATCAGCCGAACACCTCGCGCGCCTTGGCGAGCGCCGCCACCAGCCGATCGATTTCGGCACGGGTGTTGTAGAAGGCGAGGGACGCACGCGCCGTTGCCGGCACGCCGTAGTAGTCCATGACCGGCATAGCACAATGGTGGCCGGTGCGGACTGCGATGCCTTCGGTGTCGAGAATCGTGCCGATGTCGTGCGCATGGATGCCCTCCAGGACGAACGACAGCACCGAGGCTTTCTCGGCCGCGGTTCCAATCAGGCGCAGTCCCGGAACCGCCTTCAGCGCCGCGGTAGCGTATTCAAGCAATCCATGCTCATAAGCGCCGATGCGATCCATGCCGAGCGCCTCGATGTAGTCGATCGCCGCGCCCAGGCCCACCGCGCCGGCGATGTGCGGCGTGCCGGCCTCGAACTTGTACGGCAGCGCGTTGAAAGTCGTGCCTTCGAAACTCACCTTGAGAATCATGTCGCCGCCTCCCTGCCAGGGTGGCATCGCCTCGAGCAGCGCCTCGCGGCCATACAGCACCCCGATTCCCGTCGGCGCGAACATCTTGTGCCCGGAGAACGCGTAGAAATCGCAACCGAGTTCGCGCACATCGACAGCCATGTGCGGCACCGCTTGCGCACCATCGAGCAGCACCGGAATCGAACGCGCGTGTGCCGCGGCGATGATGCGCCGTACCGGCACGATGGTGCCGAGCGCGTTCGAAATGTGCGCCACCGCCACCAGGCGCGTGCGCGGCGAGAGCATCGACTCGAGCGCCGCAACGTCGACTTCGCCGGCCTGGTTGATCGGCGCCACACGCAGGCGCGCTCCGGTCTGCCCCGCGAGCAGCTGCCACGGCACGATGTTGGAGTGATGCTCGAGCCAGGTGATGAGGATCTCGTCGCCGGGCGTGAGCCGCGGTCGCGCGTAGCTCTGCGCGACGAGGTTGATCGCCTCGGTCGTGCCGCGCACGAATACGATCTCGCGCATCGAGGACGCATTGATGAAACGGCGCACGCTGTCGCGTGCGCCTTCGTACGCTTCGGTGGCGAGCTGGCTCAGCGTGTGCACGCCCCGGTGCACGTTGGCGTGTATCTCGGCGTAGTAGTGGGCCTCGGCGTCGATGACGCTGCGCGGTCGCTGGGACGAGGCGGCATTGTCCAGGTAGGCGAGCGGATGACCTGCGACTTCGCGACTCAGAATCGGGAAATCGCGCCGGACGCGCTCGACGTCGAACGGCGTCGATTGCGCGGGGCCCGTCGTGCGCTTGGCAGCGGTACTCACAGGAACTCCTCGATGCGCTGCTGGTCCGGCAGCGTGGCCGCTATACGGCGCTCGAGCTGGCGGCGCAGCTGCGGATGCCCCAGCCGGGCCAGCACGTCGTCCAGGAACGCGTAGATGAGCAGGGCGCGCGCCGTCCGCCGATCGATGCCGCGCGACAGCAGGTAAAAGAGCATGTTCGGATCGAGCTGCCCGGTGGTGGCGCCGTGGCTGCACTTGACGTCGTTGTGCAGAATCTCCAGCTGCGGGCGCGAGTCGATCTCGGCGCTCTCCGACAACAGCAAACTGCGGCTCGACTGCTGCGACTCGCTGCGCGCGGCGCCGGGCTCGACCACGATGCGCCCGTTGAATACGCCACGGCCGCGCTCGCTCGCGACACCGCGGAAGCGTTCGGCGCTGCGCGTATCGGTCGTGCGGTGCCGGATCACGCTGTGCGCTTCCACGTGCCCTCGGCCGGCAGCAAACAGCAGGGCATTTGCATCGATGGCCGCGCTGCGTCCATCGAGATCGGCCCGCAGGCTGCAGCGATTCAGCAGACCGCTGAAGAGCACGCGATGCAGCAGCAGGCGGCTTGCGGCGCCCAGCGCTGCGCGCATGCTGCCGAGCGCCAAGCCGCGCGGGCCGGGCTCGGCGACAACCAAGTACTCCAGTTGCGCGTTTGGACCGAGCCGGATGTCGGTGATGCTGTTGCTGAAGGTCTCCGCCTCTCCCAGCGTAATGTGTTGCTCGATGACGCGGGCGCGTGCGCCTGCTTCGAGCTCGATCAGTATCCGCGGATGGCTCGCGCGATGATTGCCGCAAGCAACGAACTGCAAGTAGAGCGGCCCGGGTGTCGCGCCGGCTTCTACTCGAACGTCGGCGCCATCGGCGAGAAAAGCCAGATTCAGCAGCGCCAGTCGCTCATCCGGATCATCGCCCGGCATCGGCAGCCGGGCACGAACCCACTCCGGCGCGCGCGCGAGCTCCTCGGCGAGCGCGGCAACCTTGACGCCCGACCCGGTCGGCGCCGCGCTCGAGAGCGCGGGAACCGGGATGCCGTTCGCAAATACCAGGCGGCTGGCGCCCTCGAGATTCAGGGTCTGTTGTGCGAGCGCGCCTGCATCGACGGGCAGAGGTTCCGGCACCGGTGCTTCAAAGACCCGCTTCTCGAGCAACCGCAGCGGGACGTATTTCCAGCTCTCATCGCGCGCCGTCGGCCACCCGAGCTGCAGGAGGCGCTCGAGCGCTTCGGCGCGAACGGCGTGCCACAGCGTGCCTCCCGGCAGCCGGGCGGCGACGCGCTGCTGCGCCTCGCGATAGGCCTGCAGGCCGTCGAGTGCCGGGACGCTGCTCATGCGACCTTCGCGCGGGCCTTCACCCAGTCGTAGCCACGTTGCTCCAGCTCGAGTGCCAGAGTGCGATCGCCGCTCAGCACAATGCGGCCGTCGGCGAGCACGTGCACGCGATCAGGCGTGATATGCGTCAGCAGCCGCTGGTAGTGCGTGACCAGCAGGATCGTGCGGTCCGCGCGTCGCAGGGTCTCGATGCCCGCGGCGACCACCTGGAGCGCATCGATGTCGAGGCCGGAATCTGTTTCGTCGAGAATCGCCAGGGTCGGTTCGAGCACCAGCAGCTGCAGGATCTCGTTGCGCTTCTTCTCGCCGCCGGAAAAGCCCTCGTTGACACTGCGACCGAGGAACGATTCGTCCATGCGCATCAACTTCATCTTCTCGCGCACCAGCGTCAGGAACTCGAAGGCGTCGACTTCGGGCAGACCGCGCGCTGTGCGCTGCGCGTTGAACGCGGCCTTGAGCAGGTAGACATTGTTGACGCCGGGTATCTCCACCGGGTACTGGAAACCGAGAAAGAGGCCGGCACGCGCCCGCTCTTCGGCCGGCATCGACAGCAGATCGCGGCCCAAGAATCTGACCTGCCCGCGCAAGATGGTGTAGTCGCTGCGGCCCGCCAGGACCTGCGCCAGCGTGCTCTTGCCCGAGCCATTCGGGCCCATCAGCGCGTGCACTTCGCCGACGGGCAGCTCGAGGTTGATGCCATTGAGTATGGTCTTGCCGTCCACGGCGACGGCGAGATCGGAGATCGTGAGCAGGGGTTGGTTCATTCCAGGTTCCTCATCCCACCGCGCCTTCCAGGCTCACGCTCAGCAGGTTCTGCGCTTCCACCGCGAATTCCATCGGTAATTCCTTGAACACGCTCTTGCAGAAGCCGCTCACGATCATGTTGACCGCGTCTTCCTCGCTCAGGCCGCGCTGCTGGCAGTAGAACAGCTGGTCATCGCCGATACGCGAGGTCGTCGCTTCGTGCTCGGCGGTCGCCGTGGCGTTGCGCACTTCGACATACGGGAAGGTGTGCGCTCCGCACTGATCGCCCATCAACAGCGAATCGCACTGAGTGAAGTTCCGCGCCCCGGCCGCGCTCGGCAGCATCTTCACCAGGCCGCGGTAGGTGTTCTGTCCGTGTCCCGCCGAGATGCCCTTGGAGACGATGGTGCTGCGGGTATTGGCACCGATATGGATCATCTTGGTGCCGGTGTCGGCCTGCTGGTAGTTGTTGGCCACCGCTACCGAGTAGAACTCGCCGATCGAGTTCTCGCCGCGCAGCACGCAGCTCGGGTACTTCCAGGTGATCGCCGAGCCGGTCTCGACCTGGGTCCAGGAGATGCGCGAATTGCGGCCGCGGCATTCGCCGCGCTTGGTGACGAAGTTGTAGATCCCGCCGCGGCCCTGCTCGTCGCCCGGATACCAGTTCTGCACCGTGGCGTACTTGATCTGCGCATCGTCGAGCGCGATCAGCTCGACGACCGCCGCGTGCAGCTGGTTTTCGTCGCGCATCGGCGCGGTGCAACCTTCAAGATAACTGACGTACGCGCCTTCGTCCGCAATGATGAGCGTGCGCTCGAACTGGCCCGTCTTGGCGGCGTTGATCCGAAAGTAGGTCGACAGCTCCATCGGGCAGCGCACGCCCTTCGGCACGTACACGAATGAACCGTCCGTGAACACCGCGGAGTTAAGGCTGGCGAAGAAGTTATCGGTGTGGGGTACGACCGTGCCCAGATATTGCTCGATCAGCGCGGGATGCTGCTGTATGGCTTCCGAGATGGGGCAGAAGATGACGCCGGCCTGCTTCAGCCGCTCCTTGAACGTGGTCGCCACCGAGACGCTGTCGAACACCGCATCGACCGCGACGCCTGCGAGCCGGGCTCTTTCGTGCAGCGGGATACCCAGCTTCTCATACGTCTCGAGGAGCTTCGGATCCACTTCATCGAGACTCTTCGGGGCATTGGCCGGCGGCCGGGGCGCCGAATAGTAGGAGATCGACTGGTAATCGATGGGGTTGTAACGTACGTGCGCCCAGTGTGGCTCGCGCATCGTGAGCCAGTGCCGATAGGCCTTCAGGCGCCACTCGAGCATGAAGGCAGGCTCCTGCTTGCGACGCGAGATCGCACGGATCACCTCCTCATCAAGGCCCGGCGGCAGCGTGTCGGACTCGATGTCCGTCACGAAGCCGTGGCGGTACTTCTGCCCGACGAGTGCTTCGAGATCCTGGGACGATGAGGACACGTTGACTCCTACAGGCGATGCGGCGCGCGGCCGACACCGCGCAGCTCCGCGCCGAAGTCCGGCACGGATACCGAGGCCGTCTCGAGTCCCGCGAGCTGCGCGAGAGTGATGTCGTACAGGGAGCGACGGATGGCGCGGTTGACGCGCTGCCACGCGTGACCGACACGGCAAACGTGTTCGATGCCGCAATGGCTGTCGTGGCCGCTGCATTCGGTGATCGCGACCGGCCCTTCGAGCGCATCCAGGATCGATGCCGCGCTGATGGCGCCGGGTGGCCGGGTCAACTGATAGCCGCCATGTGCTCCGCGTGCCGAAGCCACCAGGCCCGCGCGCTGCAGGGTCTTCAGCAGCTTGCTGACAGTGGGCGGGGCCAGGCGGGTGCGTGTGGCAACCTCCGCCGCCGTGTGCAGCTTTTCCGGGGCGGCCGAGAGGTCGGCGAGAATGACGGTCGCATAGTCCGCGAGCTTGCTGATCCGCAACACGATTAGGCCCTCCAGAGCAATTGGGACTATTTTAGTCCTCTAATGGTCCATGAATGAAGGGGGTGCTATCCTTGCCGCCCCTCGAGGGCGGCCGTTCTCCACGGTCAGGCCCCGAACCCAATGGAGGATCCGGTAATGGCGGCAAGCGAGCTGGACGGCATTGCTCAGGCAATGGTGGCCAAAGACAAGGGCATCCTGGCGGCCGATGAGTCGAGCGGCACCATCAAGAAGCGTTTTGACAAGATCAAGCTCGAGTCGACCGAGGAAAACCGCCGTACGTATCGCGAGCTCCTGTTCACGACGCCGGGAGCGTCGGACTACATCAGCGGCGTGATCCTCTACGACGAGACGATTCGCCAGAAGACTCGCGACGGCGTCGGATTTGGCGACTACCTGACGCGCAACGGTGTCATCCCCGGCATCAAGGTGGACCTGGGTGCGAAGCCGCTGGCCGGGTTCCCGGGCGAAACAATCACGGAAGGCCTCGATGGGCTGCGTGAACGGCTGGCCGAGTATCGCAAGCTGGGCGCCCGCTTCGCCAAGTGGCGCGCGGTCATCGACATCGCCGACGGCATTCCGACGCAGGGCTGCATCGATGCGAACGCGCATGCGCTCGCACGCTACGCCGGCCTGAGCCAGGAAGCGGGCATCGTGCCCATCGTCGAGCCCGAGGTGCTGATGGACGGCGCACACGGCCTCGAGCGCTGCGAGGAGGTGACCGACAGAACTTTGCAGTCCGTTTTCGATCAACTGTTCGCACATCGCATCCGACTGGAAGGCATGATTCTCAAACCCAATATGGTCATCTCGGGCATGAAGGCGGCGAAGCGCGCCGGTGCGGAGGAGGTCGCGGAAGCCACCGTGCGCTGTCTGAAGCGCCACGTGCCGAGCGCCGTGCCGGGCATCGCCTTCCTGTCCGGCGGCCAGAGCCCCGAGGAAGCCACCGAGCACCTGAGCCTCATCAACCAGCTCGGTCCGCTGCCCTGGGAGATGTCCTTTAGCTATGGGCGCGCCTTGCAGGCGCCCGTGCTCGAAGCGTGGCGCGGACTGCAGGCCAATTTCGCTGCTGGCCAGAAGGCATTCTTCAAGCGCGCGCGACTTAACGGGCTGGCGCGCTCGGGCCGCTACTCGGCGAATCTCGAGAGCGCGGCCGCCTGAGCAGCCGGATCCATCCGCATGGTTGAGGAGTCGCAGGCCGCCGCGGCTGACGTCGCCGCGGACGCAGAAAATATCGTCACCATCCGCGGCCTGGACTATGGGGTGGCGCAGCGCGAGATTTTCCGCGATCTCAACGTCATCATCCGTCGCGGCCGGGTCACGGCGATCATGGGTCCGAGCGGCACGGGCAAGACGACGCTGCTGCGCCTGATCACGGGCCAGATCATCGCCGGATCGCGGCAGCGTCATCGTCGACGGCAAGGACCTTAGCCAGCTGAGTCGCACGGGGCTCTACGCGTTGCGCCAGAGCATGGGCATGCTGTTTCAGAACGGCGCGCTGCTCACGGATCTCGACGTGTTCGAGAACGTCGCTTTCCCGCTGCGCGAGCACACCGACCTGCCTGAGCCGCTGATCCGCCGGCTCGTGCTCACCAAGCTGCACGCGGTCGGACTGCGCGGTGCCGCCGAACTGGTCCCGGCGGAACTGTCCGGCGGCATGGGGCGGCGTGTCGCACTGGCGCGAGCCATGGTGATGGATCCGAAGATGCTCATCTACGACGAGCCCTTCGCCGGCCTCGATCCGATCTCGCTCGGCGTCGTGCTACGCCTGATCCGGCAGATGAACGATGCGCTCGGCATCACAAGCATCGTCGTGTCGCACGATGTGCACGAGATTGCGGCGATCGCGGACGACTGTTACCTGCTGTCAGGAGGGCAGGTCGTGGCCTCGGGCAATCCGCAGCAGCTGCCAGAGCAGTGAGTCGGAAGTCGTCCGGCAGTTCATGAATGGCCTGGCGGACGGGCCAGTGCCGTTCCACTATCCGGCGCCGGACTACGCGACCCAGATCCTTGCTCGTGAGGCCGACTGATGGGACTGCTGCGCGAGCTGTGGCGTGCATTGCGGAGCGGGCTCGAGACGCTCGGCGACATGATGCTGTTCCTGGGACGCTTGCTGGCGTACACGCCGGCAGCGCTCCGGCGCTTCGGGCTGATCGTGCACCAGGTCTACAACACCGGCGCGCTGTCGCTCGTGATCATCATGCTGTGCGGACTGTTCGTCGGCATGGTGCTCGGCCTGCAGGGCTTCGATGTCCTGCAGCGCTTCGGCTCGGAGGAGTCGCTGGGCACAGTGGCAGCGCTGGGGCTGCTCAAGGAGCTCGGCCCGGTGGTGACCGCTTTGCTGTTCTCGGGGCGCGCCGGCACGGCGCTCGCCTCGGAGATCGGCCTCATGCAGGCCACCGACCAGCTGGCGGCGATGCAGATGATGGCGGTCGATCCGATTCGCCGCGTCTGTGTGCCGCGCTTCGTCGGCGGCATCCTAGCGATGCCGCTGCTCGCCGCCATATTCAGCGGCATTGGCATCTACGGCGCGCAGCTGGTCGGTGTGCAGATAATGGGCGTGGATTCGGGCCAGTTCTGGTCGCAGATGCGTGCCAGCGTCGAGGTGCGCGATGTGATGGAAGGGGTGATCAAGAGTTGCGTGTTCGGCGTGGCCTGCAGCCTGATTGCCGTGTACGAGGGTTACAACGCAATTCCGACCGCCGAGGGAGTAGGACGAGCGACCACGCGTACGGTGGTGATTTCCGCCGTCGTTACGCTGCTGCTCGATTACATGCTCACGGCGGCCTTGCTGTAGTGGGAAGGAGGCTTCATGCGCCAGACGCGCGCGATTGAATTCAGTACCGGGCTGTTTGCACTGCTGGGCTTTGCAGCGCTCTTCTTCATCCTCACGCAGATCACCAATCGCGATATTCGCTTCGGCGAAACGGGCTACCAGCTCCTCGCCAAGTTCGAGAACGTCGGCAGCCTGAAAGTGGGCGCGCCGGTGTCGATGTCGGGAGTGACCATCGGACGGGTTGAGAAGATCGAGTACGACAACACCGAATACAAGGCCGCGGTCACGCTGCGCATCGAGCCAGGCTACAACCGCATTCCCGATGACAGCGACGCCGCCATCTTCACGGCGGGGTTGCTCGGCGGCCAGTACATCGGCATCGGTCCGGGCGGCTCCGAAACTTATTTCAAGGACAAGGATCAGATCCACTTCACACAATCGGCCATCGTGCTGGAAAACCTGATCAGTAAGTTCCTGTTCAGCCTGGCTGGTAAAGATAAGGACAAGGACCAGAACCAGGATGCGCAGGGCGCGGAGGCCAAGACGCAATGATGCGAAGATTTTCAATTGCAGCGCTGGCAGTGCTCCTGCTGGCAGGTGCGGCTACGGGCGCGGCGCAAGATGCGTCGGACCCCAGCAAGCTGATCGAGGAGTGCGCGCAGAAGATGCTCAAGGAGCTCGACGCGCACCGGGCCGAGTACCGCAAGGATCCGACCAAGGTCAACAAGCTGGTCGACGAAGTACTGCTGCCGCACTTCGACACGCAGTACGCGGCGCGGCTGGTGCTCGGCAAGCATTGGCGCGATGCCACGCCGGAGCAGCGTCAGCGCTTCGTCGACGCGTTCTACAAGTCCCTGCTCGAGAACTACGGCGCCGCGCTCACCGAATTCACTGCCGACCGGATGCGCGTACTGCCGTTTCAGGGCGACGCGGCGGCGGACCGCGCGACGGTGCGCACGGAGGTCAAGCGCAGTGACGGCACGAATGTGCCGGTGAACTACAGCATGCGTAAGACGGACGACGGCTGGAAGGCCTGGGACGTGACCATCGAAGGCATCAGCTACGTGAGGAATTTCCGCACGCAGTACGGCGCCGAGATCGATGAGAAGGGACTCGAAGTTGTGATCCGGCGCCTGGAAACCGAGGGCGTCAAGCCGGCGCCCAAGAAGTCCGCCTGAGCACGCGCATGGCCGGACCGCCCTTTGAGTTCGAACCCCTCGGCGGCGGCCGCTTTGCCGTGCGCGGCGCGCTCGGCTTTGCCACCGCCAGCGCGATTCTTGAGCGCAGTCGCCGGCTGTTCGACGGAGTCGCTGTGATCAAGGTGGATTTCTCAGGGGTGTCGCAGGCGGACAGTGCCGGACTCGCGCTGCTGCTCGAATGGGTGAGCTGGGCGAAAGCCGCGGGACGCGAGATCCGCTTCTTCGACATCCCGCCGCAGATTCAGGCGGTGGCGCGGATCAGCGAGGTCGAGGGGATTCTGCACGCGGCGGACAGCCTGCCTGCACCACCGGCGCCGCCGCAGCGATAAGCAAACTCACGGCGCGGGGCCGCGAGTAATGTTCTCAACCCGGTGGCGGGTCTCCAGGCGGGCGGGCTTCGGGCTGCGAGGGTTCGGGCGTCTCAGGAGGCGGCTCCGCGGTTGTACGCGGGGTAGTGTCCGGCGCTGAGTCGTCGGCCGGCGGCTCCTCCATCGGCTCCTCGAGCTGCTCCTCCGGTACGTCGCCGTCGCGCACCTGGTACTCGCGTCTTTGCAGGTACGCATCGCGCACAAACAGGTAGGGGTCGTAGGCATTGCGCAACGCCTGGTCGACGCTCAGGAGCTCGGAGCGCGTGTCGAGGGCGCCGACGGCGATGAGGGTCCACTTCGTTTCCCAGTCGCCGAGATAACCGCGCAGGTCGGTATAGCGCTCCGGATAGATCATCGGCCCGTCACGCAGCGTCGAGGGGCCGAAGAACGGTAGCACCAGGTACGGCCCCGGCGGCACGCCCCACTTGCCGAGCGTCTGACCGAAATCCTCGTCGTTCTTGTCGAGACCTTCCTTCGAGGCGGGATCGAACAGCCCGCCCAGGCCGAAGGTCGAGTTCAGCAGGAAGCGGCCGATATCGTTGAGCGCCGCCCGCCACTTGGCCTGCAGCAGGTCGTTGACGATCGTGGTCGGGTAGGCAAGGTTGTCGATGGCGTTGCTGATCCCGCTGCGAATCGGATCCGGGAGCTGATCGTGATAGACCTTCGCCACCGGGCGCGCAATCGCGCGATCGACCGCGTCGTTGAAGCGATACACGCCCCGGTTCAACGGCTCGAGCGGATCATGAGGCGACTTCGTCGCGGCGGACGTCGAAGCGCAGCCCGCCAGCAGCAAGGCAAGCAGTGCACCCACGCCTGACATCCGCAAGCTCGGATCGGCCATCAACTGACATCCCTCGAAGAAGACAGAGGCGCGGATTCTATCAGTGCGCCGGCTGCAAGCGCTGCTGGGGATCGGGCCGTCCCGGCGACTGTTCCGGCGGACCGGCCGCCACGCGTGCCTTGCCCTTGGGCAGGTATTCGCGCAGCTCGTCGAGGCGCGCCTGGAAGCGCGCGCGTTGCACGTCTGACAGGTTCGGGACCGCGAGGGCCAGCTGCAACTGGTTGAGCGCCAGCATCAGCTCGCCGCTCATGACGTGGTACTCCGACATGTAGTAATACGCATCGCCCACATCACCCGCGCTGTTGGCTGCCAGCGCGATCAATCGGCACTGCTCCGGCGTCGGATACACGGTGTTGAACAGGTCGAGCAGGACCTCGTGCGCCTTCTTGGGCTGCTCGGCGTGCATGAGTGCCTCCGCGTAGCGCACCGTCAGCGGCACATTGCGTGGAAACAGGACCAGCGCTCGCGCAAAGGTGCTGAGGGACTCCTGGCTCTCCCCGCTCGCCATCTGCGCTTCGCCGAGCGCACTGCGATACTGCATGACATCCGTGTTCCTCTCGCTCAGTCCCTGCAGGATCGGGATGGCTTCCTCAGGAGCGCCGGACTGCATGAGGCTGAGCGCCTGGCCATAGCGCTGTGCGTCGGTGCGTGACTTTTCCGTGGCGAGATACTGGCTGTAGTAGGTGCGCGCATCCGTTCCGCTGCTCAGGCCGAGGAGCCGCAGGCGCTCGCGGCTCAAGCCGTAACTGATGCTGTCGGGCGGCAGCGGCACATCGTACTGGCGCGCGCGGTTGCGGGACTCGGCGATACGAGCGGTGGTGACCGGGTGGCTCTGCAGCAGCTCGGGCACCTGGCTGCCCTGCAGGCCCATGCGCCGCCCCAGAGTTTCGAAGAACGCCGGCATGGACCGTGGATCGAAACCACTCGCCGCCATCGTGCCGATGCCGACGCGATCGGCCTCGTACTCGTTGGCGCGCGTGAAGTTCAGGCGCTGCTGCGCGGCCGCGCCCTGGGCGACTGCGATCGCTCCGGTCATCACGTCCGAACTGACGCCGGTCGTGACGCCGATGAGGATCGCCGCCAGCATCGCCGCCGCCGACACCAGGCTCGAGCGGCCCTCGGCCTGGATGCTGCGCGCCACGTGCCGCTGCGTGACGTGGGCGATTTCGTGCGCCAGCACGCCCGCGAGCTCGCTCTCGTTGGCCGTGGCGAGGATCAATCCCTCGTTGACACCGATGAAGCCGCCCGGCAGCGCAAAGGCGTTGATCGACGGATCCTTGACGACGAAGAAGGTGAAGCGCTGGCGACCATCCTGTGCATGGCTTGCGAGCCGCGAGCCGACCGACTGGATGTACTCGGTGGTTTCCGGGTCTTCCAGGATTTTGCCAGCGTCGCGCAGCCCCTTAACGACCATCAGCCCGATCTGGTACTCGTCACTCTGGCTGAGCGTGGCATCGGCGGGCGTACCGATGTCGGGCAGCTCCTCGGCGGCCGGGCAGGCCGATCCATAGAGCAGCACGGCAGCGGTGACGAAGGTCAGGATTCGACGCATAGAAAACTTGTGTCTGGGACAACTACCCTTGGACCGCAGTCCGGCCCGCTCGTTCAGGCGCGAGCCCAGGCTGTGCGGCGGCTACAGGATATCCGATGCGAAGTCTGCAAGTCGTGAACGCTCGCCGCGCATCAGCGTCACGTGCCCGGAGTGCTTCCACCCGCGGAACCGATTGACAACGAAGGTCAGGCCCGAAGTGGTTTCGGTGAGGTACGGGGTGTCGATCTGAGCGATGTTTCCCAGACACACCAGCTTGGTCCCCGGCCCGGCACGGGTTACCAGCGCCTTCATCTGTTTCGGCGTCAGGTTCTGCGCCTCGTCGATGATGATGAGGCGGTTGAGGAAAGTGCGCCCGCGCATGAAGTTGATGGTGCGGATCTTGATGCGCTTGCGCAGCAGGTCATTGGTGGCTGCCCGTCCCCAGTTGCCGCCCTCCTGGCTCTGGGTCAGGACCTCGAGGTTGTCCATGAGCGCGCCCATCCAGGGCTCCATCTTTTCCTCTTCGGTGCCGGGCAGGAAGCCGATATCTTCGCCGAGCGGAATCGTCACGCGCGACATGATGATCTCGCCGTAGCGGTTGGTCTCGAGGGTCTGCATCAGTCCGGCAGCGAGCGTGAGCAGGGTCTTGCCCGTGCCGGCGGGGCCAAGGATGGTGACGAAGTCGAGTTGCGGGTCCATGAGCAGGTTCAGCGCGAAGTTCTGCTCGCGGTTGCGCGCCGTGATGCCCCAGATATTGTTCTTGTCGCTGCGATAGTCGCGTGTCAGTTCCAGCACGGCGACTTCGCCATCGCTTTCTCGCACGATCGCCTCGATGCCGTTGTCGCCGTCCTGGAACACGAACTGGTTGAGCTGCCAGTCCCTCACCGCAGGACCACGTACCCGGTAGAAGGTGCGGCTGGTCTCCTGCCAGGACTCGAGGTCGCGTCCGAGCTGTTCCCAGAAATTCTCCGGCAGTGCCTGCATGCCGGAGAAGAGCAGGTCGACGTCCTCGATGGTCTTGTCGCTGTAGTAGTCCTCCGCATGCACGCCGATGATCGCAGCCTTGATGCGCAGGTTGATGTCTTTCGACACGAGGGTGACGCGCGCGTGGGGAAACTCGCGCTGCAGGGCGAGCGTGTTCGCCAGGATGTGGTTGTCCGCGCCGTGCCCCGGCAGGTTGTCGGGCAGCCCCGAGTCGAGCTGGCGCGTCTGAAAAAAGAGGTGACCGGTGCTCGGCTTCTTGCCGTGGTTACCCGACTTCGAGGGCGGAAGCTCCAGGCCGTGATCGATCCGCTCCTTGGTGGCGTTGCGCATCAGCTCGTCGAGGAAGCGGCTCACCTGGCGCACGTTGCGCGCCGATTCAGTCAGGCCCTTCTTGCCGGCATCGAGCTCTTCGAGGACGATCATCGGGATGTAGATGTCGTGTTCCTCGAAGCGGAAGATCGCCGCCGGATCGTGCATCAGCACGTTGGTATCGAGCACGAAGATGCGGCGCTGCGGCCGCGCGTGACTGGTCTTCAACTGTCCTTTCCCGGAGCGAAGTGCTCGCTCACAGTGACCTGGCTGCCGCGAGCACTTCTGCGGCGTGCCCGTCGACCTTGACTTTGCGCCATTCACGGCGCAGCTGACCGGTGGCGTCGATGAGGAACGTGCTGCGCTCGACGCCCATGAACTTGCGGCCGTACAGGCTCTTCTCGCGATAGACATCGAACTGCGCGCAGGCCTCCTTTGCCGTATCACTCAGCAGTTCGAACGCCAGCTTGAGTTTGTCCTTGAATTTGTGGTGCGACTCGAGGCTGTCGGGCGATATGCCGACGACTACGGTGTTGGCCTTGCGGAAGGCGCCATGCAGATCGCGAAAGTCCTGCGCCTCGCGCGTACATCCCGAGGTATTGTCGCGCGGATAGAAATAGATGACGACGTTGCTGCCCTTGGCGTCGGCGAGTGAAAAGCTGCCGCCGGCGGTCGAGGGCAGGGAGAGCTCGGGGGCCTTGCGCCCGACTTCGATCTTGCTCACGGCGGTGTTTCTGGCGCTCACATTTTCACCGGTTCGAGAATGGCGTCGAGATTGAGATGGTCACAGAACTCCAGGAATTCCTCGCGCAGCGTCGACAGGTGAATGCGGGTCGGGACGTTCACGATCATCTGCACCGAGAACATGGGCGCGCCGGTGTGCGCGGCGGCGTAGCTGCGTGTCGACAATTCGGCGATGTCGATGCCGCGCGAGGAAAAGAATCCGGAGAGGTTGGCGACGATGCCGGTCTGGTCCAGGCACACCACGTCGACGGAATACGGCAGCATGTCGCTGCGTGCCGTGCGCTGTTCGGTCCGCCGCAGCTGGATGCTGAGCTCGCTGCTGTCCGCGAGCTTGCGCAGGTCGGTTTCGAGGCGGGCGAGCGCGGCCCAGTTGCCGGACACGAGCAGCAGCATCGCAAACTCCGACCCCAGAGCCGTCATGCGGCTCTCGCTGATGCTGCCGCCGCAGTCGGTCACGACGCGTGTCAGGTCGTGCACCATCCCCGTGCGGTCGTTGCCGATCGCCGAGATCGCCAGGTACTGCTTCATCTAGGAGCGCCCAGCATCCATCGCCTGCTGATCGCAACGCGGCTCATGCGGAATGGTCAGACAGACTCCTGATCGCGTGCGGCCTCGTCGCCACTGTTCGCGCGCAGTGTACCGGTATTGGGAAGAGGGTGGAACGAGAGCGAGCAGCGGCTTGCCTCATCACGCCCGGCGCACGTAACATCCGCGATCCTCCGCAGCAGGCACCCCGGGGCTCAGATGTTCGCCGGCAGCATGGTCGCAGTCGTCACGCCGATGACGACCGGCGGCGCTATCGACTTTCCCGCCTGGGAGCGGCTGCTGCGCTTTCACGTCGAACAGCAGACGGATGCCGTAGTGGTCGGCGGCACGACGGGTGAATCGCCGACGCTCGAGGCCGCGGAGCTCGATGAGCTGGTGCGGCGCGCGGTGCAAATCCTGCGCGGGCACATGCCGGTGATCGCCGGCGCCGGCACCAATTCGACTGCCCGCACCGTGCGTCGGGCGCAGGAGCTTGCGGCCACGGGCGCCGACGCCCTTCTGGTCGTGACTCCTTACTACAATCGGCCAACCCAGGAAGGTCTGTTCGAGCACTTTCGCGCCGTGGCTGCCGCCGCGCGCATACCCGTGATTCTCTACAATGTGCCCTCGCGCACGGGCGTCGACATGCAGGCAGCCACCGTGGCGCGGCTCGCCCGCGAGCCGCATATCGCGGGTATCAAGGAGGCCACCGGCAGCGTTGCGCGCGGGAGGGAGATCCTGGCCTGCGTACCGGCGTCCTTCGACCTGATCAGCGGCGATGACCAGAGCGCGCGCGAGCTCATGGACGTCGGGGCGAGGGGTGTCATTTCGGTTACCGCGAACGTGGCGCCCCGGCTGATGCACGAACTGTGCGTTGCCTCGCGGGGACGCCACGAGGCGCGGGTACACGAAATCGATCAGAAGCTGGGGAAACTTCACGCCGCGCTGTTCGTCGAATCGAATCCGATTCCGGTGAAGTGGGCGCTGCAGGCCCTGGGCCTGATCGATGGCGGAATCCGCTTGCCGCTGACGCCATTGGCGCCGCGGTTCCACGAGCAGGTGCGTGAGGGTCTGCGCGCCGCGGGAGTGATGAATTGAGGTATCCGATGAGTCGAATCCATTGGTCGATGTCCCTGGCGGTCTTGGGTTTGGCCGGCCTCGCTGGCTGTAAGTCGATGTCCTGCAACACGCCGCCCGCCTACGGCAATTCCGAAAGCATTCCGTCCCTCAAAGTGCCGGTCGGACTCGAGACTCCCGATACGCGTAGTGCGCTGAAGGTACCCGAGCTCGACGCGCCGGCCCGCCCGCGTACGAATGCTGAGGGTTGTCTTGACGATCCGCCGTCATACTTTCCGGAGCGCCAGCGCGGCGACTTTCCCCGCGGCGATCGCCCCCAGCCTCCCAAGACCTGAATTGCGTGCCGCGCAGCCGTTCGGTACCCTGCGCGCCCTCAATTTGTGCGGAGAGATGGCCGAGCGGTCGAAGGCGCTGGACTGGAATTCCAGTAAACCGGCAACGGTTTCGTGGGTTCGAATCCCACTCTCTCCGCCACCTTGGAGACACACGGCTGCCAATGGCAGTCCGCATCGGCGTCGCCGCGACGATCCGCCGTGAACCCCGCCAGGCCCGGAAGGGAGCAACGGTAGCGGCACCGATCGGGTGCCGGAGAAGTGCTGGTGCGGGCTGCCACCCTCCGATTAGAGTGTAGGCATGAGTTATCTGGTACTCGCGCGCAAGTGGCGCCCGCGCAATTTCTCGGAAATCGTTGGCCAGGAACACGTGGTGCGTGCGCTCAGCAACGCGCTCGACAGCGGCCGTGTGCACCACGCATTCCTGTTCACGGGTACCCGTGGCGTCGGCAAGACCACGCTGGCGCGAATCCTCGCCAAGTGCCTGAACTGCGAAGCCGGCGTGAGCTCCAAGCCGTGCGGTCGCTGCGCCGCGTGCCGGGAGATCGATGAGGGGCGCTTCATCGATCTGCTCGAGGTCGACGCGGCCTCGCGCACCAAGGTCGACGACACGCGCGATCTGCTCGACAACGTGCAGTACGCGCCGGCCCGCGGGCGCTACAAGGTGTATCTCATCGACGAAGTCCACATGCTGTCGACTCATTCCTTCAACGCGCTGCTCAAGACCCTCGAGGAACCGCCGCCGCACGTGAAGTTCCTGCTGGCGACGACCGATCCGCAGAAGTTGCCGGTCACAGTGCTGTCGCGCTGCCTGCAGTTCAATCTGAAGCGCTTGCCGATCGCCCTGATTGCGGCGCGGCTGCAGCACATTGTGACTGCCGAAGGCCTCGTGGCCGAGCCAGCGGCGATCGAGTTGCTGGCGCGCGCCGCGGACGGGAGCCTGCGCGATGGGCTGAGCCTTCTCGACCAGCTGATTGCCTTCGGAGGCGGCACGCTCGGTGAGCGCGAAGCCCGCGCCATGCTGGGCACCATCGATCGCGCGCACACGATTCGCCTTCTGGAGCAGGTCGCCGATGCGGATGCCGCCGGCCTGATGAACAGCGTCCTGGCCCTGGACGAATTTGCCCCGGACTACGCCGCTGCGCTCGATGCGTTGGCGACGCTGATCCAGAAGGTGGCGCTGCGCCAGGCAATTCCTGGTTATGCGGCCGGCGAGTCATTTGCGCCGGAGGCTCTCGATGCGCTGGCCGCGCGGATTCCGGCGGAGGATCTGCAGCTCTACTACCAGCTCGCGATCGTCGGCCGCCGTGACCTGGACTTGGCCACGGACCAGCGCAGCGGGTTCGAGATGGTATTGCTGCGCATGCTGGCCTTCCGCCCCGCAGAAGCGACCGACGCCCCGGCACGAACTCCGCGCGCCGCCACCGGCGCAGCAACGCCGGCGCCGAAGAGCGCCGATGATCCTGCCAGCCGTACCGACCCGGCCGGCGATTCGTGGCGCGCGATGATCGCGGCGCTGGACGTGCAGGGCGCGGCACGACAGCTCGCCATCAATTGCACGCTGGCCGCGCGCGAGCAGAACCAGCTGCGGCTGCTGCTCGATCCGCGAGGCGCACACTTTCGCACGCGCCAGACCGAGGAAACGCTCGCCGGCGCACTGAGTCGCATCCTCGGCACGCCGGTCCAGTTGCAGATCGAGCTCGCGCCGGAGGCGACGCAGACACCAGCACGCGAGCTGGCGCAGGCCGCCGAGGAACGACTGCAGGCGGCGCGGGTCGAACTCGAGAGTGATCCCACCGTGCGCGCGCTCAAGGAAAGGCTGGGCGCGACGCTGCTCACCGATTCGATCAAACCGCTCAACTGAAAATCCAAGGAGAGTCGATGAAACCCGGTCTCGGCAACCTGATGAAGCAGGCGCAGCAGATGCAGGCCAACATGCAGAAAGCGCAGGCCGAGCTGGGTCAGATCGAGGTTCAGGGCGAAGCCGGCGGTGGCATGGTGCGCGTGACGATGAATGGCCGGCACGAGGTGCGCGCGGTGCAGCTGGACGCGGCTGCGCTGGGAGACGACAAGGAAATGCTCGAGGATCTGATCGCCGCCGCGGTGAACGATGCCGTGCGCAAGGTTGAGGCGCGCGTGCAGGAGAAATTCGCCGGGCTCATGTCCGGCGTGGCACTGCCGCCGGGCTTCAAGCTTCCGCTCTGATGAAATATTCGCCCGCCCTGACGCGGCTGATCGACGCGCTGCGCATCCTGCCCGGGGTCGGACCGAAGACCGCCCAGCGCATGGCGTTTCACCTGCTGGAGCGTGATCGCGACGGCGGCCGGGAAATCGCCGCAGCGCTGGCCGAAGTGCTCGCACGCATCGGTCATTGCCGGCGCTGCCGCATGCTGACCGAAGAGGAGCTGTGCCCGACCTGCGCCTCCACGCAGCGTGATCCGAGCCTGCTGTGCGTGGTGGAGTCGCCGGCGGACGTCGTTGCGGTGGAGCAGTCGGGCAGTTACCGCGGCCAGTACTTCGTATTGATGGGGCATCTCTCACCCCTCGATGGCATCGGCCCGGAGCAACTCGGCCTGGCGCAGCTCGAGGCGCGCCTGGCGGAAGGCGGCGTCAGCGAAGTAATCCTCGCAACCAATCCTACCGTGGAAGGCGATGCCACCGCGCACGTAATCGGCGAGATCGCATCACGGCGCGGCGTGCGCGCGACGCGTATCGCACACGGTGTCCCCGTGGGCGGGGAGCTTGAATACGTGGACGGCGGTACGCTGGCGCACGCGCTCGCCGGTCGGCAGGCGCTCGGCTGAGCGAGCGACGCGCTGCTACTTCCCTGCTCTGCGCGGTCGCGTCTCGCGCAACTTGGCTTGCAGGCGCAACAGCCGGCGATAGCTTTCGTAGCGGCGCTGAGCAATGTTCCCGGCCTCGACAGCTTGGCGCACGCCACAGTCGGGCTCGCGCAGATGGCGACAGTCCTGGAAGCGGCACTGCATCGCGGGCGCGGCAAATTCGCGAAAGGCGTGCGCCGGGTCGGCCAGCAGCTCCAGCGCCGGCGCATAGTCGCGCACGCCGGGCGAGTCGATCAGATCACCCCCGAACGGCAGGTGCAGCAGCGTTGCAGCGCTGGTGACGTGCTGACCTTCCATGGTGCTGCGCGATAACGCGGCCGTCTGCGCCTCGAGCCCCGGCAGCAGCCAATTCGCCAGGGTCGATTTGCCGACACCGGACTGGCCGACGAGCACGCTCACCTCGTTCTGCAACAGGGCGCGCAGCTCATCGACGCCTCGGCCAGCGAGCGCCGAGCAGCTGCACGCGGGATAACCGATCCGCCCATAGCCCGAGAGCTCGGTGCGGCAGGCATCGGATTCAGCCGTGAGTTCCGCTTTGTTCAGCACCACGCCCGCCTTGAGCCCATAGAGCTCGGCTGCGGCGATGTAGCGGTCAACGATAAAGAAATCGGGCGCCGGCTCGGGCGCGAAGACGACTATGAGCTGCGTGATGTTGGCGACGACGGCCTCGGTCTGACCCTGCGCGTTGATCCGTGACAGCACCGAGCGACGCGCCAGCTGTTCGAGCACGATTCCCTGGCCCGCGCCATCCTCCTGCCATTGCACCTCATCGCCGCACACGACTTGCAGGCGGCGCGCGGCCAGCCGGCAGGGAATTCGGCGCTGATTGGTGTCTTCGACTACTACGTGGCGGCCGTAGCTTGCGATGACGCGTCCGACGAGTGTCCTGTCCTCTGCACCGGGCGAACCACCCATGACTCAGGCGGCGTGCTGCAGACGCGCGATGCGGACCGGCGCGGGAGGATGCGAATCGAAGAACGCGGAGTAGAGCGCATCCGGGCACAAAGTCGTGGCGTTCTCCCGGTAGAGCTTGACCAGCGCCGCAGCGAGCTGGTCCGCGTTCGCATGCGCCATCGCATAGCGGTCGGCGGCGAACTCGTGTCGCCGTGACCAGGCGGAGCCGAGCGGCGCGAGCCAGAAGGTCAGCACCGGTACGGCCAGCACGAAGAGCAGCAGCGCCATGTGGGCGGACGGCCGGTCGATGCCGAACGTGGCATAGAACAGCGGCTGAGCGCTCAGCCAGCCGAGCAGGTACAGGCCGCCGAGACCTGCCGCCAGAGTGACGAGGAGACGCGAGCGGATGTGGTGGAGGCGGAAGTGACCGAGCTCATGCGCTACCACCGCCTCGATTTCCTCGCTCGTCAGGCGCCCGATCAGCGTATCGAACAGCACGATGCGCTTGTTCGAACCGAATCCGGTGAAGTACGCGTTGCCGTGTGCCGAGCGACGCGAACCGTCCATGACGAAGATCCCGCGACTATTGAAGCCGCAACGCTTGATCAGGGCTTCAATGCGCTGGGCGAGCTGCGCGTCGGCGAGCGGTTGAAAGCGATTGAACAACGGCGCGATGAAGGCGGGGTAGGCCCAGGTCAGTGTGAGGCTGAACGCGGCCCAGGCGAGCCACGCGTACCACCACCAGTAGGAGCCAGCACCCTGCATGAGCCAGAGGATGAGCGCGAGGAGCGGCAATCCCAGTACGCAGGCGAGCAGAAGGCTCTTGAGGCGGTCGGTAAGGTACAACCGCCAGCCCATGCGGTTGAAGCCGAACCGCGTCTCGATGCCGAACACGCGGTACAGAGATAATGGCCAGGCCACGAGCGCCGTGAGTAACGTCGCGCTCACGATGACCGCGAGTCCGAGTGCGACGCCGCCGAGGCCCTGTGCGCGCCAGGTCGAGTCGAGCCATTGGAGCACTCCGCCCCAGGTCAAAACGACGAGCAGCAGCGCATCGATGCTGGCGTCGACGATCGCGAGACGTGCGTTGGCGATGGTGTAGTCGCTCGCCTTGCGATGCGCCTCGGGTGGCACGGCGGCACGGAACGCCTCGGGCACGCGCTCGCGCGCAGCGCGGGCACTGGAGCACTGGCGGTTCAGCAGCCAGATGCGGCACGCCAGCGCGAGAATCAGCAGGATGATGAAAGGTGAGACGAATGGACCCATGAGGCGGCATCGATGCAAGCGCCGGCAGCTTACCGTCTGCTAATATCCCAACACAATCCACCGCGCTCACATGGCTCGAGACCCGGACAATCTGATCTGGATCGATCTCGAAATGACCGGGCTCAGGCCCGACGTCGATCACATCATCGAGATCGCTACGCTGATCACCGACAAGCATCTGCGCGTGCTCGCGGAGGGGCCGGTGCTGGCCTTGCATCAGCCGCAGGACGTGCTCGGGCTGATGGACGAGTGGAACCAGCGCCAGCACGGGGCTTCGGGATTGCTGGCGCGAGTTCGCGCCAGCACCACGAGCGTGGCTGAAGCAGAACGCATGACGCTCGCGTTCCTCTCGCAGCACGTGGACGCAGGGTTCTCGCCGATGTGTGGGAACAGCATCTGCCAGGATCGGCGATTCCTCGCGCGCTTCATGCCGGACCTGGAGCGTTACTTCCATTACCGCAACCTCGATGTGAGCACGCTCAAGGAGCTGGCGCGCCGCTGGGCACCGGAAGTTGCGGCCGGCTTCACCAAGGCTTCAACGCATTTGGCCCTCGAGGACATTCGCGACTCGGTGCGCGAGTTGCAGTACTACCGCGAGCGCCTGTTCGCCACGTCCATCGCCTCGACGCCAGGGAGCGGCTGATCATGCTCATGAGCAGCGACCTCGCGGCGCCCGTGGAGGAGGAGCCGGACCTGGCTGCGATCCGCGCCGCTGCCGCTCGCATCCGTCCTTTCGTGCGGCGCACGCCGGTCCTGGGCGAGGAGACGCTCGATGAGCAGTTCCATGCCCGGCTCGCCTTCAAGTGCGAGAACCTCCAACGCAGCGGTTCGTTCAAGCTGCGCGGCGCCGCCAATGCCGTGTATTCACTGTCCGAGGCCATCGCGGCCCGTGGTGTTGCGACTCATTCCTCAGGTAATCACGGCGCGGCACTCGCCCTCGCGGCACGCCTGCGCGGCATTCCGGCGGCAGTCGTCATGCCAGAAAATTCAGCGGCCGTGAAGATCGCCGCAGTGCGGCACCAAGGTGCCGAAGTGATCCTGTGCCGTCCCGGGCGGATCGCGCGCGAAGCGGCGCTGGCGGAGTTGCTGGCCAGACGCGAGATGAATGCGGTCCATCCGTACGATGATTACCGCGTGATCGCCGGTCAGGGCACCGCGTGTCTGGAGCTGATCGAGGAACAGCCTCGGCTCGAGCTGCTGCTCACGCCGGTCGGCGGCGGCGGCCTGTTGTCTGGAACGGCAATCGCAGCGCGGGCGCTGGCGCCAGCCGCCCGTGTCATCGGTGTGGAGCCTGAGCAGGCGGACGATGCGTGGCGCTCCTTCAGGAGTGGTGAACGTGTGCTGCTCGATGCGCCGGATACGGTTGCGGATGGCTTGCGTGCCTCACTGGGCGCACGCAACTTCACCATCATCCGTCGCTGCGTCGACGACATCGTGCGCGTGTCAGAAGGTGCGATCCTGCGGGCCGCGCGCCTGGCGCTCGAGAGGTTGAAGCTGCTGGTCGAGCCGTCCGCGGCGGTGGTGCTCGCCGCGTTGATCGACGGACGACTCGACGTCACCGGGCTCAATGTCGGCGTCATCCTGTCCGGGGGTAATGTCGACCTCGATACTGCCCAGTGGCTGAGGGGTTCATGATGCAACGTGCGGACTGGTACTTCGATTTCATCTCTCCTTATTCTTACCTGCAATTCGGCGATCTGCCGCAGCTGCGCACGCGTTTCGAGATCCGGATGAGGCCGATCCTGTTCGCGGGCGTGCTGGCGCATTGGGGTCAGCTCGGGCCGGCCGAAATCCCACCTAAGCGTGCGTTCACCTATCGCCAGGTGCGCTGGCTGGCGCGCCGTCGCGGCCTCGCGCTCAATCTGCCGCGGGCACACCCGTTCAACCCGCTGCCACTGTTGCGCCTCGCGCTGCATCTCGGCGTGGACGAGGCGGTCGTGGGCCGGTTGTTCGCTTTCGTCTGGCGCGACGGCAAGATTCCGGACGACCGCGTGGCGTGGCAGGAACTCATGCGCGAGCTCGGCGTCGCCGATGCGGAGCGCGCGATTGCCGATGAAGCGATCAAGCGTGAGCTGCGCGCCAACACCGAATCCGCCATTGCCGCGGGAGTGTTTGGCGTGCCGACGCTTGCCGTCGGAGAATTGCTCTTCTGGGGCAATGACAGCACGCAGATGGCTTGCGATTACGCTGCCGATCCGGCGAGTTTCGCCGAGGACGAAGTGCGCATCCGCAATCTTCCGGCATCCGCCGTACGTCAACAGGCCACGCGCCGCTGAGGCGGGTATCAGCGTGGAGCGCATCGTTCATCGGGGAGGCTGCCACTGCGGTGCGGTTGCCTTCGAGGTCGAGGCGCCTGCGGACCTCGAAGTGCTGGAGTGCAACTGCTCGATCTGCACGCCGAGCGGGTTTCTGCACCTCATCGTGCCCGCCAGCCGGTTTCGCCTCTTGCGTGGCGCACACGCGCTCACGACCTACAAGTTCAACACGGGCGTGGCTCAGCACATGTTCTGCCGGCGCTGCGGGGTGAAATCGTTCTACGTGCCGCGCTCGAATCCGGACGGCTACAGCGTGAACCTGCGCTGTCTGGCGCGCGACACGGTGCGCTCGGTTACGATCCGGCCGTTCGACGACCGGGACCGTGAGCGGTCGGATGCCGCGGTGCGGAGTCTCTCGCGAGGGGAGTAAGAGCAGTCCGCTCTGGTCGTTGGGTGGGTGTGCCTTGAGCTCGTGCGCGCAAATGCGCAGTGACGATCTTGAGCGAGGAACGCTCAAGATCGCACGCGAACCCTCAGCCCGGGCGGCGCTCAGACCACGCTCGCTCACCTTACCCTCACTGTCCCAGGTCTGAGCGCTGATCGCCCGGGCAGAGGGCATTTGCACACGATCTCAAGCCACACCCACCCAACGCCCAGAGCGTCCTGCATCGGCCCATTGGAGTAAGTTGGCTGGTCCGCTGCGCGGACCTCTTACAGGAGAAGTTAACTAACTCTTGTCAGTTAACGCAGGAGCGGGTGGACATCGGCGTGATACCTGACGACTGCGCCGGCACCTGTGTTTGCGGGTTTAACTTCTCATCATCCTAGGTAACAACAGTCGTGATCCGGCGCACGTCGGCACGGTATTACCCGATGGCCGCCCGGGACTGCTCTTGCTGGAACTGCGCTACTGCGGATTCGTGTCCACGCGATCGGCGAGGAACAGCCAGGTCTCGACCACGGTATCGGGATTGAGCGAGATGCTCTCGATACCCTGCTCGACCAGCCAGCGCGCAAACTCGGGATGATCCGACGGACCCTGGCCGCAGATGCCGATGTACTTGCCGGCCTTGCGGCAGGCTGCGATCGCCATCGCGAGCAGGGCCTTCACCGCGTCGTCGCGCTCGTCGAAGCCACGGGCGACAATGCCGGAATCCCGATCGAGGCCGAGCGTGAGCTGCGTCATGTCGTTCGAGCCGATCGACATGCCGTCGAAGAACTCGAGGAACTGCTCCGCGAGCAGTGCGTTGCTCGGCAGCTCGCACATCATGATGACCTTCAGGCCGTCCTGGCCGCGCTGCAGGCCGTTGTCCGCCAGCAGCTGCGTTACCTGGGAAGCTTCCTTCAGCGTGCGCACGAACGGCACCATGACCTGCACGTTCTTCAGTCCCATGTCGTTGCGCACGCGCTTCAGGGCGCGGCACTCGAGCTCGAAGCAGGGGCGGAAAGTCTCATCGACGTAGCGCGACGCGCCGCGAAATCCAAGCATCGGATTTTCCTCGTGCGGCTCGTACTGGCGCCCGCCGATGAGGTTGGCGTACTCGTTCGACTTGAAATCGGACAGGCGCACGATCACCGGTTCCGGCGCAAAGGCGGCGGCGATCTGCGCGATTCCCTCGCTGAGCTTCTCGACATAGAAGCTCACCGGATCGCGATAGCCGGCCATCTGCCGGCGGATGGACTGCTTGAGCTCCGCGCTCTGGCGGTCGAACTCCAGCAGGGCGCGCGGGTGCACGCCGATCATCCGGTTGATGATGAATTCCAGGCGCGCGAGGCCCACACCCTGGTTGGGAATGCCGGCGAAATCAAAGGCGCGGTCCGGGTTGCCCACGTTCATCATGATGCGAACCGGTGCCGTGGGCAGAGTGTCGAGCTCGATCTGGCGTTTCTCGTAGGCGAGCAGCCCGTCGTACACGTAACCCGTGTCGCCTTCAGCGCAGGAGACCGTGACTTCCTGGCCGGTCTTGACCTGCTCGGTGGCGTTACCGCAGCCGACCACCGCGGGAATGCCGAGCTCGCGCGCGATGATGGCGGCATGACAGGTGCGCCCACCGCGATTAGTGACGATCGCTGAGGAACGCTTCATCACCGGTTCCCAGTCAGGGTCGGTCATGTCGGCGACCAGCACGTCGCCGCTCTGTACGCGAGCCATCTCCTTGACGTCACGCACGATGCGCGCGGGGCCCGCGCCGATGCGCTGCCCGATGCTGCGTCCACTCGCAAGCACATGCGAGCGGCTATTGAGCGTAAACCGCTGGATCGAGCGTCCGGCGCGGCTCTGCACGGTTTCCGGGCGCGCCTGCAGGATGTAGATCCTGCCGCTCTCACCGTCCTTGCCCCACTCGATGTCCATGGGGCAGCCGTAGTGTTCCTCGATGGTCAGCGCCTGGCGCGCCAGCACACGCAGGTCCTCGTCGCTCACCGAAAATTGCAGCCGCTCCGCCTCAGGCACCTCGACCGTCTGCACGCGCTCAGCACTTCCCGGCGCGGCGTACACCATCTTGATGGCTTTACTGCCGAGATTGCGCCGCAGGATCGCTTCGCGCCCGGCGCGCAGTGCGGGCTTGTACACATAGAACTCGTCGGGGTTGACTGCACCCTGCACGACCGTTTCGCCGAGTCCGTACGAGGCCGTGATGAAGACGACATCGCGAAAGCCCGAGTCGGTGTCGAGCGTGAACATGACGCCACTCGTGCCGAGGTCGCTGCGCACCATGTGCTGCACGCCGATTGAGAGTGCCACTTGCTCATGCTCGAAACCGTGGTGCACGCGGTACGCGATGGCCCGGTCAGTGAACAGTGAGGCGTAGACCTCGTGCATCGCGCGCAGCAGGCTGTCGCGGTCGCGGACATTCAGAACTGTCTCCTGCTGGCCGGCAAAGGAGGCCTCCGGCAGATCTTCCGCCGTGGCGGAGGAGCGCACCGCGACCGCGATCCCGCCCCCGGCATTCATCTCTTCCCAGGCAGCGATGACCTCGGCCTGCAGGCGCTCGGGAAACGGCGTGGCGAGAACCCAGCCGCGGATGCGCGCGCCGGTCTCGGCGAGGCGCGTCACGTCCTCGATGTCGAGCACGCGCAAGGCGTCCGCAATCCGCGTCGCCAGCCCGCCCTGGGCCAGGAAATCCCGGTATGCCTGGGCGGTGGTGGCGAACCCATCCGGTACCACGACCTGAAGGCTGGCAAGCTTGCGGATCATCTCGCCAAGTGAGGCATTCTTGCCCCCTACGACTGCGACATCGTGCATGCCGATTTGATCGAACGGCAGGATGTAGGAACTCAAGTCTGCTCCTCAGGGACGCAGCAGCGCGGTGGCGACGCTGGTGCACTTGTCTCGGATGGCAGGAGGGTGAAACACTCTGATGCCGTATGTCGCTGTGAACGAACTGCCGTGGACCGCAGAACCGTATTTTTCGTCTCGGACCAGACTGGCGTGACCGCCGAAACCATGGGGCACAGCCTGCTGACGCAATTCGACCGCCTGGAATTTCGGCCGGTGACTTTGCCATTCATCTCGACACTTGACAAGGCACAGGAAGCGGCTCGCAAGATCAATCTCGTCGCCGAGCAGGAGGGCGTGCGGCCCATCGTGTTCAGCACGCTGGTGCAGGACGAGTTGCGCGCAGTGGTGCGAGAGGCCAACGGACTGTTCCTCGATTTTTTCGATGCCTTTCTCGGCCCGCTGGAGAGCGAGCTGGCGGTGCGCTCCTCGCATGCCAGCGGACGCGCGCACAGCATGGCGGATCTGCACACCTACACGACGCGTATCAACGCCACGAATTTTGCGCTGGCAAACGACGACGGTGCGGGTGCGCGCGATTACGATCATGCCGACCTGATCCTGATCGGCGTTTCGCGTTCCGGGAAGACACCGACCTGCCTCTACATGGCCTTGCAGTACGGCATCTTTGCAGCGAACTTTCCGCTCACGGAAGAGGAGCTCGAGGCGCGGACACTGCCGTCCGCGCTGCGCACGCAGCAGCGCAAGCTCTTCGGTCTCACGATCAAGCCCGAGCGTCTGCAGCAGATTCGCAACGAACGCCGCCCGGACAGCCGCTATTCCTCCGCTCCGCAGGTACAGTACGAGATCCGCGCGGCCGAATCCCTGTTCGAACGCCAGGGCATCCCTTACCTGGACACAACCGAATGCTCGATCGAGGAGATCTCGAGTCGCATTCTAGATCGCACCGGCGTTGAGCGCCGTGTTCGGGCGTGACTCGTGCACGCACCGAAGCGTGAAATGCATCGCACCAGCGGGGCTGGGCACCCGAACGGCTGTGCTATATTCGATTCATGGACGGCGATCAGCTGTGCGCAGTTTCCTGGCGCTCGCGCCCGGGAACTTTCGTGAGCCTGATGACGCTCTACGAGAGCAACTACATCAGGCTGCGCTGGCTCGTGTCCGCACCGGATGCGCTCGACGGCCACCTTATTTCCAACGCGCCGGGCGACGTTGCCCTGCACCTGCAGGTCCTTGAGCACTGCCGGTTCACAACCACGCTCAGTCTGAGTTACCTGCTGGAAGGCAGCCGGGGACCGTTGCTCACGCCGGATATGCAGGTGCGTGTGTATCACGACGCGCGGCTGGCCGAGGCCTGCAGTTGCTCGGGCTGGCGGCGCGCGAGCGCAGTGGGCCGGCGGCTCGGTGCGCAGATGCGCGCGATCGGCGCGCTGCGCCGTGAGCTGGGCGAGCGCTGGGCACGCAACATGGTGCTCAACAAGTGGCTGGAATACTGTGCCGAGCGGGGTCATCGCTTCGAGACAACGGCGGACGCGAGCCGGGTGGAGGAGTCGCGGCGTGCAGCATGCTGACGGCAGAATGACAAGCGCGCATCGCGTGTGATGTGCTGACTAGCGCCGTCAATTCTCTGGTTCTGAACAGCTCCTGAAGGTCAAAGGGTCGGGCACGTGGCGATCTTCGACAAGCTCAGGCTCTTCAAGCTGCCGTTCGGTCCGAAGCCCAAGCCGGCTGAAGATGAGCGCCTGGTGCAGCTCTTCAAGAATCGCGCCGGTCTGAAGAAGGCGTATGCCGACCTGCAGGACGACATCTACGATCTCAAGCAGCGCCTCAAGCAACAGGAAACGGCGGTCGGCAAGGCGCAGGAGCAGATGGAGTCGCTCGAGACGCTCCTCGGCAATCCGCAGTCCGGCTACGCCGCGCTCGTCTTCTACCAGCTGCGCGGTCTGTGGCGAGCGTGCAACCTGCAACTTGCGCAATTCGCGGGTGAGCTCGAACGGCAGCAGGACGAGCGCGAGCGTCAGCGCCAGGCGTTCGAGTTCAACCAGCAGCTCAAACAGCGGCTCGACGAGCTGGGCGCACGCCTGGCCGCTGCGAACGACGTCGCTGCGGAGCGTCAACGGGTACTCGAAGACCTGACGCAGCGCATCCAGAAATTGCGCGGCTTCTGGAACTACTTCCGTCGCCGCAAGCTAACGACACAGGTCGCCGGTGAACGCGTGCACGTCGGCGCCGCCGTGCAGGACGCCGCGCGCCTTAGCGAGGAACACACTGCCCTGGAGCAGGAGCAGTGCCCGGCGTTTCCGGGTCTCTCGATCGAGGGCCGACGTGCCATCAACCTGGCGATCATCGCTTACGCACTGGTTCTGGGTGCCCGGCTTAGCACGGAGGGACTCGCGACGCGCGTGCGCGAGTCGATGGCCAAGCGCGTCCAGGAAGCGCAGTACGGCGGGCGCGAGGAATGCGAGGCGTTGATGCTGGCGATATCGCAGACGCTCGCGAGCGTCAAGACGCGCGCCGGATTCGCCGGCCAGATCAAGACCTGCGTGGAGATGCTGAAGGAGGCGGCACAGTATCGCTCGCCTTCGGACAGCGTGCCCCTTGCCGATGCGCTGGGGGGCGTCGCGCCCACCTCGGAGGATGGCAGGCCGATGTTGTCGCTGTCGGCGCCACAGATTCTCGCCGACGACTACTGGAATATCTACCGGGTGCTGCTGCGCTGAGCGAGTGCCGGGTCCGGCGCCGCGACCCCTGCATTGCGTCTGCGTGCCCCGCTGATGACTCGCCGCCGCCATTGATTCAGATCGTCAAACCACTCGTAGAAAGCGGGCACGACGAACAGCGACAGCACGCCGGAGAATGCCAGGCCGCCGATGATGGCGCGGGCCATCGGGTAATAGGCTGGCCCGCCGCCACCCACACCGCCACCGCCGACTTGCGCATCGCCGATCGCGAGCGGCAGCATCGCCAGTAGCGTCGTCAACGTCGTCATCAGGATGGGTCGCAAGCGATCGCGCCCGGCCTGGACGATCGCAGCATTGCGCGTGAGGCCGGCAGCACGCAGGTTGTTGATGTGCGCGACCAGCACGATGCCGATATTCACGACCACGCCCACCAGGATCATGATTCCCACCATCGCCATGAACGTGAACACGGTGCCGGTGACGAAGAAGAACCAGTAGACCCCGACCACCGCAAAAATGATGGAAGTGATGATCGAGAGCGGGTAGAGCGCTGACTCGAACAGTGACGCCATCACCAGGAAAATCATCGCTACGCCCAGGGCGATGCTGATCAGCATGACTTGCTGGGTCTCGTCGTTTTGGTCGAAGCCGCGGCCGAACTTCCAGGTGTAGCCGGGCGGCAAGGTGATCTGGTCCATGAGTGTCTGCACCCGTTGCTTCACCTCTTCGAGGGTCGCACCGCTGGCCAGATTGGCCGCGATCACGACCGCGGTGAGGCGGTTCACGCGCGTGATCTGCCGCGGACCGCGCGCGACCTTGAAATCCGCCACCGAGCCCAGCGTGATGCGCTCGCCACTGGGCAGATAAAGCGGCAGGCGCATCAGGTCCTCGATGTTCTGGCGGTCGGATGCTCGGAACGTGAGGCGCATGTCCACTTCACGTTCCGGCCCGCGAAATTCCTTGAGCTTGTCGCCTCGCATCGCCACCGCCACCGAGGCAGCGATCTGTTCGGTGCTCAGCCCGAGCTCGGCAGCACGCGCGCGATCGACCGTGATCTGTACCTCTTCCTCGCCATTGCGCGCTTCCGAGCGCACGCTCTCCAGGCCGTTGATCGAACTGAGCTGTTGCGCCAGCTCCTGGCTGAGCTCCGTCAGGCGCTCGGTCGACTCGCCGGCGAGCTGCATGCTGAAGCTCCCGCCAGAGTCCTGGTCGAACTGGAAACTCGGCTTGCCAATGATGATCTCCGGCAGGTCCTTGCTGATCTCCGCGATGATTTCCTTGGTCTCCTTCTTGGCTTTGCCCTTTGGCGTGAGCGTGAGAAAGGTGCGTGCCTGGTCGGGCCGGAAGTAGGAATAGATGGTCGTGATCTCGAAGCGCTGGCGATTCCTTTCCAGAAACCCTTCGACGAGGGTGACCGCCGACTCCACGCGCTGCAGCGGGAACGTCCCGTCGATGTGGTACTCGAGCACGAGGTCGCGGCCGGAATCGGGTGGGAACATGTCGTTCTTCACCTGCGAGGCGGGCAGTGCGACCGAGGCCAGGATCAGCACGATGCCGGCGGCGGTGAGCCACTTGTGTTCGAGCGTCCAGCTGAGCGCGCGCGCATAACGCTCACGCAGCCGGCCGAGCAGAGTACCGGCGCCGATGGGCGGGGGAACGGGGAAGCGCACGGTCAGCATCGGGATCAGCGTCTGCGCGACGAGGAGCGAGGCGATCATCGCCACCACGATCGGGATCGCGACATGCGCCAGGAAGATCGTCGCCTCGGTGCGCTCGCCAAACAGCAGCGGCAGGAATACCGCGACCGAGCTCGCAGTTCCCGCGGTTACGGCGATACCGACATCGCGCACGCCCGCGAGCGTTGCCTCAGTCGGCCGATCGGGCGACAGCTGGCGGTGCCTGAAGATGCTCTCCGTGATGACCACGGCGTTGTCCACCAGCATGCCGACCGCGAGCAGCATGCCCATCATCGACAGGATGTTGATCGACAGGCCGAGGAAGTACATGGCGGCAAGGGTAATTACGAGCGAGAACGGCACCGCCAGGGTCACGATCAGCGTCGTCGGCCAGTCGCGCAGGAAGGCAAACAGCACCAGGAAGGCGAGCGTCGCACCGATGAGTCCGGCGGTGCGCAGCTCCTTGAGCGAGGCAATGATCGAAGCCGCCTGGTTGCCGATGATCAGCAGCTCGATGCCCTGCATCTGCGGCAGCTCACGCGCCGAGTCGACGACCTTCAGCACCCGCTCCACGACGTCGACGACGTTGGCTTGCGTCGTCTTGTAAACCTCCAGGCCCACGGCCGGCCGGTGATTGAGATGGCGCCCCATCTCGCGCTCCGGGCTGAGCAGTTCCACGGTTGCGATGTCCGCTAGGCGTACGTTGCCGCGCAGCAGTAGGTTGCGAATGTCGTCGAGGGAACGGAACTCGCCGATTGGCCGCACATTGAAGCGCTGGCCGCGCTCGGTGATCTCGCCGGCGCTCACCGAGAAGTTGCTGCGCTCGAGCAGCTCGCGCAGGTCGCGCAGGTCGATGCCGTGGGCCGCCACGCGCCCCGCATCCACGAGTATGCGCACCTCGCGCGGCTCAACGCCGGCAAGTTCCACGCGTGCCACGCCGTTGAGGCGTTCGACCGGGCGCTTCAGGAAGCGCTCCAGCGTGTCGTAGGCGTCGGAGAGATCCTGGTTGGCGGCGATGCGGACCTGCAGGATCGGCTGATCCCCGAGCGAGCCGGCGAAGATCAGCATGCGGTCGGCGCCCGGCGGCAGCTGGCTGCGAATCGCGTCGAGCTTGGTGCGTATCTGAAATCCGACTGCGTCGAAGTCGGTGCCCCAATCGAAGGCGATCTCGATCTGGGCCTGATTCTCGCTCGAGGTCGAGCGGATCTCCTGGATACCGCTGAGCGTCGAAAGCGCTTCTTCCACCGGGCGGGTGATCTGTTCTTCGATTTCCTGCGGCGTCGAGCCGGCGTACGGAATAGTCACCTGCATTCCCGGAAACTTGATGTCCGGAAACTGCTCGAGTGGCAGCAGGCGCGCTGCGATGATCCCGATCAGGGTGACGGCCAGGAACACCATCACTGTGGTCACGGGCCGACGCAGCGCGGTGTCAGTGTGGATCATGGGCGGCTGGCCGCGGCCGCTACCGCTACCTCACTGGTGCGCTTGCGCTCGGGTGCTATGAGCGAATAGACCACCGGGATCACGACCAGCGTGAGCAGGGTCGAGACGGTCATGCCGCCGATCACAGTGATGGCCATCGGCGTGCGCACCTCCGCACCGTCGCCGAAGCCGAGCGCCATCGGCACGAGTCCGAGGATGGTGCTCACGGTGGTGATCACGATCGGTCGCAGGCGGGCGCGCGCGGCGAAGAGAATGGCAGCATGCTTGTCGAGGCCGCGCAGGCGCGCGCGGTTGACGGCGTCAATTAGTACGATGGCGTTATTCACCACGATGCCCGTGAGCATGATGATGCCGATCATGGCCACGACGCTGATCGTCGTGGAGGTGAGAAACAGCGCCCAGACCACGCCGATCAGGCCGAGCGGGATGGTGAACAGGATGACGAACGGTTGGATGAGCGACTCGAACTGCGAGGCCATCACGAGGTAAACCAGCAGCACCGCGAGGGCGAGCGTGAAGGTGAGCGAGCGCAGGCTGTCCTGCATCTCCTCGCCTTGCCCGGCGAGATAGCCACTCACCCCCGGTGGCAGCTCGATCTGGCTCAGCATGCCCCGCAGATCGGTCACCGCAGTGCCGAGATCGCTGCCGGCGTAGTTCGCCGACACCACGGCGACGCGTTCCTGTCCGATGCGGCGGATCTCGGCTGGGCCCACCGACAGCGCGACCTCGGCCACGGCGCTCAAGGGCACCGGCTGCTCGCTGCCCGGATTGATGATGAGGTTGCGGATCTCCTCGATGGAGGCGGCCCGTGTGTGAACACTGCGCACCAGCACGTCGATCTGTTTGTCGCGCAGGCGGTAGCGCGTGGCCACCTCGCCGCGCACGCTGGTGACGATGCGATCGGCGATGTCGCGCACCTTGAGCCCGAGGCGCGTCGCGCGATCCTGGTCGAACACGATCTGGATCTCGGGATTCTCCGCTTCCACGGTGGAACGGATGTCGGTATAGGTGCCAGCGGCTTCCATGCGTGCGTGCACCTGTTCCGCGACCGCGCGCAGCCGGTCGAGGTCATAACCGCTGACGACCACTTCAAGCGGCGTGCTGAAGGTGAAGAGCGACGGCCGGCTGAACTGGTATTGCAGGCCGGCGACGGAGTCCAGGCGCGGCCGCAGCGCATTCATCGAGGCCGCTTCCTCGGCGCGCCCGGAACCGGGTCGCAGCGTGATGCTCAGCTTGCCGGTGTTCTCGCCGGCATCGACCGGGTTCGCGTCCAGGCGATTGCCGGTTCCCGCCACCGAGTACGAGAGCTGTACGCCGCCGATGTCCATGGCGGCGTGCTGCGCGCTCTCCATGACCCGGTCGGTCTGATCCAATGGCGTGCCCGGCGGCAGGCGCAGATCGACGTTGTATTCACCTTGCGAGAGCTGCGGAATCAGCTCGGTGCCAAGCCGCGGCACGAGGGCAAACGTCGCCAGGGACAGCGCCAGGGCCGCTCCGATCACCCGTGCGCGGTGCGAAAGCGCCCACTCGAGCAGCGGCACGTACGCTTGTTCCAGGCGGCGATAGGAGGTCTGCGTCACCCACACGAAGGGTCCAAAGATTGTGCGGAAGAAAGTCGAAATGGCGCGGCCTGCGCGTCCGATGCAAGCCGCCACCAAGGCGACTCCGCGGGCAAAGCGCCCCAACGGCGCCGCCGCCGCCGCGGTGTCGGTTTGCTTGGCGACCGTACCGGCGACGAGCATCGGCACCACCGTGAGGCCCACAAGCAACGAGAGGATGTGCCCGTAGGTGACGGTGAGCGCCTGGTCACGGAACAGCTGGCCGGCGATGCCACTGATGAAAACCATCGGGAAGAATACGGCGATCGAGGTGAGCGTCGAGGCTGTGACCGCCATTGCCACCTCGCTCGTGCCGCTGCGCGCCGCCTCGAACGGACCCAGGCCCGCTTCGCGCTTCTTGCTGATGCTCTCGAGGATGACGACGGACGTGTCGACCAGTGTGCCAACCGAGAGCGCAATGCCGCCGAGTGACATGATGTTGAGCGTGACGCCCGAGAGGTACATCAGCATGAAAGTGCCGATCACGGACACCGGGATCACGATTCCGGCGACGTAGGTGGCGCGCGCGTCGCGCAGGAAGAAATACAGCACCAGGATCGACAACAGGCCGCCGATCAGCGCGGCATCGCGCACCTCGCCGATGGCCGAGGAGATGAACTTCGACTGGTCGTAGACCGGCGTGAGCTCGGTCTCGGCCGGCAGCGTCTTGCGCAGTGCCTCGACGCGTTCCATGAGCGCGTGCGCGAGCTGCACGGTGTTGGCATCTCCTTCCTTGTAGACCGCGAGCTCGACCGACTCGCGACCGTTGACGCGTGTCACGGCCTCGCGCTCCTTGTAGCCGTGCGCCACCGAAGCCACATCGCGCAGGTAGACGGGCTGCCCGTCGACCGAGGCAATGATGGCGTTGGCCATTTCCTCGATGCTCTGGAACTCGTTCAGGGTGCGCACCAGGAATCGCTGCGTGCCCTGCTCGAGACGTCCTCCTGACAGGTTCACATTCTCCGCGCGCAAACGGCTCGCCACGGTTTCAATCGAGAGGCCGAGCTGTGCGAGCTTCTGCTGATCGACGAAGACCTGGATCTCGTCCTCGTAGCCGCCGCTCACCTTCACCGCCGCGGAACCCGCTACTGCCTCCAGGTCCGGCTTCAGCCGATCTTCGGCGAAACGGCGTAGGAACTTGAGCCGCTCCTCACCGGCCGTGGCGACCGCATCGCCTGCGGCCGACTTGTCCAGCAGCGCAAAACGAACCACTGGCTCGGTTGACGGATCGAAGCGCAGCAGCAACGGCCGCTTCGCTTCGAGCGGGAGCTGCAGCAGATCCAGTTTCTCGCGCACCTCGATGCCCGCGAGATCCATGTCCGTGCCCCACACGAACTCCAGAGTCACGTCGGATTGTCCCGAGCGCGACACGGAGCGCACCTGGCGCACGTTGCGGATGATGCCCACCGCCTCTTCGACGGGCCGCGTGATCAGGTTTTCGATTTCGAGCGGTGCCGCGCCCACGAGCTCCGTGCGTACCGTGAGCGTGGGATAGGACAGGTCGGGAAGCAGGTTGACCTTCAGACGTGCCAGTGAGACGAAGCCGAAGAGCGCGATGGCCACCATGCACATGACGATGGTGACGCGCCGGCGGGTGGCGAAGTCGACGAGTTGCATGGCCTGGCCTCGTGGCCGAGAGACGCGCCCGGATCGGCGCGTGCCTTCAGCGCTTGGTAGTGGGTGACTCGAGCTCCACGACGCGTACGGCATTGCCGCTCTTCAGGCCGCTCTGTCCGACGACGACGACCTGCTCCTGACCCTTGAGGCCGTCGGTGACCTCCACCAGGCCGTCACTGGACAGGCCCACCGTGATGCGGCGCTGTTGTGCCCTGCCGTTCTCGATGACGAAGACGGTGGTCTGCCCCTCGTCATCGACGATTGCCGTACGCGGAATCTGCAGTGCCTGCTCGCGCCGCTCGTAGATGATGCCGACGCGCGCGAACATGCCGGGCTTGAGCTGCTCGCCGGGATCGTCGACCTCGATCGTCACCTTGAACGTCGCCGTCTCAGGGTCGACCACCGGGCTGAGTCGCGCCACGTGACCGATGAATGACTGTCTGGGAACGGCATCGACCAGGATCGACGCCGGCTGACCGGGCTTGAGGCGTGCGAGCTCGCGCTCCGGCACGTGCACGTACACGATCAGAGGCTTCAGGTCGGTGACCTTGAACAGAACGTCATTGGGCTTGATGGTATTGCCGACCTTGACGAGTCGTGCGCTGACCACACCGTCGATCGGGGCGCGGATCTCGGTGTAGGAGAGCTGCAGCCGTGCGAGCTCGTACGCGGCGCGCTGCGCATCGACTTCGTACTTGAGATTCTCGAAGGCGCCGGGCGAGACCAGGCCCTTCTCGTGCAACTCGACATTGCGCCGATAGTCGCGCTCGAGCTTGGCGAGCGAAGCATTGGCTTTCTCGGCTTCCAGACGCAACTGATCGCCATCGAGCCGCGCGAGCACCTGACCGGCGCGCACGGTGCGCCCTTCCTCGACCAGGATCGCGCGCACTTCACCGCCGACCTTGGCGACGACCGACGCTTCCTGGTCCGCCTCGAGCGAGGCTGTGCCCGAGTACACAGCGATCATTTCACCGCGCTTGGGAGCGCGTACTTCAACCGGAATTGCAGGCGCTTCCTTGTCCTTCGCGTCCGTTGTCTTGCCGTCCGCCCGTTCGCCGCACGCGCTCAACAGACCCGTGAGCGCCAGGATGATGAGGAGCAACGACTGCTTGTACATTCTGCCTCCTGCTCGCAGCCGGCTTTTCAAGCCAGCTCAGCGAGTTACGTGCGGCAGGGGAGAGTCGGGGAGCTGTGCTGCCGCAGCGAGAGGGAATGCTACAGGTACGCTAGTGTTATAGTCAAGTATAACAGTGTTAGCAGCCGCCTGGCGGCCGCGAAACGTCCAGGAGCCGTCAGCTTCCCTTGGCGGCCTGTACCAGCAACGGAAGCGAAGTCATGTCAGCGACGATCTGGCTGGCTTCAGTGAGGACGACATCGGAGGCCTCGGTGTCGTTGATCTCCGCGATGCTCGCGAGCGGCTTCAGCCCATGGGCTGCACGGCGCGTGTTTTCGCGCGCGAGGCGTTCCTTGTCGAGGGCGGTGCGCTCCTGTTCGCGGACCTTGAGGTTGAGCGACACGGCCGTCTGCTGGCGCAGGCGGTCCACCGCGGCGACGTCGTCCACGAGACTGCGGAAATCCGGATCGACCGCGGCGCGCTGATCGTGAATGCGCGCGAGTTGTGTGACGGCCGGGCCGAGCTTGGCGCTGTCGCCGAACGGGACCGCTGCGATTCGATCCCAGGGCAGGGCACTGCCGCGAGTGTTCTCGCCGACTTCGTCGGTGCTGATGAGCGAGGGCATGACGATGTCGGGTGTCACCCCCCGGTTCTGAGTGCTGTCGCCGGTGACCCGATAGAACTTGCCGATGGTGATGGTCAGCTGTCCGAACTCAGGTTTCGGTCCCAGCGCGAAGCGATCCAGCGGAATCAGGTTCTGCACCGTACCCTTGCCGTAGGTCTGCTGACCGATCACCAGGCCGCGACCGTAATCCTGGATAGCCGCCGCGAAGATCTCCGAGGCCGAGGCGCTGAAGCGATCGACCAGCACGGCCAGCGGACCGGCGTAAGCCGGCTCCGGCTCCGGATCGTCGAGGACTTCAAGCGTTGCCGCCCGTTTCACGCAGCTGCACGACCGGGCCACTCTTGATGAACAGGCCCGTCAGTCCCGTCGCCTCCGGCAGCGATCCACCGCCATTGTTTCGCAGATCGATGAGCAGGCCGTCTATGCCCGTGCTCTTGAGCTCCTTGATCAGGTTGTGGACGTCGCGCGTGGTACTGCGATAGTTGCGATCACCGGCGGCCCGTGCCTCGTAGTCCTGATAGAAGCTCGGCACGGTGATCACGCCGATCGACAGGTCCCGGTCGCCGCGATGCACCTTGCGAATCTCCTTGTGAGCCGCCTGGGCCTCGAGCGTCACCTTGTTGCGCGTGAACTCCACGAGTTTCTCGTTTCCGGGCGCGGCTCCGACCGGCAGCACCTGCAGGCGCACGATCGAGTTCACCGGACCACGGATGAGCTGCACGACATCATCGAGACGCCAGCCGATCACATCGACCAGCGCGCCTTCGCGTCCCTGGGCGACGGCGGTGATGCGGTCATTGGGCCCGAGCTGGTTAGACTGCGAGGCCGGACCACCCGGCAGGATGCTGAGCACGGTGACGTAGTCATCTACCAGCTGGAGCGAGGCGCCGATTCCTTCGTAGGACAGGCTCATCGCGATGCGATATTCCTCGGAATTGCGCGGTGAGAAGTAACTCGAGTGCGGGTCGTACGCGCGCGCGTACGCATTCATGAAATTCTCGAACACGTCATCGGCGGCGACCTGGTCGATGCGCTTGAGCACGCGTTCGTAGCGCTTGCGCAGGATGTCGGACGCTTCGGTCCAGTTCTTGCCTGCGAGCAGCAGTGTCAGACCGTCGTTCTTCACGCGCTTGCGCCACAGCTCGTTGATCTCATCGGTGCTCGCCGGCCAGGGCGCCTTCTCGCGATCGAATTCGAAGGTTTCATTGAGCGTGTAGTCCGGTTCCTTCGCGAGCAGGCCGATGGCGTAGGTCATGCGTTCGCGATTGCGCTGGCGAAAGCGCTCAAAGATGGTGAAGGCCGGTTCGAGTGCGCCAGTTTTGATGGCATCGTCGAGCCTGAGACGCAGGCGCTCGAACTCCGCGATGTCGCTCGCCATGAAATAGCTGCGCGCGCCGTCGAGGGATTCCAGGTACAAGTCGAAGGTCTTAGATGACAGCTTGTCGTCGAGGGCGACCTGCGCGTAGTGCGCGCGATCGAGATTCTCGTACACGCGCCGAGCGATGCTGCGATGTCGATCGGTAGGCTGCAGGGGCGCCGGGGCCCCGACGGCCGCGCTCGCGACCGCTGGCAGCGGCGGTTGTGCCGAGCCGCCGACGCCGACGGCGCAGAGCAGGGCTATGGTGAGAAGAACGATCCGACGTGGCGCGAGACTATGCATGTGCATCGTATGACAGCGGCTGGGCCGTACAAATTCCTTGCTAGACTGAGCGTAGGCTAGAAGGCCGCGGTCGCCCGATCAAGTGCGATCAGCGCCAGGTGTGCTCAGATCGACATGCGCCCGCTGACCGTTCTCATCGGCATCATCCTGGGGTCCTCAGTGGCGATTGCCCTGAGCCTTACCATGGTACTGATAGTGTTCCTGATTCTGGTCGGCGATGCGCCCCAGCTGCGGTCCGAGCTGCGCCCCCTGCTGCAGAGCGCTGCGGTGTTCACGGGACTCGCCGCGATCGCGGCGGCCAGCTTCACCGGGAGCTTGCGCCAGCTGCGCTGGCGGCGGTGGGCGACGGGCGCGCTATGGGCGGGCCTGGTAGTGGTGGGTTGGCTGTATTGGCCGTAGAGGGAGAGCAGGGCATGCGCAAAGGGTCGTGGCTGCTGGCTGGGCTCGTGGCGATGGTGGGCGTTGCGAGCGAGGCAAAAGACCCGGCGCCCATCCCCTGGCTCGACTATCAGGTGTTCCGCCAGCACACCGCAGCACTGGCAGCGGACGATTTCGAAGGCCGCAAGCCCGGAACGAGTGGTGAGGAAAAGACGGTCGACTATATCCGGCGTCAGTTTGCGGATGCGGGACTCAAGCCGGGGCACGCCACGACCTTCTTCCAGTCCGTGCCGATGGTGGAGATCACCGCCGCAGCCGACACCACGCTGTCGCTGCAGCGTTCAGGCACGAAGCGCGAGCTCAAGTACGGCGATGACATGGTGGTGTGGACCAAGCGTGTGGTGCCGCAGGTCTCGCTCGACAGCAGCCCCCTCGTGTTCGTCGGGTACGGCATCGTCGCCCCGGAATACGACTGGAACGACTACGCCGCAGCCAACATCAAGGGCAAGACCGCCGTCATTCTCATCAACGATCCGGGCTTTGCCACTGGCGACCCGAAACTGTTCCGCGGCCGCGAAATGACTTATCACGGTCGCTGGACCTACAAGTTCGAAGAGGCCGCACGCCAGGGCGCCGCGGGGGCACTGATCATTCATGAGACCGAGCCGGCCGCGTATGGCTGGAATGTGGTGGTCTCGAGCTGGACCGGCCCGCAGCTCGACCTGGCGCGCACTGACGGCAACTCCGACCGCGTCGCGGTCGAAGGCTGGATCAGCACTGAAGCGGCGCGCGCACTCTTCCAACTCGACGGAAAGGACTTCGAGACCTTGAAAGCTGCCGCTGCCCGGCGTGACTTCAAGGCGGTGCCGCTCGAAGTGCGGGCGAGCGTCGCCGTGCGCAATGCGATCCGTCGCGCCAACTCTTCGAACGTCATCGGCCTCCTGCCGGGCAGCAAGCGGCCCGATGAGTATCTGATCTACACCGCGCACTGGGACCACTTTGGCCGCGCGCGCGACAAGAAAGGTGACGCGATTTTCAATGGTGCAATCGACAACGCCACCGGCGTTGCGGGGATCATCACGTTGGCGCGGGCGTTCGTGCACGCCAGTACACCGCCCGAGCGCTCGATCGTATTCCTGGCGGTCACCGGCGAGGAATCCGGCCTGCTGGGCTCGGCTTATTACGCCGAGAATCCGATCTATCCGCTGGCGCGCACCGCTGCGGTGATCAATCTCGACGCCCTCTACGCGGGCGGACCGGCGCGCGACATCGTGGTGGTCGGCGCTGGCAACTCCGAGCTGGAGGACTACCTGCGCAAAGCGGCAAAACAGCAGGATCGCGTCACATCTCCGGAACCCACGCCGGAGAAGGGGTTCTACTACCGCTCGGATCACTTCAACCTGGCCAAGAAAGGGGTGCCCGCCCTCTACACCAAGCTTGGCATGGATGATCGCGAACATGGCCGGGCGTATGGGCAGCAGCAGCAGGAGGACTACATCGCGAAGCGCTATCACCAGCCGAGCGACGAGTACAACAAGGATCTGGACCTGCGCGGCTCGTTCGAGGATCTCGAGCTCCTGTATCGCGTGGGCGATCGAGTGGCGCGCGAGAAAAGCTGGCCCGAGTGGTACAAGGACAGCGAATTTCGCACCACGCGCGAAGCAAGCGATGACCAGCGCTGAGGCGCGAGCTAGCGCGGCGGCGAGGGCGTGCGGGGCGCAGCTGGCTGATCCGGTACCGACGGGTTCGCGATTAGCACGAAGCGGCCGCGGGGGACCAATGCGCCCCGGTCCTGCCGCTTCTGCCTCAGATGGACTCCCGGCTCTCCGTCGCGATTGACACCGAGGTAGAGCGTGGAGCTCGTCGAGTCCCAGATCGTGAGAAGCGGCCAGGCCTGGACCCGCTTCAGCCGGTTGACGAGCGGCTCGTTGTCGCGGAACTGCAGCGTGCGCAGGGCGAGGGCGCTGCGCGAATTGTCGTCCGCCGAAAACGTGATCGCATCGTGCTCGATGAGTGGTGGCTTGGCCGCAGGATCAGGGGGCAGGTGCGTGAGAGTCACGCTCAGCAAGCCGCCCACGGGCAAGGCTGCGCACACGGCGCAGGGAAGGTCCTTGAATTCGGTCATGCGTGGTCTGGACTGCTGGGCAGCAGGCGAGACGGAAGTGGGGTGCGGCTGGCCCGGCGCATCGAGGGCAAGACCGCATCCTGGCAGCAGGCCGAGGCCGAGTACTGCGGCTGAAAGCGTGGTACGGGCTGTGGTGCGCGGGCTGCTCATCGTCGAAACGGGGCTGCCTCTTAAAGTTGGCAACCACGTTGCGCCGTCCGCGATGCTGCGGCTGTGCGCTACGTCTCAGGGATCCCGCGCACGCGGGAAATCGGGCTCTTATGTCATGAAGTCGAGTGCGCGCACTCAGCTTGCGACCTCGTCGGTGGCCTGCGCGCGCGGCCAGAGCCACCGGCGCATACGTATCAGCAGGCGCAGCAGTTGCACCAGAATGTACGGACCGAGAACGACACCCCACCCCGGAGCCCAACCGCGGAACAGCCCGCGATACTGATCGGCGAGGAAGGATCCAGCCCCGCCGCCGCCATAGGGTCCGAGCGTCAACATGCCGACCGTGTACACCAGTAATGGCATCAGGATGAGGCCGACCACCAGGCCCGCGCCCAGCAGCCACAACTCGCGGCGCAAGCGCGGATGACGGCGTAGCGTTTCACTCAGCCAGCGCTTCGGCGCGGATTCGGTTGTCTCGATGGGCTCGTTCACGGGTCCAGTTCCGGCTGCGGGAGCTGCATTGTCCGGGGCGCCGCACTAACGAGCAACCTCGCGGCAGGCAGCGCTGGCTATAATCGCGCGCGGGGGTGCCAGATGGAGCGCATTCGCGCCGCGGTCATTGGCGTCGGTTACCTGGGACGCTTTCACGCGCAGAAATACGCGGCGCTCGCGGGAGCCGTGCTCGTGGGCGTTGCCGATGTCTCGACCGAGAATCGGGAGCGCGTTGCGAAGGAACTTGGCGTGCCGGCGTTCGCGGACTACCGCGAGCTCCTGGGTCGTGTCGATGCGGTCAGTATCGCGACGCCGACGCCGCTGCATTTCGGCATTGCCGCTGCGTTTCTCGAATCCGGCGCCGACGTATTGGTCGAAAAACCCATCACTACCACGGTCGAGGACGCCCGCCGCCTGATCGCAATCGCGGCCGAGCGCGGACGCGTCCTGCAGGTCGGCCACCTCGAGCGCTTCAACGCGGGACTCCTGGCGCTCGACGGGATTCTGACGACTCCGCGTTTCATCGAGTCCCATCGTCTGGCGCCATTCAAGCAGCGCGGTACCGACGTCAATGTGGTGCTCGACCTGATGATCCACGACATCGACATCATCCAGGAAATCGTGCACGCGCCAATCGCGACCCTCGACGCAGTCGGTGCACCCGTGTTCTCCGGCGAGATCGACATCGCCAATGCGCGCATCCGCTTTGCCAATGGCTGCGTGGCCAACACCACGGCAAGCCGGGTGAGTCTCAAGACCGAGCGCAAGCTGCGCATCTTCCAGGACGATGCCTACATGTCAGTCGACCTGCAGCAGAAGATACTCACCGTGGTCCGCAAGACGGACAAGCCGATGCAGGGCGACCTGCCGCCGGTGCAGATCGAGGAGCGGACCTTCGAGCAAGGCGATGCCCTGAAGGCGGAAATCGAATCGTTCCTCGATTGCATCGCGCAGCGCAAGGCGCCGATCGTGTCCGGAGAAGACGGCGCGCGCGCGCTCGAGACCGCCATTCGCATCACCGAACAAGTGACCGGACAGCCCCATCGACCCGGATGATCGCGTTCGACGGCCAGGAACGGACTGTGCCGCGGCGCTGGGTGCCGGCCGCGGCCAGCCCCGCGGGCAGCGATGGCTGAGTTCTATGCGCAGATCAAGTTTGCGCATGTGTTGTGCGTGATTCTGTCCGGCAGTCTGTTCACGCTGCGAGGCCTGATGATGCTGGCGCGCTCGAACTACGCCCATCATCCCGGCCTGCGCTACCTGTCGTACGCGATCGATACGGCCTTGCTCACCGCGGCGCTGATGCTGGTGACGATCCTGCACCAGTATCCGTTCGTGCAGAGCTGGCTGACGGTCAAGGTGCTGCTGCTGGTGCTGTACGTCGTGCTGGGAATGCTCGCACTGCGTCGCGGACGCCAACGCGTGGTACGGGTAGCCTGTTATTTCGCTGCACTCGGCGTGTATCTGTTCATCATCAGCGTTGCGCGAGCGCATTCCCCGTGGGGGGTGTTTGGCGCCTGGCTGTCTTGAATCAGTCCGTCCGGTAACTGAATCGGCTTACCCAGGATTCCAGGACCGGTAGGACCGGCGCCAGGTGCTTGCGATAGTGGCGCCATTGGCCGATGCCGAGCGAACTCAGTCCTCCAACGAGTTGCGCTGCGCTCGGTGTGGAGATGCTGCGATCGCGGGTGCGCGCCGCAAAATCGCGCAACGAGTCACTCCACTCGAGTCCGATGAAATCACAGATTCGGCGCGTCTCCCCTTCGAAGTCGGCTATCACCGATTCGAGTCGCACTTCTCTTGTCGGCATTTGAAACAGAGTCTCGAGCCGCACGGTGAGCTGCATGACCGCGTCATAGAACGCGGCCGCCCCTTGTAGGGACAGCAGTTGATAGTAGGGCGCGCTCATGCGAAAGCGGCGCCGGAAGCAACTGAGGATCACGTCGCGCGGATCGCGCAGCGCGAAGAGCACGCGCGCGCCAGGGAAGAGGCGGGCAATCAGTGGCAGCTTGAGCGCATTGAGCGGATGCTTGTCGACGAACACCTTTCCCTGGACGCGCGCGCCATGTTCGGTCACGCGCTGCCAGTACTGCGCACGAAATGCGTCGAGTTCTGATTCCGGCGCGCGCGCCAGCCGATCCAGACCTTCGGACTTACGCAGGTATTCACGCACGGAATCGATCAGGGTTTCCTTCTCCTCCAGCGAATCGACCTGCGCGTGACTCGCAAGCACCTGCTCGAGGAGTGTGGTTCCGGAGCGCGGGAATCCGATCAGAAACACATGACCGCGAACACCAGACGAGCTCGAGGCCAAGCGCTCCGATTGCTTCCACTCGCCAACCGCAACCTGCTCGAAATATCGATTCATCCAGCGGGTGTGCTCCAACGCGGTCTCGCCGCTCGCAAAGCGATTGGCGTAAACAGCGCGTCGCTCCTCATTCGAGTCGGTATAGGCCTGGAATGCTTCGTCGAAGCGCCCCTGCGCATCGAGTGCGTCGCCGAGAACGCTGCGCGCCAGCGACTTTTCCAGCCGCGACGGACGTGAGTCTGCAAGCAAAGCCCGAATGGCAATCTCGGCCTGGTCGGCTGCGCCTGCCGCCAGGTGAGCGGCCGCGACGTGCATCACCGCGCTGGGGAAGTTGGGCTCGATGCGCAGTACTTCTTCAGCCAGGCGACGCGCATTCGCGTGATCACCACGCCGACTGTAGAGTGAAGCCAAGCCATCTTGTGCAGCGATGTTCGTGGGCTGCAGCTCAAGCGCACGGCGATAGGACTGCTCTGCGACGTCGAGCATAGCTAGCGCCTCGAGCGCGGCTCCGCGACAGGCATACGCAGGCGCGAAAGTCGGTTTGAGACGAATCACTTCATCGAACTTGTCCAGCGCTTCCTGCGATGCCTCGAGTCTATTGAGCAGGATGCCGAGCGCGTGCAGGCAACCGACGTCTTCGGGCTCGATCTCGAGTGCGCGTCGCAGCAGCTCCACCGCCTGCTCGAGCTGCCCCTGATTCTCGCGCTTGAGCGCGACCAGATTGAATAGGAAAGGATGCTCAAGACCGGATGCCAGCGCCTCTTCGGCCAGCGTTGCTGCGCCTGCGGGGTTACCGCTGTGCGCGACGCCGTGAATCCTCCGCAGCGTGTCGCGATCCGCCTCGGGATCTCTGGGTCTTGCGCCTGCCATCTGAACTTCTTGGCTCTTCAGTTCGCTGGACGTTGGTGGCGCGCCGAATGGCGCATCACCAACTATTCCGGGAAATTGGTGGAGGCGGCGGGAATCGAACCCGCGTCCGAAAGCCCTACGTTACGAGACCTACATGCTTAGCCGCTTCGATTGTTCTCACCGCACGCTACCCGAAGGGCAGGGAAGACGTGCAGCCAGCTCAAGTTACGTTTAGCGAACCGGCCTTCAGCACACCGGGCCCGCGAGCTTGTGAGCGCGTCCCCTGATTTGGATCCACAAGCAAATGCCAGTCAGGGGTTAGGCGGGATTAAGCCGCCAGAGCGTAGTTGTCGTCGTTTGCAACTATAAGTTTGCAGACGGTTTAACGAGGAATTCTGCACCTCGGCATGCACCCGTAGTTTCGTGACCCCCGTCGAAGCCGATCGCCCCCACACGTGCAGGAGTCATTGTAGGGCCGATCCGGCCGGACACAAGCGCTCAGCGTCGCTTGAGCAGGCGCGCCTTCTCGCGCGCCCAGTCGCGTTCCTTGTCGGTCGCGCGCTTGTCGTGCTGCTTCTTGCCCTTGGCGAGGCCAATCTCGAGCTTGGCGCGCCCACTCTTCCAGTACAGCGTGAGCGGTACGACCGTGTAGCCGCGCCGTTCCACGGCCCCGACTAGGTGATCGAGCTGATGGCGGTGCAGAAGGAGCTTGCGAGTGCGCGTCGGATCGGGATGCACGTGCGTAGACGCAGACGTCAGCGGCGAAAAATGGGCGCCAAAGAGCCACGCCTCGCCGTCGCGCACGAACACGTAACTTTCCTTCAGCTGCGCGCGCCCAGCCCGCAGGCTCTTGACCTCCCAGCCTTCGAGCGCGAGACCCGCCTCGTAGCGGTCTTCGATGAAGTAGTCGTGACGTGCCTTGCGATTCTCGGCAATCGTCGGATTGGACTTGTCGGTCGATTCGGGCATCGTGCGGTAGCATAACCTCGTGCGCCAGATCGATCGCCATGCTCTTGTGCCCTTCACCGCCGCGCAGATGTATGCGCTGGTCGATGACGTTCCACGTTATCCGCAGTTCCTGCCCTGGTGCCGCAGGGCGGAGGAACTCGAGCGTACGCCGGCCGAGGTGGTGGCACGCATGGACGTGCACAAGGGCGCGCTGCACGCCCAGTTCACGACGCGTAACCGCCTGGAGCCAGCCGCCGCTATCCACTTACAGCTCATCACTGGACCCTTTCGCACGCTCTCCGGAGCCTGGCGCTTCTCAGCGATCGGTTCCAGCGGCTCGCGGGTGTCGCTGCAGCTGCAGTTCGCCTTCGCCAACCCACTCAATGCCTGGTTGCTCGAGCCGGTCTTCGAGCACACCTGCAATTCGCTCATCGATGCATTCGTAGCCCGAGCGCAGACGATCTATGGGCCGTGATGCGCGATTGCACTGCGAGGTGGTGTACGCGCGCCCGGACCGGCAATGGGTCATCCCGGTAGTGCTTCCCGACGGCGCCACCGCCATCGATGCGTTGCGTGCATCGCAGCTCGCCGCGCACTGCCCGGAGGTCGTGCCGGAGTGCGCAACCCTGGGAGTTTTTGGCAAAGTCGTCGTGGCCCATCACCGCTTGCGCGACGGCGATCGGGTCGAGGTGTATCGACCGCTGGAGTCCGATCCGCGCGAGGCGCGCCGGGCGCGAGTCAGGGCTACTCGTTCAGGGCGGTGATGCCGGCGGGGAGCTGCTCTGCTCGGTGGCAGTTGTCGCCGCGACCTTGCTGCCCGAGTGCCCCGGACGCTCGATGCGCGCGACCTTGTCGTCCTCGAAGTACACCGTGACCTGGCGTTCTTCCGGCTTACTGGTGCGGCCGAGCTTGAAGTAGAAGAGATAGTCCCAGCGGTCGCTATCGAACGTATTCGGAACCATGGGCGTGCCGAGGAGATATCGCACCTGGCTGCGCGTCATGCCCACGCTGAGCTGCTCCAGGGCCTTCGGGTCCAGATAGTTTCCCTGCTGGATGCTGATGCGGTAGACGCAGCCGGTGCCGAGCGCGGCCAGGAACAGGCAGGCGACGGCCACCATTACGGCACGAGGTGCAGCGCAAGCGCGCGCGGCGCGATCAGAGGAATACGTCATGGACGGTGGAGCGCGGTCCGGCGGAAGAGGATAATGGGCGCGCATCATAGCGAATTCGACCGCTTCCGGCAGGCGAAGCGGTACCCCCGAGAGGCATGCACGACATGGAAGGCAAGGACCTGCGCAAGGCGGGACTGAAGGTCACGCTGCCGCGGCTCAAGATCCTCGAGATCCTCGAGCGGACAACCACGCGCCACATGAGCGCGGAGGACATCTACAAGACCCTGCTGGAATCGAACGAGGACATCGGGCTGGCCACGGTGTATCGCGTGTTGACCCAGTTCGAGGCTGCTGGACTCGTCACCCGCCACCATTTCGAGGATGGAATGGCGGTGTTCGAGCTCAACCAGGGGCCGCACCATGACCATATCGTGTGCATTGACTGCGGGCGCGTGGAGGAGTTCGTCGATGGCAGCATCGAAGATCGGCAGAACGCTGTGGCGAAGCGCCTCGGATTCGAGATCCGCGACCATTCGCTGATCCTTTACGGCCATTGCCGGCGCAGCCCGTGCCCGCACAGGAAAACGCGGGAATAACGTCCTGAGACTTCACAGCTAGCTCTGCGCGCGCGTCGCGGCGCGCTTGAGCATGTCGCGTGCGTGGTCACGCGCCTTCTGGGTGATCTCCACTCCGCCGAGCATCCGCGCCAGTTCCTCGACGCGCTCCGGCCCGCGCAGCTCGTGGAGCGCGGTGCGTGTGCTGCGCCCATCGGTGAGCTTGACGACGCGCACGTGATGATCCGCCTGGCTGGCAACCTGCGGCAGATGCGTTACGCACAGCACCTGCGTGCGTTGCGCCAGTTGTCCTAGCTGCCGGCCGACGATTTCGGCCACGCCGCCGCCCACGCCTGCATCGACCTCATCGAATACGAGGCAGGGCGTGAGTGCCTTGCCCGCTGCGGCCACCTGCACCGCGAGGCTGATGCGCGAAAGTTCACCGCCTGAAGCGACGCGCACCAGCGGCTTCAACGGCTGGCCTGGATTGGGGCTGACCGTGAATTCGATTTCATCTCTGCCCTGCGGCTGTGGGTCGCCGGTGTCCGAGCTGGCCACTACGGCCTCGAATCGCCCGCCGGCCATGCCCAGGCTCTGCATGAGCTGTGTGACTTCGCGGGTCAACTTCGCGCCAGCCTTACGCCGCGCGGACGACAGGGACTGCGCGGCGCGATCGTAGGCCGCACGGGCCGCGTCGACTTCGCGGGCCGTCGCTTCGACCGTCGAGGCGTGTGACTCGAGGGCATGCAGCTCGTGGCTCAGACGATCGAGGTGAGCGGGCAACTCGTCCGGCGCCAGGCGGTGCTTGCGCGACAGCTCCTCGATTGCTCGCAACACGCCGTTCCACCCAGTCCTGGCGTTGCGGATCCATGTCCAGCGAATCAAGGTAGTGACGCAGCGCTCCGGAAGCCTCTCGGATCGCGATCCCGGCTTCGGCTAAGAGCTGTTCCGTACCCGCGAGGCGCGCGTCGAGGGCGGTCAGACCCCGCAGTATTCCCTGTGCTCGGCCGACCGCGAGTCCGGCGTTGACTGATTCGGCTTCGTCGATCAGCTCGATGACCTGCTGGGCGCCTTCCGCGAGCCGCCCGCTGTTCGCCAGCCGTCGCTGCTCGGCGAAGAGCTCCGGAAGCTCGTCGGACTTGAGAGCCAGAGCCTCCAGCTCACGGACCTGATAGCGCAAGAGCTCGAGCCGCGCATCGCGATCACGCCCGGCCGCCTCGAGCGCGGCGAGCCGGGTGCGGCACTCCTGCCAGGTTTCGAAGGCGGCGCCGACCTGCTCGACCAGCTCTTCGTGGCGGCCATGAGCGTCAAGGAGCGAGCGCTGTGCTGGCCGACGCAGCAGCGCGAGGAATTCCTGCTGACCATGGATATCGACCAGTACCTCGCCGAGCTCGCGCAAGGTCTGCAGCGGCACCGGACGTCCATTGATGAACGCTCGCGAGCGCCCGTCGTTCGACAATACGCGCCGCAGAATGCACTCGCCGTCGCTCTCGATGGCCTGGGATTCGAGCCAGTGTCGCAGCCCCGGTTGGGAGCGCAGGTCGAAGGTGGCCGAGATCTCAGCGCGCTCCGCCCCGGTGCGAATTGCATCGCTGCTCGCGCGCCCGCCGGCGGCCAGCGCGAGGGCGTCGACGACGATGGACTTGCCCGCGCCGGTCTCCCCGGTCAGCGCGGAGAGGCCAGAGCCGAACTCGAGCTCGATCTCATCGATGATCGCGAAATCGCGGATCCGCAAGTACGTGAGCACGGGCCGAAGCCTTCAACGCTCCGAAGGCTGCGGCCCGGCCGCGGGCGCGCCATCGTAGCCACCGCGCCCCCAATGGAGCTTGGAGCGCAGCAGGCGGAAGTAGTCGTAGCCCGGGGGGTGGATCAGCGTGACCTGGTGGCGTGAGGCGACGATCTGCAGTCGATCGCCCGGCGCGAGCTCGCCGAGCTCGGTGCCGTCGCACAGCACCTGCCCGCGCGTGTCCGCCCGCTCCATGAGCCGCAGCTCAATAGTGGCGTCGGCGGGCACTACGATCGGCCGGTCGCTGAGGGTATGGGGAGAAATGGGTACCAGAACGACCGCAGCCAGGCGCGGCTGCACGATGGGGCCCCCACAGGACAGCGCATACGCCGTCGAGCCCGTCGCAGAGGCCACGATCAGGCCATCCGCGCCGTGCGTATTCACGTACTGGCCGTCGATCCAGGTTTCGAAGTCGAGCATGCGGCCCGTTTCCCACTTTTGCATGACGACATCGTTGAGTGCGGGGAGCGTGCCCAGTACCCGCCCATTACGGTTCAGTCTTGCTTCGAGCAGAGAGCGGCGATCCTCGGTGAATTTTCCCGCGAGGACATCATCCAGGCGCTCCAGCATGTCGTCCGGTGAGACATCGGTGAGGAATCCGAGGCGCCCGCGATTCACGCCCAGCAGCGGCACGCTGCGGCCGATGACCAGGCGCGAGGCAAACAGCATGGTGCCATCACCGCCGATCGCGATCAGCAGGTCGGCGCGCTCGACGAAGGCCTGCGGATCGAACCGCACGACCACGGTCGGGCCGAAGTCGAGGCTGCCGTTGCGATCGACCAGAACCTCGCCACCGCGCCCCGTCAGGTGCTTCGCCAGGGTGCGCATGCTGTCCGCGACACGCGCGTCGGTGTCCCGGCCTACCAGCGCGAAGGAGCGGAAGGAACTGGCCATGGGCTTTTCGCGGTCTCTTACCACTTCGGCTCCAGCCGGCCACGGCGGACTTGCTACGGGTTTGTCCAGCTTGACTTCGCCGAACGCGCACTGTTAGTTATCGGCACGCGCCGCCAGAATCAGGTAGCTGAATATACAGAGTGTTGACGTCCATGCCGACAGAAGCTGGCGATGACCTTCTGAACGAGCGGGCACAGCACCTGCTCAGGATCCTCATCGAGAGCTACATCCGTGACGGTCAGCCGGTAGGCTCGCGCACGCTGTCGCGCGAATCGGGCCTGAACCTGAGCTCGGCCACGATCCGCAACGTGATGGCAGACCTGGAGGGCCTCGGCTTCGTGACCTCGCCGCACACCTCGGCCGGACGCATTCCCACCGACAAGGGCTACCGGCTGTTCGTCGATTCGCTCCTCAAGCTGCAACCCCTCAATGCACCGGAGGTCGCTGACCTGCAGCGTCGGCTGGAAGAGCACAGCGATGAGCCGAAGGCACTGGTAGCGACCGCATCGCAGATGCTGTCGACGATCACACGCCTCGCCGGCGTGGTCACGATCCCACGCCAGTCGCAGGCCGCAGTCAGCCAGATCGAGTTCGTGGGGCTCTCCGACGATCGGGTTCTGACGATCCTGGTGGTCGGTGGCAGAGAGGTTGAGAACCGCATCGTGCACCTTGAGCGACACTACTCGCCGGACGAGCTGAGGCGTGCCGCCAGCTATCTGAACGACCAGGTACGCGACCGGACCCTGGCCGACGTGCGGGCGGAGCTTCTGGCGCAGCTCCACGAAACGCGTCAGAGCCTCAACCAGTTGATGCTCGATGCGATTCAGCTGGCGCAACACGTGGTGGACTCGGGCGAGCGCGGAGTGGCCGGTTATGTCATTGCCGGCGAGACCAACCTGATGGGTTTTGCTGAGCTCTCCAACGTGGAGAAACTACGGCGGCTGTTCGAAGCCTTCAACGAGAAACGCGACATCCTGCACCTGCTGGACCAGAGCTTGCGGGCGGAAGGTGTGCAGATCTTCATCGGCCAGGAATCGGGCTACACGATTCTGGACGACTGCAGCGTCGTGACAGCGCCCTACACGCTCGGCAATGAGGTCGTGGGGGTGCTGGGCGTGATCGGCCCCACGCGCATGGCCTATGAGAGGGTCATCCCCATCGTCGACATCACCGCGCGGCTCCTCGGTACCGCCTTGAATTCGCGTCGCTGAACCCGATTTTCGGCTGGTCGCTGGTATCCTTACCGGCCGCACTTCGTACCTGCCTTACCGACCGGCCAGGAGATTCTCGATGACCAACAGGGCCCACAAGGACGCCGAGCGCGCTGACCCTGATGCGAACGCGCAGTTCGACCCGGAAACGACGACCGTGCTCCCAGATGATTCCGCTGTAGCGACGACCGCCAGACCGGAAGAGCTCGCCGCCGCGCTGGCTGGCGCCCAGGCCAAGGCCGAGGAGAACTGGAACAGCTACCTGCGCGCGGTCGCCGAGCTCGACAACGTGCGCAAGCGCCACGCGCGTGATCTCGACAATGCCGTGAAGTTCGGCCTCGAGAAGTTTGCCGCCGAGTTGCTCGAAGTGCGCGACAGCCTGGAGATGGGCCTGGAGGCGGGCGAAAAGGCCGATGCGCGCAGCCTCCTCGCCGGCAAGGAGGCGACCCTGCGGCTGCTGAAAAAGGCCTTCGACAAGCAGGGCATCGTTGAGATCAATCCCCTGGGCGAGCCCTTCGACCCGCAGCTGCACGAAGCGATGGCGATGCAGGAATCGGCGAGCGCCGAGCCCAATACGGTCCTGCAGGTGGTCCAGAAGGGGTACCAGCTCAATGGGCGTCTGTTGCGCCCTGCAAGGGTCATCGTTGCCCGAACGCCTTGAAACACAGGCCGCCTTCCCCATCATGCCGTTGAGGGTTCGAATCAGTCTTTCGAGGAGTCATTAAGTCATGGCCAAGACCATCGGTATCGACCTGGGCACGACCAATTCGTGCGTCGCCCTCATGGAAGGCGGCAAGCCCAGGGTCATCGAAAACAGCGAGGGTGATCGCACTACGCCGTCGATCGTCGCCTTCACCAAGGACAACGAAGTGTTGGTCGGCCAGTCGGCCAAGCGCCAGGCCGTGACCAACCCCCAGAACACCCTGTTCGCCATCAAGCGGCTCATCGGCCGCAAGTTCACCGATGAAGTCGTACAGAAAGACATCGGCATGGTGCCGTACAAGGTCGTCAAGGCGGACAACGGCGACGCCTGGGTCGAGGTGAACGGCAAGAAGATGGCACCGCCTGAGATCTCGGCGCGCGTCCTGATGAAGATGAAGAAGACCGCCGAGGACTATCTGGGCGAGACCGTGACCGAAGCCGTCGTCACGGTGCCGGCCTACTTCAACGACTCGCAGCGCCAGGCGACCAAGGATGCCGGCCGCATCGCGGGTCTCAACGTCAAGCGCATTATCAACGAGCCGACTGCGGCGGCGCTGGCCTATGGCCTCGACAAGACCGGCGGTGATCGCAAGATCGCCGTGTACGACCTTGGAGGTGGCACCTTCGATATTTCCATCATCGAGATCGCCGAGATCGACGGCGAGCGCCAGTTCGAGGTGCTGTCGACGAATGGCGATACCTTTCTGGGCGGCGAGGACTTTGACCTGCGCGTGATCAACTTCATCGCCGAGGAATTCAAGAAGGAAAGTGGCGTGGACGTGCGGCGCGACCCGCTCGCCATGCAGCGCCTCAAGGAAGCATCAGAGAAGGCGAAGATCGAGCTGTCCTCGAGCCAGCAGACTGACGTCAACCTGCCGTACATCACGGCAGATGCGAGCGGCCCGAAGCACCTCAATGTCCGGCTGACGCGTGCCAAGCTCGAGTCGCTGGTTGAGGATCTGGTGCAGAAGACCATCGGACCGTGCAAGACGGCTCTCAAGGACGCCGGCCTTGCGGTCAACGAGGTCGGCGAGGTGATCCTGGTCGGTGGCCAGACGCGTATGCCGCTGGTGCAGAAGGTGGTCCGCGACCTGTTCGGCAAGGAGCCGCGCAAGGACGTGAACCCGGACGAAGCGGTCGCAGTGGGTGCTGCGATTCAGGCCGGCGTGCTCGCGGGCGACGTCAAGGACGTGCTGCTGCTCGACGTGACTCCGCTCTCGCTCGGAATCGAGACCCTGGGTGGCGTGATGACCAAGCTCATCGAGAAGAACACCACCATTCCGACCAAGGCGACGCAGACGTTCTCGACCGCGGACGACAACCAGACCGCGGTGACGATCCACGTGTTGCAGGGCGAACGCGAGCGCGCGAGCGACAACAAGTCGCTCGGCCGCTTCGACCTGGCGGACATCCCGCCGGCACCGCGCGGCCTGCCGCAGATCGAGGTCACCTTCGACATCGATGCGAACGGAATTCTCAACGTCTCGGCGAAGGACAAGGCGACCGGCAAGGAACAGCGCATCGTGATCAAGGCCTCGAGCGGCCTCAACGAGCAGGAAATCCAGCGCATGGTCAAGGACGCCGAGGCGCATGCCGAAGAGGACAAGCGCTTCCGCGAGTTAGTGGATGTACGTAATCGCGGCGATGCGTTGCTGCACGCGACGGAGAAATCGCTAAAGGATCTCGGCGAGAAGGTCAGCTCGGAAGAGCGCTACAAGATTGAGACCGCGATTTCGGCGCTCAAGACAGCGCTGAGCGGTGAGAGCAAGGACGCGATCGAGTCCCGAACGCAGGAGCTGGCACAAGCTTCGGCCGCATTGGCCCAGCGCGCCTACGCTCAGCCGGGCGGTGAGGGTGCGCAGGCGGCGGATGCGGGGACAGCTGCGGGCGGCGGCAGTAGCACCGGCGGCAAGGACGATGTGCTCGATGCCGAGTTCGAGGAAGTGAAGGACAAGGGCCGCAAGAGCTCATAAGGGGCTCCTGCGGTTATCCGGGATGAATGGCCGCCGCGGACTCGCAAGGGTTCCGCGGCGGTCGCACGTTTGAAGGGTCGGCGGCGCAATGGCGAAACGCGATTACTACAAAGTGCTCGACGTGGCTCGCAACGCCACCGAGGCCGATATCAAGAAGGCGTACCGACGGCTCGCGATGAAATTTCATCCCGACCGCAACCCGCACGACAACGAGGCCGAGGAGAAATTCAAGGAGGCCAAGGAGGCCTACGAAGTCCTGACCGACGCGCAGAAGCGCGCGGCCTACGACCAGTTCGGCCATGCCGGCGTCGATGCTGCCCGTGCGGGCGGGGGCGGCTTCAGTGCCGCCGATGCCTTCGGGGACATCTTTGGCGATGTGTTCGGCGACATCTTTGGTGGTAGCCGCCGCAGCCGTTCCCAGGTGTTTCGGGGTGCCGACCTGCGCTACGGCCTGGAACTCGACCTCGATCAGGCGGTGTTCGGCGACAGCGTCGACATCGATTTCCAGACGCTCGCAGAGTGCGAGACCTGCGGCGGCAGCGGCGCGGCCAAGGGCTCCAGTCCCGTAAGTTGTGAAACCTGCGGCGGGCAGGGGCACGTGCGCGTGAGCCAGGGCTTCTTCAGCGTCCAGCAGACCTGTCCCCGCTGCAAGGGGCGCGGCCAGATCATTCAGAAGCCTTGTGATCATTGCCATGGGCAAGGCCGCATCCGCCGCCCGAAGACCCTCACGGTCAAGATTCCGCCAGGCGTCGACAACGGCGATCGCATCCGGCTCGCCGGCGAAGGCGAGGCAGGCCGCAACGGCGGACCGAGCGGCGATCTCTACGTTGAGATCCAGGTGCGCGAGCACCCGATCTTCGAACGCGACGCAAGCCACCTGTCGTGCGAAGTGCCGATCAGCTTTGCCACGGCGGTACTCGGCGGCCAGGTCGAAGTGCCGACGCTCGATGGGCACGTGACCCTGAAGATCCCGCCGGAGACGCAGTCCGGACGGGTCTTTCGCCTGCGTGAGAAGGGAGTGCGCCCGGTGCGCGGTGGGCCAGTGGGCGACCTTTTCTGCCGTGTGGCGATCGAGACGCCGGTCAACCTTTCAGCAGAACAAAAAGAGCTCACCCGCAAACTGGATGAATCCCTGCGTCACGATCGTAAGCGTCACAATCCGCGCGAGCAGGGCTGGCTCGAAGGCGTGAAGAAGTTCTTCGAGAACATCGGTCGATGACGATCAACATCGCGCTGTTCGGAGTCAGTGGCCGCATGGGCAAGGCGCTGCTGGCAGCGATGCGCGATCAGTCGGACCTGAAGCTGAGCGGCGCGCTCGCGTCGCCCTCCAGCAAGACCCTGGGACGCGATGCCGGTGAGCTCGCGGGCGGATCTCGACTGGGGGTCACGATTACCGCGGATCGGACCGAGGCACTGGCCAATGCCCACGCGGTCATCGACTTCACGCTGGCGAACTCGATTCCCGGAACGCTCCATGCGTGCGCCGCTCACGGTTGCGCGCTGGTGCTCGGCACTACGGGCCTGTCGCCTGCGAGCATGGCACAGCTCCGCGAGTGCGCCGCGCAGATTCCCATCGTCTACTCGCCAAACATGAGTATCGGCGTGAACGTGATGATGGGGCTGGTGCAGACCGCGGCGCGTGCGTTAGGACTCGACTTCGACCTCGACATTCTGGACGTGCATCACCGCAGCAAGATCGACGCTCCATCGGGAACGGCGCTCAAGTTGGGCGAGATTGCGGCCGCAGCGCGCGGCCAGGACTTCGCCCGAGCCGCGGTGCTTGAGCCGCGCGAGGACGCAAGAGGCCGCTCGCGCGGCGAAATCGTGTTCACCTCGGTGCGCGAGGGTGACCAGGTGGGCGAGCATCGAGTCACTTTTTCAGGCGCGGGGGAGTCATTGAGCCTGGCGCACCGCGCCAGCGATCGCACGATCTATGCGCGCGGGGCCCTGCTCGCAGTGCGCTGGCTGGTAGGAAAGCGTCCCGGTCTCTATTCAATGACTGAAATACTATTATAAAACAGTTAAATACGTTTATATATTGATGATGATTCTAGGGTCATGTTCAGCACTGCCTCAGAGTACGGCGGGGCCGCGCTGCCGTGGACAGTGGAGGGTCGAGTTCGTAAAATTCGCGCCGTTGCCAATTAGGGTAGTCTGTCAAAGCGGGATGGAGTTCTGATGAAGAGCTCCTCCCGCTTTGTACATGCGCACCCCGGTTTCTGCGCCTGGCGGGCGAAGGGGACAACCGGTTGACCGTTCCTGCTGTGCTGGCCTTGGAAGACGCAAGCGTCTTTCGGGGCGTTTCGATCGGCGCCAAGGGAAATACCACCGGCGAAGTTGTCTTTAATACTGCGATCACCGGCTATCAGGAGATTCTGACCGACCCCTCGTATTGCCGCCAGATCGTCACTCTCACACACCCCCACATCGGCAACACGGGGACCAATCCGGAAGATCTCGAGTCCGCGGCCATCTACGCCGCGGGTCTTGTAGTGCGGGACCTGCCGCTGCTCGCCAGCAACTGGCGCTCGGCTGAACCGCTTGCGAGTTTTCTCCAGCGCGGCAAGGTCGTTGCGATTGCGGAGATCGATACCCGCAGGCTCACCCGCATCCTGCGCGACAAGGGCGCGCAGGCGGGCTGCATCATGACCGGCGATGTGATCGATGAGACCGCCGCGGTGCGCGCGGCACGCAAGTTTCCCGGGCTGAAGGGCATGGACCTCGCCAAGACGGTGAGCTCCCGCCGCCAGTACCAGTGGAACGAGGGCAGTATCTGGCGTGCCGCCCGACGCGATCTGCCCCGACCTGCGGCGCGTCTGCACGTCGTGACTTACGACTTCGGTGTGAAGCGCAACATCCTGCGCCTGCTCGCGGACCATGGCTGCCGCATGACGGTCGTGCCAGCGACGACGACGGCCGAGCAGGCGCTGGCGCTCAACCCGGACGGGATTCTCCTCTCCAACGGACCGGGTGATCCGGAACCCTGCGACTACGCGATACGTGCTATCCAGGAGTTCCTTGAAGCCGAGATGCCCGTGTTCGGGATCTGCCTCGGCCACCAGCTGTTGGGTCTTGCCAGCGGTGCACGCACCATCAAGATGAAATTCGGTCATCACGGGGCAAATCACCCGGTGCAGGATCTCGCCACGGGAAGAGTTTTCATCACCAGCCAGAACCATGGCTTTGCCGTGGACGAAAGCACACTGCCCGCGAGCGTTAAGGCGACGCACCGCTCGCTCTTCGATGGGTCACTGCAGGGCCTGGAGCGGGTCGACCGCCCGGCCTTCAGTTTCCAGGGACACCCCGAGGCGAGCCCGGGTCCACATGACATGCAGCCGCTCTTCGAGCACTTCGTTCATCTCATGGTCAAACGGCTGCAGAACATCCAGCGCGCACACAAGGGCCAGCGCGGCAAGCGCCGGGCCGCCGAGCGCTAGGAGCGAACGTTGGAGGCGAGCGCGAACCTTCACCCGATGAAGGCGCACTGCTTGTGTCCCGCGACGCGCGCGACGCTCATTATCACGAGACGCCATGCCAAAACGCGATGACATCAAGAGCATCCTGATCATCGGCGCCGGCCCAATCGTGATCGGTCAGGCCTGCGAGTTCGACTATTCGGGCGCACAGGCGTGCAAGGCGCTGCGCGAAGAGGGGTATCGCGTCATCCTCGTGAACTCCAATCCCGCGACGATCATGACCGACCCGGAGATGGCGGACGCGATCTACATCGAGCCGGTCAACTGGCGCACGGTGGCGCGCATCATCGAGAAGGAAACGCCCGATGCTCTGCTGCCCACGATGGGCGGGCAAACCGCGCTCAATTGCGCGCTCGACCTGGCGCGCGAGGGAGTGCTGGACAAGTGGGGGGTCGAGCTGATCGCCGCCTCGCGCGAAGCCATCGACATGGCCGAGGATCGCGAATTGTTTCGCGACGCGATGCGCGAGATCGGCCTCGCGGTGCCGCGGGCCCGGATTGCACACAGCATGGAGGAGGCGATCGCGGTGCAGGCCGAGATCGGTTACCCGACGGTCATCCGCCCCTCCTTCACACTCGGCGGCAGCGGCGGCGGCATTGCATACAACCGCGAGGAATTCGAACAGATCGTGGCACGCGGCCTCGATGCGTCTCCGACCAACGAAGTGCTGCTCGAAGAATCAGTCTCGGGCTGGAAGGAGTTCGAGCTCGAGGTTGTGCGGGACCGCAAGGACAACTGCATCGTGGTCTGCTCGATCGAGAACGTTGATCCGATGGGCGTGCACACTGGCGATTCGATCACGGTGGCGCCGTCGCAGACGCTGACCGACAAGGAGTTTCAACGCATGCGCAACGCCGCCATCGCGGTGCTGCGCAAGATCGGCGTCGACACGGGTGGGTCGAACGTGCAGTTCGCGATCAATCCCGAGGACGGCAGGCTCCTCGTGATCGAGATGAATCCGCGCGTGTCGCGCTCTTCGGCGCTCGCCTCCAAAGCTACCGGCTTCCCGATTGCAAAGGTTGCGGCCAAGCTTGCCGTAGGCTACACGCTCGATGAGCTCAAGAACGAGATCACCGGCGGCGCGACGCCAGCCTCGTTCGAGCCCACGATCGACTACATCGTGACCAAGATCCCGCGCTTCACGTTCGAGAAGTTTCCCGGCGCCGACAAGCGACTCACGACGCAGATGAAGTCGGTGGGCGAGGCCATGGCAATCGGCCGCACGTTCCAGGAATCGCTGCAGAAAGCACTTCGCAGCCTCGAGACTGGCTGGGACGGCCTGACGCCGCAGCTGGCCTTGCCCCTCACCGACGAGTCGGCTGGCCTGCTGGCGCAGGAGCTCGCCGCCCCCGGCCCGGATCGGATGCTGTTCGTCGCTGACGCCTTCCGCGCGGGCTGGCCGCTGGAAAAGGTCGCAGGGCTGACCCGCATCGACCCCTGGTTCCTGCGGCAGATCGAAGACCTGGTCGAGGAGGAACGCAAGGTTCAGTCCGGCGGACTCGATGCGCTCGATGCCCGGCGCCTGCGGACCCTGAAGCGCAAGGGATTTGCCGACAGCCGGCTGGCGCGCCTGCTCGACATGGAGGACGCCGTGATCGGCAAGCGCCGCCACAAGCTCGCGGTGCTTCCGGTCTACAAGCGCGTCGATACCTGCGCGGCTGAGTTCGCCACGTCGACGGCGTACATGTATTCGACTTACGACGAGGAATGCGAGGCGAACCCCAGCGAGCGGCGCAAGATCATGATCCTGGGCGGCGGGCCGAACCGCATCGGGCAGGGCATCGAGTTCGACTACTGCTGCGTGCACGCCGCGCTCGCGCTGCGCGAGGATGGTTTCGAGACCATCATGGTGAACTGCAACCCGGAGACCGTCTCCACCGACTACGATACCTCCGACCGGCTGTACTTCGAGCCGCTCACGTTCGAGGACGTCATGGAGATCATCGCCAAGGAGAAGCCCGAAGGGGTGATCGTCCAATACGGCGGCCAGACCCCGCTCAAACTGTCGCGTGCCCTGGCGGCCGCGGGAGCACCCATCATCGGCACCACGCCGGATTCGATCGACATCGCGGAAGACCGCGAGCGCTTCCAGCAGCTGGTAAAGACGCTGGGTCTCAAGCAGCCCGCGAATGCCACGGCGCGCAACGAGGAGCAGGCGGTGGTTCTCGCGCGTGAAGTCGGGTTCCCGCTGGTAGTACGCCCCTCTTATGTGCTCGGCGGCCGCGCCATGGAAGTCGTGTTCAACGAGGAAGACCTGCGCGCTTACATGACCGACGCCGTCAAGGTGTCGAATGACAGCCCGGTGCTGCTCGATCGCTTCCTCGATCACGCCATCGAAGTCGACGTGGACGCCGTGTGCGACGGCGAGGATGTCCTGATCGGCGGCATCATGGAGCACATCGAGCAGGCCGGCGTTCATTCCGGTGACTCGGGCTGCTCGTTGCCGCCGAATGGGCTGAGCGCGGAACTGCAGCTGCAGCTCGCCGAGCAGACGCGCAAACTGGCGCGGGCGCTCAACGTCGTCGGCCTGATGAACGTGCAGTTCGCGATCCAGAGCGGCGTCATCTACATCCTCGAGGTCAATCCGCGCGCCTCGCGCACCGTGCCGTTCGTCTCGAAGGCCACCGGCGTCCCGCTCGCGAAGGTCGCGGCGCGCGTCATGGTCGGGCGCAAGCTGAAGGATCTGGGTCCTCTCGAGCTCAAGACACCCGGCTACTTCTCGGTGAAGGAAGCCGTGTTCCCGTTCGTGAAGTTCCCGGAGGCCGATCCGATTCTCGGGCCGGAGATGAAATCCACCGGCGAGGTGATGGGCACCGGCCGGACGTTCGGCGAGGCGTATGCCAAGGCGCAGGCGGCCTCGGGCGTCGTGTTGCCGACGCGCGGCACCTGTCTCATCAGCGTGCGCGACCGCGACAAGCCCGGTGCGGTCGAGCTCGCCCGGCTGTTGATCGCGCGCGGCTTCGAGATCGTCGCCACCGATGGCACGGCAAAGGCGCTGGGCGAAGCGGGCGTGCCCTGCCGACGCGCCAACAAGGTGCGCGAGGGACGGCCGCACATCGTCGACATGATCAAGAACGACGAGATCAATCTCATCGTCAATACCACCGAAGGCAAACAGGCCATTCGCGAATCACGCTCGATCCGCCGCGAGGCGGTGCATCGGCGAGTCACGTACTACACCACGGTGGCGGCGGCGCGCGCGACCTGCGATGCGCTCGATCACCTCGACGAAGTGGGGGTCAACCGGCTGCAGGACCTGCACCAGGAGCGCGTGGCGTGAAACGCGCTCCCATCACACTGCAGGGAGCCGAGAAGTTGCGCATTGAGCTCAGGCGGCTCAAGAGCGAGGACCGGCCGAACATCATCAAGGCGATCGCCGAGGCGCGTTCCCACGGCGACCTGAGTGAGAACGCCGAATATCACGCCGCACGCGAACAGCAGAGTTTCATCGAGGGGCGCATCAAGGAAATCGAGACGCGGCTCGCCAACGCGGAGATCATCGATGTGACGCGGCTGCCACCCAACCGACGCGTAGTGTTCGGCGCGACCGTCGACCTTGAAGACCACGAGGACGGTGGGCGCATCGCCTACCAGATCGTCGGCGAGGACGAGGCGGACATCCGTCGCGGCCTGATCTCGGTGAGCTCACCCATTGCACGCGCGCTCGTGGGCAAGAGCCAGGGCGACGTGGTCGAGGTCCTTGCGCCGGCGGGCCCGCGCGCCTACGAGATCATCGGCGTCAGATATGAGTAGCTGCGGGCGCCCGCCCGCCGCCGCGTCATGAAACGCAGCAAGAGCAGCAGTCGCTGGCTGCAGGAACACGCGAGCGATCCTTACGTAAAGCGTGCGCACCGCGAGGGCTGGCGCTCGCGTGCCGCTTTCAAGCTGGAACAGATCCAGCGCGCCGAGAAGCTGATCCGTCCCGGGATGCTCATCGTCGACCTGGGCGCGGCGCCCGGCGGCTGGAGTCAGTTCGCAGTGCGCGCGCTGCAAGGGCGCGGCGAGGTCTTTGCGCTCGACGTGCTCGCAATGCCGCACGTTCCGGGCGTCACCCTCATCGAAGGCGACTTCCAGGATCAGGCCGCCGTGGACCGGCTGCTGGCGGCGCTCGGCGGGCACAAGGTCGACCTTGTAATGTCGGACATGGCCCCCAACATGACCGGCATCGATGCTGTCGACCAGCCGCGCGCCATGAATCTTGCCGAGCTCGCGCTCGATTTCTCGACCCGGGTGCTGAAGCCGGGCGGTGACCTGCTGTTGAAGGTGTTCCAGGGCGCCGGGTTCCAGGAGCTGGTGCAGGCCGCGCGCCGGCAATTCACGACGGTGAAGCTGCGCAAACCTGATGCATCACGTGCGCGCAGCGCCGAGATGTACCTGCTGGCGAGGAGCCTGCGGATGGTGTAGGTTCATCGAACGCCCGCCGAATCCTTTGGTCGAACTGTTGCGAATATGCCAGTGCTTCCCGCCGCTACTGTCGAGGACTGACACTTGAACGACTTGACGAAGAACATTCTCCTCTGGGTCATCATCGCTGTTGTGTTGCTGACAGTGTTCAGCAATTTCAGCCCCCGCTCCGGTGAGAGCCGCGAGATGACCTATTCGGCTTTCTTGCAGGAGGTCGAGAACAGGAACGTCGACAAAGCGGTGATCAAGGGCGAGATCATCGAAGGGACGATGCGCGACGGAACCCAGTTCCGCGTCTACAGTCCCGAGACGGACAACACCGCGCTCATCGGGCAGCTCAAGCGCGCCGGCGTCAACTTCAAGGGCGCACCTCCCGACAAGCCCAACTTCCTGTTGCAGTTGTTCCTGTCCTCCTTCCCGGTGTTGCTGCTCGTGGCGATATTCATCTACTTCATGCGCCAGATGCAGGGCGCGGCGGGCGGCCGCGGCGCCATGTCCTTCGGCAAGAGCCGGGCACGCCTGCTCGGCGAGGACCAGGTGTCGGTGACCTTTGCCGACGTCGCGGGTGTGGACGAGGCGAAGGAAGAGGTGGTCGAGATCGTCGACTTCCTGAAGGACCCGGGCAAGTTCCAGAAGCTCGGCGGCAAGATTCCCAAGGGTGTGCTCATGGTCGGCGCACCGGGTACCGGCAAGACACTGCTGGCTCGCGCCATCGCGGGCGAAGCCAAGGTGCCGTTCTTCACGATTTCGGGCTCCGACTTCGTCGAGATGTTCGTGGGTGTCGGAGCCTCGCGCGTGCGCGATATGTTCGAGCAGGCGAAGAAACACGCGCCGTGCATCATCTTCATCGATGAAATCGATGCCGTTGGGCGGCACCGCGGCGCCGGCCTGGGCGGCGGCCACGACGAGCGCGAGCAGACGCTGAATCAGCTGCTGGTCGAGATGGACGGCTTCGAGGGTAACGAGGGCATCATCGTCATCGCCGCCACGAACCGGCCCGACGTGCTCGATCCGGCGCTCCTGCGCCCGGGACGCTTCGACCGCCAGGTAGTGGTGCCGTTGCCGGACGTGCGTGGTCGCGAGCAGATCCTCAAGGTACACATGCGGCGCGTGCCGCTGTCCGACGACGTTCGTCCTTCGGTGATCGCGCGCGGTACGCCCGGGTTCTCCGGGGCGGACCTTGCCAACCTGGTGAACGAAGCCGCGCTCTTCGCCGCGCGTGCCAATCGCCGCCTGGTGACGATGGAGGAGTTCGAGCGCGCGAAGGACAAGATCATGATGGGCGCGGAACGGCGCTCGATGGTCATGAGCGAGGAAGAAAAGCGCATGACCGCCTACCACGAAGCCGGTCACGCCATCGTGGGGTTGAGCGTTCCGGAGCACGATCCGGTGTACAAGGTCACGATCATTCCGCGCGGCCGCGCGCTCGGTGTGACGATGTTCCTCCCGGAAGGCGATCGCTACAGCACCAGCAAGCGCCGGATCGAGAGCCGCATCGCAACCCTGTTCGGCGGCCGCATCGCTGAGGAGCTGATCTTTGGCGCGGAGGCCGTGACCACGGGTGCAGCGAACGACATCGAGCGTGCGACGGAACTTGCGCGCAACATGGTCACGAAATGGGGCCTGTCCGATCGGCTGGGGCCGCTGACTTATTCGGAAGAGAGCGGTGAAGTATTCCTCGGGCGCAGCGTGACCCAGCACAAGCAGGTGTCGGACGTCACGGCGCACGCGATCGATGAGGAAGTGCGGCGGGTGATCGATGACAACTTCCAGCGCGCCAAGGCGATCCTGACGTCGAATCTCGACAGGCTGCACTCGATGGCGGACGCGCTGATCAAGTACGAGACGGTCGACGAAGAGCAGCTCAAGGACATCATGGCCGGCCGCACGCCGAAACCGCCTAAGGACTGGGACGATTCGACGCCGGTGCCGACGAGCAAGCCGCAGGACAAGCCCGCGCCGGCCATTGGCCCTGCAGCCGGGCAACACTGAATCCGGACGGTTGGGGTGGTCGGCGTGTCTTGGCGGTGGCTCCCAGCGCCCCGACACGAATGAAACGTCATGCACGTCTTATTGACCGCTTTCGCGCTGCACGTTCCCGCGTCGCTGACGTAATCAAGCAGGACGGGGCACCGAGAGCCACGGCCAAGACACGCCGACCACTCAACGCGTGGCACGCGCACGCTGCCTGCCCTGACTGAGTTCTTATGCGCCTGGTCTGCGGTGACAAGACCCTCGATCTGAGCCGTCCGTGCGTGATGGGCGTGCTCAACGTCACGCCCGATTCGTTCTCCGATGGCGGGCGCTTCCAGGACATTGGCCAGGCGCTGGCGCACGCCCATCGCATGATCGATGAGGGCGCCGCCATCATCGACATCGGCGGAGAATCCACGCGGCCTGGCTCGAATCCCGTCGACGCCGACGAAGAGCTGCGGCGCGTGCTGCCGCTGGTGCGCGCCCTGGCGCGCAAAGCCGGCGTGCCGGTCTCGGTCGACACCACCAAACCCCAGGTGATGCGAGCGGCGATCGACGCGGGTGCGGGGATGATCAACGACGTGCTCGCCTTGCGCACGCCAGGCGCCCTGGAGACTGTGGCGGCTTCGCATGCGGCCGCCTGCTTGATGCACATGCAGGGTGAGCCGCGCACTATGCAGTTGGAGCCCAGCTATCAGGACGTGGTGGCAGAAGTGCGCGAGTTCCTGCGCCAGCGCCTGGACGCGTGCCTGGGGGCCGGAATCGCACGCGAGCGCCTCGTTGCCGATCCCGGATTCGGCTTCGGCAAGACGGTGTCCCACAACCTCAAGCTGCTGTCGAATCTTGACCGACTTCTCGATCTCGGCGTTCCGCTGATGGCAGGGCTGTCACGCAAGTCGATGATAGGCACAATTACGGGGCGGCCGGTGGAACAGCGGCTGCATGGCAGCATTGCCCTGGCCACCATTGCAATCCTCAAGGGCGCGCGCATCATCCGCGCGCATGACGTGGCACCGGCGGTGGATGCGGTGAAGATTGCCACCGCTGTGCTCGGGGGAGGAGCTTAGTGACCCGCAAATATTTTGGGACGGACGGCGTGCGCGGCCGGGTAGGCCACGATCCGATGACCGTGGACTTCGCGTTGCGGCTGGCGAGCGCTGCCGCGCGGGCGCTCGCCCCGCAGGGCGGCTCGGTTCTCATCGGCAAGGACACCCGGCTTTCGGGCTACATGTTCGAAGCCGCGCTCGAGGCGGGATTCGTCGCCGCCGGCGTCAACGTGATGCTGATCGGGCCTCTGCCCACTCCGGGCATCGCCTACATGACCCAGCGCTTCGAGTGCGACTTCGGGGTCGTGATCAGTGCCTCACACAATCGATACGACGATAACGGGATCAAATTCTTTGATGCAAGCGGCGCCAAGCTCAGCGATGAGCTGGAAGCGCGCATCGAGGAGACACTGCAGCAGCCGGCCCAGACGCGCGAGTCCGGCGCCCTCGGTCGCGCCGCACGCGTCGACAAGTCGCGCACGACGTACCAGGAGTTCTGCGCCGCATCACTTCCCGCCGGCATGGATCTTTCGGGCTTCAAGATCGTCATCGACTGTGCGAACGGCGCTGCCTACAAGGTTGCACCGCGCGTGCTGGCGGATCTCGGCGCGGAGATCATTCCCATCGGCTGTTCGCCGAACGGGCGCAACATCAACGACGGTTGTGGCTCGACGGCGCCCGGTCTGCTGCAGCTCACCGTGGCGGGCGTACGCGCCGACGCGGGCATTGCGCTCGACGGCGACGGCGATCGACTGGTGATGGTCGATCAACTCGGCCGCATCGTCGATGGCGATCAGCTCCTTTACATCATTGCGCGTGCGCGGGCGGCGACTCAGGCTTTGCGCGGCCCGGTCGTCGGCACGGTAATGAGCAACCTGGGGCTCGAGGTGGGTCTGCGCGAGCTCGGCATCGAATTCCGCCGCGCTCCGGTTGGTGACCGTTATGTCCTGAGCGTGCTGCGCGAAACGGGCGGCATGCTGGGAGGCGAAACCTCGGGTCACCTGCTGTGTCTCGACAAGACCACCACCGGCGACGGCCTCATCAGCGCATTGCAAGTGCTCGCCATCATGAAGCAGACGGGACAGAGCCTCGCGGAGCTTGCCGCTGGAATGCCCAGGTTCCCGCAGGTACTGCTCAACGTGAAAGTGCAGAGCCGCTTCGACCCCGGCTCGAATGCCACGGTGTGCGAAGCGGTCCGTGCCATCGAGGCGGAGCTCAAGGACGACGGCCGCGTGGTGTTGCGCGCCTCGGGCACTGAGCCGGTGATCCGGGTGATGCTCGAAGGCCGCGATGAGAAGGTGATCCGTTCGCACGCCGAGCGCCTCGCTGAGATCGTGCGCAACGCCGCCGCAGCCTGACGTTGCTTTCACTGCAGGCGGCGCTTAATATCGCGCGCCTTTTCAAGGAGCCGGCTCGGCCCCATCCCGTTCATTCCGGAGATTTGCGATGCGTCGGCCACTCGTTGCGGGCAACTGGAAAATGCACGGCTCGCGCGCCGAAGCCGCGGCGTTGCTGGAGGAGCTGATCCAGCAGCAGGGTGCGGCCATCGCCGCCGAGATCGCGGTGTGTCCGCCGTTCGTCTACCTGCAGGACGCGGCCCGTCGCCTCAAGGAGAGCAACATCGCGCTCGGCGGTCAGAACGTGTGTGCGGAGCCGGTCGGCGCGTTCACCGGCGAGGTCTCCGCGGCCATGCTCAAGGACGTCGGTTGCCGTTACGTGATCGTGGGGCACTCGGAGCGCAGGGCACTGTTTCACGAAGATGACAAGCTGGTAGCGCGCAAATTCATGGCGGCACAGAGCCAGAAGCTGACGCCGATCCTGTGTGTCGGCGAGACGCTGGAGCAGCGCGAGCGCGGGGAGACCGAGACCGTCGTCGCCCGTCAGCTGGATGCCGTGCTCGCAATCGCGGGTATCGGCGCCTGTGCCGAGGCCGTGATCGCCTATGAGCCGGTGTGGGCCATCGGCACGGGCAAGAATGCGACGCCGGACCAGGCGCAGGCCGTGCACGCCTTCATCCGCGGGAGGATGGCCGCCCAGGATGCTAAAATTGCGGCTGGCCTGCGCATCCTCTACGGGGGCAGCGTCAAGGCAGCCAACGCGGCGGAACTTTTCGAGATGCCGGACGTCGACGGCGGCCTGGTGGGAGGCGCGTCCCTGCAGGGCGATGAGTTCGGGAAGATCTGCGCGGCCGCCTGAAGCGGCAGGAATTCGAGGCAATCATGGGTCATGTGATCATTCTGGTCATACACGTCTTTCTGGCGATCTCCATCATCGGGCTGGTGCTGCTGCAGAGAGGCAAGGGTGCTGAGGCCGGCGCGGGATTCGGCGCGGGCGCCTCGGGCACTGTGTTTGGTGCGCGCGGATCGTCGACAGCCCTGTCGAAGGCGACGGCTATCCTGGCGACGCTTTTTTTCGTGACGAGCCTCGCGCTCGCGTTCCTCGGTGGGAAGCGCGTCGAACAGCCCAAGAGTCTGCTCGAGCGCGCTGAAACGACTCAGCAGTCGGCGCCGGCGGCCCAGGTTCCTGCACCTCCGGCGAGCACTGCTCCCGCGCCAAGCGGTGCGCCTGTGGACACGCAGACACCGCCTTCGCAGCCGCCCGCGCCGCAGCCGTAGCGGGCGCTGCTTTCCGTGCCGATGTGGTGGAATTGGTAGACACACTAGCTTGAGGGGCTAGCGGCGCAAGCCGTGTCGGTTCGAATCCGACCATCGGCACCACCTAAGTGATTTCCGAACCCCCGTGGCTCGCGGCCGCGAGGGTTTAAGGCTTCTTTGCGCCCGCGCGCCCCTGTTACAATGCGCGCCCAGTTTTCAAGACCTTGGCGCAACTCCCGCCGATGCTGCACGAATACCTGCCGGTCCTGATCTTTCTCGTCGTCGGCGGAGGCATGGGCGTGGTCATGCTGGTGCTTGGATTCCTGTTCGGCACGCGCCGGCCCGACCCCGAAAAGCTCTCACCGTACGAATGCGGCTTCGAGGCCTTCGAGGACTCGCGCATGAAATTCGACGTGCGCTACTACCTCGTGGCGATCCTGTTCATCATTTTCGATCTGGAGATCGCGTTCCTGTTTCCGTGGGCGGTGTCCCTGTCGGCTATCGGTGCCTTCGGGTTGATCGCGATGGCGCTCTTTCTGACCGTGCTGATCGTCGGCTTCATCTACGAATGGAAGAAGGGAGCCCTGGAATGGGACTGACGGCGGAAGCTGCGGGCCCACAGGTCCAGAAGGGCTTTCTCACCACGGGCCTGGACTCGCTCATCAACTGGGCGCGCACCGGCTCGATGTGGCCGATGACGTTCGGTCTCGCGTGCTGTGCGGTCGAGATGATGCACGCGGGCGCCGCGCGCTACGACCTGGACCGCTTTGGTGTCGTGTTCCGGCCGAGTCCGCGACAGTCCGATGTCATGATCGTGGCCGGCACGCTGGTCAACAAGATGGCGCCGGCGCTGCGCAAGGTCTACGACCAGATGTCCGAGCCGCGCTGGGTGATCTCGATGGGCTCCTGCGCCAACGGCGGCGGCTACTATCATTATTCCTATGCGGTCGTGCGCGGGTGTGATCGCATCGTTCCCGTTGATGTCTACGTGCCCGGCTGTCCGCCGACCGCCGAGGCGCTGCTGTACGGCGTGATTCAGCTGCAGAAGAAGATCCGCCGCACTAACACGATCGCCCGATAGAGCAACAGCAACAATGAGTGAACGCATCGAGGCTCTCGCCGCCCGCGTTGACGCGCGCCTCAACGGCCGTGCGCGCCGCGTGCCGTCGAATCCGCACGAGCTCACCGTCGAGGTGGATGCGCAGGACCTGCTGGAAGTGGCCACCGCGCTGCGCGATGACCCGGAGCTCAGGTTCGAAATGCTCATGGATGTCTGCGGGATCGATTACCTCGAGTACGGCCGCGACGAGTGGAAGACGGTCGACGCGACCGATTCAGGATTCAGTCGCGGCGTTATTCGCGAAGGGGAAGTGGAAAAACCGCGTCCCGGGTCGCGGTTCGCCGCGGTCTATCACCTGCTGTCGATCACGCACAACGTACGCTTGCGCATGCGCGTGTACTGCCCGGACGACACGCAGCCGATCGTCGATTCGGTGACTCCGATCTGGGCCTCGGCCGATTGGTTCGAACGCGAGGCCTTCGATCTGTTCGGCATCCTGTTCCGCGGTCATCCGGACCTGCGCCGCATCCTCACCGACTACGGTTTCATCGGCCACCCGTTCCGCAAGGACTTTCCGCTGATCGGCAACGTCGAAGTGCGTTACGACCCCGAGAAACGCCGCGTCGTCTACCAGCCGGTCAGCATCGAGCCACGCACGCTCGTGCCCAAGGTGATCCGCGACGACAACCGTTACCAGCCGGCCCTCAAGGATGCGAAGCCCAATGGCTGACATCCGCAACTTCACGCTCAACTTCGGGCCGCAGCATCCGGCCGCGCACGGCGTGTTGCGCCTGGTGCTCGAGATGGACGGCGAGGTGATCCGGAAGGCAGATCCGCACATCGGGCTCCTGCACCGCGCGACCGAGAAGCTGGCCGAGAGCAAGCCGTTCAACCAGACGATCGGCTACATGGACCGGCTCGATTACGTTTCGATGATGTGCAACGAGCACGCCTACGTGATGGCGATCGAGCGCCTGCTCGGCATCCAGGCGCCGCTGCGCGCGCAGTACATCCGCGTCATGTTCGATGAGATCACGCGCATCCTCAATCACCTGATGTGGCTCGGCTCGCACGGGCTCGACATCGGCGCGCTCACAGTATTCCTGTATTGCTTCCGCGAGCGCGAAGACCTGATGGACTGCTACGAGGCGGTGTCAGGTACGCGCATGCATGCAACCTATTATCGGCCGGGAGGCGTGTATCGCGATCTGCCCGAGCAGATGCCCAAGTACCAGCCTTCCAAGTGGCGCTCGCAGAAGGACGTCGACAAGCTCAACGTGCGCCGCTCGGGGACGCTCCTCGATTTCATCGAGGATTTCACGCGCCGCTTCCCGACATGCGTCGATGAGTACGAGACGCTCCTCACCGACAATCGCATCTGGAAGCAGCGCACCGTGAACATCGGCGTAGTGCCGCCGGAGCGGGCGCTGCAGCTCGGTTTCTCCGGGCCGATGCTGCGCGGCTCAGGGATAGAGTGGGACCTGCGCAAGAAGCAGCCCTACGAAGTCTACGACCGCATGGACTTCGACATTCCGGTGGGCGTGAACGGCGATTGCTACGACCGCTACCTGGTGCGGATCGAAGAGTTCCGCCAGTCCAACCGCATCATCAAGCAGTGCGTTGACTGGCTGCGCGCGAATTCGGGCCCCACGATGCTCGAGGATCACAAGATCACACCGCCCTCGCGCGAAACGATGAAGAGCGGCATGGAATCGCTGATCCACCACTTCAAGCTCGCTACCGAGGGCTACTGCGTGCCGGAGGGCGAGGCGTATGCCGCGATCGAAGCGCCCAAGGGCGAGCTCGGCGTTTACCTGGTGTCGGACGGGGCGAACAAGCCCTACCGGCTCAAGGTCCGCGCGCCGGGCTTTGTGCACCTCGTCGAGCCTCGATGAGATGGTCCGCGGCCACCTGCTCGCGGACGTGGTCGCGGTCATCGGCACGCAGGACATCGTCTTTGGAGAGGTTGACCGCTGATGGCGAATGAGACTGCGGCGTCGGCGATGCTCTCGCAGCACGTGCGGGAGGAGATCGACCACTGGGTGAAGAAATTCCCCGCGGGCCGGCAGCGCTCGGCGGTGCTCTCAGCGCTGCGCGCCGCGCAACACGAGAACGGTGGCTATCTCACGACCGAGATCATGGAAGCGGTGGCGGCCTATCTCACGTTGCCGCCGATCCAGGTGTTCGAGGTAGCGTCTTTCTACTCCATGTTCGAGACCCGACCCTGCGGGCGGCATCACGTCTCGGTCTGCACCAACATCTCGTGCATGCTGTGCGGCGCCGACGACGTCGTCGCGCACGTCGAAAAGAAGCTCGGCATCCGCACCGGGGAGAGCACGCCCGACGGCCGGATCTACCTCAAGAAAGAAGAGGAATGCCTCGCGGCCTGCGTCGGTGCGCCGATGATGATGGTCGATCACGTGTACTACGAGAATCTCACGCCGGCGAAGATCGATGAGATCCTGGATGCGCTGAAATGAGCTACGAGCAGAATCTCGTGTGCTTCGAGCCGCTCCAGCTTCCGGAGTCGTGGAAGCTCGCGACCTACCAGAAGATCGGCGGCTACGAGGCATGGAAGAAGATCCTGAACGAGAAGACGCCGCGCGAGCAGATCATCGACGTGGTAAAGGCTTCTGGGCTGCGCGGCCGCGGCGGCGCCGGGTTTCCTACGGGGCTGAAGTGGAGCTTCATGCCGCGCAACGCGCCGATGCAGAAGTACGCGGTGTGCAACTCGGACGAAAGCGAGCCCGGCACGTGCCACGACCGCGACATCCTGCGTTACAACCCGCACTCGCTCATCGAGGGGATGGCGATCGGCGGCTACGCCATGGGCGCGACAGTCGGCTACAACTACATCCGCGGCGAGTTCCTCGCAGAGCCCGTGCCGCGCTTCGAGGCGGCGCTCGAGGAAGCGTATGCGGCGGGGCTCCTCGGCAGGAACATCCAGGGTTCCGGCATCGACTTTGACCTGTACGCCTTCATCGGCGCCGGTGCCTATATCTGCGGCGAAGAAACGGGCTTGCTCGAATCGCTCGAAGGCAAGCAGGGCAAGCCGCGCTTCAAGCCGCCGTTTCCCGCGGCTTACGGGCTCTACGGCAAGCCCACCACGATCAACAACACGCAGAGCTTTGCCTCGGTGCCGACCATCCTGCGCAAGGGTGCGCAGTGGTTCGCGGGGCTTGGCCCGGCGAACTCGGGCGGCACGGTGATCTTCTCGGTGTCGGGCCATGTCGGGCGAGCCGGGCAATTTCGAGTTGCCGATGGGCGTTCCTTTCAGGGAGCTGCTCGCGCTCGCGGGTGGCGTGCGCGGCGGCCGTCGCTGAAGGCGGTCATCCCGGGTGGATGCTCGGTGCCGGTGGTACCGGGCGAGACGATGCTGCAGACGAACATGGACTACGACAGCTGAAGAAAGCGGGCTCGGCGGTCGGCTCGGCCGCCGTCATCGTGATGGACGAGACCACCTGCATGGTGCGCGTGCTCGAGCGCATCTCGCGCTTCTTCATGTCGGAGTCCTGCGGCCAGTGCACGCCGTGCCGCGAAGGCACGGGCTGGCTCAACCGCATGCTGAAGCGAATTCTCGCCGGCCAGGGCCAGCTGGCCGACCTCGACCTGCTGGTCGATGTGGCCAACCGCATCGAAGGGCACACGATCTGCGCGCTCGGCGATGCCGCGGCCTGGCCGGTGCAGAGTTTCATCAAGCACTTCCGGCACGAGTTCGAGTACATGATCGAGCACGGGGGCCGTTCGATCGTGAGCGATGAAGGAGCGCGCGCCGCATGAATTCGCTGGAGCTCTCGGTTTGTGGGGGTGTTCATCCCCTCAGCCCGACACGACCCAACCGTTATCGAGACCGCGGACGTCGGCTTTCGCGCTGTACGGCACCATCTCATCAGCGAAACCAAATCCGAACGGGCTCAGGGGATGAACACCCCCACAAACCGAGACCAAGAGAAGTGGGCGCGCGATCACTGATCACGATCGAGCGCCGACGCGTTCGGATGGTTTCTGGGTCCGTGAGGTCTGGGGTTAAGCCTCAGCGCCCCGTCCTGCTTGATTGCAGTGATCAAGCGCTGAGGGATAGCGCGAAAGGTATCAATTGGAAACGGGTAACGTGCCAATCGTGTCGGGGTGCTGAGGCTTACCCTCAGAGCTCGCGGACCGAGCAGCAAGCATGAGCGACGACCAGGTCAACATCGAAGTCGACGGCGTCCCGCTCAAGGCGAAGAAGGGCGCGATGATCATGCAGGTGACGGATCCTGCCGGCGTCTACGTCCCGCGCTTCTGCTATCACGAGAAGCTCTCGGTCGCGGCCAATTGCCGCATGTGCCTGGTCGAGGTCGAGAAGGCGCCGAAGCCGCTGCCGGCCTGCGCGACGCCGGTGGCCGAAGGCATGAAGGTGTTCACCAAGTCGCCGCGCGCCATCGCCGCGCAGAAGGCGACGATGGAGTTCCTGCTGATCAACCATCCGCTCGATTGCCCGATCTGCGACCAGGGCGGGGAGTGCGAGCTGCAGGACCTGGCGATGGGCTTCGGCCGCGATATTTCGCGCTTCAACGAGCGCAAGCGCGTGGTCAAGGACAAGAACATCGGTCCGCTGGTGTCCACCGACATGACGCGCTGCATTCACTGCACGCGCTGCGTGCGGTTCGGCCAGGAAATCGCCGGTCTGCAGGAGCTCGGCACCACCGGCCGCGGCGAATGGATGGAGATCGGCACCTACATCGAGCGCAGCGTCGACCACGAGCTCTCCGGCAACATCATCGACCTGTGCCCGGTCGGCGCGCTCAACAACAAGCCGTTCCGTTATCACGCGCGGGCCTGGGAGATGACGCAGCACGCGCTGGTGTCGCCGCACGACGGCGTCGGCACGAACCTCTACGGCCACGTGCTGCGCGGGCGGCTGATGCGCGTCGTGCCGCGCGCACAACGAGGCCATCAACGAGACCTGGATCGCGGATCGCGACCGCTTCAGCTACGAAGGCATCTATGCCGAGGATCGGCTGCAGACGCCGCTGATCCGCCGCGGCGATCGTGGCAGAGCGTCGACTGGGAAAGCGCGCTGGAACAGGCGAGCGTGGCGCTCAAGGACATCGCGGCGCGCCACGGTGCGCAGTCGATCGGCGCTCTGGCGTCGCCCTCCTGCACGCTCGAGGAGCTCTACCTGTTGCAGCGGCTCATGCGCGGGCTCGGCTCGAGCAACATCGACCACCGCCTGCGCCAGCAGGATTTTCGCGACCAGGCTTCGGATCCCGTGTTCCCTTCATTGGGGATGGCCATCGCGGACGTCGAGCAGCTACAGAGCGTGCTGGTCGTCGGCAGCAACCTGCGTCGCGAGGTGCCGCTGCTCGCGCACCGGGTTCGTAAGGCGGCGATCAAAGGCGGGGCGCGCGTTGCGTTCCTGAATCCGCGTCGGTACGAATACTTGTTCCCGGTGGCGGCCTACGCGATTGCCGATGGCGCTCAGCTGGTTGACGCTCTGGCTGCGATCGTCTCCGCCACCGCCAGGAAAGCGGGCAAGAGCGTGCCCACGAGCGTTGAAGCCATCGCGGGCTCTGCGACGGTGACAGACGAGCACCGCGCCGTCGCCGAATCGCTTCTCACGGGCGAACGGCGGGCGATCTGGCTGGGTGCGATTGCGATGCGCCACCCGGCGTTCGCAGACTTGCGCCAACTCGCGGCCGCGCTGGCGGAGTTGAGCGGCGCGACGCTCGGATACCTCGCCGAAGGGGCGAATGCCGCCGGGGCGCATCTCGCCGGCGCGCTTCCGCATCGCGAGGCGGGTGGCAGGGCGGTGTCCTCGCCTGGGCTGAACGCGCGCCAGATGCTCGAATCGCCGCTCAAGGCGTACGTAATGCTGGGCGGGCTCGAGGTCGGCCAGGACTTCGCCGTTACAGGCGCGGCGCAAACGCTGCGGTCAGCAGAGTGCGTCATCGCCCTCACGCCTTACATGAGTGACGCCGCAGGGCGCAACGCGACCATCCTGTTGCCGATCGGTACATTCGCCGAGACCTCAGGGACGTACGTGAACCTGGAAGGGCGCTGGCAGAGTTTCGCCGGCGCGGTGAAGCCCGTGGGTGACTGCCGCCCAGGCTGGAAAGTTCTGCGCGTGCTCGGCAATCTGCTGAATCTTGCTGGCTTCGACTACGCGAGCTCGGAAGGCGTGCGCGATGAGCTGAAGGGCGCGAGCGGCGAGCCGAAGCCCGATAATTCCTACACGGCGCGGCGGTCGTTGAACGGATCGCGGCCGTCAGGCGCACTGATCGATGTGCCGATGTACGGCATCGACGCCATCGTACGTCGGGCTCCGGCATTGCAGAGCACGCGCGAGGCTCAGCAGGCGACGCAATAGGCGGCCAAACAACACCAAGAGTCATGCTGCAAACGCTCGCAAACTACTGGTACTCGTTCCCTGACATCGTCCGCGAGACGACGGTCACGTCGATCCTGGTCGTTGTGGTCGTGATGACGTTGATCATGGGTGTCGCAATGCTCACCTATGTCGAGCGCAAGGTGATCGGCTACATGCAGGTGCGCATCGGGCCGAATCGCGTCGGACCGTTCGGCCTGCTGCAGCCTTTTGCCGACGTCATCAAGCTCATCCTGAAAGAGATCATCGTGCCGGCGAATGCCGCGCGCTTCCTGTTCTTCCTGGCGCCGCTCATCTCGATCGCGGCAGCCATCGCCGCCTGGGCCGTGGTGCCGTTCTCGCCGCAGTTCGTGATCGCCGACATCGACGCGGGACTGCTTTACGTACTGGCGCTCACCTCGACCAGCGTATACGGCATCATCATCGCCGGCTGGGCCACCAACTCGAAGTACGCCTTTCTCGGCGCGATGCGCTCGGCCGCGCAGATCGTGGCCTACGAGATCGCGATGGGCTTCGCGCTGGTGGGCGTGCTGATGGCGGCGGGCAGCCTCAATCTCGGCGCCATCATCCGCGCCCAGTCGGGCGGTTTCCTGGCGTGGAACTGGTTCTGGCTGTTCCCGCTGTTCATCGTGTACTTCATCTCGGGCGTCGCCGAGACCAACCGCGCGCCGTTCGACGTCGCCGAGGGCGAGTCGGAGATCGTCGCCGGCTTCCACGTCGAGTATTCGGGCATGGCGTTCGACGCTGTTCTTCCTGGCCGAATACGCCAACATGATCCTGATCTCGGCGCTGACGTCGGTGTTCTTCTTCGGTGGCTGGCTGTCGCCGTTCGACGGCTACCTCGGCGCGACACACCTTCCTGGCGCAGCCGAGCTTCCTCTGGCTGGCGGCGAAGCTCGGGTTCTTCCTGTTCGTGTTCCTGTGGGTCCGCGCCACCTTCCCGCGCTATCGCTACGACCAGATCATGCGCCTCGGCTGGAAGGTGCTGATCCCGGTGACGCTGGTGTGGATCGCGGTCGAAGGGGTCCTGGCGTACTTCGCGGTCGGCCCCTGGGCCAGGTAAGTCACGATGGCATCGCTACACCGCTGGCTGAAGACGCTGACCCTGTGGGAGCTGCTGCACGGCTTGTCCCTGACACTGCGTCACTTCTTCCGGCCCAAGATCACGGTGCAGTATCCGGAAGAGAAGACACCGCAGTCGCCGCGCTTCCGCGGGCTGCATGCGCTGCGCCGCTACCCGAACGGCGAGGAGCGCTGCATCGCCTGCAAGCTGTGCGAGGCGGTGTGCCCGGCGCTCGCGATCACGATCGAGTCGGACGTGGGCCCCGACGGCACGCGTCGCACGACGCGCTACGACATCGACCTGTTCAAGTGCATCTACTGCGGCTTCTGCGAGGAAGCCTGCCCGGTGGATGCCATCGTCGAGACGCGCATCCACGAGTACCACATGGAGAACCGCGGCGAGAACATCATGACCAAGGACAAGCTGCTCGCCGTGGGCGAGCGCTACGAGGCCATGATTGCCGCGGACAAGGCCGCCGACGCCAAGTATCGCTGAGAAGGTGAGGGGAGCATCGTGTTCGTCGAGATTCTCTTCTACGCGTTTGCCGCCGTGCTGGTGGTCGCTGCGCTCGGCGTGATCACGGCGCGCAACCCGGTGCACTCGGCGCTGTTCCTGGTGCTCGCGTTCTTCACCAGCGCGGCGATCTGGCTGCTGCTCGAGGCGGAGTTCCTGGCCATCGTGCTGGTGCTGGTCTACGTCGGCGCCGTGATGGTGCTGTTCCTGTTCGTGGTGATGATGCTCGACATCAACATCGAGGAACTGCGCAAGGGCTTCACGCGCTACGCACCGCTCGGGGTGCTGGTCGCCCTCGTGATCGTCGCCGAGATCGGCAACGTGATCTGGGTGAAGCGCCTCGGCCAGCAGGCGATTGCGGGCGCTGCCGCCGATGCCGGTCGACGCCAGCAACACCAAGCGCACTCGGCTCGGTGCTCTACACGAAGTACGTGTATCCGTTCGAGATCGCCGCGGTGATGCTGCTGGTCGCGATCGTCGCGGCCATCACGCTGACCATGCGCCACCGCGCCGGGCCTGAAGGTGCAGGACATCGACGCGCCAGGTGGGCGCGCGAGGCGAAGGACCGCGTGCGCATCGTCAAGATGCCGAATCGGAGAAGGCGCCGAATGATCTCCCTGGCAGCAGATGCTGCACGCTCTCGGCGATCCTGTTCGCGCTGAGCGTCGCCGGCATCTTCATCAACCGCAAGAACGTGATCCTGCTGCTGATGTGCATCGAGCTGATGCTGCTCGCGGTGAACTTCAATTTCGTCGCGTTCTCGCGCTACCTCGGCGACATCGACGGCCAGGTGTTCGTGTTCTTCATCCTGACCGTGGCCGCGGCGGAGTCGGCCATCGGCCTGGCGATCCTGGTGGTGCTGTTCCGCGAGCGGCGCAGCATCAACGTCGAAGACCTCAACACGCTGAAGGGCTGAGCGTGCGCATGAACCCCGACCTGCTTGCTGGCCATCGTGCTGCTGCCGCTGGTGCGCGGCGATCATCGCCGGCCTGTTCGGCCGCGTCATCGGCCGCGCCGGCGCGCACACGGTCACGATCCTGGCGCGTGGGCGCCTCGTTCGTGCTGTCGCTGCATCGTGCTCAAGCAGATCCTGTTCGACGGCGCGCCGGCGTTCAACGCGCCCGTCTACACCTGGCTGGTGAGCGACGGCATCCGCATGCAGGTCGGCTTCCTGGTCGACCGCCTGACCGCGCTGATGATGGTGGTGGTGACGTTCGTGTCGCTGTGCGTGCACGTCTACACCATCGGCTACATGCACGACGACCCCGGCTACCAGCGCTTCTTCAGCTACATCTCGCTGTTCACGTTCTCGATGCTGATGCTCGTGATGTCGAACAACTTCCTGCAGCTGTTCTTCGGCTGGGAAGCGGTCGGCGTCGTGTCGTACCTGCTGATCGGCTTCTGGTACACGCGGCCCGACGGCGATCTTCGCCAACCTGAAGGCGTTCCTGGTCAACCGCGTCGGCGACTTCGGCTTCCTGCTCGGCATCGCCGGCGGTCGTCTACTTCACCGGCTCGCTGGACTACTCCGACGGCCTTCGCGCAGGCGACCGCAGCTCGCCGGCCAGACGATCGAGATCGTTCGCGGGCACGCGTGGTCGCGCGATCACGGTCATCTGCATCTGCCTGTTCATCGGCGCGATGGGCAAGTCGGCGCAGATGCCGCTGCACGTCTGGCTGCCGGATTCGATGGAAGGCCCGACGCCGATCTCGGCGCTGATCCACGCCGCGACGATGGTGACGGCCGGCATCTTCATGGTGGCGCGCATGTCGCCGCTGTTCGAGCACTCGGAGGCCGCGCTGAGCTTCGTGCTGGTGATCGGCGCGACCACGGCGCTGTTCATGGGCTTCCTCGGCATCGTGCAGCAACGACATCAAGCGCGTGGTCGCGTACTCGACGCTCTCGCAGCTCGGCTACATGACGGTGGCGCTGGGCGCCTCGGCCTACGGCGCGGCGATCTTCCACCTGATGACGCACGCGTTCTTCAAGGCGCTGCTGTTCCTCGCGGCGGGCTCGGTGATCATCGCGCATGCACCACGAGCAGGACATGCGCAAGATGGGCGGCCTGCGCAAGTACATGCCGATCACCTGCGATCACCTCGCTGATCGGCTCGCTGGCGCTGATCGGCACGCCGTTCTTCTCCGGCTTCTTCTCCAAGGACGCGCTGATCGAGGCGGTGCACGAGTCGCACCGCTGGGGCGCGCAGCTACGCCTACTGGTGCGTGCTGCTCGGCGTGTTCGTCACGGCGTTCTACACCTTCCGCCTGATCTTCCTGACCTTCCACGGCCGGAGCGCTTTGCGCACGCGCGGGGCAGGGCGGTCACGGTCACGACGCGGGAGCTCATGCACACTGCACGATGCACGAACCCCACGAGAGCCCGTGGGTCGTGACGGTGCCGCTGATGCTGCTCGCGATTCCGTCGGTGATCGCCGGCTACTCACGGTCGGGCCGGTGCTGTTCGGCGATTACTTCGGCGGGCTCGATCTTCGTGCTCGAGCACAACGACGTGGTCGGCGAGCTGGCGCGCGAGTTCCACGGCCCGGCGAGCTTCGGCTTGCACGCGTTCGCGTCGGCGCCGTTCTGGCTCGCGGTGGCGGGCGTCGCTGCTGCGTGGTCTCTTCTTCCTGCAGCAACCCGGCGTGGGCCGATGCGGCGGAGCGGCGTTTCAAGGCGCTGCTACACGCTGCTCGATCAACAAGTACTACTTCGACTGGTTCAACGAGAACGTGATCGCGCGCGCTCGCACGCGGGCTCGGGCGGCTGTTCTGGAAGGGCGGCGACGAGACTCTCATCGACGGCGCCATGGTCAACGGCTCTGCGCGCGGCATCGGCCTGGTCGCGGCCGTCGGTGCGGCACGTGCAGATCGGGCTACCTGTATCACTACGCCTTCGCGATGATCATCGGCCTGTCAGCGCTGCTCGCCTGGCTGCTCACGCGCTAAAGAAGAAGGAGAATCATGCCGAGCGGGATTGGGCTGCTGAGCCTGCTGATCTGGCTGCCGATCGCGGCGGGCCTGCTCGTGCTCGTGCTCGGCGAGGGGCGTGCAGCCGTCGGACGCTGGATCTCGCTGCTGGGCTCGCTCGCCACGTTCGTCGCTTGCATCCCGCTCTTCACGCGCTTCGACGGCACGACGGCGGCGATGCAGTTCGTCGAGCGCCTGCCGTGGATCACCTGCGTTTCACGCGGATTACTACCTCGGCGTCGACGGCATCTCGATGCCGCTCATCCTGCTGACGACGTTCATGACGGTGCTGGTCGTGATCGCGGGCTGGACCGTGATCGAGAAGCGCGTCGCGCAGTACTTCGCTGCGTTCCTGATCCTGGAAGGGCTGATGATCGGCGTGTTCGCGGCGCTCGACGCGCTGCTGTTCTACGTCTTCTGGGAAGCGATGCTGATCCCGATGTTCATCATCATCGGCGTCTGGGGCGGACCGCGGCGCGTCTACGCGACCATCAAGTTCTTCCTGTACACCTTCCTCGGCTCGGTGTTCATGCTGGTCGCGCTGATCTACATGTACCTGCAGAGCGGGAGCTACGCGATCGCGGCGTTCCAGGCGCTGCCGCTGACGATGACGAGCAGGTCGCTGATCTTCTTCGCCTTCCTGCTCGCCTTCGCGGTCAAGGTGCCGATGTGTGCCGGTGCACACCTGGTTGCCGGATGCGCACGTCGAGGCGCCGACCGGCGGCTCGGTGATCCTGGCGGCCATCATGCTGAAGATGGGCGGGTACGGCTTCCTGCGCTTCAGCCTGCCGATCACGCCGGATGCCAGTCGCGAGCTCGACTGGCTGATCATCACGCTGTCGCTGATCGCGGTGGTCTACATCGGCTTCGTCGCGCTGGTGCAGCAGGACATGAAGAAGCTGATCGCGTATTCGTCGATCGCGCACATGGGCTTCGTGACGCTCGGCGCTTTCATCGCCTTCGACATCGTCGCCAACACCGGCGCACTGCACGGCGCCGCGCATGGGTCTCGACGGCGCGATGGTGCAGATGATCTCGCACGGCCTGATTTCGGGCGCGTTGTTCCTGTGCGTCGGCGTGATGTACGACCGCGTGCACAGCCGCGAGATCGAGCGACTATGGCGGCGTGATCAACACCATGCCGAAGTTCGCCGCGTTCATGGTGCTGTTCGCGCTGGCGAACTCGGGGCTGCCCGGCACGTCAGGCTTCGTCGGCGAGTTCCTCGTGATCATCGCGAGCTTCAAGGCGAGCTTCTGGTACGCGGTGCTCGCCGGCACGACGCTGGTGCTCGGCGCCGCCTACACGCTGTGGCTGGTCAAGCGCGTCATCTTCGGCCCGGTGGCGAACGACACGTCGCGGAGCTCAAGGACCTGAACGGCCGCGAGTTCATCGTGCTCGGAGTGCTCGCCGTCGCGGTGCTGGTGCTGGGCGTGTGGCCCGCGCCGCTCCTCGACATCATGCAGGGTACTGTCCAGCATCTCGTGCAGCAGATCATGATCTCGAAGCTCGGAAACTGATCGCATGGATTTCGCCCCCACCAATCTCGTTCCGGCCTATGCCGAGCTCTTCGTGCTGGGGATGGCCTGCCTCATCCTGCTCGTCGATCTGTTCCTGAGTGACCAGCGGCGTTGGATCACGGCAACCCTGACGCTCGCCACGCTCGCGGGCGCGGCCGTGATCACCACGTACGTTTCCGGTGTGAGCGAGCGTGTGACTGCGTTCAATGGCATGTACGTCGCCGACCCCATGGGCGATGTGCTGAAGCTCTTTCTCTACCTGATCGTCGGCGTCTCGCTCCTCTACGCGCGCAGCTATCTTGCCAAGCGCGGCCTGTTCCGCGGCGAGTACTACGTGCTGACGCTCTTCGCGCTGCTCGGCATCATGGTGATGATCTCGGCCAACAGCCTGCTGACGCTCTACCTGGGCGTCGAACTGCTGGCGCTCTCGCTGTACGCGATGGTGGCGTTCAACCGCGACTCCGGCGTCGCCGCGGAAGCGGCGATGAAGTACTTCGTGCTCGGCGCCATCGCTTCGGGGACGCTGCTGTACGGCATGTCGATCATCTACGGCGTCACGGGCACTTTGCACTGGACGGCGTGGCCCAGGCGCTGGCGGACAGCTCGGCCAACGATATCGGTCTGCTGTTCGGCCTCGCATTCATCGTGGTCGGCGTCGCCTTCAAGTTCGGCGCGGTGCCGTTCCACATGTGGGTGCCGGACGTGTATCACGGCGCGCCGACGTCGGTGACGCTGTTCCTGGGTTCCGCGCCCAAGCTCGCGGCGTTCGCGTTCGCCATCCGCGTGCTCGCCGAGGGACTGGCGGCGACCGGAACCGCGTGGACGGAGATGCTGACGGTCCTGTCCGTGCTGTCGATTGCGCTCGGCAACCTGGTCGCGATCGCGCAGACCAACCTGAAGCGCATGCTCGCGTACTCGACGATCTCGCACGTCGGCTTCATCCTGCTCGGCATCCTCGCGGGCACGACGCAGGGCTACCAGGCCGCGATGTTCTACACGTCTGACGTACGTGATCATGGCGGTCGGCGCCTTCGGCATGATCCTGCTCTCAGCCGCAAGGGCTTCGAGGCCGATCAGCTCGATGACTTCAAGGGACTGAACGCGCGCAGCCCGTGGTTCGCGGCGGTGATGCTGATGCTGATGTTCTCGATGGCCGGCGTGCCGCCGTTCATCGGCTTCTTCGCCAAGCTCTACGTGATCCTGGCGGTGCTCGACCGGGGCATGGTGTGGCTCGCCGCACTGGCTGTGTTCTTCTCGGTGGTCGGCGCTTTCTACTACATCCGCATCGTGAAGCTCATGTACTTCGACGACCCACAGGACACGAGTCCTATCGAGGCCGATCGATCGCTGCGTTTCATGCTGAGCGTGAATGGCCTCGCGGTGCTGGTGCTAGGCTTGGTACCGGGGCTCCTGTTCGATTTGGTCACCCACAGCTGCTGTTCGACGAATCTCCTGGCGCACGTTCTGCCCTGACAGAAAGGAAAACTAATGGCAACAAAACTCGACAAGTCACTCAAGCGCGAGCTTGAGATCGAAGGGGTTTCCTACATGATTGCGATCGCGCCCGAAGGGCTCAAGATCACCGTCAAAGGGAAGCGCAAGGGCATCGAGCTGTCGTGGAAAGATCTCATCAGCGGCCAGGCGGCCCTCGCTACGGCGCTGAACGCCTCGCTGGAAGAGGCGCAGTCATGAGGCGTGTAAGTCTTACAACGTGAGCTCGCGATCGCGCCGCGCAGGTGTGGGTGCGTGGCGCGTTACAATGAAGCTGTCGGCAGCTCAGTTGGCGATCAGCACGAGGATATCGGCATGGCCTACGTAGACGGTTTCGTTCTTCCCATCCCCAAGCGCAACACCAAGGCTTATCGCAGCATGGCGCGCAAGGCCGGCAAGATCTGGCGCGAACACGGCGCGCTCGAGTATCGGGAGTGCATGGCCGACGATGTAAAGCCGGGCAAGCGCACCTCATTCCCGCAAGCCGTGAAGCTCAAACCCGGCGAGGCCGTCTGGTTCTCCTGGATCGTCTATCGATCGCGCAAGCAGCGCGACCGCGTAAACGCGAAGGTGATGAAAGATCCGCGCGTGCTGAGGATGATGAAGAAGAAGATGCCTTTCGACGGCAAGCGCATGTTCTGGGGCGGCTTCAAGGTGGCGGTCAAACTCTAGAGGCGATCTGGCCGCGTCTGCGTCTTATGCGGCCAGCTCGGCCTGTCACCGGAACAGGTTCGTCACCAAATCAGGTCGGCTGGGGCGTCCTGCTAGCCCCGTTCGTCACTTGATCATGTAGACCAGGTTGAGCGTCGTCAGCTGGTCCGTCTTTTCGATTCCCGGCGGCGGATCGGTGTTGTGGCGCACGCTGTAGCCGACGCTGAGCGCCAGCTTGCCGGTCATGCTCACCCGCAGGGCCAGGTCGTTGTTGACGTATGTATTGTCCGAACCCGCTTCCACCAGCAGCTTGTCCGTGAGGGTCGTCGTGGCGGTGAGCTTCTGCTCGAAGTCGATGCCCGCATTCGCCACCACATTTTCGGAGCGTTCACCCTTGATCCGCTGCACGACATTGCCGGCCGCGTCCTTGATCAGCTGCTCGGGCCGCAACACCCGATAACCGGCGCCGAGCGTGCCAGTGAGCTTGGTCGCCTCGGTGTTGATGAAGTGATAGCCGAGGCCCGCGGAGAGCGTGGCCTGGTAGTCGAAACCGCTGAAATTGTCGTCCTCGTAGCGTGCGGCGCCGAAGGCGAACATGCGCTCGCTCAGCTTGTAATCGGACTGCCAGCGGATGTCCCAGCGCTGGGCGGTGGTGATGTCGTTGTTCTTGCCGTACAGCCCGCTGAGCGCCAGTGAGTGCTTCCAGACGCCGATCTCCTTGGCTATATCGAGCTTGGCATTCCCGGTATCGGTGTCGGAGTTGCCGCGGGCCATCACGTAGCCGACTTCTCCTTTTCCGGTCCAATCCGCCCGCGCGAGCTGCGGCGCGGATGCAAGTCCAAGTGCGGCGGTTATTGACAGGCAGGTCGCGAGGGTACGTGCGGGCATCTGAAGTCTCCTTCTTCTTCAGCTACTGCACGCAGCATTGTAGGCAGCGCAGCCTCGGAAAGTCCCTCGTACTCTGGGCGCCTTGATTCCCCGAACGGCTGCTGTAGAATCCGCGTCCCTCAGGTGCGGGGTGGAGCAGTCTGGCAGCTCGTCGGGCTCATAACCCGAAGGTCGCAGGTTCAAATCCTGCCCCCGCTACCACTAATCAAGCGGGTCCATTCCGGTCACATAGGTAACGGTTTATACCGGAGACATAGGTAACACTTTTGTCTCGAAGGGATTGGGGGCGCATTCGACGCGGCCCACCTCATGATCAAAGAAACCTAGATCGTAGTGCATAAAGGTCACGAGCCATATTTTCTCGCTGACCTCCTTGATGCCGACGTTCTGGCCGGCGAAGACCGCACTCAAGTTGATTTTTCGACTACCGACGCAGATCCGACCACAGCTCGTGACGGTAATGGTTCGGTCGTGGAAGGGATACTCGAGCTCGCCTAAGCCTTGATAGGGCCGCGGCGAGGACGTGTAGAGCTCGGCCGGGTACTTCATGCCCAGCGCCTGGTGCGGCCGCTCGTGGTTGTAGCACTCGATGAACTGGTCGAACTTCGCCTGCTGCTGCAGGAAGTTCTTCGCGGCCGGTCGCGTGGCTTCTTTCTTCAAGGTTAAGTGCATGCGCTCGTGCCGGCCGTTCTGCTGCGGGTTACCCGGCTTGATGCGCTCGATGCCGATTCCGAGCCGCAACCACCACACCGAGAGCTTGCTCAGACCGAAGAACGAAGTGACGCTCGCGAAGGGATGGCCGTTGTCGGTGCGAATCGCCTGCGGGAGCCCGAAGTCCTTAAAAGCCCGCTCAAACACGGTAAATGCATAGACCTCCTTGGTGGTCGCCAAGGCATCGCAGCAGATGAGGTAGCGACTCGCGAAGTCGGTGATCGTGAGCGGATAGCAGTAACGCCGGTCGGCGAGCATGAACTCGCCCTTGTAATCCGCGCACCACAGATCGTTCGCTCGGGTGGGCCTAGAGAGCGTGGTGCCGTTGGCCTTGTAGCGAGTCCTGCGACCTCGAGTGACCAGCCCATGCCGGTCCAGGACCGCGTGCACGGTGCTGATCGCGGGCAGCGTGATCGCGCTGTGACGGCGCCGGATCTTCTCGCGGATCTTCGGCGCACCCCAGCTCGGGTGTTCCTTCTTCAGCTGCACGATCAGCGTCTCGACCTGGAAGGGTAAGCGGTTGGCATGCCGGTAGGGCCGTCGGCTGCGGTCCGTCAGGCCCTCCAGCCCACACTCCTGGTACCGGTTGAAGATCTTGTGCCCGGTCTTGCGCGAGATCTCGAACTCCCGGCACAGCCCCGCCATCTTCTCGCCTTCGAGTAACCGGGCAACAAACCGCAGCCGCTCGTCCATCTTGCAACACTCCTGCCACGGCACTTTGCATCTCCTGCAAAGGCCGGAAAGTGTTACCTATGTGCCCGGAATGAAGTGTTACCTTTGTGTCGGTAAGCACAGGCCTCGGCGCGAACCGCCGGGGCCTTTTTTCATTTGTTTGCTATCGACCCAGAGCGGACGTTTATCAGCCAGTCGGTGGCTTGCCAGTGAAAACCGCCAATTGATCCTCAAAAGCACGCCTGTAGGCGGGCCGCGCTTCGCCACGAGCGACATAGGCGCAGAGATTCGGATATTTCTCCAGTAGACCCGATCCGTTCAACCTGCGCAGCACCGTTACCATTAGTAGGTCACCGGCGCTGAATGCATCGTCGAGCCAATCGGCGTCGCCAAGCCGACTGGATAGTTCGCCGAGCCGTACACGGACGCGATCCTCGAGGATAGGCAGGCGCTCCTTATACCAGGTCTTGTCGCGCTCCAAGAGCGTGGCCATTGAGCGATCAACGATCGGCGGCTCCACGGTGCTAAGCGCGGCAAACATCCATGTGATCGCGCGCGCCCGGGCATTTGCATCGTCTGGCAGCAGTCCCGCATGGCGCTCCGCGATATGGAATACGATCGCCCCCGACTCGAAGAGGGCGAGATCGCCTTCTTCATAGGTCGGAATCTGCCCGAAAGGATGAAGCGCACGATGCGCGGATTCCTTCATCGCACTGAACGAAAGAAGACGAACGTCGTAAGGCTGGCCCACTTCTTCAAGCGCCCAGCGAACGCGCATGTCACGCGCCAGTCCCCTGCCGCGATCGGGCGACCGTTCAAAAGCAGTGATGGTGGGGGTCATTGGAACGCTCCTGGTGATTGCATAACGCCATCGTGCGTCACGTAGTTAGACCGCGCTTCGATCTAGGTGCGAGCCGGTCCGCGTCGTGCTGCTTCGATTGTGGCGATGTCAATCTTTTTCATTTCCATCATTGCATCGAACGCGCGCTTCGCGGCCGCACGATCAGGATCGGTGATTGCTTTCAGCAGTACGCGTGGAGTGATCTGCCAGGACAAGCCCCATTTGTCCTTACACCACCCGCATGCGCTCTCGGCGCCGCCATTACCAACGATGGAATTCCAATAGCGATCGGTCTCGGCCTGGTCTTCGGTGACGATCTGAAATGAAAAGGCTTCGCTGTGTCGGAAAGCCGGGCCTCCATTCAGGCCGAGGCAGGGCACGCCCACAACCGTAAATTCGACCGTGAGCACCTGCCCCTGCTTGCCATCCGGATAATCGCCGGGGGCACGGTGGACCGCTGTCACGGCGCTGTCCGGAAAAGTCTGGGCGTAGAACCTGGCAGCTTCTTCTGCTGTACCGTCATACCAAAGACAAATCGCGTTCTTGGCCATTGTCTGTCTCCATTCATTCGTCAGTTGAGCGAGCCCGTCGGAACTATGACGAAACGGCGATACGAAAATCGACAGCTGACTCTCTGGCAGGTTCAAACGGATGGTGGCGGCTCATAGAGCCGAACCGTGGCTTCCCCAAATACACTAGGACTTTTGCTTGCCCGAGGACCCGATCTCTTGCGGTCTCTCACGGGGCAACGAGGGGGATGGGTCGATTGCTCACAGCCAAAAAGCAGGCCCCCGCTACCACTAATAAGGCCTCGGCGCGAACCGCCGAGGCATTTTACGTTATCGGCGCTGAACCTCTAGGGGCAATCGAACCGAGCTCGATCGCGTTGCTAGTCCCGATCGAGATCTTCCAATTTTATATCACGCGTTTCCGGGAGAAACATCAGGGCCAGCATGGCCGCCGCACAGTACACAGCGTAGACCACCGGCACGTAGTACCAATTGTGAAGAACGTCGCTGCCTATGAGTTTCGCAAGAACGCTCGGCACGAGCATTCCGCCAAGCATCCCGGCCAGGCTAAAGGATATTCCTGCGCCCGAATATCTGAATCTTGTGGGAAAACTCTCCGCGGTCAGAATGGGGGCAAGCCCGTGCATGAGCCCCATTCCGAAAAGGACGACAACAAACTGCAGAATCATCGCGAGCAAAATGTGCTTGCCTAGGATCGCGAGGATAAACGGGTAAGAGAGCAGTGTCGTGAGCCCGATCGCGAAGTACGCAACCACTCTTCGCTTGCAGAGGTCGGCCAAGGGCCCGCTGAGGAGCACGCCCAGCACAGCGCCGATCCGACCGACAAAAATGATCGTTGCCGCTGTTGTTAAGGCGATGCCCGCGATGCCCATGAATGAAAGGATATAAGTTCCAGTCACGACTGAGTCCATCAGTTGGAAGGCGGAGACCGTCGCAAGGAGGAAGATCGGAACGGCGTGCTTTCTAAACACGCTGAAACTCGGCATTCGGGCGAGCTGCTCCCGGCGTTTGAGCTGCTCAAAAAGAGGCGAGTCGGCCAGCTTGTAGCGCGCGACCAATGCGGGGACCACGATTACAGCAGAGAGCAGCATGGCGATCCGCCATCCGGTGGTCGCGAAAGTTTTACTCAGCGCCAGGAAGACGGCACTCGCGGCCATCACCCCGAGGGCGATGCCTAGGTTGGCAAGCGACATCCAGAAGGCGCGGGACCGTCGCTTGGCCCCAAATTCCGCAAGTAACGACGTGGCGCCGCCAAACTCCCCGCCTACCCCTACGCCCTGGATGATTCGCAAGAGAATCAGAAGTATCGGCGCTGCAATGCCCAGCGTTGCATAGCCGGGTAGCAGGCCAGTAAGGCACGTACTGCCGCCGACAACGACAATGTTAATCAAGAACGCAAACTTACGGCCCGCGCGATCGCCAAAGTGCCCAAAGATGAATGCGCCAAAAAGCCGCGCGGGATATCCAGCGCCAAAGGCCAGGTACGAGAATATCAGGGCCTGAGTAGGTGGTAGATTCGGAAAGAATATCGCTGGGAACGCGCTGGCCGCAGCGAATCCGAAAAGCGTGAAATCGTAGAACTCAACCAACACTCCCGCGGTGGCTGAAAACGCCAGAGTGATCAGAGTACCTGTCCCAACATCCTGGCCTAGCGGTTCCGCCACTTGACCCCGCTTGCTGATAGGTCCGTCTCAACTATCGTCGACTCCCGGACGGGCCGTGTCACACTGGCCTCTGCTACCAGACTCCGGCGAGCGCCAATGGAACTACGGTGTCGATTCCGATACCTCTATTTGCAGCCGTTCCAGAAGCGTACGGAACGCCCCAGCCTTTCCGGGTAAAGGTTCAATTGCCGAATTCGGGGCAACAAACTGCAAAGAACATCGTAGATCCGTCGAATGACAATGTCACAGGTGAGTGTCTGCGGATGGCCGAAAGCGAACAATTAGCGTTGTCGTCAAGCGGGAACCTAGCGCACTTCCACGTCAGTGAACTCAGGGGTGTGCGAAATCCAACTCACGCCCCCGCTACTTCAAACGCGCGGACTGCGGGATCGCAGGAACAGGCCATATCACGCCCCCGCTACCACGCCTATCTGCGCCCCTCCTGCTGCGGCAGCGAGGGGCGTTTCGTTTAGGGCGTACTCCGCGACAGGCGGGCTCGCGCGTCTTGGCGTTGTGAATCTCCGCCATAAAGGGTGACGCAGGCAGCGTGCTGATCGCGAAAGACTCGATGGCGGATCCGTCAGCAGGAGCTGCTCGACTCCAAGATGATCACGGGAGTGGTGGACGAGAAGGAACTGGCTGCAATCACCGCTACGGTGCAGTTGACAGCTCTCGTGATTTCCTCTTTCCACCATCGCGTCGATATTGAAATTCGCAGTCTGCGACCTGCCGAACAGACTTCTTTCGACGACGAGCTTGTAACGGTGCACTGTGGTACGTCCTGTGTGGGTCCACAGTGACACCCTTTGCGTCAGCAGTGTGTAGGCAACTGTCGCGACCGACAGAGACGCCAGTTGCAATTGCGTGGCAAATTTGATGCAGTCGCGCTGCTGCGAAAGGCGGCACGTCGTTTCCGCTCCGCTCACGCATCGTTTCAGGGACTTCCCGAACGAACAACCCAGAATGGAGATGTGCATGAAGTGCGCGATCGTTGTAAAGGTGGCCGCTGCGGCAGTCGTCGTGGCTGGTCTTGTGGCCTGTGCGGATCTGAAGCCACTGCAGGCGGAGATCGACAATCTGCAGTCGCAGGTCAGTAAGCTCCAATCCGATCTGGCGGCGGCACGTTCTACGGCCGATAGTGCGAACAGCGCGGCTCAGTCCGCCAATCAGGCGGCGAGCGGTGCGCAAAGCACGGCGAATCAGGCATTGGCCGCTGCACAGGCCAGCCAGTCGTGCTGCGACGCGACCAACGAGAAAATCGACCGGCTGTTCAAGCGCCCGGTCCCGAAGTAGGCCAGCTCGAAGACCCAGTTGCTCTGCTGAAGACGCGCGGATAGTAGTACAAACCACATAACGACTCTCGGTTCCCCTATCCAGGTGAACGGCAATTGGTTCTTCAAAGGAATCAGCGGCTACTTGGTCTGATCTCGCAAGAGTGTTGGTGGACGTCGATCGGCCACCGGGGATGGATGCGGGCAATTGGTAGTTGCGTGAAGGCCCAACGCGCCGGAAGTTTCTGGAAGCTCGCCGCACCTAGCGCACGCTGATCGCGACAAAGTCGCGCAGCATTCCTTCGCCGTATTCGGCGCGTCGCGCGCCTCGAAACCGACTAGCTCGTCGGCCATGCCGCAGGTGCGTGCGGCGATCTTACCGCCAGCCGATGCAGGACAGATGGCTCGCTCCTGAGCGCGGCAGCGGGGTTAGACTGTGCCAAACGAGGAGAAGCACATGAGCCAGTCGCTGACTGCCGATTTCGTGATCGTGGGAGGGGGAACAGCAGGCTGTGTGCTCGCAAATCGCCTGTCGGCGGATCCGGGCACCAAGGTGCTGCTGCTCGAGGCCGGCGGCGATGACCGGCCGCTGCGCAACCCCGTGCAGTTTTGGTCGAACCTCATGATCCGCACGCCCATCGGCTTCGGGCGCACGCTGAGCGATCCGAAGATCAACTGGCTCTATGAGACAGAACCCGATCCGAACTTCGGCGGCCGGACCTTCAAATGGCCCAAGGGCAAGGTGCTGGGTGGCTCCTCCTCGATCAACGGGCTGCTCTATATCCGCGGCCAGCACGCCGACTACGATGATTGGCGCGCCTCCGGATGCGAGGGCTGGGGATTCGCGGACGTGTTGCCCTACTTCCGCCGCTCGGAGAATCAGCAGCGCGGCTCGAACGAGTTCCACGGGGTCGGCGGGCCCATCTCGGTGACGGACGTCACGGAGCAGCACCCGCTCTCTGCCGCAATCATCGACGCGTGCGTCGAGGCGGGAATCCCTCGCTCGGACGACATCAACGGTGCCGAACAGGAGGGCGTTACGTGGTTCCAGCTGTACATCCGCAACGGGCAGCGATGCTCGACGGCGGTCGGCTACCTGCACCCGGCGATGCGCCGCCCGAACCTGCGCGTGGAGACCGGCGCGCTCACCACGCGCGTGCTGTTCGAAGGCAAGCGCGCTGTCGGAATCGAGTGCCTGCAGGATGGTCAACGATTGAGCGCACGCGCAAGCGCTGAGGTGATCCTCGCCGCCGGCTCGGTCGCTTCGCCGCAGATTCTTGAGCTTTCTGGCGTGGGGTCCGGCGTGGTCCTGCAGCAGTACGGCATTCCGGTACTCGCCGACCTCAGGGGCGTGGGCGAGAATATGCAGGACCACTACATGGTGGGCATGCAGTGGCAGCTGAAACCGGAGTGCATCACAGTCAACGAGATGTCCCGCGGTTGGCGACTCGCGAAGGAGACGCTGCGCTACATGCTCACGCGCAAGGGATTGCTGACGTTCGCAGTCGCGCACATCGTGGCCTTCACCAAGTCGCGACCCGAGCTCGGTCGCCCGGACCTGGAGTTCCACGGCATGCCGGCCAGCATGGATCTCGCCAAGCTCGGCAAGACGCAGTCGCTGGTGCTCGAAGGCATGCCGGGCATGTCGTTCACGCCGTGCCAGATCCGTCCGGAGTCGCGCGGCTCCATTCACATCAAGTCCGCAGATTCCACGGCGTACCCCGCCATCGTCCCCAACTATCTCTCGAGTCCGATCGATCGCGCGGTGGCGCTCGCTGGTGTTCGCATCGCGCGCAAGATCGTGAGCCAGCCAGCCATCGCACGCTACGTGCAGTCGGAAACGGCGCCGGGTCCGAACGTGCGCACGGACGAGGACATCCATGCCTACTGCAAGCTTGCCGGCAACACGCTGTACCACCCGGTAGGCACATGCCGGATGGGACGCGGTCCGGACGCGGTCGTCGATCCTCAGCTGCGCGTGCTTGGCGTGGAGCGGCTGCGCGTCATCGATGCCTCGGTGATGCCGCGCATCTGCTCCGGCAACACCAACGCCGCGGCGATCATGATCGGCGAGAAGGGCGCAGATCTCGTCCTGGGAAAGACCGCATCGACGGCGGCCGCCTAAACCTGGGAGATGCTGAAAGCCACAAATGACAGCCGCCGAGCGGGTTACTTGAGCCTCGCGGACTGCGGCTGCGGATCAGTTAAGATCACCCCCCCGCTACCACTTCTGACACAGCCGGCGGCACTCGCCGCGGATTCCATGTTCCCCTGAGATGCTAAGCTCCTTCTTGCTGCCCTGATCGCGAAGGAGTCGACGATATGATTTCCGTAGTAGCAGAAGGGTCGTACTTCGCATTGTTCTGTCTTCGTGGATTGGCAATCCTGATATTGGTCTTCTCTACTGCTGGCCAAGCGTCCGCCGACACTAAGGTCGTATTTCTAGGGACTGGCACGCCACTCCCGGACCCGGATCGATCTGGGCCATGCACAGCGATCGTGGTGAACGGCATTCCGTATCTCGTCGACGCAGGACCGGGCCTGGTACGTCGGGCTACCGCTGCCGTGCGCAAGGGCGTCACCGGGCTGAAGTCGACGAACTTAAGAATTGCATTCGTGACACACCTTCATGTCGACCACACTGCCGGCCTTCCGGACCTCATCTACACACCGTGGATCATGGGGAGGAAGGAACCACTGGAGCTGTACGGGCCGAAAGGAATCCTTGCGATGTCGGAGCATCTTCTTGCCGCTTACGCCGTGGATATTCGCAATCGCACCGAAGATTTGGAGCACAGCAACCAGACTGGCTTCAAAGTCAACGCGCACGAGATTCAGCCCGGGATCGTGTACAAAGACACCAATGTCACCGTCACGGCATTTCCGGTACCACACGGCGCCATGCTTCGGATATAGGTTTCAGACTTCCGACCGCGTTATCGTCATTTCAGGCGACACAAGCCCGAGTCCCGCAGTGGCTGAAAACTGTCAGGGCTGCGACCTTCTGATCCACGAGGCGTATACGGAGGGTTCCACCACGAAGGTATCAGCGGAATGGCAGAAATACCGACGGGCCTACCATACTTCGACGACGCAGCTCGCAGAGATTGCCACCAAAGCCAAGCCCAAGCTGCTCGCGATCTACCACCGTGCTAACCCCGGATGCGATCAGGCAGGTGCCGAATGCGGCAAGTCCGGTAGCGAAGAGGAAATGCTTCGAGAGATTCGGGAGCACTACTCCGGCAAAGTTGTCGCCGCTCACGACCTCGAAATCTACTAGAAGAGCCGAAAAGCACAGCAAAATCCGCAGCTCAGGCGGCGCGTGGCAGGGAGCGCGTGTAGATCGATGTGCGGCCCCCGCTACCACGTGTCGTTGGGAGGCTACTTCACCCGTTGCCGGAATGGCACGCTAGGCAACGAGCAAATCACGCCCCCGCTACCACTTCTTACTAAGGCCTCGGGGCGAACCGCTGGGGCCTTTTCATTTGTCCGCTTTCGACCCGATAGCGACATGAAGCGGACGTCGTTTGATGTCGGCGATGCGCCAAACATGCTGCAATGTCCGCTTGACCCAAAAGCATTCGCGGCGGTCTAACCGCCGGGGAATATAGGTGTAAGCTGATCCGAGGTTGGCTTGAGGAATAATCACCGTGCTCACACAGGGTCCTGAGGGTCCTGCGCCGGTCAGCGACATCGTCGCCACCGTCTATACGGACTCCTCCGGGAGCGCACTGTATGTCGAACCGCTGCCGCCGCAGTCGGTGAACTGCGTGCGGCCGGCGGGCGCGGTCGGCTGCCCGGTGGCGAGGGTCTGGTACGGTTTGGCCAACGTCACGCCCCAGCAGCAGGCCGACGCCGAGTGGTTTTACCGAGGCCCCGACCTCGACCGGAACTGGGTCCTCGTCGTGGGACACTTGGCGGCGGTGACGGTGAGGGATCATAGGAACGGCGGCGACCCCATCGAGCAAACCTGGTTCGTGGTGAACAAGCTCTATCTGACGCCCCGCCGGGGTCGTGTCATCGAGCGCCACTCGCCGCAGTTCTTCTACGCCACGGGAACCACGAGCAACGCCCAGGTCGTCGCGATCAGCCGCGGCGAGCAGTCGCCCCGCGCCGCGCACATCACCTGGACCGGCATGGCCACGTACGGAGGCAGCAGCGGTCCCAGCAGCGTCGAAGACATGTTCGTGACGGGGGAGGCCGACTTCACGCGCTCTCCCCTGCACATCAGGGCAGACGAGTATTTCGTCCGGCAGACCCGCTAATCGAGAGTGGGCTGAGAAATAGTCACGCTCTACGAGGCCGCTTGTGGCCGAAAGCGGACCTAGCGCGGTCGTCAATGCGGGAACTAGCGCATCTCCACGTCAGTGAATTCAGTGGTGTGCGAAATCCAAATCACGCCCCCGATTTGAACCCAGGCGTGGGTTGTCTCTTTATTGATCAACAGCAAATCGGTGCCGCAGCTATCTGAGTCTCCGCGGGGCACGACCGTCGGACGCGACTGCTACGGTTTGGAGGCGCCCGGCGGTGACGGTCATGCTACCCAGCATGGCGACCGGCACCGCGTTGCTGCGTTGAGCGGTCACCGTGAGCGCGCCCAGATCGGCGTAGGCAGTTCGCAGCCTCGATGCGCCGACCACCATGGTGCCGAGATCGACCAACGGTGCCCCGCGCCGTGCCAGCACGGTCATCTCACCCAGGTTCGCCACCTGCAATGGGGCACTCGGCTGAATCGCTTCGAGCGAAGCGGACGCAATCAACGTGCCCGTGGCGAGAGCTGCGGCCGCTGCGATCTTGCGAATCCCGTTAAGTGTGCTCATGACCTTTCTCCAAGGGAGGGCGCGTTGGCGACTTGCCTCGGCCAAACCTCTTCACTGGTACGAACGGAAAAACGGGCCCAAACGGATCATCCGGACGATCACGCTGCCGTGCAGCGGCAACGCGGTGCATTCACATGCGGCCGGGGCTTTTCCGACCCCTAAGTCTGTCGTGACGGACCAATCCATCTCACAATCAAAAATTCGAGCTTGGGCATTGGTTGGCTTTTTATTGATTAACAGCAATCGGTACTGCAAGTATCTGAGTCGACTCGCAGGTTCGGCTGAGCGTTGCAAGAGTCCGTCACCCGTACCGACAGTTTCAGGCAGTCGAGCCGCGGTTTGCCCGATAGGAGCCCCCGCTACCACTTAAAGGCCTCGGCGCGAACCGCCGGGGCCTTTCGTTTGTCGGCTCTCGACCCAGTTTCGAAGTGCAGGTTGAGCGTGGACCTTGCTCAGGAAACTGGGCGAAGCAGCGCGGCGTCATTGTGCTTGCGGGAATTGATGCGTGGGCTGACGGCGTGTGCCTCCATGCGTTCGGCAGGATAGGGGACCAGAAGACCGCGCGCCTGCTCAGGCGTCGCGGTGAGCCAGGTGGTGTAGTCCCTGCGGCGGAGGATCGCGGGCATGCGCCGCCCGACATTGTCGATGCCCGCGACCAGCGCGTTCGCCGTCAGCGTGATGAGCGCGCAGCTCTCGATGATGTCTCCGTCATCCCCTTCCGAACGATCCCACACCGCGGCGATCCCGAATACCGACCGGGCAACTAAGCGGATGAAGAACGGTCGCCTGAATTTCTCCGGCGTTAGCTGCCAAGCGTAGAAGCCAGCGGCGGGCAGGATGCAGCGCTGGTTATTCGTCCAGGGCCCGCGATAGTCCTGGTGGTGCTCGATGTGCTCGATATCGGCGGACGCGGCGTCGCCGTCACTTGCCTGGCCCTCGGCGGTGGCGGGAATCAGGCCCCAGCGCATCATCACGCCCTCGGCCTTCCCGTCGTGCATGCAGATCGCCGGCACGTACTGCGTAGACGACACGTTGAAGCTGGCCGCGAATCGCCACCAGCAGTGCGCGGGCATGAACTCCCGCTCCGTCGTAAGCTGATCCGGAAGGACATAGCGCTCGACCATGGGTGCGAAGCCTATGGGATGGGCTGGCGCCAAAGCGTGAAGAAGTTCGAGTCTCCGGAATTTCCCAATGCGCACGCTGGCTGCTGCGAGATCGCACGCGTCAGAAACAGCCGAGCCGGAGACCGGCATCTGGAACGTCCGCTTCTGGCCGAATTGCGACTGAGCGCCATCGACCCAAGACAAGGGCAATATAGGGACATCCAAATTCGCGATCTCTATGCCGAGCCCCGAGCATTTGCGGACACCTTGCAGCTCCCCTTCCAGTCCCTGGCCCACTGGGAACGAAAGCTCGCCGCCTCCAGAGATGGGTTCACATGTCTTGTCGCGGTTCGCGGCGACGAGTTAGTTGGCCAGCTTGTGTTGGAGGTTTTTCGCAGACCACGGCGCCGCCACGCGGCGACCCTTGGCATGGGGGTAAAGGCTTCAGCACGCAATATGGGGGTCGGTTCGGCACTCCTGTCGGCCGCGATTGACTTGTGCGAGAACTGGATGAACGTGTCCCGCATTGAAATAGAGGTCTACACCGACAATGAAGCGGCAATTGCTCTGTACAAGAAGCACGGCTTCGTTATCGAAGGCACGTGCCGCAAATACGCTTTCCGAGATGGGAAGTATGTCGACGCCCACATCATGGCTCGGGTTGCGGCCTGACAAGGTGCGCGACTCGGTGCGCGATCCGCGCTTCATCCTGCAGAAGGAGCTCTCGCTCAGTCTCGAGCAGCGCTTTCCTGAGCATTTCATCCCACGGTATTCCATGGTCATGTTTCACCACGAAATTCCCTACTCGGTGGCACTCGAGCGCGGTCGCATTCAGCAGGAAATTCTCGATGAGCTGACTACCAGGGCGACTGCGGTCGAACAGATCGACTGGAGGCTCGCGGCTAGGCTGGTGGAGACGCGGCTGCCGGCGCTTTAGATCGCCAGCTTCGGGCTGCGCCTGCGGAAATTTGCTTCATCGGCGCGTATCTCTGCGCTGGGCGAGGATGCGGCAGATGGGCAGCCCGTCCGGCGGCGACGAATGCGAGTTCCTCAAGGCAACTTCGCTGAGCGTTCCCGCCGCGACGCTTGTCGTGCGACGCCGCGTGCGCTGCCGCTATCCGTGCTCGCAAGTACTGCGCAGGAGCTGCGCGCAATCAAGGCCGCGATCGCGCCACACGCATTGATCGAATCGACCGGCCCCGCCTCGCTCGCAATCGATGCAGTCGTTTTCGAGAGCAGCTGATCGAGATCAGCGGCGGAAGCGTCGGGCTGCCGCGCGCGCATCAGTGCCAGAACACCCGTGACGTGAGCCGCCGCCAGTGAGCTGCCGGATGCGAAGTCATATTGTCCGCCCGGAGCGAGCGTGAGCACATTGCTGCCCGGCGCGTATAGAACACTTGCGGGTCGTGCCGCTCGAGCAGAGGAATCCGCGGCGATTACGCCGCTGATCCCGACAGGAAAGCCGTCACGCCGCCCGCCCGGCGGAACACTGCCGACGAAGATCTTTCCGTGTGCCAGGCCTCGGGTCACCAGCTGTGTGAGCAGCGGATCTGCAGGTCCGGCGAGACTCAGATTCACGATGTCGGCACCGGAGTCGTCGGCGGCGACCAGTGCCTGAGCGAGCGAAAAGGAATTGCAGCGGGCGCCGGACACGCCTGGACTCTGCCAGCACGCCTTGAAGGCGAGCAGTTGCGCGCGCGGCGCGATGCCGACGATGCCCTCGCGGTTGTTCGCGAGCGCGGCGATAACGCCGGCAACCTGGGTACCGTGCAAGTCGTGCTCGAAGGCGCGCATGTCGTTGTCGACGAAGTTGCGGCGCGCGATAACGCGCCCCTTGAGATCCGGATGCTCCGAATTGATGCCAGTGTCGATGACGGCGATGCGCACGCCCTCGCCCAGCGACCAGCGATGCGCTTCGGCGACGTCGAGCGCATCGAGGCTCACTTGCAGATTGGCGTAGGGGTCGTTGAAAGTCGCGGCGGAAGTCTGGAACGTGTTGAGCGGCTGCGCGAATTCGACGCGTGGGTCGTGCGCGAGGCGAGTGAGGAGGTCGCCGCTCGTTTCGCCTGGCGGCCGGTGGAAGACGACGCAGTGAACGCGAAGCGCCGCGATGGGCCAGCCCGCAACCTCGTTCAGATCGTAATCGCGAGCGATCGCGCCGACCAGCGCCGACGCCGCGCTCGATACCCAGTTGGACCCCGCGCCGTTGTATTGGCGCGGCGTGGAACCCGCTCGGGTCGCGATGGGGATCGGGTCGTTGCGCACGGCGAGGACAATGAAATCCTGCGGATTGGTTCGCGCCTCGCTCGGCAGCATCGCGGAGGGCCGCGAGCCGAATCCCGTTGCGCAGCCGCTGAGCGAGACCAGCAGCAGGACCAGCAGCCTGTACTTCACCGATTCGTCTCCGCTGCCGCAACCGGCTCGACGAACGCGATGCGAGGATCGGAGCGCAGCTTGCGGTTGAGGGCTGCGAACTCGGGCGTGTCGGCGGAGTACGGTACTACCAGGGTCCAGACGCGCGCGGCTGACGGACCGGCAAAGACTCGCGCGTGCGTCGTTTCGAGCAGCGACTGGAACTCAGTGACCGTCACCGCGGGTGCAAGCACCACGTGAAGATTGCCGCCCGCCGCCGCGGTGGGCTCGCGCGCGCTGAGAGTCTGATAGTTAGGCGCAAAGAATCGCTCAGTGGTCGCCCAGCCAACGAAGACCGCAATCGCCGCCACCGCCGCACACTGCACGGCCAGGGTGTAGACCAACCACCGCGGCAGCCTGCTCACAGGAGTGACTGTCGGCTTGCGGCGCAGCGGTGCTGACGTGGCGACCGGCTCATTGGAGACCGGATCACGCGGGGAAGCGTGATCGATTCCTTCAATGCGCGCGAGCAGCTTTTGAAGCGACGCCTGTGGCGCGTACTCGACGCGCGCCTCGCTGACGAGCGCACTGCGAATGTCGCTCTGTATTTCGATCTCGCGGCGGCACTCTGCGCACTCATCGAGATGCCGAGCGACCCAGGGCTCATCGTCGCGCACAAGGCGCCCGTTGACGATCCAGGGCAAGAGCTCCCAGGCTCGATCATGCAGTTCATCTGGCGGCACGTGATTGCTCATCTATCGAGCTCCGGCTGGCCGGCCAGCTGCGGCAGCGTGACCCGCAGCTTCTGCCTGGCGTGGAACATGCGCGTCTTCACCGTGTTCACCGGACAGTCCATTATTTGCGCGATCTCCTCGCAGGAATGGCCGAGAAAGTACGTCAGCTCTAGAACCAGGCGCTGCTCGAGTGGCAAGGTCTCGAGCGCCTGACCGAGCCACTCGCGCAGCTCGTTCGTGCGCTGGGGCTCTTCAGTCGTGAGTTCCGGAACCGAGATGCCAGGGTTCTCGTTCAGTGTGACGGCACGCACACGCTGCAGAGTCTTAAGGGCACGGCGATAGGCAATTCCCATGATCCACGTCGAGACTCGCGAGGCGTCCCGGAAGTCGGAAGCCTTGGACCACACGACCCACATCGTGTCGTTGATGACTTCCTCGGCGATGTCATAGCGATGCACGAGACGCGTGAGAAACCGTGCCAGGCGCCGGTGATAGATGAAATAGAGTTCCTGGAACGCCGCGCTCTCGCGCGACGCGACGCGCGCCAGCAGCGCGCGCTCGTGATCGGACGCCGAGGGCATATGGCGCGCGGTGCTGCCGTCGGGGTCGCGTCGACTCATGCTGGTAAGTTCCCGTAAGCACCGCTTCGGTTCAATGTCGATCGCCCTAAAAATGCCAGGTCAGGGTCAGCGCCCAGCTGGCGTGCTGAGTATTGCCGTAAACCGGCGGTCTCCCCGTCGCATCGTTGCCAAAATAGGACAGATCTATTTGATAGTGTCTAAGACCGTAACCGATGCCCGCGTTCCAGTACCAGTAGCTGGGATCGACGAACTGGCCCAGTTCGTAGTAGCCGGCACCGCCGGACAAGTACCAGTCGCGCGCAATGGGCAGATGCGCCGCGACTTCGTACGACGCCGCCGAGTGCTGGGATGGGTCGTTGGGAATGGAGTAACGCCAGGTGTTTGGCGACCACGCGACGGTGGCGAACAGGAGGCCGCGGTAGCCGAGCGACGCCAGGATCTCATCGTAGTCCTTCGGCCCCCACTGCGTGCTATCGAGATACGCGTAATGGACGGCGGTGAGGCTCAGCAGCAAGTCATCGGCAAGCAGCCACGACTGACCCAGGTATGCGTCGAGCTCGACCGTCTCTGTATCGCTCGTCGGCTGCACCGTCGAGGCCCACATTCCGACGACCGTGCTCAGTGCAGTCTCATAGTGGACGTCACCTTGCAATGCCGCCTGGTTTTGCGTCTGAGAAACACCGCGATAGACGTAATCGGTCGTCCCGGCGAGAAACCCGCTCCAGCGGCCGCCGGCCGCTGCCGGACCGGCGCCGAGCAGCGCAACTGCCATGAGCAGTGAGGTCCGGCCGGCTCGCACGCGAAGTTAGTTGCCTCCGACCCCCCGTAGTTCAATCCACGGGGGAGCTTCTCGCCCGAGCCGGCCGATTCATCAATACCTCATGGTGCAGCGCCCGCCTGGATCCACGCACGGACCTGATCGATGGTCGCCTGATCGAGGAACGGCCCTCCGAAGGGCATGCGCGCCCCGACGCTCTGCGTCCCCTCGAGCTTGTGAATGATATAGCTGTTGTTCGGGTCGCCAGGCAGCACGCGCTTGAGCGGGGGTTCATCGACGCTCGTCACGTTGACGAGCGAGGCGTGCGTCGCGGAAGCGCTGCTCAAATTCATCGAACCGGGCAGAGACGCCCCCACGCCCGTATGACATCCGGAACATTTCGGCGTGAAGATGAGGGTCTGCAGTTGCGCCAGCGTCGGTGCCACCGGAGCAGCATTGGAAACCGTGACTGCCACTGGGGCAGAAGTGGTCGTATTGCCGGCCGCGTCGTGCGCAACGGCGGTCACGTTCACATTGCCATTGGCCGTGGTGGTCGTATTCCAGTTAACCGAGAAGGGCGACGTCGTATCGACGCCGAGTGAGGTCGCGCGCGCGAAGAATTCCACCTGCGTCACGCCGACGTTATCCGCCGCATCCGCGCTCACGGCAACCGTGCCGCTCACGGTACCGGCAGGCGGTGCCGTGACGGAAACCGTCGGAGCAACGATATCGGGGGCAGTCGCTCCGACATCGATGCGCGCGTACAGACCATCCGCTTCGTCCGCGATTCCGGCAGCGATGTAGAGCGTCGTCGTCGGTTGATTGCGCGCGCCGTTGCCGAACGCCATGCCCCAGAGACCGGGCGTCGCGATCAGATTGCCAGCGCCGTCGTGCAGCGCTCCAAGGAATGCACCCGTGACCGGGTCGTAGCCGTTGATCACGCCGTCGGCGAAGTTGCCGATCAGCAGCGCATTACTCAGCGTGCCAAAGCCTGCGGGCGCCAGCGCCACGCCCCAGGGAGCATTCAACTCGTGGTCGACAGGGACCAGGTGCGTCACCAGCGTGCCGCTCGTGTCGAACACGTTGACAAGACCGAAGCCAGCCCCCGCGACTTCGTCGTTCGACTGCGGATCTTTCTTCGCATACGTGACGACGATGCGTGTTTGACCGCCAAGCTGCACCGCCTGAATGCCAAAGGGTGCATAGCCCGCGGGCAGGGTCGAATCCGCGAAGCCGCCCGTCACGGTGACCTTGGTGAAGGTGCTGTCGAAGACGTCGACCTTGCCGTTGTGGAAGTCGGTCGCGTACAGGTGGTTCGCGGTGCCATCGTTCGCGATCGCGAGCCCCTTGTAGACTGCGCCGCCGGTGCCGTCGTCGTACGCGATGATTGCGTGCGTGAGATCGACAGTCGGCGACCAGCCCATGATTGTTCCGCCCTCGCCGTCGAAGATGAAAGGGGCGACGCCTGTGGCGGTACCCTGGGTTACGGCGAAGTCGGTCGAGCTGACGTTGAAGACGATACCCGTTGCGTCGGCACTACCATTCAATCCCGCAGGCAGGTTCACGGTCAGCGCCTGCTTGGTGCCGGTGCCGTCGTAGAGCGTCGATGTTTCAGTCGCATTGTTCGCGATCCAGACCGGTGTACCGGGCCCGAACACGATGCCCCAGGGGTTCTTGAGGTTGGCATCCGTCGTGACGGCGGTGACGGCGCCATCGGACACGAGACTGCTCATTGAAAAGGCGCTCGGTGCATTGACAGTGAGCGTCGCCGACTGGCTGCTGCTCGCACTGTAAATGCCACCGGAGCACACGAGCGTGTAGGTCTGCGCCCCCGCGGCAGTCGGCGTGACGACGAGCGTCCCGCTCGAGGCTTGAGTACCGCTCCACGCGCCGCTCGCTGTACAGGACGTGCCATTCGTATTCCAGGTGAGCGTCGAGCTCTGACCGAGCGTGATCGTTGCCGGCGCCAGCGAAATCGTCGTCGTAGCGGGCGTCATCCTGGAACCGCCGCCGCCACCACCACCGCACGCGACCAGGACGATCGCGAACGCCAAATAGATGATGTCTTACGTCAAGATGTCTTACGTCAAGATGTCTTACGTCACGCATGCTTGCCCCTTACGCGGAGTGTTCAAAGTAATTTGCCCATGCGTGAGTACCCGCCCGCGAGCTTTCAGTTGCCCCGCGCGGAAAATTTCGTTTGGTGAGGAGTTATTTGCCTGCGAATTGAACTGCGGACGGGTCCGGCGGGCACATACCGCAAGATACCGTGCCGTGATGGGGCATTCATGTTTCAACGATTCGCGGAGATAGGGCTGATGCTGCCGCTGCTCGCCGCCTGCGCCGGCAACGGCGAGGGCCTGGATGCCATCGGCCGGCCGATCTCGAGTGCACCGCAGCCACTGCTGCCCGAGTTGCAGTCGATTCAGGATCAGGTGTTCACGCCGATCTGCACGACGTGCCACGCCGGCGCCGCGGCGCCGCTCGGCTTCCGGCTCGACGCCAGCTCGTCGTACGCAATGCTCGTCGGTCAGCCGAGCGTCGAGGTTCCCTCGCTCATGCGTGTCGCGCCGGGTCAGCCCGATTCCAGCTACATCATTCAGAAACTCGAAGGGCACGCGGCTGTCGGCGCACGAATGCCGCTCGGCGGGCCGTACCTTCCTCAGTCCACCATCGACGTGATTCGCCAGTGGATCCTCGACGGCGCTCAGCCGGGCGCGGCCGCTCTTGGCGCCTCGACTGCGCCGCAGATCCGTGCGATTGCGCCGCTTCCCGACCAGCGATTGACGCAACCGCCGCGCGAGCTGCTCGTTGCCGTGGACGGCGAGCTCGACGTAACGCAGCTCGAAGCGGGTGCCGTCACGCTGATGCGGAGCGGCGGCGACGGAAGCTTCGACGAAGGCAACGAACAGGCGATCACGCAAATTCAAATCACGGTGCGATCCGTTGCGCCGACGGTGCTGGCGATTGAAGTACCTGAAGACAGTTGGTCGGCCGATCGCTATCAGCTACGGATTGCGGGCCAAGGTGGCGTTGCCCTCACGAGTCGGGCGGGTGCGGTCATCGACGATTTCGTCCTCGAGTTCGACGTGGAGTCCGCGCAATGAGATTCCTCGGTCTTCAAGATCTATTCCTGCCTGCGCTGCTCACGCTCGCCGCACTTGCACCGCAGCGGGCGCTCGCCGAACCGTACTTCGCCGTGCGCGAGGGATTCAAGTGCAGCATCTGCCACGTCAATCCAACCGGTGGCGGCATGCGCACTACCTTCGGCCAGATCTGGGGGCAGACCTCTCTGCCGGCGCATCGAATCACAACCGGTGAGGAGACGCCGTGGACCGGCGAGATCAGTCGATTCATGGCGATCGGCGGGAACATGCGAGCCGACGCAAACGTTACGCGCATTCCCCATGAAAAGACGCAGTCGGACTTCGAAATCGAGGAGATGCGTGTCTATCTCGACGCGCGGGTAATTCCGGACCGACTCTCTATATATGTCGACCAACGCCTCGCGCCGGGCGCGAGCACCAACGCGGAAGCCTATGGACGCCTGTGGTTCGGGGGCCAGCGCTACTACATCAAGGCAGGACAGATGTTCCTGCCCTACGGTCTTCGCCTGCAGGACGACTCGGCCTTCGTCCGCCAGGTCCCCGGCATCAACTTCGCCACGCCCGACCGCGGAGTTGAGCTCGGATTCGAAGGTGCCACGTGGGGTGCTGAGCTCGCCGTATCAAACGGCGCTGGTGGCGGACCGGAGACGGACAGTGGCAAACAGCTCAGTCTGCGCGCCGAGCGCGTGACGTCACGCTGGCGCGGTGGCGCAAGCTTCAACATAAACCATACCGATGTCGGCGATCGCCGCATGCAGAATATCTTCGCCGGGTTGCGCACCGGGCCGATCGCTTGGCTGGCGGAAGCGGACTACATCGACGATGGCAGCCTTGAACCTCGCCGCAAGCAATGGGCCGGACTCATCGAGGCTAACTGGAAACTCTTGCCCGGACAGAATCTGAAGCTCACCGCCGAAGAATTCGACCCCGATACCGATGTCCGCGAGGACCAGCAGGTGCGGTACAGCCTCGTCTGGGAATACGTGCCGATCCAGTTCGCGCAGTTGCGCGCGGGCGTGCGCTACTACGACGGCATTCCACAGAACGATCGGCAGAATCGTCAGCAGCTCTTCCTGCAGCTCAACGGCTATTTCTAACGCCGTCCGCAAGGGGCACAAGCGCTTTGCATGCACCACCGCTCACACGCGCAAGCCCGACGCCGATGCCATCGCGCAGATGGCCCTCGAGAACGACAACGCCGCCTTCTGGCGGCGTTGTGCGGCTTGAGCGTGCTTGGTCAGTTCATCGTGACTGGTTCTGGCTCCGGTTCGTCCGGTGCCTGAACTCGGGTGATGGCGGGGTATTCATGGCAAAGCGAACCCGGCCATCTTCTCCTCATCGAGCAATCGCGCCACAAACCGCAGCCGCTCATCCATCTTGCAACACTCCCGCCACGGCACTTTGCGTCTCCCGCAAAGGCCGGAAAGTGTCACCTATGTGCTCGGAATGAACTGTTACCCTTCAGTCAGGAAGGGCAGTAAGGCCTCGGCGCGAACCCGCCGGGGCTTTCTAATTTGTCCCTTGTCGACTCGCTGCTGGGTCGCGGAGGGGATGCCGCCTCCAAGCCAAACTCTGCAATCAGGAACTTCGCTGTTCCGTCTGGCTGGAACTCGCCGCTGGCTCTACGAACACCAAGAAGTCAAGACCGATGCAAAGGCTTAACGCGATTGTAGGCCACGAGCTTCAAGACGCTGACAGTGCAGAAATAGACTGGCACAGCAGCGGCAAGATCACGAAAGCGGCCTTGCGAACAGACGGCCGTATGGCCCTGTAGTACCCTGCAACCGTGTCAAAGTCGAAGCGCGTCCCGGCGCAGAATCGTCTGCTCGCAGCCCTGCCCAGCCCCGTTCGGCAGCGTCTGCTTGCGCGTTGCGAGCAAGTCTCGCTCGTGATTGGCGATGTGCTGTGCGAACCAGGCGACCGCATTCGCCACGTTTTATTCCCCATCGACGGCTTCATCTCTCTGGTCACTCCCACAGCCGGCGCCGCTGCGCTCGAACTGGGCATTGTTGGCAACGAAGGCATGCTGGGAACTTCCCTGATGCTCGGCGTGAAAGTTGCACGACTCCGGGGACTGGTGCAGGGCGCGGGCCGGGCCTGGCGGGTGAAGGGCGAGACATTCGTGCGCGAGTTCGAACGCAGTCCGGCGTTACGCCGAGTGATGAACCGATATCTGTACGTAACGCTGGTCCAGCTCGCACAGTCCGCAACGTGTACGCGCTTCCACACGATCGACGCACGGCTCGCCCGGTGGCTGCTGTTGACCCAGGATCGGGCGCACGCCAACAGTTTCGCCATCACGCATCAATTTCTTGCCTACATGCTGGGTGTACGGCGCGCCAGCATCACTCGAGCCGCTAGCTCATTGCAGCGACAAAAATACATCCGCTACAGGCGGGGCAACGTCCTCATTCTGAAAGGGCGCGGCCTCGAGGCGGTAGCATGCAGCTGCTATGCGGCAGGCAAGGAAACGTACAAGAGTTTGATGGGCCATAGACTGTGAGGTCCATCTGCCGACGATAGTCGGGGGGGGGTCGACCGGCTCTCGGTTTGTGTACGCTATCGCACAGACTGGGTGCCACCCCGCCGATACCGAATAGATATTGCAGGCGGCGGCTTCGTCCACGCCGCCTTCCGTTCAGCTTAATACTCTGGTTTGGCGTGCTAGCTCGCGATTAGGCTTGGCTATGTGCCGCCGGACTGCGTTTTGTGCGCTACGGTACCAAGCTTTCAAAGGAAGGAGTTATACTCGCCCTCGTACTTAGTTGGCATGGTGACGGTCTCAATGACCGAGACTCATCATCCAGAACAAAATCACATTCTGGCTGCACTTCCACCGGCCGAGCGCGAACGACTTTTCCCGCACCTACAGCTCGTCCCAATGCCGCTCGGCAAGGTCCTGTACGAGTCCGGCGAAATCCTGCGCCACGTCTATTTTCCGACCGACTCTATTGTGTCGCTCCTCTACGTGATGGAAGACGGCGCGTCGGCGGAGATCTCAGTGATCGGCAATGAGGGTATCCTCGGCGTCGCCCTGTTCATGGGCGGTGAAACCACGCCGAGTCGCTCGATCGTGCAAAGTGCCGGTTCCGCTTACCGTCTGACGGGACAGCGACTCAAAGAAGAGTTCAATCGTCATGGAGAGATGCTTCATATTCTGCTGCGCTATACGCAAGCCCTGCTTACGCAGATGGCTCAGACCGCGGTCTGCAACCGGCATCACACAGTAGACCAGCAGTTGTGCCGCTGGCTGCTGCTGTCTCTCGACCGCCTGTCTTCTAACCAATTGAGCATGACCCAGGAACTCATCGCCAATATGCTCGGCGTCCGGCGTGAGGGCGTCACCGACGCCGCCGGCAAGTTGCAGAATCTCGGAGTGATCGAGTACACCCGCGGGCAGATCACAGTGCTGGACCGGCCCAAGCTGGAAGAGCTGTGTTGTGAGTGTTACGTGGTAGTCAAGAAAGAGACCGATCGTCTCTTGCCCCAACCCGCGGTCCATTGAGAAACCGCGAAGGGCATATCGTGAACGGGTTCCGGGGTGGTGTTGGCGGATTCGGAGTTCCGAAACCGGACGGTGCGCATCCGGTGGACTCGGCGCGAACCGCCGGGGCCTTTTCATTTGTCCGCTATCGACCCGAAGCGGACGTTCTCTTGCACAGCGGTGCGCTTAAGTGTCCGACGCCTCCGCCAATGGAGTACTCTGCCAGTCGCACCCGGGCTGAGGGAGCCCGGTGCTGAACGTTAAGTACAAATGGAGGGACAATCCATGTTCAATCGAATGGTAGCCATCGCCGCAACTGTCCTGGCGCTCTGTGCAGTCGTGGGCACCGCATCCGCGCAGGAGTGGAGCCCGGAGCAGCAGGAGATATGGAAGGTCGAGCAACAGCAATGGAAGATGTCGGCGGCGGAGGATCTCAGTTGGATCGACACCATGGTTCATCAAAACATGAGGTTCTGGGAAACGGGTGCGCCCATGCCTCGCGACAAGGCGTCGCTCAAGCACTGGAGTCGGTTCGATGCCGACAACGGCTCGACCCTCGAACAGGAGATATTTCCGATTTCAGCGACAATCACTGGAAATATTGCGGTTGTGCAGTACAACTACGTGATTGCGCGCGAGAACTACAAGAAGGAACGAGAGACGGTAACCGGCCACTACACGGACGTGCTGGTCAAAGACGGCGGCCGCTGGCTGTTCCTGGCCTGGGCGGGCGGGGACGACCCGAAGAAATGAGAGTCTGACCCTCCTGGGTCGAACTTCCGCTCTTGGCCGAAAGCGGGCGCTAGGGAGGTCGTCAACGCGGGAAATTAGTATAGTTCCACATCAGTGAATTCAATGGTGTGCGAAACCCAACTCACGCCCTCGCTTCCACTTCTTCTAAGGCCTCGGCGTGAAAGCGTTGGGGCTTTTTTATTTCGAGCAAGGGAAGGCAGGAGCATCTCGCCCGGTTCCTTGGCACAGGAATGAGCGTATGGTTGCGCACGGGCGCCGAAGAAGCGCCCACGATGCTGGGAGGCTCATGCGAAGACGCGACTTTGTGCTGGCCGCGCTCGGGACGGCCGGACTGTTGCGCACTCGCGCGCTGTTCACGCAATCTCTTCCATCAAAGACGTCACCGTTCCCGGGTCTATCCGCGCGAACCCTGGCTGGCGGTAGCACGACGCTGTCTCAGTCTGACCTCGCGAATCTCGCTGCGAGTCTTCGTGGCAAGCTGCTCCTGCCAGCCGACGAGGGCTACGACCTGGCGCGCCAGATCTGGAACGGCGCGTTCGATAAACACCCTGCGCTCATCGTGCGCTGCGCCGGAAGCTCAGACATCGTGCGCGCGGTCGAATTTGCCCGCGAACATCGATTGCTGACGGCTGTGCGGGCCGGTGGTCATAGTTCTTCCGGCAAGTCGACTTGCGATGGCGGGATCGTGATCGATCTCTCCCAGATGCAAGGCGTGCGCGTCGATCCGCTTGCGCGTACGGCGCGGGTTGAACCTGGCGTGTTACTCGGGCAGCTCGATCACGAATCGGCGGCGTTCGGTCTCGTTACTACGGCGGGCACCATGTCGCGTACGGGCGCCGCAGGGCTGACACTGGGCGGCGGACTGGGAAGGGTCGCGCGCCGCTTTGGTCTCGCTTGCGACAATCTGCTTTCCGCGGATGTCATCACCGCCGACGGCAGATTCGTCCGGGCCAGCGAGCGAGAGAACCCGGATCTGCTGTGGGGACTGCGTGGCGGCGGCGGCAATTTCGGTGTGGTTTCCTCGTTGGAGTATCAACTCCACGAGATGAATCCGACGATCCTGGGCGGACTCATCGAGTGGCCACTTGAGCAGGCGCGCGAAGTCCTGCGTTTCTACGCCGACTTCTCGGTGAACGCTCCCGATGCACTGGTGCTGGACCTCAACCTGCTTTGGCCGCCCAATTCAGAACCCTTCATTCAGATCGACGCATGTTGGTGCGCCAATCACAAGGAAGGCATACGAGTTCTGCAGCCGCTGCGGCGGCTCGGCAAACCCTTGCACGACGGCATTGGTCCGATGCCTTACGTCAAGTTGCAGACGAGCATGGATGCGTTCTTCCCTGACGGAGTGCGCCGTTACATCAAGTCCGGCTTCACGCGCGAGCTGAGTCCTGAAGCAATCGATACTATTCTGGAGGTCTTCCGGAGCATGCCGCGCAAGCTAGCCATCATATTCGCTCAGAGCGGAGGCGCCGTCGCCCGCGTGCCGGCGGCAGCTACGGCGTTTGCGAACTGACCGCCATCGACCCAAAGCCGACGTTCGGCCAGTCGCGGGCGCACTCCAATGGGCAACAAGGCGGCTTGCAAACCAGCGAGACCTTGCTTGTCGAGTTCCTTCCGAGCAGTCTTAGCGGACCATCAACCCAGCGATGAACCAGAACGTCACCAGGAGGTCCCCGATGCTGACTCTCAAGTGGTCTGTTCTGATCGTGCTCCTGCTGGCCGGTTGCGCGGCTTCCGACGTGCGTCTGGGCCAGCGTCTGTTTGCCGGCTGCGTGAAAGCAGTCGACGATGCGGCAACGCTCAAAAAAGGCGAATTCGTCTGCAAGGGAGCGGTGGACCCGGCGCCCTTTGGCGGCAACGGACGCTCCTGCGGGAGCTGTCACATGCCGGGCGACAACTTCAGCATATCCGTGACACGCATCGCCGCACTCGATCCCAACCATCCGCTCTTCTTCAGGGGGCTGGATGAGGACCAGGAACTGTTGCGGAAATTCGCCTTGATCCACGTCATCGTGCCCACCATTGACGAGTTCCGGCAGACGCCGAAGCTCACGCACCTGCGTGACCTGTGTACGAAGGAAGGTCGCTGCGACGGGCTTGGGCTGCGCGGCGATCGCATCGAAGATCTCGGCGCCTTCACGCTGCAGGCGATCGAGAATCACCTCTCAAAGACCACCACGCGCGTGCCGGGGCAGGACTTTCGCATCCCCACCGACAAGGAACTTAAAGCCATCACTGCCTACCAGCTCTCGAGTTTGGTCGCCGACCAAGACGAACGCTGACGGCCTATGCTAACGGTCCTCAGCCGACGAGGACGAGCGGCACCGGTGGCTCTGCGGGGATCGAGTGACCGCTCATGGCCGAAAGCGGGCGCTGATGAGGTTGTCGACGCGGCAAATCAGCGCATTTCCACGTCAGTGAATTCAATGGTGTGCGAAACCCAACTCACGCCCCCGCTACCACTTCCTCAAAGGCCTCGGCGCGGTGTACGGTCGTACGCGCGTGTCGGAACCGCTGCTAGACTTGGTTCCAGACGTCCGGCGAACCAGTGACGAGAGCGGAGTGAAGAGCGTGCCTAACTTTAAGGCTGTTGCGACCGGTATTGCCGCCGCAGCTAGCCTCATGCTGCAGGGTTGTTATACCGCCCCGGCGTACACGCCCGTTCCAACCTCGCAGTCCCTTCCCGAGAAATTCGAAAAGTCATGGCAGGCGGCCCGAGCCGCGGCTTTCGACGAGGGCGTCCGCGTTACCTACGAAGATCGCCCCAGCGGCACCCTGCGCGGCGACAAGGGATCGTCCAACGTGTCAATTACGGTGGTAACGCAGGCCGACGGATCAATCCACGTCGGATTTTCGGCGACCGGGCCATCGTCCCAGGACGCGGCGAGCCTGCAGGATCGTCTGACGCGCGCCTATCAACGGCGCATGGGCCGCTGATCGGGTTGCGCCTTCGGCCGGCGGCGGACCGCGCGTCGCGTGACACGCCCAATTCGCGTCGATCAGGAGTTGTCGGGCCTAACTGGCGCTGCCCCATCATCCTCGTGCGCGCCGCGGCTGTCGTGATGGCTTTAGCGCCGCCCGCACGCGCCGCTCGACTTCGGCGATCGTACCGTCCGTGGCACGCTGTGTACTGAATCGCACAGACGGCGTCTCTCCAAGCCTGTAACAGACAGCGGTCAAATCGACCGCACATAGGAGGCGGGCCATGGCACGCATAATTGTCACAGCGCAGGTTGAGGATTCAGCGATGTGGGAGAAGTCATTCCGCACCCACGGTGAGCTGTTCCGCAGTATGGGTTCGGGGGTGACCCATTTCACGACCACCAAGAAGAACGAAGTAGCCATCTACATTGAGCCAGCCGATCTGGACAAGTACCTCAAGGTTTTCGAGTCACCCGCCACGGCTGCGGCGATGGCCTCCGACGGCGTGAAGCGTGAGACCGTAAAGCTCTACGTCCTGGACCGGGAAGTCAGCTACTGAGCGTCAAGAGCGTCTGCTTACGTGCTAAGGCCCCGACATCTCGCGATGCCGGGGCCTTCACAAACGGAGCGCGTCAAGCCGGCGGTCGACCAACGTGTAATTCGGGTGCGCCACCGGCGCGCTGTTCGGCGCGCTCCCGGATGGCTCGAGCCAAACCGGAGAGGATGAGCTTGTGGTGGGGATGAAGAACGTGCCAATAGACGCGTCCCCAGAATCCTTTCGGCTCGTAGTAGGCGGTGATCCGCAGGGTTGAACCTGTGGGACCGCTCGGCATGCTCTCAAACTGCAGCCAGGCTTTTCCTGGCACGAACATCTCCGCTCGGAGCAAGAGCAGGCGTCCTTCGATGATGCGCTCGACGCGCCAGACTTCCAGCGGCTCGCCTTGGCGCAGCGCCTCAGGATCGCGTCGCCCGCGACGCATGCCAACGCCCCCAAGCGCGCGGTCGATCGCCGCCCTCATCTTCCAGAGCCAGTCCGCATAAAACCAGCCCCTCTTTCCGCCGATCCCGGTGAAGACGGCGAAGACCACTGCGGGAGGAGCGGAAATCTGCGTGCGACGTTCTTCGCAAATCATCCCCTCGACGACCGAGAGCGGGCTGAAATTCCGGTGCTGAGGCAGCAGGGCCATGGTCCAGGTCGTCTCGACCTCGCCCTTCTCTAGCCGCAGAAACGCGTAGCGCAGCGCCGTCTCGTAGTCCAGGGGCACGACGGGGAAGACACGCAATGCGGAATCGTCTCGGCAGATCATCTCGTGGCGCAGACTCTCGATGAGAGGCAAGGCGAAGGCGGCCGGAATCGGCGTCAGCATGCCTATCCAGTTCGCACAGAGCTTCGAAGGCAGGCCGGGGGTCGGGACGAATAGGCGCGTGAGACCCCGGCGTCGCGCATAGATGCGCATCATGTCCTCGTAGGTGTGGATGCTGTTTCCCCCAATCTCGAATATGCGGCTCTCGGCGGCGTCCAACTCGAGAGCCAAGACCAGGTAGCTGAGTACGTCTCGAATGGCGATGGGCTGGCAACGGGTCATCAGCCAGCGAAACCGAGGGATGATCGGATGCTGTTCAACGATATGGCGAATCATTTCGAAGGGCACACTGCCGGAGCCGACGATGATCGCCGCCCGAAATTCGGTTGTGGACGGTCCCTCGCGCCGCAGGATCTCACCGACGGCCTGCCGGCTCGTCAGGTGGCGGGAAAGACGGGCTGCGCCGCCGCCCATCCCACCGAGGTAGACGATGCGCCTGACTCCAGCCTTGCTGGCCGCGCGAGCGAAATTATGTGCAGCTTCCGCTTCCATGTGCGGAAAGTCGGTATTACGGGAGGCCACGGAATGGATGAGGTAGTACGCCGCGTCCATGCCATGCAGGGCGTTCTCAAGATCGTCGGGACGATGGGCGTCCCCCTGCACGATCTCACTGCCGGGCCACCGTCGGTCCTCAAGGTGAGCGGGATGGCGGGCGAGGCAGCGGACCGAGTAGCCCTGCTCAAGAAGGCGTGGAACGAGACGGCCGCCGATATAGCCGGTGGCACCCGTCACGAACACCTTCTCGATCGCGGCCAACGTGCAATCCACTCAAGACTTCTTCGAGTCGACTGACGCAGTGTGCGAGATTGCGGCAATGCCCTGGCCCAACTCCTGTTCCAGCGCCTGCGCGCGCTTCTCGAGATGGATCGGAACTACGGCATCCAGGGAACGCATGAGTGCTCCCTGGTAGAGCGGCCACAAGCGCGTCTCCTCCGTCTCGAGATGTACGCGGAGGTCGTTCATCAGAGACTGCGTCAGTGTCCTCAATTTTGCGAACGGATACCCTTCAGAAGAGCGCTCGAGCGCCAGCAGAATCTCATTTCTCAATGCGGCGAGTTCGCGGTGTTGAGCTGCGACCTCGGCGAGCGCCTTGGGTTCGTCATCAACGCCGTCGGGCGGATAGCGGAAGACAGTCTCTTCGATCTCCGCATGTCGATCGAGTGACGGCAGCAAGACCCTGAGTGCGTCGCTCACATCCACACGTGCCCGATCCTCCCGCTGGGCGAGGTCGAGTTCGAGCTTGTCGAGGAGCACCCTGAAGAGGGCATGCTCTTTGACGAAAAGTTCGGCGACGTTCATAAAGTGCCGCTCTTCGACTACCGCCCGAACCGTGCGAATGCGCAGCAGTTAAGTTATGCGTCGCAACGAAAGAATTGTGAGTAGTAATTCCCGTGCCCGATGCGCGGAAAGCGCTAGTGGCCCGCCAACTAGACGCGCTGCCAACGTGTTCGACGCCTGCTGATTCCACCTCGCAGCCGTCATCTGCTGTCGCTTTCAGGCTGCGCCCTCGAAGGCGCCCTTTTGGCTTCTAGTCTGATTTCATTGGGAGTTGCGATCACCTGGATCGCGGATCGGCGGACGCAGCTGGGCGCGAGCAGTACTGATACGAATTGTGGACGGGTTACTTTTGTGAAAATAATTACCAACAATAAAAAGGAGTGAAAACAGGGTCCAAAGGAGAGGACGATGAACGCAAGATCGTTTCTCGCAACGTGCGGATCATTGGTATTTTGCTCGGCATCCGCGCCAATACTTCTGGCGGCGGATCACTCGAAGGGCCTTCCATGAAGCACGCACTTCTATCGACACGGTCGACTCGAAGGCTGCTGCTCAGCTTGATTCCAGCGCTTGCGCTCATCTCAGTCGTTCGAGCCGCCGAGCCCGCCACTGAGGACCCTGCGGCGCTAGCGACACAGTACGCGCAAGAGGCGAAGCAGTACGCGCAACAGGCGGCTGACTTGCGCGCCCAGGCCGATAAGCACGCCAACATTGCGAAGATGCATCGTGCTGGCGCGGGTGGAAAGACTGCTCACGAAAGCATCGTGCAGCACTGCGAGGACATTGCAGCAGATCTCCGCGCCGCAGCGGATGAAAGCGACGCCCTCGCAGCAACCTTCCGAGAGCTTGCCGGGCAGAAAGAGTAGGCACGCGATCAACGCCAGACGCTGGTCTGCCCCGCCGGTCGCGATGGGATAACAACTAGCTCAAGCTGAGCGCGCGCCTGTGTGTCAGGTGCTCTTTGTCGGCTGGCACTGCGGGAACGTCGGCTTTGTGGCAGATCAATCCATCGTTTATCTGCAGTAACGCGACTTGCAAGAGTCTTCATATAAGTCACCCCGCAGGCCAACACGCGCCAGCGCCGTCACGAAGTGCAATCCCGCTACGCCGTTATGGCTGATGCCGAGATAGAAGGTCGCCGAGGACTCGGTGCCGGACTCGTTGGCATTCGCTGCCCGTTCCTTCGACGAGGAATCTAGTTGGCGGGCGCCGCGTGATCCGAAAGACGGCGGCCGGCGGAATGTTACGTACTGCGCGCCCTATGGACGTCGCCTTGAGGCCAAGCCGCTCGAGGATCGCTCGCCGCACTGGACAACGCGGGCTATACGTAAACTGGTAAAAAGCCCCGCCAGCCTGAACGTAGCGGAAGGCTCCGGAGAGGATTGCTATCACCTTGCGTCGGGACATGAAGAGAAGAGGTAACCCGCTTACGACAGCGCCGACCGGCGTGCCCTGATACAGACTTACCTCCCCAAGTCGCGCGGCATCAACGGGCAAGACGCGCGCGTCCGGGAAGCGATGCTCAAGCAGACGGGCCAAGTCACATCCGTATTCAACGAGCGTGAGGTCCTTTTGCCGCACTCCTCGAGCGAGCAGCGCACGCGTGAACACGCCCGTGCCCGGCCCGAGTTCGAGCACCAGCCCGGTCTCGGAAGAAATCTCGCTCGTCATCAAATGGGCAAGCGCCGAACCCGATGGCGCGATTGCAGCAACGTGCAACGGGTCGGAGATCCACGCGCGAAGGAACGGCAGCAAGTCGGACATCGTCATTTCTTCCTCTGAGCCGGTGCGGGCAGCTAGTCGGTGGATACCACGGAAATGGCCTTTCGGTTTCGAGACCGTTCGCTCGAGCTCGACCGTGGCTCGTCAGTCCGCGACCGCGCGCTTGCGCTCCGCAAACACTCCGGTCTGCCCGTTGAAGTTCAGCATCCGTAAACTCGTGACGATGAGCCCGGCGTAGTCCTCGGCCGTGATGCTCTCGATCTGCTCGTCCGGCATTCGATCCAGCGAGCGCCAGCCGCTCAGCACGCCGTACGCGGCGATCCGCCGATTCGTGATCACGACCGCGACCGCTGCGCCGACCTGTTGATCGAGCACGTGTTCCTGCGCGTTGAGCTTGAGCTCGTCGAAGCGGTTGAGCTTCACATTGGATGCGAACAGCTTGTCGCCATCGGTCACGAGGTGCACCTGCTTCGGCACGGAGCTGTAGCCGCCGCCGCTCTGCGCGTTCGCGGTCACCGCGAGCGCGGCGATGACGCTGAGCGCGCACGCGAGCGCGGCGCGACCAAGCCCCAATCCCCGAATGACGTTCATGAACTACGCCGCATCGCACCCGAATCGAGAGCCGAGTATTGGTTGGAATCGGCGCCTGCCGCCATCCTCTTGGTAGCGCATCTGATGCCAGGAGCGACTCGTACCGCGGTGTGATCGAGCACGGGGCGGAGTCTAGTGCCGGCTAAGCTTCACTTCCAGATAGGCGCCATAGCGTGCCCCCGCTACCAAACTTATCAGTAGCCAAGTTCCCCGCGGCCGGAGCCGCCAGCAAGGCGCGGACATCGCCTTGCATCACCGTGACCGGCATGCCCCGCGTGAACCCGGCGCAAGTGATCGCCGACAACGAAACACTCGTACGCGAGGATGAAGGGGCGCGCAGACCTTACCCGTTTCAGCGATCGACCATCTCCATCATGCCCGGCGCGTAGCGCTGGCCGGAGGCGGCTCCCTTGGGGGCAATGGCTTCGATGGCCTGGAGGTCGGCCGCCGATAGACGCACGTCGACAGCGCCGGCATTCTCTTCGAGGCGCTCAGTGCTGCTCGTGCCCGGAATCGGCACGATGTCTTCGCCTTGCGCCAGTAACCATGCGAGTGCTAGCTGCGAGGCGGTGCAGCCTTTGCTGCGCGCGAGTGACTTGATGTGTTCGGCCAGCGCGAGGTTCTTGGCGAAATTTTCGCCCTGGAAGCGCGGGGCGGCGCGGCGCCAATCGTCCGGCGCCAGATCCTCGATGCGCTTGAAGCGGCCGGCGAGAAAGCCGCGGCCGAGCGGCGAGTAAGGGACGAACCCGATGCCCAGCTCTCGCAGGGTGGGCAAAATCTCGTCCTCGGGATCGCGGCTCCACAGCGAATATTCGGTCTGCAGCGCGCTGAGCGGATGAACCTTGTGTGCGCGCCGGATGGTCGCCGGCGCCGCCTCTGAGAGACCGAGATAGCGCACCTTGCCCGCGTGCACGAGCGCGGCCATCGCACCCACCGTGTCCTCGATCTGAGTCGCAGGATCGACGCGGTGCAGATAATAGAGGTCGATGTGATCGACGCCCAGGCGTTGAAGGGAGCTCTCGCACGCCTTGCGCACGCTCTCCGGGCGACCGTCGATGCCGCCGGTGCGGCTCTGAGCCGAGCTTGGCTGGGTGAAGCCGAACTTAGTCGCCAACTCAACGCCGTCGCGCCGCCCCTTGAGCGCCTTGCCGACCTTCAGCTCCGAATCGCCATAGACGTTGGCGGTATCGAGGAACGTGACGCCCAGATCGAGCGCACGATGGATGAGCGAGATGGCATCGTCGTCGTCGCGCACGGAGCTGCTATAGATGTCAGCGATCCCAAGGCTCATGCAACCGAGCCCAAGCGCCGAAACGGAAAAACCCTCGCGACCAAGCTTGCGTCGTTGCATGGCAGATCCTCCGGTACTGTCGAGCTCTGAAGGTGCGAACCGAGCGGTCAGCACAGATTTCCTAGATCTTCCGCAGCATGGTCTCCAAATGTTCCCGGCGTGATACGCGAACATCCGCCAAGTGCCTGTCCGACGAAGCGCTCATGGTTACTCCTTTCCAGAGTGGGCGCTCTCAATGGGGTGTCAGCGGGAGACAGCCGTTGGATAGGGGTCCTGCAGAACGGTGGAGCCGGTCTCCAGCAGGGACTTCAGGTTGGAGATGACCTTCGGCCAGCCGCCGGACACCGCCGCGATGAATTTCGAGGGTTCGCGCTCGATGGTGTGGGTGATGGAGAGCTTGACCGCCGTTCCACTGGGTTCCAGTTCCATCGTGCATTGCGACTCGCCTTCGGCCTTGAGCTCGGGCTTGTTCTGGTTCTGCCAGCGGATCACTAAGCGCCGTGGCGGCTCGGCCTCGACGATCTCGCCGGCGTCCATGATCTGACCGTCGCCGGACACCAACTTCCACGAGGATCCCGCCGTCCACTGGCTTTCGCAGTGCACGCCGAACCAGTACTGCTTCATGAACTCCACGTCGGTCAGTGCTGACCACAGCTTCTCCGGCGTGGTGCGGATGTAGGTCACGTAGACAAAGGTCGATCTAGCCATTGGTTTTCTCCAGTCGTCACCGGTCAACGATCCGCCAGCGCGCTACCAAACCTTTAAGGGCCTCGGCGGGAACTGCCGGGGCCTTTTCATTTCCTGCCCATTTCGCGGGATGCGTCGCATCCGTTGGCGGCGCATGCATGGCAACATTCTCAAGCATGTCCACTTTCACCTCAGGGCCACCATCTGCGGCGGCTTCCCAGAAGCGTGCCTTACTCCTTGGCCGGCTTGCCGCAATCGCGGCGCTAGCAGCCCTGCTCTCGGTGCTCGCGGTCGTTCATCACGAGGAGTCGCCTAAATTTCCCGGCCGGGTCACGAGGATCGTCGACGCCGATACGATTGAGGTGCGTCTTGCAACCGGTCCAATCCGCGTGCGTCTGCATGCCATCGACGCCCCCGAGCTTGACCAGCCCTGGGGTCCGGAAGCGACGCGGGCGCTCAGCAAGATGATCCTGGGAATGAGCGTCGCACTCGAGCCACTCTGACGAAGATCAAGACCACCGCATCGTCGCGACTGTGTTTCTGGGAAAGGTCGATGTCAACGCCGATCTCGTCCGACTAGGACACGCCTGGGCATTCCGTCCTCAAATGACCAAGGCCGACGAACAACTCTGCGATCTTGAGGGCCAAGCACGAGCCGCGCGGCGTGGCCTGTGGTCCCTGCCGCTCGACCAGACAGAGGCACCCTGGGAGTGGCGACGTACGACGCTCAAACCGATCGCGGACTATTCCAAAGAGACGACTGCCGATTGCATTGCAGACATTGCGAACGGTAGAAACTAGGCAGGGCGCGGCAGGAGCCCGTGCGCCTGAAGGAAGCTCGGCAGGCCTCGCGCGAGGGTAGAGCCGCTCATGAGGAATCCCGCATTGTGGTCGCCTGAGATCTCCAGGAACGTCTTGGGTCCCGCCGCGCGCTCGAAGATTTTTCGCCCATGGGAGAACGGCGCGATTTCATCGTCGCGACTGTGGATGACGAGTGTCGGGGCCCGAACGTGGCTCACGTACTCAGCGGTCGGATACTGAAAACGCGCGAGCAACCGCACGGGCAGGTACCAGTAGAACTCGCTAGCGAGATCCGGCGCCGACGTGAACGTCGAGATGAGGATCAATGCGCCCGCGGACGCGACGTCCTTGGCGAGATGCGCCGCAATCGGCCCTCCGAGGGACTCACCCAAGATCACGATGCGCGCGGGAGAGACTCCCTTCGAGCGCGTGAGAAAATCCCACGCCGCCTGCGCATCGCGGTACGTGCCGGGCTCATCCGGCGCGCCGCGGCTCCTGCCGTAGCCGCGATAGTCGAAGAGCAGCACCGCGAGACCCATGTCATGGAGAATCTGCAGCCACTCCAGGCGGTGCGAAATGTTGCCGGCATTGCCGTGGCAGAAGAGCACGGCCGGCGCGCCGGCTCCCGCGGGGACGTACCAGCCGTGCAGCTCGATTCCGTCCGCGGTCGTGATCCACGCCTCCTCGAATGTCAGACCGATGTCGGCTGGCGTGGCGGTCAACGCGCGGCCCGGAATGTTCGGAAAGTAGAGCAGCCGGGACTGAAAGACATACACGTACGCGCCGAGCAGAACGTAGCTCGCAGCGGCAAGGAGCAGGATCGACAGCAGCATGCGCACCGGTATCACTGACTGCATGAGAATCGCTGGTACGACCTGTCCGGTGTATTCACCGATGGCGCGGATCGCGTCAATGCCGTTCTCATCACCCTTGGTTTAGCGGTGACCTTTCAGCAGCAGGCAGCGCGTCAAAGACGCCGCAGTAGAGTCTGCGTTGGGTGCGGACAGCATGGTTGAGTGATTCCCTGCGGTCTCGACAACGGACACCGTGAGAGCGTGCTTGCGCCAGATGGCTTCGAGCGATGGCAGACCAGGATTGCGGTCCGCAGGCGTGAACAGAGTCAGATGCCCGCGATAGAACCCGGGGTGATACCTCGCCGAGGCGAGGAGGGCGCTGACCGATACTCGGATAGCGCGTGCGGACAGCATGAGTGGACTCGGGCGGAGCCACGCACCAAATTTCCGCAACTCGAAGGGCCATGCGCGCAGCGGCGTGCGGCGCAAACCGGAAGCAAAGCGGCGGATTCCTCCACCGATGATGGAGACCCATGCCCGCAACGGCCATCTCACAGGGCTCCGCAGCGTATCGAGCAAGCCAACGAAACCGACTTCGTATCCCGATTCCGAAAGCTGCCGTGCAATCTCGAACGCCACGACTCCACCGAAGGAATAGCCGCACAGATGGTAGGGACCGTCTGGCTGGCGCGCCTTGATCTCTCTCAAATACTCCTCGGCCATCACCTCTACGCTCGTGTGCGGTCTTTCCCCACTGGTGAGACCGCGCGCCTGGATGCCAATGACCGGGCCCGGGTAGGTCATGCGTCGCGCCGTCGGCAGGATTTCAACGACATTCCCGCCGACGCCGTGGATGAAGAAGACAGGCGGCGAACCCTCGCCAGCCTTCAGGGAAACGAACTGGACATAGCCAGGCGCACGGTGTTGTCGCAGGATCTCGCAAAGCTGACCAAATCGCGGCGCCTCGTTGAGCAGCGTCGGTGAGAGCTCCAATCCGAGCGCGCGTTCGAGCTCGACGATGAAGGTGATGGCTTGCAGCGAATCCCCACCAGCGTCGAAGAAGTCGTCCTCCGGCCTGGCGACCGGCACGAGCAGTACCGTTTGCCAGACACGCGCAATGGTTTGTGCGATGCCATCCCTTCTGATGGACGCTTCGTCTCTGAAACTCAGGCGTTCGTTCCGAACGTTGGTGTCATCCAGAGCAGTGAGCGCGCGAACATCGAGCTTCGAGCTCGACAGGCGCGGAATCTGGCGGACGAGATAGAAGCGTTGCGGGCGCATGGGCGATGGTGCCGAGCGCATCAGGTCTCGCAGCTCTTCGATCAGCTCGGCCGGTGCCTGATCGCGTGCGCTTACATAGGCACTGAGTGACTTCGAACCGTCAACGCTGCTCGTTCGAGCCAGCACACCCACATCTCTTACAAACGCATGCTCGCGAAGCGCGGCTTCCACGCCATCGAGATCGACGCGAGAGCCGCGTACCTTGACTTGCCTGTCGTTGCGCCCGAGTCGCTCCAATAGCCCATCCGGCCTTTGGCGCACGAGGTCGCCCGTCCGAAAGACCCGAGATGCTTGCGTGTCGCGGGTCGCCACGCCTTCGTGCACGCAACGTCCATCGACCCAATGTCCTAGCGAGACGTAGGGACTTGCGACCAGGAGCTCCCCAACTTCACCACGTGGCGTGGCGCCCCCATCCTGGTCGACTATCGCGATGTGGTTGCCTGGCAGCGGGTAGCCAATCGGAATGCGGCTATCCTCGCCGCGACAGTCGTCATTGACAAACCACTGCAGCATCGGCGCTTCCGTCGCCGCGTAGATCAGTTGAATCGCCGCGCCGGGCCCGAGCCAGGCGCGCAGCAAGTCGATGTCGCCCCAAAACGTTGTGTCGCCACCCACGCGAACCAGCCGCAGTGCAGCCCCAGCGCGTGCAGCACTGGGCGCGACGACGGATCGCAACAGAGCCGGAAACGCGAACAGGATCGTGACTGCATCCACGCGGATCACATTCAATATCTCGCGGGCGCCGGCGCCATGCGGATCGAGGATGCGAACGCTTGCGCCCGCCAGCAATGCCGTCATCACATCGCGCACGGCGACGATCGTGCAAGGCGAAGCGAGAGTAAGAAGCCGGTCTTCAGCGTTGATGTGCGCTGCGTTGATGGATTGAGATACGCGCTGCAGGAGATTTCGCTGACTGTTGACGATGCCCTTGGGCCGTCCGGTGCTCCCGGAGGTGAACAGCACGCAAGCCGGTTCGTCGACGTCCAGTCTCGCCGGTCGCCAACTCTCGCGTGCCGGTGGGGGTAGATTCGTCAGATGAATGACGTGTGTCGTCGGCGCGCATGTGTCAAGCCCGACAGCATCATCCGGTTGTGCAATGATGAGGGCCGGCTGCGCGTTCTTCAGCACATGCTCCAGCCAGGCTCTGGGATAGTGCGTGTCGAGTGCGACGAACGGGCGCCCTGAGGCGAGGCACGCAAGCATCGCGAGGGGAAACATCGGGCCGGCCGGCAACAGGATGCCTATCAAATCGCCCGGTTTCGTATTGGCAGCCAGTGTTTCGGCCAATCCCGAGACGCCATCCCACAATTCGCCAAAGGTCAGCGTTGCGCCGGTACCCCGGATCGCGATTCGCTCTCGATGCTGCCGCGCCACGCGCTCGAAGTGATCGATGATCGGCTGATCCAGAGCATCGGCGCGAAACGGCGTGAAGGGTCGATCCGTGGGCCCGTTCCAGTCGAGCGGACGCGGATCGTCCGCGAGCCACCCGCGGCTCCGGTGCATCAGAGGGCGTTAGAACATCGACGCTGCTCATTCAAATGAATACTGCCCGCCAAACCCGGTCCAGTCACGGGCTGGCGCGTCCGCGCGGCAAGGCCGCGCTAAGCTCAGTCCAAGGCTAGCCGCCGGCGTGGGCGCGGGCGTGAACTCGATCCCGCGCTGCTGGCCGGGTATTTCAGCCGGCGCGGCAACGGCTGCAGGCTGCCACAATTCATCAGAATTCCCCCACGGCAGCGCCATCAAGCGAAGTGAAGCTTCCCCGTAAAGGGAGGCGACCACATGAGACTAGTTGCTCATTCGGTTTCGGTGAAAGCTGCCATTCTGACTGGCATCGCACTCTTGCTGCTCATTCCGTTGTCGCTTCTGCAGAGCTTGATCGCAGAGCGCACGAGTCAGCGCGACGCCGCTGTGCAATCCGTTGCCCGGGGCTGGGGCGATCGACAGTGGATAGGCGGGCCACTACTGGCCATTCCGGTGACTACTGGTTCAGATCCAGCTCGGACGTGCGACTGGTACGTACTTCCCGATCAGCTGGACATCACTGTGGACCTGCAGGTCCAGGATTCGCGGCGCAGACTCGGCCTATACGACGTACCCGTTTACATCGCACGGGTCCGCGCCAAGGGTGAATTCGATCTCGCGCACGAGATTGCGCGCCTTACCGGCGGCGGAACCTCCTTGCATCTTCATCTCGACCAAGCCCGCCTCTTGCTTCCCATCCAGGACCCGAGAGGTCTTCGCGGTCTGGCATCAGCAACTCAGGAATTCCGGAATTTCGAGCCGTCCTCCGGCTTTCCGATCCCGGTGCTTGCTGCGCCGCTGAATATCGCTGGCGACCCTTCGGAAGGCCTACACGCTTTCGACCTGTCGTTCGATCTCGCCGGAACACAGTCTCTCGGATTCTTACCACTCGCCCGCGTCGTGCGCGTGCAGACACATGGCAACTGGCCTGACCCCGGCTTCACGGCCGGCTTCTTGCCCACCGAGCGCCGAATTGATGCCCGCGGCTTCACAGCGAACTGGCAAGTTCTGAATCTCAACCGCACGTACGGAGACCGCTGGTTTCAGGGCTCCACGTCCGCGGAGACCCTCCTCGCCAGTGGTTTCGGGATCGAGCTGGTGCAACCTGTCGACATCTATCAACGCAGCACGCGCGCCGTGAAATACGGCGGCCTTTTCATCGCCCTGAGCTTTCTCACCTTGTTTCTCGTTGAGACCCTGCAACGCCAACCCGTTCACCCGATCCAGTACGGCCTGATGGGACTGGCTTTGAGCGTGTTCTACCTTCTCCTGCTGGCCTTGGCGGAGCACATTGGGTTCCTGTTGGCGTACGTGCTCGCGACCGCTGCGCTTTGCATCCTCATGAGCGTCTATCTCACTGGTGCGTTGCGTAGTGTGCGCGCCGGTATTGCATCAGGCGGTATTTTCGCCGCCACGTACGCGCTGCTGTACCTGTTGGTTACCTCCGAGAGCTACGCGCTCCTTGCTGGTTCCCTCGCATTGTTCGCGCTGCTTGCGACGACAATGTTCTTGACCCGCAAGATCGACTGGTATGTTCAGGAGGCGGCGCCCAATCCTGAGAGCTGACCGGCCCTGGCTGGTGTTTTCACGCAGCTCTAGTCGCATGCGGAAAGTCGGCGTGTGGTACCGCTAAGCGGCGCGCGGCAGCAGGAACTCAAACAGGCACTGCACATAAGGAGGAAATAATTCACAAAGCGTTGCCTTAATTTTTACCACGCGTTTACATCTCACAGCGCGCAGCGACGAGATACCAGCAATCGCTTGAGGCCCCCGCTGCTTCGCAGCTACGCTACGACTGTCTATCACGCAACAATCATCCGCGATGCGCGCAATTGGCAAGCGCGGAAATAAATCAGGGACTAGGCATCCCTGGTCGCGTACGCGAACAGTTGATACGTGTCGTCATCTTCTTTGACTCAAATAAGCCGAGGGGAAACTACATGAAAAACCTCATGATCAAGTGCGCAGCCACCATCCCGCTGATCCTGTGCCTCCCGGGGCTCGCCGCAGCCGACCACACGAAAAAATGCAGTAACGACATCCTGAAAGGGAAGTACGTCTTCACCGCTAGCGGATTTACACGGGCCCCGACCAGTACGCCTGGCACTCCCTGGGTTCCCAAGGCGATCGTCGAAGTCCTCCAATTCAACGGCGACGGTACGTTGAGCACGCCAGCGGTGACTGTCGCCAATCCGTTCGGCGACACCGGGAACATACTTCAGCCCCCCGCGGGCGCCAACGGCACGTATTCGATCAACGAGGACTGCAGCGGCACCGTGACGTTTCTCGACGCAGCTGGTGTGACGTTCAAGATCTACGTCGACCCGCCCCAGGGCGACACGATCTGGATGATCCAGACCAACCCAGCCCAGAACGTGTTCCAGGGCAGCGCCAAGCGCGTGTCGCGGTAGCACCGGTTAAAATAGCCGGCAAGGTGTACGGCGCGAATCTGCCACGTTCCTGTAGAAAGAAACCCCGGCCACGCGCCGGGGTTCTCTTTATTTCTTCTGCACGAACGTGGCAGGGTAAAGACGCAAAACCCCACCGGAACGGCTTACCCAGCACTAAAGGCCAATACCGTTTGCGCTCCGGCTGGCGTAGCTTCAATTTTCGCGGCACTTCCTGACTGCGGGTAACCGCAAGGACACCCGCCAGAGTCGCCGGCGTGAAATCAATCAATCGCGGCACGCCCAACAAACGGGCGCGCTACACACACAGTAAGGAGTGAAACATGACCGCAGAGGCTGGAACTGCCGTCGTCCTGGTTCACGGTGGCTTCGTGGACGGCTCAGGGTGGGAGGGTGTTTATCAAATTCTGAAGGAGGATGGTTACGCCGTTAGTATCGTGCAGAACCCGACACTCTCCTTGGCCGGCGATGTCGCTGCCACCAAGCGAGTCATTGACGCGCAGAGCGAACCGGTCATTCTCGTCGGCCATTCGTATGGCGGCGCGGTGATCACTGAAGCCGGCAACCACCCGAAGGTAGCTGCGCTTGTTTATGTCGCGGCCTTCGCGCCGGACCGAGGCGAGTCGGTGAACACGCTCATCAAGGATCCACCGGCTGGCGCGCCCGTGCCGCCGATACTGCCGCCGCAGGAGGGCTATCTGGCTCTCGATAAGGTAAAGTTCGCGGCCAGCTTCGCCGGCGATGTAGCCAAGGACAAGGCCGCGTTCATGGCCGATTCCCAAGTCCCGTGGGGTGTGGAGGCGCTCGCTGGGACGATCAGCGAACCGGCTTGGAGAAACAAACCGAGTTGGTACCTGGTTGCGACTGACGACCGAATGATCCCACCGCCAGCCCAGCGTTTGATGTCAAAGCGCGCTGGTTCTACTGTCGTTGAAGTCGCTGGCAGTCATGCGATCTTCCTGTCGCAGCCAACCAAGGTCGCGGCGCTAATTGAGCAGGCCGCCAAGAAGGTCAGTTCGGAAAAGTGATGGGTTGACTAAGCGAAGGTCCCGGCATTGTACGATGCTGGGACTTTCGCGCTTCACTGATGTTTGATCGTCCGGCGCCGAGAAAAGTGGCGACTTCGAGAACCGATGCCATCGAATCGGCAAGGAAGGCTGTCTGCTTCGTCGAGGCTACGTACTAATTTCTGACCTGGCGCATCCACGTCTGGCCGTGGTGTCGGAAATTAGAAAGGGCCGTAAACGACGGCCCTTCTGTGCGGTGTCTTGGGTGTACCACATTGAGCAACCCGTGACTTCCACAGCCCACAGGCTGCGCCGATTGGCTTGTCAAAGCAATGGATGAATGCCGCGTTCGATCTGGGGAGCGCCGTTCCTACTGCGCCGCGGCACAAAGCTCCCGGCACCTCACGATGCCGGGGATAACGTGAGCCGTTTTTTAGTCGCGGCCTTCCAACGTTGTTCTTACTTTACTCAGACGGATCAATTGACCGTGACCGTGATGCGCTTGGGCTCGACTCGTGTCTGCTTGGGAATCTCGATCTCGAGCACGCCATTGGTGTAGTGCGCCTTGATCGAATCAGATTGCGCCGAATCCGGTAGGGTAAAGCGGCGCAGGAACGTGCCGGTGAAGCACTCAATGTGTTCGAAGCCGTCGCTGTCCGAGCGCTCTTTTGTCGTTCGCACTCCACGAATTGTCAACAGGCCGTCCTCGGCGGAGACTTCAATGTCCTTCGCCTCGACGCCCGGCACATCTGCACGCACCAGGAACCGGTCGTTCTCTTCCTGAACATCGACCGACGGTATCCACGCTGTGACGACTGGTTCTGAGGCGCCTGACCTTCCGCGGAATACCTGTTCGAATTCGGGGTGCCAGCGATCCAGTGGGGACCAGGGTTGGTAACGCATGAGACTCATCATTTCGCTCTCCTTGAATAGAACGAGACCTTAATCAATCGAGCAAATTCCTTTGCGATGGCTTGATGTTGGGGCGTTTGGCGCGTTGTAAAGACGCAGCCTGCCGACGAAGAGGCTCAACAGCGCATTCCGCCCTTGGATGATCGAGTGCGGGTTGCGCAACCCGCCGCCACGACCTCCGGGTCACTCAAATCCTCACGGATGCTGGTGAGCACGGTCCAATGTTCGATAGCGCACCGACAGCCGCTGTCTAGCGGGCGGAAGATCCGAGATCACGTAACGTTACAGCTAAGAAGTAAGGAGCAGTTCGATGCACACACTCATGCGGACAATCATTCTCGCGGCAATGACAGCGATGCTCGTGCCTGTCAGCCAGGCACTGGCCCAGGGAGCTGATCCCTCAAACGGAACTTGGGTACTCAACCTCGAGAAATCGAAGTTTGAGCCCGGTCCCGCACCAAAGAGTCAGACGCGGACTTACGAGGTCGTCGGCGAAGTCGTCAAGATGAGCGGCAAAGGAGTTGACGCCGAAGGTAAGGACACAAAGATGAATTTCACCGGCAGCTTCGACGGCAAGGACTTCCCCGTTACTGGCAATCCGGATGCGGATACGCTCTCGCTGAAGCGCATCGACGATTCAACTGTCGAGGCGACGCTAAAGAGGGCCGGTAAAGTAGTCAGTACCAGCACGCGCGTGATCTCCAAGGATGGGAAGGTGTTGACGATCAAGGGGAAGGGGACGAATGCAAAAGGCGAGAAATTCCAAAACACGATGGTGTTTGACAGGCAATAGGACGCTGTAATTTGAAGCGGAGTGCCCCCGGCACCGGGAGGTGTCGGGGCGCGCCTCCTGACTGCGAGTGACTGCAAGGACACACGCCCAGCGGCGAGAGCACGAGACCAATTAATCGCGGCACACCGACGCCTTCAAGAGTTCGGCGTGTTCCTGATTTGTGGGCGCGCGCTCAAAGCGCTTCGAGCAGTTTCGCGGCGCGATTGTAGTGGCGAGGTTCGACCCAGAAGAGCATGCCGAACCGACCTTCCCCCGCCGCGACGACGTCAGCCGCAATCACGTTGATTTTCGCCGCTGCGACCGTGGCGAGTGGCGGCACCGCGGCTCCGACCTCGTCCGTTCCCTGCGCAAGAAAGGCGCGCTTGGTCTGGCTCAATTTCCACTTGTGCCGCTTTGCGACCGCCTTGAGGCCGTCGATATCGTCGGTCACGACGTCGATCTGCGCCTTGTTGCGCCCCTGCGGAAACCCCGAGAACGCGAGCAGATTGACGTTCGCGTCACGCAGTGCTTCGAGGATGCGAGCCGCCTCCCCGGGCTTGCTCGCCACTGTGACGTACGCGTAGTTCACTTTGCGAATCGTGGTTGGCATTGTGGCTCCTTGATCGGCGTGGGCGGCTGTTATAGCGCTATCTCGCGTGCAGCTCCACGATGTCGCCATCGGCGACGCGGTGCTCTGGCCCCACCTGCTGGCCGTCGAAGGCGCCACTGCCCCACAGGCGCGCGAACTTGAGGGTGCGGGCAACGTCCTGATGCACAAGCCGCGCGACATCGAGCACGGTGTCGCCACGACGCACCGTGAAAGGCCGCACTTTCTCGGCGGGCCGGCCGGGCAACTTCGTGTACACCCGTACGATACCCAGCGCCTGGAAGACGAACGGCGCGAGCTGGTCCAGGCCGTGACCGGTCAGTGTCGAGGTGGCGATGGCGGGATAGCGAACGTCCGTCAGTTCTTCGAGTACCCGCACCTCGTCGGGTTTGGGATCGAGATCGTACTTGTTCGCGACGAGGAGGGCGGGGAGCTGGACCTGGAACGGGTCGGGCACGTCCTCGACGCCGGGCGCTTCGCCTCGTTCTGCCTGCGCCGCAGACGCTGAGTCGATGTCGGCGCTGAGGCCGGGCCAGCGATCGCTCAGCGTGATCTTGCGCTGCGCCAGCTCCGTGCGAGTCACGAGCAAGTGCTCGGCGCATGCGGGATCGGCGAGATCGACTACGAGCCATGCCGCATCGACCGTCTGCAGCAGTCCCGCCATCCACGGTTCCGTGCGTTCGGATGAAATCGGCGGCAAATCCACGAGCTGGAACGCGATGTCGTCGAACGGCAGCATGCCCGGGAGCGGCGCGCGCGTCGTGTACGGAAACGGCCCGATCTCGGCTTTCGAACCGGTCAGAATCGCGTGCAGGCTCGATTTTCCCGAGTTCGGCGAGCCGATGAGGGCGACCTGCGCGGCGCCCTCGCGATGGACTGAGTGCGCCGAGCCGCCCCGCGCCGGCCCCTTGCGGGGCTCAACCAACTCGTCGCTGAGCTGCTTTATCCGCGACTTGATGTCACCCTGGATGCGCTCGGTCCCCTTGTGCTTGGGGATCGTGCGGAGCATGTCCTTCAGGCAATCGAGGCGCTCACGCGGCTCGCGCGCCGTGCGAAAGGCCTGCTCGGCCTTCTTGTACTCCGGTGAGAGATTGGCCGGCATAGGTGGCAGTCGGTCCAGTCACTCCACGAGCTCGCTGACTTCCGGGATCTCGTTTCCTGCGTGCACCGCGTCGTGCCGGGAATTCTGCGATTCCTCAGGATCGGCTACGACGCGTAGCAACGCCCACACGCGCTGGCGGTGGGACAGCGATCGCGCAGCGGGCGGACTGCCGCTCACATCGGGGAGCCTGTCAACCCCTTCTATAGCGACAGTTCTCAAGTCTGCAACGCCATGCCATCGTCAGCCCAGATCTATTGCACCTTCGAAAACAACTTTCAGTTTCAAGCCGTCGACTTCCAGCGTCATCCTGGCGGGAAAGGATTCAGTACCAGCAATCGATCCTTTACCGAGCGCACCCGCGACCGCGTGTTCGATCTCTCGCTGCGAGCTGATGCCGACCATTTTCAGAAACTTGCGAATGCTGAGGTTTAAGATTTCCTCGTCCATTGATGTTTCCCTCATCCTGGTGACAGATGATGGTCAGTTTAGGCACCAATGAGCACGTGCACGAACCAGCGGAACACTCGCACGACGACGAGCACGATCAGCAGCGCCGGTATTGCAGCCAGTGCCCACTTGACCAATAGGACGACCAAGCTTGCGAATGGGATGCTGAGATCCGTAATGACGACGCGCGTATCTGATTCAAGAGCCATAAGACCCCCTTTTTCAGTTCTAGTGAGATGAACTCCTGACCCCCGGCAAACTGCCCACCCACGGAGTGTACGCTAGCATCTTCAGCTCACGGGGCCGGTTGGCATGCGACCACACCGGAACCCCTCTCACTGGCCGCTCACATTCGTTCGCCGGGCAACTGGCTGGCTTGCTTCACCCAAGCGGCGAGCTGAGCTTCGTCGAGCTGATCGTCCTCGTGGATGTCGAGGTAGCGCACTTCCGTGAGCTTGGACTCGCCGGGCGGGAGAGGACGCAGTGACGTGCCGCGGAAGAAAGCCACCTTGACGTACTTCGTGAAGCAATGAACGCTGAGGAACCAGCCCTGGCCCTCGATGCCATAGAAGGGCGAGTTCCATTTGACTGCCTTGCACACGCCGGGGACGGTGCGCACGATGAGCGCGTCGAGGCAGCGCCCGACGTCGCTTTTCCAGCCCGGCATGGCCGCGATGTAGGCTTGCACGGGGGCGTCGCCATCGGCCTTCGCGATCTGTGGGTTGCCGCCTGCGAGGAGCGTCGGCTTTGCGACCTTCGCCGACTTCTTGGAGGTCCTTTTGGCCATTGCGTTCAGTCCAACTGATAGATCATCGACCTTCGATCACAGGGCTTCCCTATGCATGCATACGATTTTATCCTGATCCTATTCTCGTTCGTGTATGCGGCGGCGGTTACGCACGTGCTGTCGACGGCGGGCGAAATCATCATCGCGTCGAAACGTATCCGGCTCTCGTGGTTCAACGCCGGCTGGATGTTGGCCGCGTTACTCTTCACTTGTGCATGGTGGATCGGTTTGTGGGACCTGCACACGGTGGGGACTTGGGACATCGGCTCGATCGCGTTCTATTTCTCAATGGCGGCTGGGATCTATCTGCAGGCTCGTCTCGTTTCGCCGCGAATCCCCGAAAAGGGCGAGATCGACCTGCAGGAATTTCATGCCGAGGAAGGCCGAAAATACCTCATCGCCTACGCAATTCTTTCTTGGGTCACGGTGGCGGTTAATGCCATGCTTGGTGAAGCCAACGGCATCTCGCAGTGGCCAGCGCAGAATGTCGTTATCGTTCCGATGGCCGTGGCGACAAGCGTGGCTGCGATCTTCATCCAGCGGCCCTGGGTCCAAAGCTCTGCGCTCGCGATTCAAATCGGAGGGTGGATTTGGTACTTTGCCCGACTACAGTCGGCGCTGTCAGGATGATCTAGATGACAGTAGGCTCGTCACCGCTTAAGGACTTCGGGCTCCCGCTGGCGATGCGCGGCCATTCAAGTCGTGCCTTGATCACCGCTATTGCATGTGCCCTTGCCGGCCCCGTGCTGGCGGCGGGATTACCCACTGCGCAGCTGGGAGAGGTCGTCGTCAGCGCCCGCCGTATGCAGCTCATCGGCGTTTCAACGTCCGCGAGCCAAGGTATCGTGCTCGCCGCGCAACTCGAGAACCGGCCGACGCTTCGCCCTGGCGAAGTGCTGGAGGTCGTGCCGGGTCTCGTCGTTACGCAGCACAGCGGCGACGGCAAGGCGAACCAGTACTTCCTGCGCGGCTTCAACCTCGATCACGGCACTGATTTCGCGACCAGCGTCGATGGCATTCCAGTCAACCTGCCGACAAATGCCCACGGTCAGGGTTACACCGACATGAATTTCATGACCCCTGAGCTCGTTGACACCATCTCGTACAAGAAAGGCACGTACTACGCCGATGAAGGCAACTTCTCCGCGGCCGGGGCAGCGGACATTCGCTATCGCCGTCGACTCGATGCACCGTTCATGACGCTATCGGCTGGCCAAGATGCCTTCTACCGAGCAGTGCTCGCGGCCTCACCCCAAGTCGCAGGCGGCGACCTGCTCATGGCTGGCGAGTATTTCCATAACGACGGACCGTGGGAGGTGAAGGAGGACTTTCGGAAAATCGACGGCTTGCTCAAGTTCACCACGGGTGACAGTGACCACGGCTGGGGCGTGGAGGCCATGGGTTACGACGGAGAGTGGCATAGCAGCGACCAGATCCCGCTGCGGGCGGTCGAGTCGGGCGAGATCTCGCGGTTCGGAGCAATCGATCAAACCGACGGGGGCGAGACGCATCGGTACAGCCTCTCCGGCGACTGGTGGGCGAAACTGGGTGGGGGTGCGCTGCGCGCGAACCTCTATGCCGTCGATTATCAACTCGATCTCATCTCGAACTTCACCTATGCCACCGACCCGGTGCACGGTGATCAGTTCGAACAGTTCGAGCAGCGACAATTCTTCGGCGGCGGAGTCGACTATGAGGTGCCACTGCCGGTGTGGGGGAACGAGGGGACATTCAGTGCCGGCCTGCAGATTCGGTACGACGACATTCAACCGGTCGCCCTCTACCGGACGATCGACCGGGTACGTTACGCAACGGTCCGACAGGACGATGTGACGCAGGCGAGTTACGCGGTCTATGCCAGCGAGAGCGTGCATTGGACCGATTGGTTCCGCACCGACGTTGGCGCCCGCTTCGATGTGTTCCGCTTCGACGTGAACAGCAGCCTCGCAGCCAACTCCGGCAGCGCCAACGACTCGATCGCGAGTCCGAAGCTGACGATGGTGTTGGGGCCATGGGCGAAGACTGAGTACTTCGTGAACGTCGGGAGCGGCTTTCACTCGAACGATGCGCGCGGCACAACGATCACGGTTGACCCGAGCGACGGCGTGACGCCCGCGGATACGGTGGACCCCTTGGTTCGTGCGTTTGGGGCCGAAGTGGGCATGCGCACTGCGCTCATACCCGACGTGCAGTTGGCCGCCTCACTTTGGACGTTGAAGCTCGATTCCGAGCTGGTCTTCTCGGGCGACGGCGGCACGACCGAACCGAGTCGCGCGAGCCGGCGTGAGGGCATTGAATTCGGCGTTTACTACTCCCCGGTCGACTGGGTCATCGTCGACGCCGACCTCGCGTGGACACGGGCGCGCTATACGGACCCTGATCCGGCGGGCGATCGCATTCCGAACGCCGTCGAAAGTGTGGCTTCAGTCGGCATGAGCCTAAATCGCACGACCGGTTGGTTCGGCGGCGCTCGTTTGCGCTACTTCGGCCCAGCGCCACTCATCGAGGACAACAGCGTTCGCTCAAGCTCGACCATGCTCGTCAACGTAGACGCGGGCTACCACTTCTCTCCGCGACTCAGCCTGGTAGCCACAGTCTTCAACCTGCTGGACGCCGAGGACAACGACATCACCTATTTCTACGAATCGCAGCTCAGGAGCGAATCGGCGCCGGTCGCCGACATTCACTTCCATCCGGTCGAACCGCGTACCCTGCGGGTCGCGGTGACCTTGAAGTTCTGACGCTCAACTGCTGTGCAGCGAGCGGAACTCTACGTCAGTGATTCAGTGCTGCGCGAAATCCAATGATTCATTGACCAGGTTGATTCGGTGAACAGGACGTACCGATACTCGCAAGCGCAGGCTATCGGAGTTCGACCTTTAACATATTCAGGGCAGTGCGAAATCCAACTCGCGCCCCGGCTATCAGATTTATCGGCTGGCTATTGGTCCGCACGAAGAAATGCGCCTTCCACGGCAACTTTCTTCTTTTCGAGTCTGATTTCCTTGGGTATCGCGATGACCCGGATCTCGCCATCAGGAGGCTAGCGAGCTCATTCCCATTGCGAGCGATGTCGCCATTGGCGAGCGCGGTTTCGATGTTACGGAGCAATTCCCGTTTGCCGCGCGCACTTTTCCGGCCTAGGCTATCGCCACTTCGTGGTGGGGCGGGGCTTCTCTACTAACAACTCAAACTCGGTGCATGTTCGGCCGCCGCCCCAACGGGATCAATCCTAACAAGAAGGGGATACCTGTCATGTTACGACCAAAGTTCGCTTTTCGTGCTAGCGCGCTTCTCAACGCCGCGTCCGTCGCCGCCGTGCTCATCGGCCTGAGCATGCCGGCTGCGGCCCTGGTGCCCAACGACAATGACGGCGCCGGAGGATTGGTTGACACCAATAATGACTGGGCCGGCGTCGGTCAGATGTTCAACCGGATTCTGAACCCAAACGGCACGGTCTCCACGTTTCTTTGTACAGGGACGCTGATCAATCCGCGCACGGTCGTGCTCGCGCAGCACTGCACCGCGGACGTGACGGATGAGGGCTACGGACCGGGCCAGCCCAACCACATGGGATTCAGCTTCGACCCCACGGATACTTTCACCGGTTTCGACACTTGGCGGCGCGGCGGCAACCCGACAGGCCCCATCAACAATCCGATCACGGGCGTGTGGAAGAGCTTGCCCGACCAGTCGTTCTACAACGTCCTGCAGGTGAAGTCCGTCTTCAACGTGACGGAGTTCTTCCCGGGCGGCGACATCTTCATGGCGAGTTTCGATACGCCGGTCATAGGCGTGCCGACCTATGGCATGCTGTTCTCGCCACTCACCGGTCCGACCCACGCCGCACTCGTCGCCTACGGCGCCACCGGAAGCGGCACCCTAGGCGATATCCTCGGCCTCGATTTCAAGCGCCGAGCCGGCGAGAACATGATCGACGGGCTGTTCTCTTCAAACGATTTCCTGGCGGCCGAATTTGCGACACCGGTCTCGTTCGGGTCGGCAGACGGAGCCCAACTCCTCTATCACATCGATTTCGACAAGCCCGGCCGCGTCAAGAATGACTGCGCGCGGGCGTTTGCAATTATCGGCCCGAACGACCTGCTGTGTAATACGTTCCCACCCGGGCCAGGGCCGATCTTCACGTGGGATGGCACGTCGGTTGCGGTCCCGAGCCAGCACATCGACTGGTACCCCGGCGATGCGCTGCCCCACGAAGCCGGCACCGCGGGCGGCGACTCGGGTTCGGCACTGTTTGCGGACAAGATCTATTCGCGGCCGCTCATCACCGGCGTGCTTTCCGGTGGCTGGATTGAGGGTGTCGCGGCGCCAGTCGGAAACGGTTACGGCGATGTCTCCTACTACAACCCTCTGTTCCTGTTCCGCGACTGGCTCGTGGCGAACAATCCCTATGTCTATGCCTCGGCCAAGAACGGCAACGGCAATTGGAGCGATCCCGGCCATTGGGTCCAGAACATGGATCCCAACTACTTCTACATCGACAAGTTCGGGAAGGTCCGCAACGGCTTGCCGGCCGGCGCGCAGCCCGGCTATTTCGCCGACAGTCCGAAGTGGGGCACGATCTTCGACACCCCTGTTTCGCAAAGCCAGGGCGATACTGGACCTGACCAGTTTCTCTGCCAGCTCGATCCGAGCTTCGCCTGCCCGCCGGACTCCGGCCTCTCTGCCAGCGGTCAGCGGCAGCGCTTCGGCTTCGAACTTGGCGCAGAACGATGTCGGCTTCCTCGGCACCGACCCGGCGACCGGCGGCGGCATCTTCGGCGGCCGCCATCCGAGCGGACCCACTGCCAGCACAGACGGCCCGACCGGGCCGGGCTCGACCGGCTTCGTGCCCAACAACAGTTACGGCACGTACGGCACCTGGACGGGCGCGGAGGACGGCATTGCCCGCTTCTACGACGTGACGCTCAACAATATCGGCAAGACCACCCTCGACATGAATGCCGAGGTCGATAGCGTCACCGTTTCGGGACTCACTGACTTCGCTCGACATCAGATCCGGCAAGACGCTCAATGCCCTGGTCGAGTTCGAGCAGTCCCGCGGCGTCGTCAACGTTGACGGCACGCTCAACGCGCGCGAGTACATGCTGTGGGGCGGCATCCTCAACGGCAAGGGAACGATCACGACCGAGACCCTGTTCAACGTCGTGGGTATCCTCTCCGCCTCCGACTTCGGCAATGTCGGTACGATGACCATCAATGGCGACTACGTTCAGTCGTCGCACGGCACGATGGTCGTCAACATCAAGCGCCAGGGCAACACGCTCACCAACGACTTCATCGAGGTGAACGGTGGAGCCAGCCTTGACGGATTGGCGGTCATCACGCCCGTCAACATTACGAGCAAGCCGAGATACGGCGACAAATACACGGCCCTGCATGCCGACTCCGTGATCGGCAATTTCGACGCCGTTCCGCTGATCCTCGGATCGCCGGTGCTTTACGGCGAAAGCGTCGTCCAGGCCAACGGCAATGTTGACCTGTTCGTGCGTGCGCGCAAGTTGAGCTCGCTTGTGCCTCAGGACAGCAACTACCAGTCGCTGGCCCAGGCGCTCGATGCCGTGCGCTCGGGAGGGCAATCGTCCCGCATCCAGAGCGTCTATGATGTGGTCGATTACACGTCGCTCGACTCCATGGAGCGCAGGCTGTCGAGCCTGGCGCCCGTCGGAACCTGGAGCGAGATGCCGTTCGCAATGGGCTATGCCCAGGACTTTGCCCGCGACTTCTTCAACAGGAGCGAAGAGCTGCGCTCCGGCGAACAGGGCATGAGCGAGCGGAGCTTGCTGAGTGCGCGCAGCTTCATGGGCAACGGCAGCTCCGATCAGGCGGCGCCTGCCATGGGCGATCGCTTCGGCATGTTCTTCTCCGCGCAAGGGAGCCTTGCCGATCTGCGTGACGACTATCAGGCGCCTGGCAACTTGACCGCGCTCAATCAAACGGGAGCGGCCAACCTCACCTTCGGCGCGGACTATCGCCTCGACACCGAATGTTGCGGTCGGCATTGCCACGACGATGTCGCGCTTTCATGTGCGCTCGGGCGAACGCACACCGCTTGAGCACAGCGGGCTACGGTGTAATGGCCTACATGTCGGCCTGGGCCGGGAATTGGTTCTCAGATTCCTATTTCGGTTCCGCCAAGCACGACTACTCGCTGAGCCGCACGTTCTACACGGACACCGCTCTTGGTGCGGCCAATGCAGCGCCGCAAGCGAGCCAGGTCCTGGCGGGCACCCGCGTCGGCTACACGCTTGCCGACACCGGCGGCTTCAGGTTCAGCCCGACCGTCGGTCTCAACTATGCGCGCCTCAGCCTCGGCGCATATCACGAGACGGGCGGAGGCGAGTTCGATCTCTTGGTTGACCACCGCGCCCTGCAATCGGTGACGGTCGCAACCGGCGCCGAGTTCTCCTTCACGCCATGGACGGCGCGCCCAGCCGGTTCACGGCCTACGGGCGCTTTGCCTACGAACAGGAGCTTGGCGACGGCGTTGATCGGGTGAGCGCGCGCTTCGCGGCGGCGCCAGATACGGCGTTTGAGTTGGCCATGCCGCTCGACCGCAGCTGGTATTCCGCTGGCGCCGGCGTCTCCTATCGGCTGGCGCAGCACACGCAGCTCTCGTTCGATGCGCAATCAGACATCGCCCGGGAGGGCGTGCCGACCACGTTCGTGACGGCCAGCTTCCAGCACAGCTTCTAAGCGGAAACTCCGCAACAAATGAAACCGGGCGGGCCTATGGCCCGCCCGGTTTTCCTTTTGCTTCCGCTATCGGGGCACGTTGATCACGAGGGGCGCACTGAGCTCAGGGACGCGAGGACGAGCGGTCCTCGCAGGGAGAGCGTCAGGATCGAACCGAAGTCAGAAGCCCTGTGCGTGGCGAAAGTCACGTACCCACTCCGCGGTCCTTCTGAGACCGCCAAACGGATAGAAATGCAATAGCACCTCGCCGTGCGTGGCGGGGTCCAGCCCGCGGGCGAGGTCCTTGATGAGCGCGTCCGGCCCCGCCGTGGTCAGCAACCGAGTGATCGAGGCCCCATACTTGCTCATCACCTTGGCGGACGCGCCGACGCCGCAACGCGCGGCGAAGCGCAGCAAGGTCTTGACACTGGCCGGGCCGGGCACACCGATGCGCACCAGTGCGTGCACGCCCACGCCCCGCAGCTGCTCGAGCCAACTCAGGATGGGGTCCGCGTCGAAACCAAACTGTGTCACCACAGCGAAGTCATGGCCCATGTCCGCGATCGCAGCCTGCTTGTCGCGCTTGGCCTGCCACAGCTTTTCGCTGCCGATCTCGGGGTGGCCTTCCGGATAGCCCGAGATGCCGACTCTGGCGACGCCGTATTTGCCCAGAAGCCCGGTGCGGATGACCGCCAGCGCATCGGCATACGGGCCCTCCGGCTGCGGCGGGTCGCCCGCCACGACAAAGGCGCGGTCGATCGCGGCCTCGCGTTGAAGCGCCGCGAGGAACGCCTCGAGCTCGGCCTGCGACTTCAGGCGCCGAGCCGAGATGTGCGGCACCGGCACGAAGCCGAGCTGGCGCACCCGGGCCGCCGCCGCCACGCGCGCGGGAAAATCCTCGTTGGGCAGGAATGTAATCGCGATCTTCGTACCCGGCGGGATGACGTCCGCCGCCTCGTCGAGCTGCGGGACGTCCTTGGCCGTCATCTCCAGCGAATAATTCTGCAGCAGGCCTTCGAGCGCCGCTGCGTGCGGCGGCGGGTTCGGTGAGGATCGTCGTCACGGCCGATCTCCTAATTGCGTGAGACTTCGTCTGACGTTCCGGGCGACCAAGCGGGTGCGATCACGATGCGATTTACGTAAATGAAAAAGGGCCGTCGTTAACGGCCCTTGTCTGCGGTGTCTTCGGGATACCCAGTTCAGTAACCCGCGACCCCTGCGACCCACATGCTGCGCCGATTGGGTCGCCAAGGCAACGCCTGGACGAGGCGTTGCTCATCCGCCGTCTAACGCGCGTCACCCCGCGACGGCCGCCACCGTAGACCGCGCCAGCGCTCAGCTTCGCTTCGAAGCTACTTGCTTGCCAGCGGCTTGTACTTGAACTTCTGTCCCGAGACAGATGCTTCGTACATCAGGCCACCCTTCACGATCATGAACACGGCCGTGCCCTTCTCGTACTTGCCGGCAGTCGCCGCGTCCTTTTTGCCGGCGCTCGCGGCCCCGGTCGCACCCATCGTGCTGCCGCTCCCCGAGGCGGCGGCGGTAATCACGACCGCGCTTGCATTCGCACCGAACTCGAAATTTCCGGAGGTGAATTCGTCGAATGCACGCTTGTCCTCGAAGAAGATGATCTGACTGAAACCCTGGGCGCCAGCCTGAAAGCCAATGCTCAATTGCGACATCGAAGTGTCGCCAACGTATTTGCCATTCTCATACACGCGGCCATCGCCATGCGCGCCGCCGATTCCGAGACCGGCCTTGCCGATGGTCGGAAACACGGCGTAACCAAAGCTCTTGTCGAAGAACGATGCGCTCTGGCCCGCATTCTTGAAGAGGGCGACCGTCTTGCTGTACTTGTCATCGGGAGCAGCGGCTGACTCCTCGGCGGGAGCAGCGGCTGGCGCCTCGGCAGGAGCAGCGGCTGGCGCCTCGGCAGGAGCAGCGGCTGGCGCCTCGGCGGGAGCAGCGGTTGGCGCCTCGGCGGGAGCAGCGGCTGGCGGGCCTCGGCAGGAGCAGGGACCTCCTCCTTCTTGGCGCACGCTGCCATCAACAGCGAAACCGACAACAGGATCATGGCTGTCTTAATTGGTCTCATGATCGAATCCCTCCGTTTGCGAAAACCATTATTAGAACCCCGGCCCTACGCCGGGGTTTCTGTTACTGCGACTCCTGCAGCGCGAACGTGCTGCTAGGTCGCCGGCTTGTCCATCTTCATGTCGGCTGGCATCAGGAGGGGGGCACCCGCTTTGAGTACCAACGAGCCGAGTACCACAGCCTCAGTATCGCCAGCGCCACGTGCGGTGTGCACCACATCGGACTCGTAGAAAATGGCGTCGCCAGGTTTCAGGATGACGTCAGTGCCGGGCTTTGTCAGGTCCTCGGCCGGTCCCGTAGCCCCTGCACCCGCGCCGCGAATGACGTGGGCTGTGCCTGCCTTGAGCGTCCATCCGAAGGAGCCGGAGAGAACCCCCAGCACCGTCGTTCCCGGGTGACTATGAGGAAAGATCTCGGCCCCCGGTTGGAAAACGAAACGGGCTACGTAGACGGTCTGGCCCGGCGCGAGAGTGGACGGGGCAGCGGCAAGGACCTCGGCGGTCACGCCGGGGGCAAGTGTGTTGACTGCAATCGGACCGGCCGCAGGGGGAGCCTGTTGGCCACGAGCCGTCGGACTCGCCCCGACGATCACGAACCCGGCAAAGAGAAGCGCCACGACGAGTGTAAGTCTCAATGTAAGCTGACGCATGATCGGTTCTCCCTTATATCTTATTGTATGCAGGACCCGACCCCCAAGAAGTGGAGTCGGAACGCGTCATTTCTTCTATCTTTTATAGCACAGCTTCCGAAATAAGCTGTGGTGCGTCACGAGCGCGTCGCGACTGACCGATGCGTTACCCCGGCCCCGCGCCGGGGTTTCTGTTTCTGCGTCCGCGCCGCGCCGCAAACAGTTGCAACGCGGCAGTGTGATCCGTTCAGCGCGGACGCAGCAGAACGACCGGGATCTCGCGACTGGTCTTGGCCTGGTAGGCGTCGTAGTCGGGCCACTGCGCGATCATGGTCGGCCAGACGCGGGCCTTGTCGGCGGCGGTGCCGGTGCGGGCGGTGACGGGGATGACCTTGTCCCGGACCTGGATTGCCGCATCGGGGTGGGCGAGCAGGTTGAGATACCAACCGGGGTGCTCGGGCGCGCCGCCCTTCGAGGCCACGATCACGTAATCGGCGCTGTCGCGCCCGTAGATGAGCGGGAACTTACGAGTCTCGCCAGACTTGCGGCCGATCGTGTGCAGGATCAGGCAGCTGGCTCCGTTCCAGTCGTGGCCGATCTTGCCGCCAGTGGCTTCGTACTGGCGCACATGCTCATCGCCGAACAGGCTGAAGTCGGGCATGGCGGTAGCGTGCCACGTTCCGGCCCCGGTTGGCGACCCCTGCAGGTGCCCACCAACAATCGCCATGCGGTCAGTTCATGGCGCTACCTCGCCAAAGCGGCCCCGGTCGGGCACTATCACAGGATGGTTAATCTTGGCTCCCTGCCACCGTGGTTGCTGCAGGCTCGCGTCTAACTCTCGTGGCGAAGAACAACACCATCACGCTTTTTGATCTGCAGCTCGAGAGCGGCTGCACTATCAGCCCCTTCGTTTGGCGAACGAAATACGCCCTTAAGCACAAAGGCTTCGACATCGATATTGTTCCTGGCGGCTTTGTCGGCATCCAGGAGCGCACTAACGGATTCTCCGACCGCCTGCCTGTGATCGTGGACGACGGTCACTGGGTGAAGGACAGCTGGCTAATCGCGGAGTACCTTGATGAGAAATATCCCGAACGGCCGATGTTGTTCGATGGAAGCAGCATGAAGGTGCTGACGAAGTTCATTGACGGCTGGTTGTGGGCCACGGCGATCCGTCCCTGGTTCTACTGTTACATCCTGGACTATCACGACCTTTCGTTGCCACAGGATCGCTCCTATGTTCGCGAGAGCCGCCAGACTCTTTTCCTGGGCGGGCGCAAACTGGAGGACGTGCAGGCGGGCCGCGAGGAACGCCTGCCACTCGTGCCGCCGCTACTGGAGCCCTTCCGGCAGCTGCTCAAAGGTACGAAATGGCTGGGCGGCGAAAAGCCAAACTATGCGGACTACTGTGCCCTGGCCGTTTTTTTGTGGACCGCTTCGGTCGCAAAGATTCCGCCTCTACCTGCCGACGATCCGCTGAGGGACTACATAGATCGCGGGTTCGATCTTCATGGAGGTCTGGGGCGACATCCCGGCATGCACACTTTGTTCGGACTTCCTGCATCCATTGCGGCCACATAGGCCGGCCATCCGGCCCTGGAACAGCTACGGCGTGTACCAGATCGGCGACGTGTAGGCCCGCTCGGTCACAGTCATTGGTGTGCCGGGCAGCGGCTTCACCCCGAAGCGCTTGGCGTCGTACGCGGTCCACCGTGGCGTCGGGATTTCGATGACGCGCGCGTAGTAGAACGCGCGCTGCTTCGAGTCGAACTTCGGGTCCTTCCAGACCGCGATCAGTTCGGGCGCACCAATCGTGTTGGTCCACGTTGCATTCGCAACGTCTACAGTGCTGCCCACCGATGGTAACTTGCCGTCCTTACCGGGCTTGCGGTCGCCGCCCCAGACGACGTCGTAGACCTGTTCGTGCGTTTCACCCTGGTTATCGAGCCAACCCTTCACGATCTGAATGCGGTCGAGATTGGCGCCGATCGAGTCCTTCAGTGCGGCGACGAGGAATGTCGGTGCCTTGCCGGCCGGCGCATTGCGCAGGTCTCCGCCCATGGGCACTCCCTTGGCGTAGCCCGTCGTGGCGGGGTTGCGAGTCTGGGCATCGGTCTTGTCGAAGTCCCAGCCGCCGAAGAATCGCACGACCATCCGGGGACCCGTCGTGGCATACGTCTCCTTGCGCTGCATCGCATCCCAGAGCGCCGCACGCGTGTTCTCCGTGGCCCATACTGCTGCGTAGCCCGACGAACTCACCTGCCAGTCCATGACCTTGATGCCGGTCTTGGGATTGTCGACAAAGACCTTGGTCAGACGCTCCGGGCTGGGCTCCTGCGGAGTGGTCTTGCCGAAGAAGTTTTCTTCCTCCATGGCCGACAGGCCGGTGTGCGCGTCGGAACTTCCGATCATCCCGAACTTGTACGGATTTGTGCCGAGCTCGCTCTCCAGCTTGAGGCCGTTCCTCAGGCCCGACCGCGCGTACTCGAACTCGAGCATGTCTTTGGTCTTCGGCACGCTGGCGTCGAGGTTACCGAAGTCCCAGCGCTCGAAGTTGGCGAACTCGTCGTTCGGCGAGAGGAACGGATGCGCCTCGCCGTCGCCCTTGGTCTGGGTCGCCTCGTAGAGCCGCTCCCACTTCGCGCGCTCCTGCACGTATTCGAGATCGACCGGCTTGCCGGTGAACGACTCGATGATGGGGAACATGCGGCCGTTACTCAGGTTGCCGTTGTGCGCGATGGCGAGCACGCTGCCGCCGGTTTTCTGCTCGTACGCGTTCATCCATTTCCACAGGTCGCGCGGGTTGTCGCTCCCGAGCGGGGCCTGTGTCGTGTACGGCTCGACCTGGCTCGCCTTGTCCCGTTGTCGCGGAAAATGACGTTGCGGTGCAGGTTGTTGCCGCCGGTGTTCGAGGTCCACTCGTAGCCGATGAAGGCGGTGAAGCGACCGGGCTCGTTGTACTCCTCCGCTGCGGCGATGGTGTCCTGCCACGCGGCCTTATAGGCGCGCGTGCCGGGGAGGTACTCGAGGTCCTTCGGAAATGTCCCCTGCGAGAAGGACATGATGATTTCCAGGGCGGCCGCCGCACCTTGGCCGGACTTGATCATGTCGTACCACTTGCGGCCCTGCGGATCGGCCAGGAGCTCCGGCTTGCCAGCAAAGAAGTCCGGGAAGAAACCCATGTTGTCCGAGTGGTCGGAAACCACGAGGAAGTCCAGGGGCCGGGACAGCTTGGCGGGCTGCCCGCTCGAGGCCATGATCTCCTCGCCACGAGCGAAGCGATAGGCCTCACGCGGGCCGAGCCGCGCACCGAACGCGCCCGCGTCGAACGAGGCTGCGGTGTGCAAGTGCGTGTCGCCGAAGAGCGGGCGCGTCGGGAAGTTGCGCCCTACATAGGGCGAGTAGGGCGGCTTCGCGGCGAAAACCTTGGTGGCCGCTTCCTTGGTTAACGCTCCTGTATCGCTGGGTTGTTGTCCGGCGGCTACGGTTGGAAGGGCAAGGATTGTGCCGAGCACGAGACCAATCGCCATGCAAGCAGCTCTTATATTCACAACCTGTCTCCCCGTTTCGGCTGCGCCGCAGCTGCCCACCAATCGTAGCCCGGCGTCCTACGTGCGTCGGGCGTATCGATCGGGACGGACTACTTGGTCGATTCTTCCGTCGCGGGCGCCGCGGCTGCGGGCCCAGGCGTCGCAGGTGGTGTATCCGAGTTCCAGATGTCGCGGATGATGAACCACTTGCCGTCCTTCTTCCCATAGACCGTCACGTACTTGCCGGTGTCGACAGTGGCGCCCGACTTGTCCGTGACGGTGTAGGTGTTCCATTCCCAGCCAAGATCGCCCGAGACACCGAATTCACCCGACGGGCCCTGATTGTTGGTGAGCCCGGCCGCAGCCGCGATGTCCTTCACGTAGGCCTCGCGAATCGCTGCTCGGCCGCGGGCCGCAGGCACACCCGGAATGTTGAGCACTGCATCTTCCGAGTAGAGCGCCGTGACGCCGTCGGCGTCGCCCGCGTTGTACGCCTTGAACCAAGCTGGATTGATGGCCCGAATGGCCGCTTCGTCGGCGGCCGCGTCCGCTGCCGGCGGCGCTGTCTTCGCGCAGCCCGCCAGCACAACCAGGCTCGCCGCAACGATCACCACGCTTCTAAGTGACATTACTTAGGTCTCCCCTGTTAGGTTGTTGTATCGGCCGTCTCCGGCGCGCCTTCAACCAATGCTAACCGCGGCGTCTATGGCAAGTCACGCGATCTCTGACGCCGCGACTTGGTGGGCCTTGTTCTCGGCCCGAGGTAGGGATGGGCTGTGCTACCGTCTGCACGAGCGCTGTTCCGCATGGCTAAATCGCCGCTAAATCGCCACAGCAGCGACAAGGGAGTTGACTATGCGTCTACCCGTCAATCGGCAGTACGTCGCGTTCGCCGCAATCATCAGCGCTGTTGTCTTGGTCGCGGATTCGTCGGCGCTTACCCAAGGCCAGGAGCAAGCACGCGCAAGTGCCCCCACGTCATCAGGTGCGGGGCTCATCCTGCAAGAGTCCGAAGGCGAACTTCGTGTGCGACGGCCGCGGGGAAACAGCGGGATCGAGGGCGCGCCGACCTTTATCATCAAAGTCGACCGAAAGTACGGCGAGTCGTCGAGCTTCTTCGTGGGTATGGAGGACATTCCTCCCGGCAAGAAGATCCGGCTCCATCACCATCCGCACGCTGAGGAAATTCTCTTCATCCATCGCGGGACTGGCGTTGCCAGGCTTGGCTCGCGCGAGGCCGCGGTTAGCGCGGGGGCGACGATCTACATCCCGCGCAATGTGAGCGTTGGCCTGCGGAACACGGGCACCGAGCCCCTCAGCCTGGTATTCATTTTTCCCGAGCCGGACGGCATGGCGGGCCAGATGCGCAGCGGGTCGGTGCCCGAGGGCGAACAGCCGATACCGTTCACGCCGGCGGAACTGGCCGCGCGTAACGCGCGAGGAAGCGAGCACATTGTCTTTGATGAACCACTCACGCCATGATCTCTGGCGAACGACCGGTTCGCTCGCGCGCGCAGCTTTCTTCCACATTGATGCGCAGTTCAGCGAGGAGCTGCTCGCAAGACTGCCGAAGCCGCTGGAGCTGCTGCGTTAAGGATTAATTGGGCGTGGGCGAGCGATACCCGGCCCCACGCAAGACCTGTCCTGGCAGCGCGTTGGTCATCTTGCCATCGGCGATCACGGGCACGCCGTTCACAAGCACGTACTGCATGCCGATCGACAGTTGATTCGGGTTTTCGAACGTCGCGACGTCACGAATGGTATCGGGATCGAATACCACCACATCGGCCCACATTCCCTGCTTGAGCACGCCGCGGTCAGCGAGGCGCATGCGCTGCGCCGGCAGTGCCGTGAACTTCCGGATTGCGTCCTCGAGCGTGAGCTTGTGTTCCTCACGAACGTACTTTCGGAGTACGCGGGGAAACGTTCCGTACGCGCGTGGATGCGGGTGCTCCTTACCAAGAACTCCGTCGGGAGCCGTGCCCTGCGAATCGTTGTCGACCGATGTCCACGGCTGCTGTAGCGCGAGTGTGACGTCCGGTTCCGACATCCCGAACACGGCGTTGTAGGTGAACGCTTCATCCTCGACAAGAATGTCCATCAACGTTTCGATGGGATCCTTGCCGCGTTCCTTTGCGATCTGCGCCAGTGTCTTTCCCTGTAGCGGCAGCAAACGCGGATTCGCCACCACGGCGATGAGAATGGATTCGGGTCCCGGAATCTCCTGCCACTCGTTTTCCCAGTCAGCATTCTTTGTGAGCATGTCCTGCCGCATGCGCGCCCGCATCGCCGGGTCCTTCAACCGCTCGATCATTTTCTTGTCGCCGCCGTCATGCGCCCACGGCGGCAAGAACGCCGATGCGCTGTTGAACCACGCCGGATACGCGTACGTGTTAGCGCCGACTTCGACCCCGCTCGCGCGTGCCGCGTTGATCCTCGCCACTATCTGCGGCATCAATCCCCATTGCGGTTTGCCCGCCGCCTTGAGATGCCAGATCTCCACCGGGATCTTTGCCTCGCGTCCGATCCGCACGGCTTCGTCGATCGCTTCGAAGATGTGTGCACCCTCCGATCTCATGTGCGTTGCGTACACGCCGCCGTATTTCGACGCTTCGCTTGCCAACGCGATCAGTTCCTCGGTGGTTGCATATGGCGCAGGCGCGTACTGTAACGAAGTAGACACTCCGACTGCGCCGTCCTCCATAGCGGCACGCACGTGCTCTTTCATGCGTTCGAGCTCCGCCGCGGTTGGCTGCCTGTCGACATCGCCAAGTACCATGCGCCGCACCTGCGTCGCGCCGACATATGTTGCGAGATTGATCCCAAGCCCTTGCCTTTCCAGGCGCGCGAAATACTGTGCGAGCGTCCGCCAGTCCGGCGTCAGCATGTAGTGCTCGTAGGTCACATGATCGGCAGCGATGATCGAGTCATTGAGCGGCGCAACCGAACCGCCCTCGCCGGTAATCTCCGTCGTGATTCCCTGAAAGACCTTGGACGGCAGATGCGGATTCACGAGGATCGTCAGCTCCGACTGGCCGAGCATATCGATGAATCCCGGCGCGACCACTTTTCCGCGAGCATCCAATCGGCGCGTCGCCGCCTCGCCCGCGAGGTGGCCGATGGCAGCGATTCGTCCCTCGCGAATCCCTATGTCTGCCGCGTACCACGGTGAGCCGGTGCCGTCGATGATGTGACCATTCTCAATCACCACATCGAACGGCGTCGCAGCGCCTGCGCGCGCTGGCGAACAGGCCGCGACAATGCCTAGGACAGCAAGCGCGAGATGAGCGGCGACTTCAGTCAAGCGTCGCATGGGATCTCCTTGTTCGTCCACGCACTGGTCGTTCATTGGACGCGCTAGAATCTTGGTCGACACGAGCGATCAGACTCGACAGCCGCCGCCGCATCAGGCAATCGGCCATGCGGCTCGCGCGGTATACAGCAGATTAATGGGGAAAGAGCTCATGGTAAACGACGAACAATCCGGTCGCCTCGAGCTGCCGGCACGTGCGATTGCGCCTCCGACCACCGTGAGCGCCGAGGCCCAGCGCTTTCTTTCGACGCCAAGACCGCCGTTCCCGCCGTGGCCGGCGCTCGACGATGCCGCCGGGTGGCGTGAGGCAGTCAAAAGAAGCAACGAGATCTTTGCGCCCATCCACGAGGTCTATCGCCAGAGTTTCGCGGGGGAGCTGCAGGAGCGGAAGATCGGCGGCGTCAGCACCTACGAACTCGTGCCGCGGTCGATTCCGGAGCGCAATCGCAATCGAGTCCTGTTGTTTCTGCACGGCGGCGCCTACGTGTTCGGCGGCGGTTCGCTCGCGGGCACCGGGGCGATTCCGATTGCGAGCGCGGGCTGCTACCGGACGTTCTCGCCGGATTATCGGATGCCTCCGGATCACCCGTTCCCGGCGGCGCTCGATGACGCCGTCGCCGTGTACCGGGCGTTGCTCGAGAGCTACGCGCCCTCGCGCATCGGCTTCGTGGGTCTCTCCGCGGGAGGCGGGCTCGCGGCCGCGACCATTCTCAAGGCGCGCGACGTCGGTTTGCCTTTGCCAGCGGCGGCGGTATTGCTAACGCCGGAAGCGGATCTCACGGAAGCAGGCGACACGTTTGCGACCAACGAGGATCTCGATATCGTGCTGAAGAAGCCGATGCCGGTGCTCAACCGTCTGTACGCCGCGGGCGCGGATCTGCGTGACCCCTACCTGTCGCCGGTCTTCGGTGATTTCAGCAAAGGCTTCTGTCCGACCTACCTGCAGTCCGGCACCCGCGACCTGCTGCTGTCGAACACTGTCCTGCTGCATCGCGCGCTGCGGCGCGCGGGCATCGAGGCGGACCTCAATGTCTGGGAAGCCATGCCCCATGCCGGTTTCTTCGGTGCACCGGAAGATGCAGAGTCAACCGCCGATCAGCTGCGATTCCTGGACTGCCACCTTGGAGCCTGAAGCGATCGGGTCCGCCCCTTCGCAATCCAGTTCCTAGTCCCAGCGGCGGGCGTTCTTCGGAAAACCAGGGCGCTGTACTCTGACCACGCAGAAGCGCTGGCCCGTTGGCGCCTCCATCACTACCCAACGCTCGAGGCGGCTCACGACCTTGGCTCCCAGTTTCGTCAAGCGTGCCACTTCGGCAGGAATATCGTCGGTCTCAATGTCAATGTGGGCGCGGCTCTCGTGATCGACGCGCTGAACCTGCACGATGAGCTCGTCGGGCGGCGTTTCCAGCATGAGGTAATTGCCGCGGCTGCCCGGATGGTTGGGATCAATGGGGCGACCAAGCGCCTCACCCCAGAATCGCGCGGCGTCTTCCAGGCTGGCAGTCCTGCAGTCAATCAGCACCGCACAGAGGCGGGAATGATGCATATCAGCGCCCGATCACCTGCATTCGAAGCTCGCCGCATCGTTGACGTCACCCGTGCCCTTGTAGTGCGCGACCTTTGGATACGCGCACAGCGGCCGTGACATCCGTGGCTCGGCTTTGGTGGCCAGCAGCACTTCCGGTGCCTTGCCTGTCTGCACCCAGGTGTCCAGGGTGCTCAGCGCATCGAACTGATCGAGACCGGGTCCGCCGGCGCAATGCGCGACGCCCGGCGACATGAACAGGCGCACATTCGCTGCGGCATCGGGCGTGGCCTTGTTCACTCGATCGTAGTAGTCGATCGTCAGCCACGGGCTGGGGCCGGCATCGTCCCAGCCGTGCCACAGTAGTAGTTTGCCGCCGCGCCGGGTGAAGGCCGTGATGTGGGGATCGTCAGCCTCGTACGCTTTGGCGAAGGCGCTGTTGCGCACAATATCGAAGTCCCTGGCGACATCGAACTCGGCGAGATTGAAATTCGGATTGCCCAGCACAGGTCCTGCGAGCACACCGAGTCCGCCCGCGTGGGTGGCATCCGAGGACAACCCGGAGAGGCCCACGAACAGCTGCCATCCGGCACCGCTGATTTCGCCGCCGCGGCTCATTGGCCAGGCGGCGAAGCGGCCGTCAGGCGTTTTCACGCCATCGTAAAGTGTGCGCAGTGAATTCACCTGCGGCTGCGTTAGGCACTCCGCGCCGGACTGGCCGGCCTTGCACAGCATCTCGGACGGATCCCAGGAGCACCGGCGCGGATCGTCGAGCAGTCCATCGGCCAGTCCATCCTGCGCATCGCAAGCCTTGAGCGCGGCCGCATTTACCTTCACGAGTTGCTCGGGTGTGAGCGCAGCCCCGGGCTTGCCAAGCACATTGGCGCGGAGCAACGCGCTGGTCTGCACGGTGAGGTTGTACACCGGCGCCATCGAGAGCACGCCGTCGTAGTCCTCTGGATAACGCTGCAGTTCCATCAGGCCCTGGCGACCACCTGTCGAGCAACCCAGGAAATAGGCTCTGACGCTCGGCCTGCCGTAGTACTTCGCGACTACCGCCTTGCCCACCGTGGTCATCCAGTGAATGGCGCGATGCTGGAAGTCGGTCATGGCTTCGGGAGTGCCCCATTTGTCCGGCCGCCACACGTCCGCGAAGTTCGCCGAAATGGGATGCCCGCCGTCGGTCTGAGCCGTGGCGTAACCGGCCTTCAGGCCCGACTCGGCCGTCGTCATGCTTGCCCCGCGCGCGCTGTGCAGCTGCGTGTAGCCCGACCAGCCGCCACCGCCTAGGCCTACGATCTTGCCGGCCCACTTGTCGGGCAGTCGATACACGACGCCGATGTTGGAGTCCGGCACCGGCGAAACCGTCGCCGTGACTTCGCAGAAAGAGGGCGTCGAGGTCGCGGCATGGGCCGGTACCATGACGGCTGATATGACTCTGGTGTGGTCGAAGGGCGCGGTCTTGAGTGCGCCGCAATCGGTGCCTGCGGCTGCCAGTGCATGCGCACCAGGCAGCGCCAGCAACGGCAACGACGATCCGACGACCGCGCGAATGAGATTCGAAAGCTGCAGATTCGTGCAGCCCCGCATCACGCTATTTGTTGTTGCGGTTCTTCTTCCGACAATACCGCGTCAATCCTTTCGCATATCTGTGCCACATCGTCGCGGCCGTCCTCGTCGTCGAACAACGCATAGCGCTCGAGGATGTCGCGGGCTTCACGTAGGAGAACCAGCAGCTGCGCAGTTGTCATTGTCGTCTCCCCTGCAACGCTCGAAGCTTCGGTGCGAACTTGAGGATGGTTGCCGTGTGCTTCACCGGATCGGGTTTCATCGCGTGCCCGGTAAGTCGATTGGAGATGGTCTGGATGTGCCGACACCAAGCATACGGCACTTCTCGGCCGCAGCGTAGCGCGGGTCGGTTGTGGATCGCTCGTGGATAACCTGTTGAGATGAGGTGAAGATACCAAACGTGTGCGTCGGGCGTCGGCCCCATTGCCAAGTCACGGCGGACTTCACTGCCTATCTGCCGCGCGCGAACCAGATGGCAACCCGTGCGTAGGCGAATTGCGACACTTTGAATTCGGGCTCCAAAGCGTGATATACAAAAAGCGCTGATAAGGGCAAACCCACCGAAAGGTGGGGGCGCAAAGCCACCGGTCTAACGGCCTAGCCTACGATAGCGGGGTTGCCAGTGCGGACATCGCACGCGACACGTTCTCTCGTTGACGGCAGTTCTGCCGATCACTCTCCTGCAGTCGATCGATCTATTGCACATGGGCCACGGCCTGTGCCTGCGTAGGCTGTTCGGGTGGCGTCTTACGTGGCTGAGGTAAGCCTGTGCATCAACGGCGGCAGAAATGCGGAGGCACTCGGCTTTTTACAGACAGACGACATCAATCACAGGGGCGAAGATGAGCACCAAGGAACTTGACACTACGGCAGAAGTCGACGCTACCGCGGAACTCGACACCACCGCGGTCCTCCGAATGATTCGAGACGATCTCGAGTCAACCGCATTAATCCAGAACGCCCATGTGAGCCATCACGAGAGCGCGGAAGCGGTCTATCGATCCGTCGCGACGCTCCGTGACTCGCTGCCGCCGGACGCGCAGAAACAGCTGGCTGTCTGCTTTGAGTGGGCGCGACAGGGGATCGCTCGTCAGACGGCCGGGGCAGTTTCGCCGGAACTTAGAGTTCTACACGAGGCGTACGGTTACGCGCGTGACGTGATGTTGGAGGCAACGAAGAAGAGCGGTGCCTAAGGAACGTCCCGATCGCACCGGGCTTTTGCTGCGTCGGAGTTGAGGTGCTCAGGGCGCTGGTGGTCAGGGCCGGAGAGGTTGAAGACCAGTCAGCGCGCGGTGGCGGACGCAATCCGCCACCGCTTACTGATCGAAGATTCCGGGGCAGTCGATGTCAGTCGTCGTCCAACTCGACCTTGAGCACCTCGCCGAGTCCCACCGGCGGCGGGCCGAATCCGACGTTTGACACGTACAGATTGCCATCGGGCCCGAACGTCATGCCAGTCGGAAAGAACAGCTCGTCGGCGATCACAGTGCGTTTCTTCCCGTTGGGGCTCAGCCGCACGATGCGACCGGTGCCCGGAGTCGGTGCCGGTGCCGCGGACATTTCAAGGACGTACATCCGGTCACGCCGGTCGAAGGCAAGCCCGAGCACCATGTTGAAGCCGGTCGCGTCCACTTTGATCTGACCGGCCGGGTTCACTTTCCACACTTTCGAAGTGCCGGCATCCTGCGGAAAGACGCCCAGATTGCCGACGTAGAAATTGCCGTGGTACGCGAGCGCGGTCGGCACTACGTGGCCCTGGCTGGCAGACACGTCGATGACGCGCTTGATCTTCCCGTCGGTCGTGATCCGCACGATCTCGCCGTGATTGGGCTCGACCGCGTACAGGTCGCCGCGCAGCGAATTCAGCGCTGTGCAAGATACTACTCACGCTCCCGTTTATGATTGCTGTCCGGAGGATCGCTGTGATTGCCACGATCAGAGATTTCCGCCCCGATGATGCTCCGGCGGTTAACAGAGTCGCACTCGAGGCGTGGGATCAGTACGCGACTGTGTTCAACAATTGGACAAGAATGGCGGGGTTCTTTGGTAACGTCGCCTCACTCGCGCATGATCTTCAATTAGTTGTCGCAGAGCTTGAGGGCAGTGTTGTTGGCTGCGTCGGGTACGTTCCTCCATATGCCAAGCGAGAGGAAATGTTTCCGCCCGAGTGGGCCATCATTCGCATGTTGTCGGTTGCACCTGAAGCACGTGGTCGCGGCCTGGGTCGCCGACTATCACAGGAATGCATCGCACGCGCTCAGAGAGACAATGCCAGAGTAATTGGTCTCCATACGAGTCCCGCCATGGAGGTGGCACTTCCCCTGTATCTACGTATGGGCTTCGTGCTCGAGCGATCCATTCCCGACCGAAATGGCATTCCGTACGCGCTCTACAAGTTAACCCTTTAGATACGGGCATTGGGAGGAACCGATGACGACAGTTTCCAGGCGTGCCTTCTTTGGGGTGACGACCGTTGGAGTCGCGCTGGCTGCCTGCGCGAGAAAAGACGCGGGCGACTCAAGTGCACAGGGCCTGAGCTCGCTCACCGAGGGCGTCCAGCCCATCACCGCACAGGAGCACGCCGCGCGAATCGCCAAGCTGCAATCCTTGATGCAACAGCGCAAGGTCGCGGCACTATTGGTCGAGGCGGGATCCACACTCGAATACTTCACGGGCATCCGCTGGCGGAGGTCCGAGAGGACGACCGCAGCGCTGATCCCCGCCGAGGGTGGAGTCGTCGTCGTCACTCCTTTCTTTGAAGAGCCCTCTGTCCGCGAAACGCTGAAGATATCTGCCGACGTTCGGCCCTGGAAGGAAGATGAGAGTCCGTTCGACCTGATCGCCGGAGCACTACGCAATCACGCGGGGGCGGAAGGCCCGCTCGCCGTAGAAGCCACCACGCGCTTCTTCATCATCGAGCACGTAACACAGGCGTGGGGCGCGGGACGAGAGGTAGTTTCAGGAGATGAGCTCGTCCGTGCTTGCCGCATCGTCAAATCGTCGACAGAACTTGCTTTGATGCAGTCAGCCAACGACGTCACCCTTGCGGCATTGAAACATGTGCACGGGCGAACCGAAGAGGGCATGCGCGGACCCGACATCATGAAGATGCTGGTGGCGGCGACTGAGGCGCTGGGCGGCTCGCACGAGTTTTCACTGGTGCTGCTCAACGAGGCGAGCGCCTATCCACATGGCTCGGTCAAGCCGCAGACGGTACGCAGGGGATCGGTCGTGCTCGTTGATACCGGCTGTTCCGTTCACGGCTACCAGTCGGACATCTCCAGAACCTGGATATACGGCGAACCCTCGTCCCGTCAGCGGGAGGTGTGGAACACGGTCAAGCGTGGCCAGGAGATCGCTCTGGAGACGGCGAAGATCGGCATCCAGGTGGGCGCAGTCGATAAAGCAGTGCGCACGTTTTACGAGGGCAGGGGGTGGAGCAAAGACTACGGCTTGCCCGGGACGTCGCATCGAACCGGACACGGGATCGGGATGGATGGACATGAGCCTCCCTATCTCGTGCGCAGCGATACAACTCCACTCGAAGCGGGCATGTGCTTCTCGGACGAGCCCGGAATCTATATCCCGGGAGAATTCGGTATCCGGATGGAGGATTGCTGGTACATGTCTGAGGCAGGCCCGAAGCTCTTCACGCCGTTGGCCACATCGATCGATCGGCCGATTTGACGCAGAGCGCCCTCCGCCTGTGGCACAATGCACGGTTCACAACAACGGAGAGAAACCATGCGAATCCATACGAAATTCAAAGTCATCGCACTCAGCCTCTTGCTGGCCCCGACCCTTGCAATGGCTGATCTCGAACCGTGGAAGGATTACACCGAGAGTGACGCTGTGTGGTCGGTCACGACCGTTCGTGTGAATGCCAACATGGACGATGCCTATCTCGAAGGGCTGGCAAAGACCTGGGTGAAGACCAATGAGATCTCCAAGAAGCTTGGGCAGATAGAGGATTACCACATCTATCGCAGTGATCTGCCCCAAAGCGGCGACTTCAATCTGTTGCTGGTCGTCAAGTTCAAGAGCACCCAGGACCTGGCGCCGAACAAGGAACGTTACGACGCTTTCATGAAGGAGTTCGGCAAGCAACAGTCCGATGAGGCGACCCAGTACGCGCAGAAGAACTATCCGGCGATGCGCGAGATCACGGGGCAGTACGTGCTCCGCGAAATAACGCTCAAGAAGTAGAATTGTGGTGGACCCTCTCCCAGGGAAGGGGAGAGGGTTCCAGCCTCAGAACCCGATCGCCAGCAGGCTCCAAAGCGTTAGTAGCGTGACGACGAGCGCGCTGCCGTAGCACAGCAGCTTGGCGAGCGCCCCGGTGCGGATGCCGACATCGTGCAGGCTGTGGAAAATGCGGTGCGCGGCGTGCCAGATGAAGAGAGCAACGACGACGAAGATGAAGCTCTTGCCTGCCCAGTTTTGGGCAAAGGCCAGCATGCTCGGATAGTTCATGAGGTCGGGCGGCAGCAGCAGCCCCAGCGGTACCGCGATGCCGGTGATGAACACCAGCATCGGCCCGAAAAGCGCCGACAGCATGCCGCCCGCGCCGAACAGTCCCCAGAAGATTGGTGCATTCGATCGTTTCATGGCCGCAGCATCCTTACGACGGCGAAGAGGGCCAGTGAGGTCGCTGCCGCAGCCGTCAAGCCAATCATCGTGATCGTCGCCGCGGTCACACGCTTGCCGCCGACGAACACGGCCGGCATCGTCTTGGGCATGATCTCGAACCAGCTGTAGCTGTGGTAAATCATCGCGACCAGCATCAGCAGGTGCAGCGCGATCGAGACCGGACTGCGCATTGCCGCCAGCCAGCCGTTCCAGGCGGCTTCGCCCTGGCTCAGGCACAACGCGCCGGCGAGCAGTACGAGCGCATACAGCGCCACGATCAGTGCGGTGGTCTCGCGGATCATGTAGCGCACGAAAAAGGGATCCCTGCGCCACCAGCCTTCCATCGAGCGCATATAAGGTCGGCGGCCGCTCGCAGCCTCGTTTCGAAGCGAGCTCACTTGCTTGCTCCCTTCGGTCGCAGGAAGCGCAGAAAATAGTCCTTCGCGCTGTTGACCTTGTTCTGGTTCACCGCGTTGGCCGGGTCCACCCCCTTGGGGCACACCTCGGAGCAGTAGCCCACCGCAGTGCAACTCCACACGCCTTCTTCGGCGTTGACGAGCTCCATGCGCTGCTCGCGGCCGCCGTCACGTGAATCGGCGTTGTACCGATGCAGCAGTGCCAGCACGCCCGGACCCGTGAACTTCGAATCGAGCCCGTACTGCGGACAAGCGGCATAGCAGAGCATGCAATTGATGCAGGAGCTGAACTGCTCGTACTGCTCGAGCTGATGAGGAGTCTGCAGGTATTCGCCTTGCTCGAGGCGACGTGGCTCCTTCGGAATGAGGTAGGGCTTGATGGCTTCGAGCTTGACGATGAAATCATCCACGCCCGCCACCAGGTCGCGCTCGATGGGGAAATGCGCCAGCGCTTCGATGCGCAGTTTGCCCGGATGGAACTCACGCAGGAAGGTCTTGCACGACAGCCTGGGCTTGCCGTCGATCATCATTCCGCAACTGCCGCAAATCGCCATACGGCACGACCAGCGAAAGCTCAGCGTGCCGTCGAGATAATCCTTGATGTATTGCAAGCCCTGCAGCACCGACATATCGTCGGTGAACTGCACCCGGTAGCTTTGCGCGACGGGCGCCGAGTCTTGCTCGGGGCGGTAGCGCAGGACTTCGATCTCGATGGTCTTCTCGGCTTCAGCCACGGGCTGCCCCCTGGAGCTTCCGTTGAGCTTCGGCTTGTTCACCTTCGGCGCCATACGCGCGCGTGCCGGGCTTTGACTTGGTGATCTTGACGTCGCCGTAGCTGATGCGCGGCGCAGCGGCGCCCGCGTAGCTGGCCAGCGAGTGCTTGAGGAAGTTGACATCGTCGCGCCGTTCGAAACCGTCCAGACGCTGGTGTGAACCGCGCGACTCCTTGCGATGGATCGCCGAATAGACTATCGCCTGCGCCACGTCCAACAGATACCCGAGCTCGATCGCGAGCAACCATTCAGTGTTCCAGACCTTCGAGTGATCATCGACGTGCAGATTGAGGTAGCGCGCCTTGAGCTCGTCGATCTTGTCGCAGGTGGCCTGCATGTCGGACCCCAGGCGGTAGATGCCGCAGCCGCTTTCCATGCTGCTCGCCATCTCGGTACGCAGCACGGCGATACGCTCGGTGCCGCTCTCTCGGGTCACGATGCTGAGCGCGCGTTCACACGCCGCATTAGCCTGCCGCTGTAGAACATCGGCCTTGCTGTTCGCGACGTTGCGGGCGAAGTTCGCCGCCTCGACGCCGGCCACCTTGCCGAACACGATCAGTTCGGTCAGCGAATTCGACCCCAGCCGGTTGGCGCCGTGAATGCCCACGCTCGAGCACTCGCCGACCGAATACAGGCCCGCGAGCGGTGATGCTGTCTTGCCGTCGGCGAGAATCCCACCCATCGTGTAATGCACCGCCGGCACCACTGGAATGGGAGTGCGCGCCGGATCGACGCCGAGGAATTCTTCGGCCAGCTCGTAGATCTGTGGCAGGCGCTCGCGCAACTTGCGCTCGCCGAGGTGGCGCAGGTCGAGGTGCACGACCGATCCCAACGGCCCGTCAATGGTGCGGCCTTTCTTCTTCTCGTGCCAGAACGCCTGGCTCAGGCGGTCGCGCGGCCCGAGCTCCATGGCCTTGTTGCGCGGTACCGGCTCGGCAGGCCCGAGACCGTAGTCCTGAAGATATCGGTAGCCGTCCTTGTTGAGCAGGAAGCCGCCTTCGCCCCGGCACGCCTCGGTGAAAAGCAACCCCGTGCGCGGCATGCACGTCGGATGGTATTGCATGAATTCCATATCGCGCAGCGGTACACCGTGGCGATAGGCTAGCGCCATGCCGTCGCCGGTAACGATGCCGCCGTTGGTGTTCTCGCGGAACACGCGCCCCGCGCCACCAGTGGCGATGATCACCGCCTTGGCTTGGATGAATCGGAACTCGCCGCTGGCGATTTCGATGGTCACCACACCCTGTGCGCGGCCGTCCTCGACCACCAGGTCGACGCAGAAGTGCTCGTCGAAACGCCTGATCGAGGGGTACTTGATCGAAGTCTGAAACAGCGTGTGCAGCATGTGGAAGCCGGTCTTGTCGGCGGCGAACCAGGTGCGTTCGATCTTCATGCCCCCGAAGGCGCGCACATTGGCGTGTCCGTCGTCCCTGCGGCTCCACGGGCAGCCCCAGTGCTCCATCTGCACCATCTCTTCGTGCGCGTGAGCCACGAAGTACTCCACGACGTCCTGCTCGCACAGCCAGTCGCCGCCAGAAACGGTGTCGTTGAAATGATGGTCCAGACTGTCGTGCGGTTGCGTGACGGCGGCCGCGCCGCCTTCGGCTGCCACGGTGTGGCTGCGCATCGGGTAGACCTTGGAAACGAGCGCTACCGTAAGCGACGGATCCGCCTCAGCCACCGCGATGGCCGCGCGCAGACCGGCGCCGCCGGCACCGACGATCACTACGTCCGCCCCAAAAACTTCCAGCATCACTCGCTTCTTGTTCGCCCGTGGCCACCCGACTGCGGGGCTGGGGAATACACCGTCAACGAATCAGCACCAGCTTCTGATACAAACCACCGAAGAAAGTCTCCTTGTGCATCGATGCGGGCGTCAATCGCTCGGGCAGAAAATGCTCGATCTCATGGGACCACAGGTCGATTGCATACGGTTCGAGCTTGCGAAATACCGCGCGCATCAACGGACGCATCGGATGCAAGCGTGCCGGGCGGTGGTAGTCGACGATCACGATCTTGCCGCCAGGTCTGACCACGCGCATCGCCTCGGCAAGCGTGGCGCGGCGCACTGGCTCGGGCTGCTCGTGCAGCAGAAAAAACACCAGCACCTGATCGAAGCTCGCGTCGGCTGTCGCCAGCGACGAGGAATCCCCTTGCAGCATCGTGACGCGCTCGTCCGCCGGCAGTTTCGCGAGCAGGTTTCGCAGTTGTATCGGCAGGATATCGACCACTTGCAGGCGAGCATTGGCGGCGAGCGCCGCACGCAGGCGCAGCGTCAGGTCGCCGTAGACGCACGCCACCTGCAGCGTGCGCCCCTGTATCGGAGTACCGAGCTCGGCCAGGGCGCGGTCGCGCAAACGACCGTAGTTGCCGAACAGGATCAGGTTGACGAGCCAGTCGCGTTCGAACAGCTGCACGGCACGCGGGTGTACATACGCCCACCAGTACACCGTCTCCAGATAGCGCGGAATCGGCAGACGGTGCGGCACACGCAACTCGGTGGGGTCACAGGCCGCGTCGACGGTGATCGGAACAGGTGGTGTCATGTGTCAGGGTTCTTGTACTTGCTGAACAATATATGAAATATCGCGAGTTGGCGTGGCTTTCATATGAGCCTGAGGCGTATGGAAAATCAGTGCTAGCGCACGGCTAACGCTCTCGACTCTTGGCAAGATCGCCCTCGGATGTACGCTCTGCTCTTTGCCATTGTTCTGATGAGCCCAGGTTTGCCGGGCCGCGGGCCCGACACGTGCTACGTATTCGAGCCCGGGCACGGGCCGGAGACCGACGCAGCACCGCAAGCAATCGAAACGCACTGCACCGGCATGGACACCGGCGAGGATTTGATGCCGGCTCGGACGGTAGAGCGAGGAAGTTACGCAGCCGGCGCTGAAACCAAGAAGGACCGTCGTTAACGGCCCTGCCAACCTGTCGGTCAGTTGCTGGCGGCCTCAGGCTATCGGAGTTCGACTCGACCACGCGGGCAGTCAATGACGGCGATCAGCGCCGGAACTGCGCCGTGGTCGACCGACAGCTCGAGGCCGATTCCGCGCAGCAGGTCCCTGACGCGGTCGGCGTCAGGGTGCTCGGCCCGCAGCGCCACAAGTGTAGCCCCCTTCGCCGCAGTCAACGCGGGGTGCGGCGACGGACCCCAGTCTATGAAGAAGGGCACGATCCCGTCAGCGACCACGAACCATGGATCGGTGAACTTCCACGACAGCAGCACCTCGTCGGGGCGTTGGCGACTGCCGGCCAACACCTTGCCGAGCTCAACGCCGTGGCGGGAGGCTGCGGTCCGAATTTGCTCGAGATCGTGGCCGTTTGCCGCCCATGCGACGAGTCGCGAGCGCTTCAGCGAGTCAAGTCCGAAGGGACGCGGTGTGGATGGCGGCGGCTGGTCGGGATCGGGCGCAATGATCTCAAGATAAGCCTTTGGCCCGAGGGCAACGAGGGCATTGCGGGTCCCCCGCCCAGGGTGCTGCCCGCCGGCGCTCGCACGGATCCCGAGCAGCCGCTCGATCTCGTCGATGCCACGGTCGAGGTCGGGTGTCGCATACACGAGGTGATCGACGCGAGCGAGCAGGGGATCTGGTGACACTGGCACCTCAGCTATGCCGGACCTTCCGCGCACGATAGATTGCCACTACCCTGCGTTAACCGCCGCACTAAACGTTGGAGGCGCAAGCCCCCGGAGTAAGCCCATGCGAACAGACCTGCCCCAATCGGTTCTCGATGCGGCCGACATCGTAGCGGTGACGCAACTCGTGCTCGTCGAACGCGAGAGCCGCGACCTCGGGCGCTGGGATCAGATGCGCGATTGCTTCCATGCGGACTCGCTGGTGCACGTGAGCTGGTTCACCGGCACCGGCCACGAATTCGTCAACGGTTCGATCGACATGGCGCGCCGCAACGTTCTCGCCAAGCATCGTCTCGGACCCATCCTCGTTCGTCTGGCAGGTGATCGCGCCGTCGCGAGCCTGTCCGCGATCATCGACATTCCGGCGACGTTGTCCGGCGTCGAGGTGCAGCTCTCGAGTCATGCACGGTTCCTGTATCGCGTCGAACGCCGCGCTGAGCGATGGCGTATTTTCAGCTTCGACGCCATCTACATGCGCGACGAGTTCACGACCGCGATTCCCGGCCTTGCTCTCGCCGATGACGCCGGCGGATCTGGCCGGCTTCCGTCCGTCATATCGAATGCTGTCGTATCTGCTCAAGAGTCAGGGCTACGAAGTCAATTCCAACCTTCCCGGCGAAGACAGGCCAGCAACCACCGCTGCGCTTAACCGCGAGGTATACGGTTGGGCCGGCATCGATTTATGAGTGCGCTCAACGACGATCGAAGCACCTCATGAAAAAGCATCCGTCTGCCACACGAAAGCGTGCAACCCGCTTCCCCCGCGGCGTCGAGCTGCTCCGTAATCCCGTCCTCAACAAGGGGACGGCTTTCACCGAAGAAGAGCGCGAAACCCTGGGATTGCGTGGATTGTTACCGCCGCGCATCGCCACGATGCAAGAGCAGATCGATCGCATCATGTCGAACTATCGGGCGAAGCCGAACGATCTCGAGAAGCACATCAACCTCACGGCCCTGCATGATCGCAACGAGACGCTTTTCTTCCGCGTGATTGTCGATCACATCGAAGAGCTCATGCCTGTCCTCTATACCCCGACCGTCGGTCGCGCCTGCCAGGCGTACGGGCAGATATTCCGGCGCGCGCGGGGCATGTTCGTTACGGCCGACGATCGCGGTCGCGTGCGCAAGGTTCTCCGCAACTGGCCGCGAGCGGACGTGCGAGCGATCGTCGTGACTGACGGCGAACGCATACTCGGCCTCGGTGACCTGGGCGCCCACGGAATGGGAATCCCGGTCGGAAAACTCTCGCTCTATACGGCGTGCGGCGGGGTGGATCCCGCGATTACGCTGCCGGTCACGATCGACGTCGGCACCGAGAATGCTGCATTATTGGAAGAGCCGCTATACATCGGTCTACGCCAGCGACGCCTCCGCGGGGAGGACTACGACGCGCTGGTGGACGAGTTCGTGACGGCCGCCAATGCGCTCTGGCCTGGCGTCCTCATCCAGTTCGAAGACTTCGGCAACCAGAATGCGTTCCGGCTGCTGGCGAAGTATCGGGACCGCGTGTGCGCGTTCAACGATGACATACAAGGGACGGCCGCAGTCACGCTGGCGGGCTTGTTCTCGGCGATGCGGATCACAGGGGGTGATTTCCGCACGCAGCGTTTTCTCTTCCTCGGCGCCGGCGAGGCGGGCGTGGGCATCGCCGATCTCATCGTATCGACGCTGGTCGAATCCGGCTTGGCCCTACAAGACGCGCGGCGTACGTGTTGGCTGGTCGACTCGCGCGGGCTCGTGGTCGCGGGGCGCAAGGACCTTGCGACCCACAAGAAGCCATACGCCCATGACGCTCCCGGAGCACCAGATCTCATCGCCGCGATTCGTGGACTCGAACCGACCGCCCTGATCGGCGTGAGCGGCCAGCCGGGCACATTTACGCGGGAGGTCCTTGAGGCGATGGCGACGCTCAACCGACGGCCCATCGTGTTTGCACTCTCGAATCCGACGGCGAACTCCGAGTGCACCGCCGAGGAGGCGTACACGCATACGCAGGGTCGCGTGGTGTTCGCGAGTGGCAGCCCGTTTCCACCCCTGAGCGTTGGCGGCAAGCACCTCGTGGTGGCGCAAGCGAACAATGCGTACGTGTTTCCTGGCGTCGCGCTGGGAACCATCGCCAGCCGTGCGTCACTGGTCACGGACGAGATGTTTGCCGCCGCGGCGCAGACCCTTGCCGACATGGTGTCGAAGGATGATCTCGCGCAGGGACTGCTGTTTCCGCCACTGCCGTCGATCCGGGAAGTTTCGTTCCGGATCGCCGCTGCGGTGGCGCGGGTGGCCTGGAAGCGCCGACTGACGAAGTTGCGCGAGCCAAAGGACCTCGACGCGCTCATTCGGAGCTGTGTGTTCGAGCCCGTCTATCCGAGTTACGTGTAGGCCACTGGTCGAGCCGCGGCGGATACGAACAAGCCCGGATGGCATGTCACTCCGGGTCCTGCTTCACTGCTCACGATCGCCGCGGATCGTACGCGGGCAACCGCTGGCGCAAGCGCGCACACGATGAGCACTTCCACCACACGCCCCTGGCTGCGGTTCTACGGCCGAGTTCCCGAGAGTCTCGACTATCCCGAGGTCACGCTTTACGAGGCCGTCGCGCAGACCGCGGCGCGCGTCCCCGATGCGATCGCCTGGGATTTCCTCGACACCACGTCGAGCTATAGAGATTTTCTCGCGGCGATCGATCGCTGCGCGGAGGCGCTCGTCTCGCTCGGGCTTAAGAGCGGCGATCGCATGCTGGTTTCGATGCCGACGTCTCCGCAGGGGATCATCGCCTTCTATGCGGCGAGCAAACTCGGCGCGGTGCCGGCGATGATCCATCCGCTGTCTACAGGGCCCGAGATCGAGCATTACCTCGACGCCAGCGGCGCGCGCATCGCGCTCACCCTTGACGCGTTCTACCGTGTGTTCGCGTCGCTCAGGCCGAAGGTGCCGCTCGACACGCTGATCCTCGCGCGCATGGCCGACTACCTCGCGCCGCTCAAGAAGCTCGGCTTCTGGTTCACCAGGGGGCGCAAGATTCCGCGAGTCCCGGTCGACCCGCGCGTGCATTGGTGGGCAGACCTGATGACGGCATCGTATCCCGCGGCGCCACGCGCCCAGAGGAGTACCGACGATCCTGCCGCGATCCTGTTCTCGGGCGGGACGACTGGCGTACCGAAGGGCATCGTGCTCTCGAGCCGCAATCTCATCGCCGAGGGCATGCAGGCGGCGCGCTGGGGCGGCATGGATCAGAGCGAATCGATACTCGCGATCCTGCCGATCTTTCACGGCTTCGGTCTCGGCGTCTGCGTGAACGCGGCGTTCATGGCCGGAGCGAAATCCATTCTCGTGCCGATCTTCGACGCGAAGCTGGTCGCGAAGCTCCTCAAGTCCAAACGGCCGAATCTGCTGGTCGGCGTGCCGACACTCTACGACGCGCTCACCAGGGACCCCTCGCTCGCGGGCGCCGACCTTGCTTGCCTGCATGCCGCGTTCTCGGGTGCGGATACGCTGCCTCGGCCGCTCAAGGAACGCTTCGAGAAGCTGGTTGCCGATCACGGCGGAAACGTGAAGCTGCTCGAGGGCTATGGGCTCACTGAGGCCGTTACCGCGATCATGGCGATGCCGCTCGACGAATACCGCGAAGGCTCGATCGGCATTCCCTTCCCCGACATGCTCGCGAAGGTTTGCAAGGTGGGCACCACGGAGGAAGCGGCCGCGGGCGAGGAGGGCGAGATCTGCATTGCCGGGCCCGCCGTGATGCTCGGCTATCTCGATGATGCGGCGGCAACGGCCGAGACGCTCCGGAAACATTCCGACGGCCGCGTTTGGCTGCACACCGGCGACCTTGGCAAGATGGACGCCGACGGCTTCTTCTACTTCACCGTGCGGCTGAAGCGCATGATCAAGTCGTCTGGCTTCAACGTGTACCCCGCGCAGGTCGAAGCCGTGCTCTATCAGCATCCGCTCGTCGCGGAGGCCTGCGTCGCCGGCGTGCCGGACCCGTCGCAGGTTGAGCGGGTCAAAGCGTATGTCGTGCTGAAGGATCGCGCGCAGGCAAGCGCTGCGACCGAGCAGGCGCTGATCGATCATTGCCACAGAAGCCTCATCAAGTGGTCGTGCCCGCGCGAAGTGGAGTTCAAGCGCGAGCTCCCCAAGACGCGCATCGGCAAGATCGACTATAGAGTTCTCGTGCAGGAGGACCTCGCGAAACACAGCACGAAGGAGTGCGCCTGATGCAGAGGGAACGAACCCACCCGCACGGGGGTGACCGCGTGGCCGCCGCCCTCGAAACGCACGGTGTGCCGTTCGTGTTCACGCTGTGCGGCGGTCACATCTCGCCGATCCTCACCGCTTCGAAGGCGCGCGGCATTCGCATCATCGACTGCCGCGATGAGGCCACTGCTGTGTTCGCAGCCGACGCGGTCGCTCGGCTGACCGGAATCCCAGGCGTCGCTGCCGTGACCGCGGGACCTGGGTTGACGAATACGATCACTGCGCTCAAGAACGCCCAGCTCGCGCAGTCGCCAGTCGTGCTGATCGGAGGCGCAGCGCCCACCGCGCTGCAGGGCCGTGGGGCGTTGCAGGACATCGACCAGCGTCCGCTCATCGCGCCGCACGTAAAACGCTTCACCAAGGTGCGACGCATTGCCGATCTCGCGCCCGCGGTCGTGGAGGCGTTCGCCGTTGCGCGTGAGGGCGTGCCGGGACCCGTGTGCATCGAATGCCCGGTGGATCTGCTGTACGACGAGGCGAACATCCGCCAGTGGTACGCCGACGCCGCAGGGAAGGGCACGTCGATCGCCGACCGGGCGCTTCGCTGGTATCTCACCCGCCATGTCGAGAAGATGTTCGCCGGCAGCGACCGGCCCGTCGACGTGCGCGCGCGGGATGTGCTGCCGCCCACGCCGCCGGATTCGCGCATCGAGGCGACGGTTGCGGCGCTCGCGAAAGCCGAGCGGCCGCTGATGGTGATCGGCAGCCAGGCGCTGTCGCTCGCCGGCGAGGCCGATCGCATCGCGGCCGCAGTCGCGCAGCTTGGCATCCCGGTCTATCTGTCCGGCATGGCGCGCGGGCTGCTCGGCCGCGAGCATCCGCTGCAGATGCGGCACGCGCGCCGCAAGGCGTTGCGCGAGTCGGACTGCGTGATCCTGGCCGGAGTACCCTGCGACTTTCGGCTCGATTACGGGCGTCACATACGGCGCAGCGCGACGCTGATCGCGGCCAACCGCAGCGCCAGGGACGCGAGAATGAATCGCCGCCCAACCATCGCGGCGATCGGCGACGCCGGGTTGTTCCTCGAGCGCCTCGCTGCAACGACCAAGGCCGGAGCGAAATGGCGAGACTGGACCCAATCGCTGCGCAAGCGCGACCTCGAGCGCGAGGCCGAAATCGATGCGCAGGCGGCGGCGCAGGGCGAGTTCGTCAATCCGATTGGTTTCTTTCGCGCGCTCGACCGCGCGGCGGGCGACAACGCGATCATGGTCGCGGACGGGGGCGACTTTGTCGCGACCGCGTCTTACATCGTGCGGCCGCGCGGCCCGCTCAGCTGGCTCGACCCCGGTGTATTCGGCACGCTCGGCGTCGGCGCCGGGTTCGCGCTGGGCGCCGCGGTCGCGCGTCCGCAGAGCGAGGTGTGGATCATCTACGGAGACGGTGCGAGTGGCTACGGCCTCGTCGAGTTCGACACGTTCGTGCGCCACCGTATCCCGGTGATCGCGGTGGTGGGAAACGATGCGGCCTGGACGCAGATTGCGCGCGAGCAGGTGAAGATGCTGAAGGATGACGTCAGCACCGTCCTCGCCCGCACCGACTACCACAAGGTCGCGGAAGGCTTCGGCGCGGCGGGCATTCTCGTCACGAAGAACGCCGAGGTTCCCGCAGCCCTCGAGCGTGCGAGGGAGATCGCTCGCTCCGGCAAGCCCGTGCTCGTGAACGTGTGGCTCGACAAGACGGAGTTCCGGGAGGGGTCGATCTCGATGTGACGTAGCCTGACGCGTAAGAGCGAGCCTACGCGATCGCCGCCATTGGCAGCACCGATTATGAACGGGAACGGTGCGCTGGCGGCCGGTATACCGCATATCTACGCATTGCTCTCGAATGGCACGACGTCGCAGCATGTGACAGAGACCGCGACCACCTGGAAGGACGGCGACATATACCGCGATTAGCTTCGTCGCTAGACGCGTACGGGGGATAGGAACATGCGAGCACGGAAAGCGGTGGTGGTGGGCGTCATGTTGACGCTCGCCTCGGGGTGGGCTTGTGCGCAGACAATCTATCGGTTGACCGACCTCGGCACGCGTGGGGGCCAGGGAAGCACTGGCTACAGCCATCAACGCCTCGGGACAGGTGACGGGTTTGGCCTTAACGACGACAGTGCGGGCTATCGCGGCCTCTCACGCCTTCCTGTGGGACGGCAGCACGATGCGGGACCTCGGCACGCTGGGGCGGGCAAATGTGGATTCAGCGCTGCGATAGCGTGGCTATGCCATCAACGACTCGGGGCAGGTGACGGGTCTCGCGCCACACGACCGATCGGGACCGAGCACGCATTCCTCTGGGACGGCACCACGCTGCAGGATCTCGGCACGTTGGGGGGCACGTTTAGCCAGGGCAATGCCATCAACGCCTCGGGGCAGGTGACGGGCATCGCCTACGTGAGCGGCAGGCATGACGCTGGAAGGCCCAGTCCTGCACGCATTCCTGTGGGACGGTACCAGGATGCGAGACCTCGGCACGCTGGGAGGCCGGGACAGCGCTGGCGTATGCCATCAACGCCTCGGGGCAGGTGACGGGCGACGCCAGCACGACCGGCAATGCCGACGAGGCACGCCTTCCTCTGGGACGGCGCCACGACTGCAGGATCTCGGCACGTTGGGGGGCAGGGATAGCTTTGGCAATGCCATCAACGCCTCGGGGCAGGTGACGGGCAAGTTCCAATCGACGACCGGCAATGCGGCAGGCACGCCTTCCTGTGGGACGGCACGAGCGATGCGCGATCTCGGCACGCTGGGGGGCAGCGGATAGCTTTGCCGTGCCATCAACGACTCGGGGCAGGTGACGGGCGATGCCAGCAACGACCGGCAATGCGTGCGAGTCACGCATTCCTGTGGGACGGCACCACGATGCGCGACCTCGGCACGCTGGGGGGCAGGGATAGCTCTGGCCGTGCCATCAACGCCTCGGGGCAGGTGACGGGCATTGCCGCAACGACTGGCGATGAGGCCAGTCACGCATTCCTGTGGGACGGCACGGCGCTGCGCGACCTCAATGACCTCGTTGACCCGGCTGATCCGCTGAAGCCGTACGTCACGCTCACTTCGGGCGTCGACATCAACGATCTCGGGCAGATCGTGGCCAACGGAGTCGACAGCAGAACGCGGACAACACGCACGCGTACCTCGTCTCACCCAGTCACCGCTGACACCACGCCGCCGGTCATCACGCCCGTGGTGACGGGCACGCTCGGTGGCAAGGGTTGGTATCGCTCGACCGTGACAGTCACCTGGGAAGTGACGGATGCTCAATCCCCGATCAGCGCGACAGCGGGCTGCCGCCGGGCGGTAGTGTTCACTGATACGCCAGGCAAGACGATCACGTGTGTTGCAAGGAGCAGTGGTGGCAAGAAAAGGAAATCGGTCACGATCAAGCGTGATGTCCATTCTCCAGCGGCGGTGATTGGTGCGCCCGTCGATGGCCGGACCTATCACACTCATCAGCAGGTGGCGGCGGTGTATGCCTGCGCGGATCAGACTTCCGGTATCAAACAGTGCGACGGGCCAGTTTCCAATGGCGCCAGCATTGATACTGCGAGCGCGGGAACGAAGTCTTTCATCGTGAAAGTGCGCGATGTGGCGGGCAACCTGGGACCAAAGATAGTCCATTACCAAGTCGTGAATTGACTTGATGCCACGCTCACTCGGCCCGCAGCGCCTCGGGTGGTATCGCTCGAACGTGTCAGTCGCCTGGCAGGGAAACCGTCTACTGCACGGTGAAGGTCGAGATTCCAAGCGTGCGTTGGACGATGGAGCAGAACTCCTTGCTACCGAGCGTGGCAACGGACTCGCACTCCGACCCAATACGCGCAGCCTCCTTGGCCGTGACTTCGGTGACGGTGTAGCAACCGACCGTCAGACCGTCTGAAACGATGAAACGCGCGGTGCGCGTTTCTCGATCCCAAATTCGCGCGCGCAATGGCTGACCGGATTTCAAGGTCTCGCGCAAGTCCTCTGCATTGCGGATGGGTTCGAGGAGCTTATTGACGGCCGATGGATCGTCGAATCGTGCGTAAGCGGTAAGGATGCAACTGTCTGCCATGGTCCTACTCGAGTCGTTCGCTGAATGTTGAGGTCACGCGGATCGGAGGCTATTTGAACTTCGAGAGAGAGCGCCAGTCCAGCCGACGCTCGGCGCCCCCCACAATCGCGTGCGGGTTTGCCCCGCCTTTGCCGCGCGGACTGATGCAAAATAGATCATGGCTTCTCTGATCCTGGTGATGGTGTGCGCGATCGCAGCCGGTTGGCTGGCGAACCGCATCCGAGTGCCATACCCGATCGTGCTGGTCCTGGCCGGAATCGGGCTTGGACTCGTGTACGACTGGCCGGGACTGGATCTCGAGCCGAACCTGGAGCTCGCCATCGTGCTGCCTGCCGTGTTGTACCCGGCGGCCATCAACACCTCGTGGCGCGATTTCCGCTTGTTGCTTCGCCCGATCCTGTTGCTCGCCATCGGCCTCGTGGCGACGACGACACTGGCCGTGGGCATCGCGTTCAAGGGGCTGGTGCCGCAGGCGCCGTGGGCTGTCGCATTCGCGTTGGGTGCCATCGTCTCGCCGCCGGATGCGGTGGCGGCGAGCGCGGTGCTGAGACGATTTCGGCTTCCGCGCCGGATCGTGACGCTCCTGGAAGGCGAGAGCCTGGTGAACGACGCGACCGGTCTGGTGCTCTACCGGTTCGCCGTGGCTACTGTGCTGACAGGCGTGTTTTCCGGCTGGGCGCTGGTCGGCCAGTTTGGTCTGATCGCGCTCGGTGGGCTCGCGCTCGGCATCGCGCTGGGCTGGATCACAGCGCGGCTGCAGGAGCGCCTGCACGATCCGATGCTCGAGCTGGCGATGTCGTTGACGACTCCCTTTGCGGTCTATTGGCTGTGCGAGTTGCTCCAGGTATCCGGTGTCCTCGGCGTCGTTGCGGTCGGACTGTACCGGTCGCGGTGGTCACATCTGCATGCCTCGGCGGTTGCGCGCCTCAACATTCGCACCTTTTGGCGCGCCCTCGTATTCGTGGCCAATTGCCTCGTGTTCGTGCTCATCGGTATTCGGTTGCCAGTGATCGGTGCGTCGCTCATCGGGCAGCAGGCCCTATCGTGGCCGCGCGTGCTGGGGTTGATAGCCGCGCTGAGCGTCGTCGCGATCGGCGTGCGATTTCTCTGGATCTTCACTGCGACTTACGGTGTGCGTTTGCTCGTGCCGTCGTTGCGTCGTCGCGATCCGGCCTCAGCCCGGGTTTCCACCCTCGTCAGCTGGTGTGGCATGCGCGGTGTTGTTTCTCTGGCGGCTGCGCTCGCGCTGCCTGCCGTGTTACCCAGCGGTGAGCCATTTCCGCAGCGCGACCTCGTGATCCTGCTCACCTTCGGTATCGTTTTCGTGACGCTCGTCGGCCAGGGTTTGACGCTGCCGGCGCTCGTTCGGGCGCTGCACCTCAAGAGCGACACTTCCGGCGAGACCGAATCGGAACTCGCGCATGAGGCGATGCGCCGGGCGGCAATCCAGGCCGTGGACGAGCTGGTCGCCGAGCACGGATTGCCCGCACATGAAGCCGTGGCGGTGAAGCGCTTCTTCAACAACCGATCATCCCAGCGATCGGATAGCGCGCTCATGCTCGACAGCGAGGCACGCTTGTGGCTTGGAGCAGCGGCGGCGCAGCGCGAGGCGCTGATCAAGCTATGGCGAAATGGCGAGATTGGCGACGACGTGCTGACCCGTCTTGAGCGTGAAATCGACCTCGCCGAAGCACTCCTGGCGCGCGAGGAATGAGCGGTTCACCAGCGGCGCACTCAGCGAATACAATTGTGGTCCAGCACCCTCAATTCGGAGGTCCGAATGTCGCGAAGGGCGATTACCGCAAACGTCTCCAGCTGGCGCGGCATCGGCCAGCTGGCCGTCGCAGCGGTGATGGGAGTCACGGACATCGTGGAGGATATGCATCGCAGTATCGTTCGCCTTCCACCCGTGGCTGACGAAACAGTCGCGCGCACAGTGCACGGTATCCCCAGCCTGGTCTACCGAAGCATTCGCGGAATAACGCGTGTGGTCGGCGTCGGGCTCGATACTGTGCTGGCGCAAGCAGCGCCGCTATTCGGCGATTCTGTTGCCCCGTCATCGTCCGCGCGGCGTGAAGCCGCGCTGGCCGCGCTCAATGGCGTATTGGGCGACTACCTTGCCGCTACCAATAACCCGCTGGCGATTGCCATGTGCTTGCGCAGGAACGGACAACCTCTGGCGTTAGAGCGCCAGGCGCTTGCATCCGCCTTCAGGCGCACCGACCGCAAACTCCTTGTCCTGGCGCATGGGCTGTGCATGACTGACATGGAGTGGAACCGCCAGGGAAAGAATCACTGGTCTTCACTCGGACGAGACCTCGGATACACGCCCATCTATCTGCAATACAACAGCGGCCGTCACGTCTCCACGAACGGGCGGGAATTTGCCGACGCGATGGAACGGCTGCTTCGGGCGTGGCCCGTGCGGGTGGACGAGTTGGTAATCGTCGGCCACAGCATGGGTGGCTTGATCGCGCGTAGCGCCTGTCATTATGCGAAGCGTGCGCGCCATCGGTGGCCGCGTCAGCTGAAGAAGCTCATTTTTCTCGGCACGCCGCACCACGGGGCGCCGCTGGAACGGGTCGGCAACTGGGTGGAAATTCTCCTGGGCATCAGCCCCTATACGGCTCCATTGGCGAGGTTGGGCAGGATCCGGAGCGCGGGAGTCAAGGATCTGCGTTACGGCAACGTCCTGGACGAGGACTGGGAGGGGCAACGCGGCGATCATGCTCATGATCCGAGAAGGTTCGTGCCACTTCCGGCCAAAGTGCAATGCTTTGCGATCGCAGCGACCAAGCGGGCAAAGTCAGCCGGCCCGAGCAGGCGACTGCCGGGAGATGGCCTGGTGCCTGTCAAGAGCGCGCTCGGCCAGCACGAGAATCCCGCGCTGGCTCTGCCGATTCCAAAGTCTCGCCAGTTCACGGCGTATGGACTGAATCACTTCGATCTGCGCACCAGCCGCGAGGTTCACGATCGAATCAGGCTGTGGTTGTCAGAAACCGAATGACCGATTCCGGTGCTCACTCGGCTCGCAGCGCCTCGATCGGCTCGAGCTCGTGCAGCACGTATCGCCGGCAAGCAGTCCGGCGATGAGTCCGATCGCGACTGCCAGCACTTCCGACAGGAGGATGAATGGAGGAGAGTAGCTGACCGGTAGCGCCGGTGCGGCAACATCGAATACGGCGACGATCGCGAGTCCGACGACGAGGCCAGCGAGGCCGCCGATCGCGGAGAGCACCACGGCCTCGATGAGGAACACGCGCAGAATCTGCTGTCGCCCGGCGCCCAGGGCGCGCAGCAGTCCGATCTCCGCCGTGCGCTCGCGCACGCCAATCGTCATGATCGTGAAAATCCCCACGGCACCTACCAGCAGCGAGATGCTGCCGAGCGCCAGGACAGCGAAAGTCAGCACCGAGAGCACCGAGCCCAGCGTATCGATCATCTGCTGCTGGGCCGTAGTGGTGAAATCCTCGTCGCCATGACGTGCCATCAGGATGCTCTTGATCCCCGCGATAACCTCCTTGACCGGCGCGTTTTCCTCATAGATCACGTCGATCTCGAACAGGCTGTCGCGATTGAAGAGCTCGAGACCGCTCGCGGCCGGAACATAGACCGTGTCGTCGAGATCGAAACCCAGAGTGCTGCCTTTCGATCTCATCACTCCCACCACGCGGTAACGTTGACCACCTACGCGGATCAGCTCGCCGAGGGAATTGCCGGCGCCGAAGAGCTCCTGCTGCACCTTGCTCCCCAGCACTGCGAGGTTGCGGGGCGCTCGCGGATCGTCGGCAGGCAGAAATATGCCAGCGCCTACCTGGTAACGAAACGCATCCGCGAACTGCGCGCCCACGCCGAACACCGTCGTGCGGCGCTTGCGGCCGAGCGCCTCGACCTCGGCGTTGCCCTGAACGACGGGCACGGACGCGGTCGCATAGGGAGCTCGGCCGAGCGCCCGGGCGTCGTCCACGGTCAGCGGGCGCACGTTGCCGAGCGAGCCGATTGAGCCGCCGAAGGTCTCGATCCGGCCGGGACTCACCGAGACGATGTTGGTGCCGAACTGTGTGAACTGGTCCAGCACGAAGCGATGGATACCTTCGCCGATGGAAGTGAGGAGCACGACCGCGGTCACTCCGATCGCGATCCCGAGCGCAGTGAGGACCGCGCGCAGCCGATGCGAGCGCACGGATCCGAAGGTGAGCCGCACCAGGTCAGCCCAGCGCATCAGCCTCGTCCCGAAAGCGCGAGCACCGGGTCGAGCCGTGCAGCGCGGCGTGCCGGCATGACGCCGAACACGACCCCGCTCGCAAGCGCGATGAGTATCGCGAGCGCCAGGGCCCAGGGCGGTGTGGCGAACGACAGGTTCGGATAGACCTGGTGCAAGGTCCAGTTGCCGCAAGTCCCACCACGACACCGGCAGCGGCACCGACGAATGACAACAGCACCGCCTCGGTCAGGAAGATCGCGATGATCTGCCGGCGTGTCGCTCCGATCGCCTTGAGCAGCCCGACCTCGGCCGTGCGCTGACTTACCGCGACCAGCATCACATTCATCACCAGGACACCGGCGACCGCCAGGCTGATGGAGGCGATGCCCGCAAGCGCGAACGTCAGCGCCGTGAAGATCAGATCGAAAGTCGCGAGCACCGAGTCCTGGGTCACGACGGTCACGTCCTCTTCGCCCTGGTGGCGCATCTTGAGCGTCGCGATGACCGCGCTGCGCACGCGCTCCATGGATTCGCGCGTGCGCGCCTGGATGAGGATGCGAAACAGCGACTCGGAGTTAAAGAGCGCCTGCGCCGAGCTCACGGGGATGACGACGAGCTCCTGGATGTCCATGCCGATCGATCGCCCTTCGGAGCCGAGCACGCCGATGACGCGAAAGCGGCGCTCGCCGATGCGCAGCGCCTCGCCGATAGGGTTACGGCCCGGAAACAGCTCGCGCTGCACGTTGGCGCCGATCACGCAGACCGCGACGTCGCGATCGAGCTCGCCCGGTGGCAGGAACTGTCCCTGCGACATGTGCCAGTTGCGCACCACGAGCAGGGCGGCGCTGGAACCGAGGACCGGCACCTCCCTCTCCAGCTCGCGCACCGACGCCGGCACCGCGCCCACAATCAGTGGTGCTACGTGCTCGACATCCGGAATGCGAAGCAGCGCCTCGGCATCGCGCAAGGTCAGATCCCGCGGTGTCTCGCCGGAGAAAAGCCCCGGCTGCACGCCGGTGGTCTCGGTGCGCCCGGGAAAGACGATCACCAGGTGTGTGCCAAGCGAGCGGAATTCATCGGTCACGTAGCGGCGCGCCGCCTCGCCGAGCGCAGTCAGCACCACCACGGCTGATACGCCGATCCCCATCGCGAGGAGCAGCATGGCGCTGCGCAGGCGCGCGCGGCGCACCGATTGCACGGCCAGGCGCACAAGATCGCTCGCAATCATGAGGTGCCGCCGTTGCCGCGCGTGTCTGCCACGATACGGCCATCACGCATGCGGATGTGGCGCCGCGCCCGATTGCCCACCTCGACGTCGTGGGTGACTACAAGGAGCGTGAGAGCCGCGGCATTGAGTGTCTCCAGCGCGCGCAGTACCTCCTCGCCGGACGCATGATCGAGATTGCCGGTCGGCTCGTCCGCGAGCAGGACGGTGGGGCGCATGATCATCGCTCGCGCAATGGCCACGCGCTGGCGCTGCCCGCCGGAGAGCTGATCCGGACGGTGGTGCGCGCGATCCGCGAGACTCAGGCTCTCGATCACGCGCTGCACCTGGGGTCGACGTTCCGCCGGCGCTACGCCCGCCAGCACCAGGGGCAACTCGATATTCTCGAACGCCGTGAGCCGTGGGATGAGGTGAAACGACTGAAAGATGAAGCCGACGCTGTGCGCCCGGGCATGCGCGAGCTCGTCGTCGTCGAGAGCGGTGGTCTCGCGCCCGTCGAGCCGGTACGTGCCCGCCGTTGGACGGTCGAGGAGGCCGATGACGTTCAGCAGCGTCGACTTGCCCGAACCCGAAGGTCCCATGATGGAAACATAGTCGCCCGTCTCGATCTGCAGATTGATGTCGTCCAGCGCGCGCACTTCCTGGTCTCCAACGAGAAAGTGCCTATGGATATCGACGAGTTCGATCATTCGCCGGTCGCAGCCTTGGCGCTCGCGCGGGCGCGGACGCCGTCAGCCAGCCCTTCGCGATCGATGGAAGTGACGACGAGCTCTTGCGGCTCGAGCCCGGAGCGGATCTCCGTGTACTCCCAGTTGCCGATGCCCGTCTTGACATCACGCAACTCGACGCGCCCGCGGCGCTGGTCGAGCACGTAGACGCGCTTGCCTTCGATCAGGGCACGGGTGGGAATGCGCAGCACGTCGGGACGCTCATCGAGGATGACCTCGACGTCCGCGCTGTAACCCGGGCAGCAGCTCGAGCTCCGTGACGTGCTCGATTTCGGCTTCGATCTCCACCGTGCGCGCCTGTTTCTCGAGGTCGAGAACATAGGGTGCCACGCGGCGAACGTGCGCCGGGAAGCTCTTGCCCCGGAACGCGTCGAGGGTGACTCGCGCGCGCATCCCTTCACGGATCCGCGGCGCATCCACCTCGTCGATCGGTGCGGTGATGTAGATGCAGCTCGTGTCCACGACGTCGACGGCGGGCGGCGTGGGAATTCCCACCGGGGAAGGCGTCACGAACTCGCCGAGCTCACCGTTGATCTCGGCCACGATACCGTCGAATGGCGCGCGCAGCAGCGAGCGCTCGAGCGTGGCACGCACCTCGCCAATGCGCGCGAGCGTGACCTGTGTATTCTGGGTCGCGGCACGGCACGCAGCGTCGTTACTGTCAGCTTCGCCCTGGGCGCGATCTGCGGCATCCACTGCAATCAGTCCGCGCGCGAGCAGCGTCTTCGCGCGCTCCGCTTCACGACGCGAAACCTGTGCGGTGACACAGGCTTGCTCGGCACGCGCACGCGCGGCCACGGAATCGCGCTGTGCGAGGTCAAGCTGCGCCCTGATGTCCTCGTTCCATAGCTCGAGCAGGATCTGCCCCTTGCGCACCCGATCGCCTTTCTTGACGGGCAGACGTGCGATTTGCCCACCCATGGCTGGAGCGAGTCGGGCCCGCTGGCAGGCCTTGATGGTTCCGGCGCGCGTGTTCGTGACCGTCTCCGCCACGACGCCGCGCGTTGCGGTCACGGTGTCAACCACGATCGAGCTGGGCCGCGCCCAATACGCGGTCACGATACCGGCGAGCAGGACGGCTCCTGCGGTGATGAGCAAAGTACGGCGTTTCATTTCATCGCGTCCGAACGTTGCACACAGTCTGACATCTCCTCGCTCCTCACGGCAGGCAATCCGTTCTGCTCACAGAATGACCAATCCAAGCTTTATGGCCGTAACTTGCGTATTCTATGAATTTCAAGTGCCAGTTATGCACAGGTCGTCCACTGCCGTAGTGAACAACTGCCAAGGATCCCGGTCATGAAGCGCAAGGACAAACAGCCAAAGCTCAGCGCCGAACATCGCGCCCTCGCGCGCATCGCCCAACGCGCGCGCGCATTTGCCGACGAAGCTCGAACGAAATCCGAACATGCGAAGACGGCCTGGAAGCAAGCGCGCGAAGCCTTCAGAGAAGCCAAGCGAGCCGCCAAGCGCGCCCGCAAAGCAGCGAAAGCCGCTCAAGCCTCCTTCGGACGCGCTATGAAAAAGAGGAACACAAAGAAGAAGAAGAGGAGTGCTCGAGCCTGAAGGCGCGCGAGCCGGTCAGGCTCAGGGCCCCGGCGCGAACCGCCCGGCCCTTTTCATTTTGTCTTCAGCCGGACGCTGTCACGCTGCGGGAAGGCGCGCGTTGATCCAGCCGATGATGTCCTTCATCACCACTTCCTTGCCGATGTCGTTGAGGAGGTCGTGGAAGTGTCGCTCGCGGAGCTGTTCAGCCTGGCCGAGCGTGCACGAATCAAGATCGGGTAGTGCACCCCTGCCCAAACTGCCCGCGACCTGCACCAGCGGGCTCCAGCATCCACCGCATTGGACCAGGTCCAATTGGTCGCGCGCGTGGGAATCGACATCCTCCCGATCCTGTGCGCGCGCCCGTCCTGACGACTACTGCGTCGTCAGGCACTCGGAGGCTGCGCGCGATACAACCGAAAGGAGACGAATCATGAAACGTTCAATGCAATGATCCGGCTTTCTGCTGCTACTCCTTCTGACCTGCGCTGCAGTGCGGGCGCACGACTACGACGACACGATCAAAGTGTTCAAGGAAGCGGGTCAAAGCGGCGAGTTCTTCAAGAAGAGTTACGGCTACGCCGTATTTCCGACGATCGGCAAAGGCGGCATCGGGATCGGCGGGGCGCACGGCAAAGGTCGTGTGTACGTCGGCGGCAAACACGTGGGCGACACGTCCATGACGCAGCTCACGGCCGGGTTCCAGTTAGGCGGTCAGGCATTCAGCGAAATCGTCTTTTTCGAAGACAAGCGCTCGTTCGACGATTCACCAGCGGCAACTTCGAATTCGGCGCTCAGGTCGCGGCAGTTGCGATCACGGCGGGTGCCTCTGCGGGCGCAGGCACGACGGGCAGCACTGCGGGCGCCAGGTGGCGGCAAGCACGATGCGGCGACAGCGGGCGGCTACCACAAGGGAACGGCGGTCTTCACGGTCGCCAAGGGCGGCTTGATGTACGAGGCGACTGTGGGCGGGCAAAAGTTACTCTACAAGGCGCTGTGAGTAGATCATCGGCCGATGGAAACTCAAACCATGAAACGAACCACACGAACTATCCTTGTGCTCGCCGGTTGCGCCTTGGCATCCGGCGTCTGGTATTCGCCGTGACGCTGAACCGTACCAACCAGGAAGCGACAGTGAAAACGAAACACCAACAACACCTCCTCGCCGCCGCGCTCGTTGGCGTGCTGGCAATGGGCAGCCTCGCCGGCTGCGATCGGCAACAGCCGTCGGGCACAGCAGCGGCAGGGGCACAAGAAGTCCTGCCCCGGCCCGAACAACCCTTCGGCGGCAAGATCGGCCGCACGGCCAAGGACTCCACGCCGGACTTCCCCAAGAGCGTCGAAGCGCCCAAGGGCGCGCCCGAACATCCTCGCTCATCCTCACCGATGACGTGGGCTTCGGCGCGTCGTCCACGTTCGGCGGGCCGATTCCCACGCCGACGATGGATCGGCTGGCGAAGAACGGACTGCGCTACAACAATTTCCACACCACGGCGCTCTGCTCGCCCACGCGCGCGGCGCTGCTCACCGGGCGCAATCATCACAGCGCCGACACCGGCGTCATCATGGAACTGGGCACCGGCTTCCCGGGCTACAACTCGCTGATGTCGAAGAGCAACGGCACGTTCGCCGAAGATGCTGAAGCAGAACGGCTACAACACGTCCTGGTACGGCAAGAACCACAACGTCCCCGACTGGCATGACCAGCCAGGCCGGGCCGTTCGACCTGTGGCCGACCGGGCTGGGCTTCGAGTACTTCTACGGCTTCATCGGCGGCGACACGAGCCAGTGGAACCCGGCGCTCTTCGAGGGCACCAAGCCGATCGAGCCGCCGCACGACGCGAAGGACTACTTCTTCGACAAGGACATGGCCGACCACGCGCATCGACTGGATCCGGATGCAGCACGCGATCGCGCCGGACAAGCCCTTCCTCGCCTACTACGCGCCGGGCACGGCCCACGCGCCGCATCACGCGCCGAAGGAGTGGATCGCGAAGTTCAAGGGCCAGTTCGACCAGGGCTGGGACAAGGTGCGCGAGGAAACTTTCGCGCGGCAGAAGGCAGCTGGGCATCATCCCGGCGAACACGAAGCTGACGGAGCGCCCCGCCGGCATTCCCGCGTGGGACAGCCTGAACGCCGACCAGAAGAAGGTCTTCGCCCACATGATGGAAGTCTATGCCGCGGCGCTCTCGCACTGCCGACTACCAGATGGGCCGCATCCTCGACGCCATCGAAGCGCAGGGCGAACTGGACAACACGCTGGTCATCTACATCCAGGGCGACAACGGCGCGAGCGCCGAAGGCGGCATGCAGGGCTTGCTCAACGAGATGACCGTGTTCAACGCCATCCCCGAGGACATGAAGGAAGTCCTTCGCCGCATGGACGAACTCGGCGGGCCGAACGACCTTCAACCACTACCCGGTCGGCTGGGCGCACGCGATGGACACGCCGTTCCAGTGGACGAAGCAGATCGCCTCGCACTTCGGCGGCACGCGCAACGGCCTGGTCATCTCGTGGCCCGCGCGCATCAAGGACAAGGGCGGCATCCGCACGCAGTTCACCTCGTGATCGACATCATGCCGACCATTCTCGAAGCCGCCGGCGTGCCCGCGCCGACGAGCATCAACGGCGTGGCGCAGAAGCCCATCGAAGGCATGAGCATGGTCTATACGTTCGATGACGCGAAGGCGCCGTCGAAGCACACGACGCAGTACTTCGAGATGTTCGGCAACCGCGCCATCTACCACGACGGCTGGGTCGCCGCGACGACACCGGGAGTCGCTCCGTGGGACACGGCTGCGAGGCGGAAGGCCGACTGCCTGCCGTCCTCGATTACAAGTGGGAACTCTACAACGTCAGCGAGGACTTCTCCGAGGCGAACAACCTCGCGGCCAAGGAGCCCGGCCAAGCTCAAGGAGCTGCAGGACCTCTTCTGGACGGAGGCCGAGAAATACAACGTGCTGCCGATCGACAACAGCCGCATCGACCGCTTCGACGTGAACCATCCGGCCCAGCCTGACCCGAGGCCGCGACGAGTTCACCTACTACCCCGGCCTGGTGCGCATCCCCGAAGGCGCCGCGCCGGACACGAAGAACAAGTCCTGGCAGATCAAGGCCGAGGTCGACATCCCGAAGGGCGGCGCGGAAGGCATGTTGCTCACGCACGGCGGACGCTTCTCCGGGTGGGGGCTTTACCTGCTCAACGGCAAGCCGGTCTTCCACTACAACCTCGCCGGCGTCGCCCGCTACACCATCGCCGGCAAGGACAAGCTCGCGCCGGGCGCACACACCATCGTTTACGACTTCAAGTACGACGGCGGCGGCATCGGCAAAGGCGGCGTCGGCACGATCCAGGTGGACGGCAAGACCGTGGCCACGGGCCGCATCGAACGCACACTGGCGTTCCGCCTCTCGCTCGACGAGACGCTGGATTGCGGCGAGGACACCGGCACGCCCGTCAGCGAGGACTACCACGTGCCGTTCAAGTTCACCGGCGAGCTCAAGAAGGTCGACGATCAACCTGAAGCCCGCACCGTTGTCGACGCAGGATCAGCGGACGCTCGAGGATGGGAGAGTGGCCGCGGCCGTCGCGATGCAATGATCGGCGTGGTGTTCTTCCGGCGTGACGACGTGCTCCGCCGACAACGCGGTCGCCGCACTCCTGGCTCATGCCAGACTCGGCTCGGGGTTGGCGGGAGTAGCCTTGTGGCCGGCGTTTGTCGTTCACGCGGCGTTGGCGGGCTGGTGCATGACCTTACGCATCGCTCCGCGACCGGAATAAGCGGTCCGCAAGTGAGTGGTTTGCACCTATGACGCCGAAGCGACGGCGGGAGCGTCCTCCGTCGCTTTGATAGTGCTCTGAAAGGTCTGGATGCTGTGACCGGGGCGCTGCGAACGGTCAGTGAAACCGGCGTCGTCTGGCGACCAGAGCGAGCAGGCCAGCGAACACCGTCGCCACGCCCACAGCGCCGCCACCACCACCGCCACCACCGCTGCTGCCGCCGCCGCCACCGCCACCACTTCCGGCGCCGCTCGAGACGACGAGGTTCACCGCGGAGCCGCCCGCCACATTCTTGCCGGCCGCCGGGCTCTGGCTGATGACGCTGCCGGATGCGACCGTGCTGCTCGACTGCTGCGTGACGGTCCCTACCATGAGACTGGCAGCGGTGATAGCGCTGGTGGCGGCCGCCTGCGTCTGGCCCGCCACGTCCGGCACCGCGACGCCGCTCGAGACGACGAGGTCCACCGGGGAGCCGTGTGCCACATTCGTGCCGGCCGGCGGGTTCTGGCTGATGACGGTGCCGGGAGCGACCGTACTGCTCGACTGCTCCGTGACAGGCCCCACCGCGAGACCGGCATCGGTGATAGCGCTGGTGGCGGCCGCCTGCGTCTGGCCCGTCACGTTCGGCACCGCGAAGAGGCTTGGCGGACAACGCGCGAACGTTACAGAGGCCGGAGCGGCCTGCCCCGTTACACTGACCTGCAGCGTGTGGTTACCGCAATCGGTGATGGAAGACGACGGGATGCTCAGAAGGTACTCATTCTTGAGCCGGTTCGAGATGTTCGTGTAGGCGGCTGCAATCTCGCTATCGCTTGGCGCGGGGAGATAGACGCCACCGGTCTCAACTGCCAGACGCGTCATCAGGCCAGCCCGGACACTGCCTACACCCACTGTGAAGATAGGAACGCTGTTGTCGAGCGCGTTCTGAACAACGTGCTCCTCACCGATCGCAGAGCTGTTCTCGGCACCGTCGCTGATCAGAATCACGGCCTTCGGCCCCGGTGGAAGCTGAACGGAAGGTGTTTGGAACTGATTGACCGCCTTGTTGACCCCATCGAGCAAGTTGGTGCCGCTGCCCGGGTAGGGCGCCATCACAGCACTCGTCAGCGCGGACGTGCCCGCTGCCCCGTCAATCTCGGTGAAGTCCTTCACTACTGAGGCCTTGTCGTTATTGGAGAAATTGAACTTGACGATGGCGGCGAAGTCGCCGACGCGCATAGCGTTGATGAAGCTGATCACGGCGTTCTGCATGGCGGTGAGCGCGGCGTTCTGCACGCTGCCGCTGTAGTCCATGACGAAGACCACCGAAACCTTTTGATTCGGGTCCTGGGCCGGCGGCAAGGTGAAGCCGGACGGTGTAACCGCCGCCCCATCCAGCATCACGGTGAAGGCAGGGGCCGTCAGTTGCCCCACAGGGTTACCGAGCGCATCAGTGACAGTCACGAACGCCTCGATCGGCTGGGGATCGGGGGCCGCCTCGACGCGCAGATCCACGGCCGCCCGCGCAGGGCCGGCCAGAAATGCTGCTGCCAGCAGCAGAATTGCGGGTAGCCACGACCGCAGCTGCGCGACAACTGCGTGTCTGCCAAAAATGGCATACCGCATGCCGTGGGAATGCGCACAGGCACGGAGAGTTCGTCGAAGCATGGCGTTTCTCTTTTGACTTATTGCTGAAAAGACGTAGTTATCGTTTCCGCTAATTTACACATACACGTGAAGAGGCGGACAAAGAGACTCTGTGATCTCTGTCACCAATTTGGCGAAAAATTGGATTAACCCGTCACGTTGTCGGATTCGTCGGCAGTGACAGCAGGATTATGGAATGTTCGAAGTTCGAACGGTAACGAAATCGACCTTAACGCTGACCTTGTGATGATGCCGATGAGTTATTTCGGCGAAGATTTGCCTTTACTGTGCATCCCTGGTTAGGTCTTTCACATGAGCATGCTGCAGGCTGAGCCCGAAGTGAGGACGGTCGAGGCCGCGATCAACTACGTCGCGCACGGCTCCTTCGTCAACCGACGATTCGTGGCGCCGGGGGTGGAGCGCAATACCGGCCGATATGAGACGCATCGAGTGTCGATCCGCGACGGGCGCGAGATCAAGGACCATTTCAGGCTGCATGTTCACGGCTTCGTGCTGGCCAGGCACCACAGCGCCGTCACGAACTTCTTCGACAAGGATCAGGTCGACCAGGTGTATCCCGGCGAGGTGGTGGAGGCGGTCAAGGCGCTGACGGGCGCGACGCGCGTTGCACCCATGGGCTGGATGATCCGCACCTCGGGCGATCTCTCGAGGCACCGGCACCAGACCGTCGGCTACACCCACCGGGGAGGGGTGCAGCCGCCCGCCGGCGAGGCGCACGTGGACTTCACACCGCAACGTGCCGAATCGATGGCACGCACGCTCTACGAGCAAACGTTCCCGAATGGGAAAGGCTTCTCCCGTTTCATCGCTTCCAGCCTGTGGCGCACGTTCTCAGAGCCGCCACAGGATTGTCCGCTGGCGTTGTGCGATGCCCGCAGTGTGGGCGCCGAGGAGGGCGTGCCCAACAGCCTGTTCATCGTCGATCAGATTCCCGACGAGAAGACGATGCTGGGCGAGATGCCAGGGGAGGATAAGGTCCCTGCCGCCGCGATCTTTCACTACAACCCGAATCACCGCTGGTGGTACTTCTCCAACATGACCCGGGACGAGATCGTTCTGATCAAGTTCCACGACAGCGATCCGACCTGCGCCCTGCGCACGCCCCACACCGCATTCCACGATCCGAGCTTCCCCGGTGCGAAGCCGCGCGAGAGCATCGAGGTCCGTACCGTAGCCTTCTTCGAGTGACCGGAGGCTGGCGCGCGCATTCTTCCTCGTACCCGGCGGCAGGTCGTGGCCGATGCCCTTGTGACAATCGATGCAGGTTTCGTTGCGCGTCAGCATGCGCTCCTTGACGTGTTTCTTCGCGGCACTCGAATCCTGGTTCTCGAGGTCCATCGCCTCGAGTGAATGGCAGTTCTTGCATTCACGGGAGTCGTTGGCCTTCATCTTCGCCCAGACATTCTCTGCCATCTCGAGTCGTGCTGCGGCGAATTTCTCCTTCGGGCGCCTCGTACCCAGTGCCCACTTCGGCAACTCGTTGATGCTCGCCGCGATCTTGACCTTCATCTTCGGGAAGAAGTCATGCGGCACGTGGCAATCGGAGCAGATCGCGCGCACGCCCGCGACGTTCTTGTAGTGAGGGCTGTCGCTCGTACTCCGGCACTATGTTGTCGCTCATCTCGTGACAGGAGGTGCAGAACGCCAGCGTGTTTGAGTAGTGTAGCGCGGTATTGAAGCTCGGCCCAGGCCAGAACGCCGAGCACCAAACAGCAGGAAGCCGCCGACGGGTATGCCGAGTAGCCAGCGCCGCTGCGGCTTGCGCCACAGGCGTTGCCACCATGATTCGCTTACCGGTTTCTGATTCGCTTCGGACATGCAGATCTCCCCGGCGAGTGTTTTTGGTCGTTCTCGGTCCTGCGCTCGCGCCTACTTGAAACTGCCGAAGTAGTTGACCAGCGCGTCGACGTCGTCCTTGGTGAGCTCATCGAACTTGGGCTTCATCTTCTTCGGCATCGGCCGCTGTCCGGAGCTGAACTCCTCGAACGAATGACGGAGGTAGGGCATCCACTGGCCCGCGAGGATACCGGCATCATCGTCTGCGCTGCTGCCGCCATCTTCGTGGCACTTCTTGCAGTGCGCTTCCTGAATCTGCTTGCCGTGTTCGACCTTCGCGGCATCGGCGGTCTGCTTGGCACGGACGAATGGTTTCTTGGAAAGATCATCGGCGATCGCCGTGATATCCCCATCCGAAAGCTTGCTGGCGACGGTGCACATGTCGGTCGTCTGCCCTTTCTGTGAGCCTGACTGGTACTTCACCTCGGGGCAGGGCCGAGCCTTGTTTTTATAGTTCGTGAGGCTGTCGGTCAGGTATTTCGCCGAATAGCCGCCGATGATCGGGACGTCGGATTCAGTGCTGGCTCCGTCCTTGCCATGGCATCCGGCGCAGTTCTCGAGGAGGGTGCCGACATCGGCGGCCCACGCGCTTCCCGTTAGTGCGAATGCGACGAGGGCGATATGCCCCAGCCATTTCGATGTGCGACTGCCCTTGGGTATCATGACGTGCGGTCTCCTTCAGGAACTGGTTCGGCGCAGCAGTCTGTCCGAGAACGCAAGAATTGTCACATTGCGGCAAACACGTATGACGGGCTGTAGATGCCCGCATACGTGGAAGTTGCAGGCGATGATAAAAAGCGGCGAGTCAGGGGGAGCGTCTGATGAAAAAGATCCCCAAAGATCTGCCAAAGAGCGTACCTGTGAAGACCTTCAGCGTGGGAGCACGGCTGCCATGAAATTGTCATTGCGTTGGGGATCGATCTTCATCCTCGTCCTGCTGGCGACGGGCTGCAGCGACTCAGGGGCCGACCGGCCCAGCGGGCCCACAGGGTCCGCCCGGGACCGCAGGGGCCTCCTGGCAACAGCGGCGGCTCGGGCACCACCATTCCGAGCAATGCGACCCCAGCCAGCGATGCGGCGGCCGCCGCGTGGGCGGCGCTCCAGCTGCGCGTGACGGTCACGAGCGTCAGCATCAACAGCGCGCCCGTCGTCAATTTCACCGTTACAGATGACACCGGCGTTCCGGTGACAGGCCTCGGCAATACGTCGAAGAGCAGCACGGCTACTGTCGCCGGCCTCACCAACCTGTCTTTCTCGCTCTCGAAGCTGGTGCCGGGCACCGATGGCAGTCCGAGCAATTGGGTCAGCTACATCGTGACAACTGTGCCGACGACAACCGCAGCTGCGGCGCCGACGCGCCCGTCAACCGACAACACCGGCGCGCTCGCCGATCACGGCGACGGCACGTACACATACACGTTCTATCGCGACGTCACACAGATCAAGTCCCAGGTCGACGCAATGACCGTCAGCGCGCCTAACAACAAGGCTGATCTCGGTGACCTGACCTACGCTCCAAGCCTGGTGCACCGGCTCACGATCCAGCTGTCCGGCAACGCCCCGGGTACGGGCACCAACACGCCCACGGCGCTGATTCTGGCGTCCCTGGCGTCCCGCTGACCAAGGCTGTCGATGTCATCTACGACTTCGTCCCCGCGACGGGCAATCGCAACCGCCGGACGAACTCCGGCCGCGACATCGTCGCCACCGCGAAGTGCAACGAGTGCCACCAGCAGCTCGGCGGCATTCCCGGCGACAACCCGGAAAGTTCGGGGGCCGGTTTCCATGGCGGCAACCGGAACGAAACGCGTTATTGCGTCGTATGCCACACTGAGCAGCGCAAGTACGGGCGTACCGAGGCCACGATCGACGCCAGCACGCTGACGTTTACCATCAACACCGAGAAGGTGGACGGCCGCGCGGTAGGCAACCTGCCCAACCACATTCATCATATCCACATGGGCGAGTTTCTGGCCAAGAAGAACTACAACTACGGGGGCGTGCTGTACAACGAAACGCTGTTCCCGCAGGACCTGCGCAACTGCACCAAGTGCCACGACGGCTCGGCGACCTCAACGGCGAAGACCGCGCAGGGTGACAACTGGAAGAACGCACCCAGCCGGCGCGCCTGCGGTGGATGCCATGACGGTATCAACTTCGCCACCGGCATGGGCGTGACCATCGAGGATGCGCTCAAGGGGCTGACCTCGACGACCAGCTTCAACGGCTTCGCGCACGGCGGACAATCGCAGGCCGACGACTCGCAATGCACGACCTGTCACACGCCAGGCAACATCGACATCGTCCATCTGCCGGTTACTCCGCCGAACCCGGAAAACTCACTGGACGTGCCGTTGCAGCAGGGCGAAAGCACCGGCAACAGCAACACCAACGCGGCCTCGATCGCTTCGAACACATCGCGCCTGCCCGCAGGGGCGATCAAGATCACCTACGACATCAAGAGTGTCTCAAGGAATGCCAGCAAGCGGCCGGTGATCGTGTTCCGCATCCTTCAGAACGGGGCCAGGCAGGATTTCAAGACGTTCGTCCCGCCGGCCGACCCCGCGAACCTCGTGGCCGCGCAGGGTTCGCAGGAGATGCTGGACAACTTCATGGGCTCGCCGAGCGCGTACTTCGTCTACGCGGTACCACAGGATGGTATCGCCGCTCCGGCCGATTTCAACGCCTCCGCTTCGGGCTACCTGCGCAGTATCTGGAACGGCGCGGCGTCCGGCAGTGGGGCCGGAACGATGACCGGGCCTGACGCGGACGGCTACTACACCGTCACGCTCACCGGGGTGACGGTCCCCGATAACGCGGTGATGCTGACTGGCGGCATTGGGTATTCGTATAACGCAAGGAGCAGCCTGCCGCTGACGCAGACCAACCTGGGCGACTATCCGGTCACGCAGTCGACGTTGCCGGTATCGGCGGTGGTGCCGATATCATCGCCCGAGCTGCTCGATCCGCGCATGCCCAACAAGCGCGGGGGCCTCATCGTCATCGCCCCCAACGCGCAGAAGGTGGCCAGCGCTGGTTGCACGGCCGGTACCGCCGGCGGATGCACCAGTTCGGGTGCCTACACCGGGCGCCGGCCGATCGTCGAGGATGCACGCTGCAACAAGTGCCACCAGGAGCTCGGCACCTTCACCGAAGACGCCTTCCACGCTGGCCAGCGCAACGACGGGACGACCTGTGCGTGGTGTCATACGCCGAATCGAACCAGCAGCGGCTGGGCGGCGGATTCCACCAGCTTCATCCACGCGATCCACGCGGGGGCCAAGCGGGGAGTGCCGTTCACCTGGCACGCTTCGAGCACGACCGAGTCGTTCGCCGACGTCAAGTTCCCAGGCGTGCTGAGTAACTGCGAAGGCTGCCATATTCGCGGCTCGTACGACTTCAGTGCCGCCGCATCGCAGAGTGCGCTGCCCAACCGCCTTTACAGGACAGTGGCCACCGGAATCTTCAACGGCACCGCTGGCACATTGACGACGGGGTGTACGGTCACGCCAATCAGCGATTGCCTGCAAACGGCCGTCGGCGTGTTCTCGTTGTCACCGTACGTGATCAAGGACAATTTGGCCCCAGGCTACGGTTCCGGCTTCAGTGTGTCCTCTGCTGGCGTGCCGACCGACGCGGCACCCACGACGCTCGTGAACTCGCCGGTCGCGACCCAGTGCTTCTCCTGCCATGACTCCGCACTTGCCAGGACGCATATGGAGGAGAACGGCGCTTCGCTCTATGTGCCGCGCTCCACGGCACTGGGAGCGGTCGAAACCTGTGCGCTATGCCACGCTACTGGTCGCATCGCCGACATCAGGGTGATGCACGCGAAGTAGCGTACCGTGATCAAGGCCACGGTGTCGGTGTTGATGGCGCTCGCGAGCTTGTCCCTGGCCGGCGGGGTGTCCGCGGGCCAGGATAAGGCCCTGGCTGCGCTCCCGGCCCAGCATGAGCCGGCAGCGCAGCCGGCGCTGATCGACATCAACGGCGCGAGCCTTGACCAACTAAAGACGCTTCCGGGAATTGGAGATGCCGAAGCCAAGCGCATCGTTGCCGGCAGACCGTATCTGAGCAAGGCCAGTCTGGTCACGGAGCATGTCCTTCCGGCCGGTGTGTACCAGGCGATCCGTCACCGGATCATCGCGATACAGCACACGATGCCCCCGCACGCGGCCGCAGCCGACAAGCGCGCAGCCACGCATAACGGGGCGAGTTGAGCGGATTGGCGTTTGACATGATCAAGAACAAGAATCGCGGCTCGATTACCGCGGGGTTGTCCCTGCTGTGCCTCGTCCTGTCTGCTGCGGTCAGCGCGGCCGAAACTGAGGCGCAAGAGCAGCCCGCGGCGAAAGAGCAACCCGAGGCGAAACAGGAACCCGCGGCAGAAAGAGGAACCGCGCGAAGCAAGAAGAACCCGCCAAGAAAGAGGAACCCACCTACACCGCCCGCGGTGCCGACACCTGCCTCAAGTGCCACGACGAGACCTCGAAGTTTCCGGTGCTGTCGATCTTCAAGACCAAGCACGCGCAACCCTCTGACCCGCGCACACCCTTCGCACAACTGCAGTGTGAAACGTGCCATGGGCCGGGCGCGCAGCACGCCGAGGAGGTTCCCGAAGGACAGAAGCAGGCGCCGATCATCAAGTTTGGCGCCAACTCATGGGTGCCGGTCGAGAAGCAGAACCAGATCTGTCTCGGTTGCCATGAGGGCCAGAGCCGCATCGCCTGGAAGGGCAGTCCGCACGGCGGGAACGATGTCGCCTGCGCAAGCTGTCACCAGGTTCACGCAACACACGATCCAGTTCTGGCGATTGCTGAGCAGCCCGAGGTCTGTTACGCCTGCCACAAGCGCCAGCGTGCGGAGTTCGACAAGCCGTCGGTGCATCCAGTGCGCTTCGCGCAGATGGCATGCAACTCCTGCCACGAGGTTCATGGTGCAATGGCGGCGAAGCTCCTGCTCAAGCCCACGCTGAATGAGACCTGCTACACCTGCCACGCGGAGAAGCGCGGTCCGTTCCTGTGGGAGCACGCGCCGGTTGCGGAGAACTGCACGAACTGTCACACGCCGCACGGCTCCATCCATCCCACGCTGCTCGTGAAGCGGGCACCGCTGCTGTGCCAGCAGTGTCACTCACAGAGCGGACACCCGAGCGTCGCCCGTACGGGGGCCGGCCTGCCTGCTGGCAATCCTTCGGGATTCCTGCTGGCCGGTTCCTGCGTCAATTGCCACTCGCAAGTCCACGGCTCGAATGACCCGTCCGGTGTGAAGCTGATGAGATAGGACGCGACTATGAACGGCGACGACATCAGGCTCACTGTGCGAAGAAGCATTCCGCTCCTGCTGACCACTGTGATCCTGTCCATGTCGATGCGGGCAGAGGCCGAGGACGCGCCCACCGTGGACACCTCGCGCTGGACCTGCAAGTACTGTCCATTCGAGGAGGGCTACAGTCTCACTCCGGGTCTCGGCGCGGGTTACGTCTCGGACGATTCGGCCAAGTTCGGCGAGTACACGGGTCTCAACGAGGAGGGTGCCTATGTCGTCGCTGACGCGCAGGGGCGCTATCGAACCAAAGACGGTCTCTGGCTCGACCTGTCCGCTATCGACCTGGGCCTGGATTCGCGCTACGTCGGTATCGAGGGTGGCAAGCAGGGTGCGTACCAGCTGCACCTGAGCTACAAGCAACTGCCGCACAACATCAGCGACACGGCCGTCTCCCCGTTCGTCGGATTCGGCACTGATTCACTGACCCTGGGGTCCAACTGGGTACCGGCCGGCACCACCGGGACCATGACTGCGCTCGATGGGAGCCTGCGTGGTGTCGATCTCGAAACCGAACGCAGGCTCTTCGATCTGGGCGGTTCTCTGACGTCTGTGAAGCATTGGGCGTTTGCGGTCAATTTCCGTCACGAAGAGAAGACGGGCACGCGCGGCACGGGCGGCTCATTCGTATTCAATGACTCGCTGCTCCCGATGCCGGTCGATTACAAGACTGATCAGGTCGACGTTTCCGCCGCCTACAGCGTCCCCCGATTCCATGCGCGCTTCGCGTACTACGGATCGATCTTCAAGAACGACGACGACGCGCTCACCTGGGCGAACCCGTATGTGCCGTTCGGCAGCGGCGGCGCTGCCGGCCAGCTCGCGCTCGCGCCGAGCAACGAGTTTCACCAGCTCGTCGTCTCCGCCGCCTATGAGTTCGCCAAGAGGACGCAGGTAACGGCCGATATCGCCGTCGGACGCATGACCCAGGATGAATCGTTCCTCCCCTACACGGTCAACTCGAGTCTGACGACGCAGCCGCTGCCGCGCAGCTCACTCGACGGGAGCGTCGATACCTTGACGGGCAACGTGAAGATCACGTCTGACCTGACCGACAGGCTCCGAATCAACGCCTCTTATACCTACGACGATCGTGACAACCAGACGCCGCAGGCGTTGTATGACTGGGTCACCACGGATAGCACGCCCGCGTCACCGCGTACCAATCTGCCCTACAGCTCCACGCACAGTGTGGCGAGGATCGACGGCGGGTTCGTGCTAATGCGAGGTCTCAGGGTCGATGCGGGCTGCGACTACGACGAATACAAGCGCGATCTGCAGGAAGTGAGCAAGACGCACGAACGCAGCTGCTGGGGCAAGGCGGCAGCGCATGGGAGCGATGGCGCGGACTTCATGTTGATGGGGTCGCATGCGTGGCGCACGAAATCCGATTACATCGTCAACCCCGAGGACACTCCGCCCCAGAATCCGCTGATGCGCAAGTACAATATGGCGGACAGAGAACGGACTATTGCCAAGCTGCGCGTCGACGTTCCGATCGGTGAGCGCACGAATGTCGGGCTCGATTCGAGCATCACGTGGGACACGTACTACAATTCGGTCATCGGCTTGCTGGATGGCCGCTCGTGGGCTGCGGCCGCCGACGCCGCTTTTGCGTTTTCCGAGAGCACCAGCGCGACCGGCTACCTGAGCCACGAGCAGATCAAGTCCAGCCAGGCGAACGCCGAGCTCCTCGCCCCATCGCCGCTCTGGAATGCGGAAAACGAGGACTCGATCGACACCGCGGGCGTCGGGATCAAGCACCGCGCGAACGACAAGCTCGACATCGGAGTCGATTACACGTATTCGCGCTCGACTGGTGCAGATCAGCATCAAGGGCGCGCCGGTGGGATTCCCCGATCTCACCACCCGCCTGAACAGTGCCAAGCTGTATGTCGACTTCCGGTTGAAGCAGAAGCTCTCGCTGCGCCTCACCTATTGGTATGAAGACTACAGTAGCGAGGATTGGGCGCTGGATGGTGTCACGCCGTCGACCATCAGCAACGTGCTCGCCTTCGGGCAGGGCAGCCCCTCCTATCACATCAACGTCATCACCCTGTCCGGACGTTACCAATTCTAGAGTACTGGCGGCCGTCCGCTCCTATCGGCACCCTGCCTGGGTTGACCGCGCGTCGTCACGGCCTGATCACGGACGCGGCACAGCGGTAGCTCAATGGTAGAACTGCCGCTGAATTCCGCCGATGGGCCGTGGGCGCTACAGATTCTGAATGCCGGCACATGCCGGCTCGGGCCGCAAAAAAGCGGGCGCGCCACGCTTACGCGCGACGCGCCGGCTCACTTGGGTTGGGACGGGTCTACTTCCGCTCTACAACCTTGAGCTGGGACATCTCCTGGCCCGGCTCAGCGTAGAAGCCGAAGCGACTTTCGGGCATCCACACGTCGATCTTGTCGTGAGTCTTGAGCGAGGAGTACTTCGTGTCCTTGCCCTCGATCTTCAAGCGCGCATCGGGAGAGGCCTCCACGACGATCGTCGCCAGAGGGTCGCCAGCGACGTTCTCGAAGTCAATCGTCACTTGATTGCCCTTACGCTCGGTCACTTCGCCAACGAAGTGAATCCACTTCGAGCCGTCCTTCTCCACAACCTCACGGCATGCAGCCGGAGCCTTCGGATTCTTCTGCAGAAACTCCTGGCTGTACTTCACGTCCTTGATGCAGCTGAGTTTCGGTGCTTCCTCTGCCGCCGTCGCAATGAGCGGCGTCATTGCCAGCGCAAGTGCCATCAGTCCCACTCGTGCAGTCATTGGTATCCCCTTTCAGGTGTTGGTGAATTGTCGGGGACTACGAACCTATCGAGAGTGAATGCGACGGACGGGCACACCAAACCGGGCGCCGTCCTTCTCGTCGAACGAGTCATCGACCCCGGACCGCTACGATAGACGCGACGGGGCCGCAGGGCAATCTGTGGGAAACCCTGACTTGCGGTCCGCGCTGGCTGTCAAGTGCCCCGGCCGGGGGGTCACTGATTTTCCGGTGTTCTGGCCCAGGTCATCAGCGTTTGGAGTAGTTCGCTCCTGACCTGGGCGTCCGTACGAGCGGTGCGGACCGGTATATGGAAGGAATGGTCGGCATCCTGAAACAGCCTCAGGGTGGCCCGCCTGCCAAGCCGAGCGATAACAGCCTCGAGCAGGCCCAATTCAGCGAATTCATCGCGTGTCCCCTGCAGAAACAGCATGGGAATGCCCACCTCGGCCAGATGGGCGGCACGCGCCTCCGATGGCTGCCCGGGTGGATGCAGGGGGAAGCCCAGGAACGCCAGTCCACGGACCCCCGGAAGGGGGGAGGCCGCCTGCGCCTGCGAGGTCATCCGGCCACCGAAGGACTTTACCGCCGGCAAAGATTGGCAGAGTTGACGCGAGCCGCGCAGCCTCGAGTACGGCCGCACGGACGGTGGCATGGCAGAGTGCAGGTGGATCGGTTCGCCGCGAACCTCGCTCCATGTACGGAAACTGGTAGCGCAGCGTGGCCATGCCTGACGCCGCGAGTTCGGAGGCCACGGCGGCCATGAACGGATGGCGCATTCCGGCGCCGGCACCATGTGCCAGCACCAGGCAGGATTCGGCGTGCGACGGCATCTGCAGCAGCCCGGACACACGGTGGGTGTCGTCGACGGTAATCGTCACGAGCTGCTCAGATGAGGTACTCACGGGCCTGCTCGATGCCCGTTACGCGGCGCCACGCGAGCAGGCCGTCGCGCGAGCGAGGAGCAGCTCGCGTTCGCGCGCGTTGCGCGTGAGCGCCGCGGCATGTTCGAACTCCTCGCGGGCTTCCGAGAACCGTCCGAGCTTCTCCAGGAGGTCACCACGGACGCTCGGCAGCAGGTGGTAGTTCTTCAGCGCGGGCTCCGTTCGCAGCCCGTCGACGAGCTCGAGACCCGCAGCCGGGCCGAACGTCATCGAAATCGCCACCGCGCGATTGAGCTCCACGACGGGGGAGGGCGTGAGCTGAGCCAGCGTAAAGTAGAGCGCCGTGATGCGCGCCCAATTGGTCTCCTCGGCCGTGCGCGCGCGCGCGTGGCAGGCGGCAATCTCCGCCTGCAGGGCGTAGGGGCCGAGCTCGCCGCCCAGTTTCTCGGCACGCTCGAGCGCATGAAGACCGCGGCGGATGAGGAGCGGGTCCCAGCGTGCGCGGTCCTGCTGGAGCAGGAGGATGGGCTCGCCCGATGGTCCGACGCGTGCCCGCGAGCGCGATGCCTGAATCTCCATCAGCGCGACAAGGCCGTGAACCTCGGGCTCCTGCGGTGCCAGCTCCGCCAGGACCCGGCCGAGCCGCAGCGCATCCTCGCATAGGGCGGGCCGCATCCAGTCGTCTCCTGCAGTCGCTGCGTATCCCTCGTTGAAGATGAGATAGATCACCTCGAGAACCGACGATAGTCGCCCAGCGAGCTCCGGTCCGCGGGGTACTTCGAACGGTACGTGTGCTTCGGAGAGCGTGCGCTTGGCGCGCACGATGCGCTGCGCAATCGTCGGGGCCGGCTGCAGGAAGGCGCGCGCAATTTCCTCGGTGGTCAGGCCGCCGAGCAGGCGCAGCGTGAGCGCGACGCGTGCCTCGGTGGACAGCACGGGGTGGCATGCGATGAACAGCAGGCGCAGCAGATCATCGCCAATGTCATCGTCGTCGATCTGATCCTCGAGCTCCGGCGCGCTGTCCTGCTCGGCCTGCAGCTCGTGTCCAAGTTCCTCGTGCTTGCGCTCGAGGAGCTTGCCCCGACGCAGGCGGTCGATCGCACGGTTCCTGGCCGTCGCCATGAGCCAGGCGCCTGGATTGTCAGGCACACCCGACTGCGGCCACTGTTCGAGCGCAATCACCAGCGCGTCCTGTGCCAGTTCTTCGGCCAGGCCCACATCGCGCATCATCCGCGTGAGGCGGGCGATCAGACGCGGCGACTCTATTCTCCAGACTGCGTCGATGGCACGATGAGTGTCGGTGGCCGTCACGGCCACCGATCACAGCATCGTCGGCGACCTCATGCAAGGCACGCCAGGGCGCAGCTATTTCTTCGGCGCATTACCCGCAATGCCCATGTCACGGAAGCGCTCCACCGCATCGCTGGGCCCGAAATCCTCGAGCTCGTAGAGCTGTCGGACTTCGATCTCGGCGTCCTTGCCGTCCGCTGCGGGGTTGGGGAAGCGCTTGGTCCATTCCAGCGCTTCGGCGCGCGATTTCACCTGGATCAACGTGTAGCCGGCGATGAGCTCCTTGCTCTCGGTGAACGGCCCATCGCTGACGGTGCGCTTCGTGCCCGAGTACTTGATGCGCCAGCCTTTCGAGCTGGGTTGCAGTCCCGAGGCGTCGAGCAGCACGCCCGCCTTGGCCAGTTCCTCATGGAAAGTCGCCATGCTGGCAATGAGCTCCTCCTCAGGCATGACCCCGACCTCGGTGTCCTTGGTTGCCTTTACAATGATCATGAATCGCATCGCTCTCTCCTCTGGGTGTCGGTCCGGGCGTTGATCGCTTAACCTTACGACGAACGACCACGGTCGAAATCGACAGGCGAGTATCGATTCCGAGCCCGTCATGGGTCAGACTCTGCCAGGTCGATGCCCAACGATCCCACTGCCACGAGGTCCTGACATGAGTAACAAGAATGCAATCCTGTGGACCGCTCTTTCGGCGCTCATCTGCGCTCCCGCGCTGGCCGACTCGAAGATCACGGTGATCGAGCACGCGACTACCGACACCGTCACCGATACCGGCGCCAAGGGCGACACGGTCGGGGACGTGCTCACGTTCGCCAATGCGGTCTTCGACGCCGCGAACAAGAAGCAGGTGGGGACGGATCAGGGTTTCTGCGTCCGAGCCCAGGCAGGAAAGAGTTGGGAGTGTTGGTGGACGCTGTCACTCGCGGACGGGCAGCTCACGGTCGAGGGACCGTTTCTCGACAAGGGAGACTCGGTGCTCGCCGTCACCGGCGGTACGGGGAAATACTCCACCGCGCGCGGGCAGATGAAACTGCACGCGCGCGATGAGAAAGGCAGCGAATACGACTTCGTGTACGAGCTGCAGTAGCGCTCGCCGCTGCGGCTAAGACTTCGGCGTGTACTTGAACTTCTGTCCGCCGAGGGTGGCCTCGTACATGAGGCCGCCCTTGGCGACGGTGAAGGTCGCCATGCCCTTGTGGTAGGCGGCGCCCTTCGTCTTCGCGTCGTTCTGGCCGCCGCTTGCGCCGGCAGAGCTGCCCGTGCTGCCTGCGGTGGCCGAGGCGCCTGCAGTGATCGCTACCGCCGTTGCCTGTGCGCCGAACTCGAAGTTGCCGCTGGTAAATTCGTCGAACGAGCGCTTGTCCTCGAAAAAGATGATCTGGCTGAAGACCTGACCGCCGAGCTGGAATCCGGCGGTGAGCTGGGTCATCGAGGTGTCGCCGACGTACTTGCCCTGGGCGTACACGCGACCCTTACCGTGCGCGCCGCCAATTCCGACGCCGCCCTTGCCGATGCTCGGGAACACGGCGTACCCATAGCTCTTCTTGAAGAACGCGCCGCTCGCACCGGCGTCCTGGAACACCTTGATGGTGTCATCGTATTCGTCCGCCAGAATGGCTGCCGAGGCAAACAGCAGCAGCAACGCGAGGCTGATTCTTTGAATTGAACGCGTCATACGTCATTCCTCCGACGAGGTTGTGTGTTCAGCAAGGATGGCTTCGCAGCATAGTCGTCATTGTGTCCCGAAACCAGCCTGTGCCCTAGGTACAAGTACGGCTGCGCCAGTGAGCTCGCCGGTCCGCAGCCGGGCCAGGGCCGTGTTGGCCTGCTCGAGTGAAAATTCTTCCACGGCGATCTGTAGTGGAATGCTCGCGGCCAGCGCCAGAAACCGGATCGCGTCCTGCCGGGTGAGATTCGCGACCGAGCGCACCACGCGTTCACCCCAGAGGATCGAGTAGGGGAACGACGGGATATCGCTCATGTGAATACCGCCGCACACGACGATTCCCGCTTTGCGGACGGCGCGCAGCGCCACCGGTACCAGTGCTCCCACCGGGGCAAAAATGATCGCGGCATCGAGCGCCACCGGCGGAGCCGTATCGCTGTCCCCCACCCAGCGCGCGCCAAGCGCGAGCGCGAACCGCTGTGCGGTCGCGTCGGCGCGGCGCGTGAATGCGTAAACTTCGCGACCCTCCCAGTTCGCAACCTGGGAAATGATGTGGGCCGCGGCGCCAAAACCGTAAAGACCAAGCCGACGTGCATCGCCGGCCATTCTCAGGCAACGATAGCCGATGAGGCCTGCGCAGAGGAGCGGCGCAGCATGGACATCGTCGAACGAGGAGGGCAGCTCGAAGCAGAACCGACTATCGGCCACGACATGTTCCGCGAAGCCGCCGTCGATCTGATAGCCGGTAAAGCGCGCCGCATCGCACAGGTTCTCGTGCCCGCTGCGACAGTATTCGCACGTGCCGCAGCTGTATCCGAGCCAGGGCACGCCGAGGCGGGTGCCGGCGCTCCACCCTGCACCGGCGCCGCCGGCCACGACTTCGCCGATAATTTCGTGGCCCGGCACGATCGGCACGCGCACATCGGGCAATTCGCCGTCGACGACGTGCAGGTCGGTGCGGCAGACCGCGCACGCCCTGACCTTGAGCAGCACCTGGCCCGGGCCGGGCTCGGGAATCGGTCGCTTCTCCAGCACCAGCGCCTGGCCAATGCGCTGCAGGGACATGCACCGCGAGTGCGCTTGGCGTTCATCGAGGGATCGGCCATGCTCGAGTGAGGGCGTGGACTGCCTGGGCCTGACATTGGCGCAGATCCATCGTCTCTGACAATAGGTACTCGTCCGGAGAGCAACAACGCGTGCGTGGCCAGTGGATGTTCGAGCTAGGAGCCTGGCACAGTCCGCTGACCGCTAGACATGAGCGTACACTTTCCGAATGACGGTACACGGAAGCATGGTGCTCGCAGTCCTGGTGAGCGTCAGCGTGCTGCTGGCATTGCTGGCTTTCCTTCTCTGGAGGAGCGGACGCGCCCGCTGGCAATGGGTTTCAGTTCTTGCGCTGGCGGCGGTAGCTGCCGCCGGGTTGCTGTTCTATCTCACGCACAACAAGGTAAAGACCGGCAGGGTCGCTCAAACCGACAACGATTGAAACGTTTGTAAATACTTCCCGGTACTACCTGAGACTCACCAGTTATCTGCGCTGGTTTCCGGGAATTCATGTCAATCGTGGCGGCGCCATTTCACCCATCTTCGACCAATACCTGCTCGCAACGGGGGACGGTGATCTGTACCTGTTCGCGCAGGACGCGGCAACGAAGGGGCTGAACGTCCGCAGCCTTCGCTTTCGCGTGCCGTTGAACACGGCGGATTTCCGGGCGGACGTGCGCGACCCGAACCTGATAACCCGACACTTTCGGCTGGCCGATCTGCTGGTGCAGCCTCAGGGCGACCGCGCGCGCCTGTTCGCATCGCATCACTACTGGAATCGCGGGAAGCAGTGCCTGGTGGTCAGAATCTCGGCGATCGAGATCACCCGCGCCGAGCTCATGTCGCTGCAGGCGCCGCTCTCGGGGTGGCGCACGTTGTTCGAGACGACGCCCTGTCTGCGCCGCGAGTCTTTGCGCAGCGAGGAGTATCCGAGCGTGGAAATGGGAGGCCGGATGGCGCTGTTGAATGAACAGGTGCTGATCTTCTCGATCGGGGACCATGGTTTCGACGGTCGCCACGCCGTGCCGGCGCTTCCGCAGGACCTCTCGGCGTCCTACGGAAAGATCATTCAGCTGCACCTCGACGATGGCTCGTTCGAGGTCTACAGCCGCGGGCACCGCAATCCGCAGGGACTTTACGTGGAACCGACGGGCATCGTGTGGTCCACGGAGCATGGACCCAGCGGGGGTGACGAGCTGAACCAGATTCGCGAGGGCGGCAACTATGGTTGGCCGCTTGCAACGTACGGCACTGAATACGGCATGCACGAGTGGCCGCCCGCTGAGGCGGGGGACTCCGGTGGATCGTTCGAAGAGCCGTTCTTTGCATGGGTGCCGTCCATTGGAGTGTCCAGTCTCATCGGCATTCGTGGCGACCTGTTCCAAGCGTGGCGCGGCGATCTCCTCATATCGTCACTCACGGGCCGTGCACTCTGGCGGACGAGAATTCGCGACGACCGCGTCGTTTTGGCGGAGCCGATTGCCATTGGCCAGCGCATTCGGGATCTGATCGAGGACCAGCACGGCCGCCTTATCCTTTGGACCGACAACGCCAGTCTCATCTTCGTTGAACCCATCGTCGCGCCGCGCTCCGGCCAGGAATTGTTCGGACAGTGCGTGGGTTGTCACAACGTGTTTGAAGGAGAAGAACAGAAATTCGGGCCGACGCTACACGACGTCGTGAATCGACGCGTCGCTTCCGGACCTTACAGGAAGTATTCCCCAGCGTTGGTCAAGTTCGGAGGCGTGTGGACGAAGAGCAGACTGGATGCGTTTCTGGCAAGTCCGCAAGCCGCCGTGCCGGGCACATGGATGCAGTTCGAAGGCATTGCCGACCAGGGCCAACGCCAGGCGATCATCGAGTACCTCGAGTCGCTCGACTCAGAAGGTCGGGCGGAATGAGCGGATCAGGGGAGAATCGCCATGTCTGCAGGCTCATTGACGTGTCGCAGTGTCGTGTATCCCTGGTATTGCGATCACATGGGGCACATGAATGTCATGTGGTACGTCGGCAAGTTCGACGAGGCCACGTGGAATTTCCTCTCTGCGATCGGGCTGACACCGCGCTACCTGCGTGAGCAGCGTAGGGGCGCGGTGGCAGTCGACCAGCGCCTCTCGTACCGGCGCGAGCTCTATTCGGGCGACATCATCAGCATTCGCTCGGCCGCGCTCGAGATCCGCCAGAGCAGTTTTCGCTTCGTGCACGAGATGCTGAACGACGATACGCACGAGCTCGTCGCCACAACCGTGCTGACCGGCGTACACATCGATGTTGACACGCGCAAGTCCTGTCCGATGCCGCAGGAGCTTCGGCGCCGCGCCGAGGAGATGCTCGCTGCCGATCCTGCTGCGTGGGCCAGCTGGCCGCCGTCGAAGTCATTCCTGCACGAAGCGCAATGACAACTGACTCGCGCCTTGACAGGTCCACTGCAGCAGATGATTATGATGTTAAGTACCATCGCTTCACCCGGGCGATGCCGTCGCACGTTCGGGCCCATGCCGGGAGCGGACGTTGCCGCACATCATCATCGAGTATTCGGCGAATCTGCGGGACAGCGTGGATTTCCCCCAATTTCTGTCCGCGTTGCGCGCTACGGCTTTGGCCACCGGGGTGTTTCCACTCGGCGGTATCCGCATCCGCGCTTACGAAACCTCGCATTACCTGATTGCCGACGGGCATCCGGACAATGCGTTCGTGCATGTCATGCTTCGTGTGGGCCACGGGCGCGATCTCGATACGCGCAAGCGCGCGTGTGAGGCGATCTTCACGACCGTAGTCGAGCAACTCGACGCGCTTATCAACCGCATCCCAATCGGCATCTCCCTGGAGATGCAGGAAATCGATGCCGTGCTCACCTATAAGAAGAATAACCTGCACGATTATGTAAAGAGCCGTGAGCAGAAGGCAGTGTCGTCATGAGCGATGTGCTCGAGGCGAACATCCGCAAGGCCAACGGCTATCTGCAGCGCTTTCGAGGCGCGCCCTTGGGCCACTTCATTGCCGGCCGGCATGAGCGCGGCTCCAGCACCCGTACGATCGACAACGTCTCTCCGGTGGATGGGGGCGTGATCAATGAGATGGTATGCGGCGATGAGCGCGACACGGACGCCGCGGCGGTCGCGGCACTGAAGGCATTTCCCGCCTGGCGCAACAAGACGGGCGAGGAGCGCCGAGCAATTCTGCACCGCGTGGCCGACGTGATCGAGTCGCGCCGTGAAGAGATTGCATTCGTCGAGTGCATGGATACCGGTCAGCCGTTACGGTTCATGAGCTCGGCGGCGCTGCGTGCCGCCGAGAACTTCCGTTTCTTTGCCGACCGTGCGCCAGCTGCCGCAGACGGACTGTCTCTGCCTGCGGCGGAGCACATGAACTACACCGTGCGCCAACCGATCGGGCCCGTCGCGGTGATCACGCCGTGGAACACCCCGTTCATGTTGTCGACGTGGAAGATCGCGCCTGCGCTGGCAGCGGGCTGCACGGTTGTGCACAAGCCGGCGGAGTGGAGTCCCCTGACCGCCATGCTGCTCGCCGAAATCATGACGGAAGCCGGTGTGCCGGCGGGAGTCGTGAATCTCGTCAACGGCATCGGTGAGGAGACCGGTCGATTGCTGACGGAGCATCCTGCAATTCGCGCCACGGCGTTCATCGGTGAATCCAGGACCGGCAGCCTCATCATGAGCCAGGGCGCACCCACTCTGAAGCGCGTACACCTTGAGCTCGGAGGCAAGAACCCGGTCGTGGTGTTCGAAGATGCGGATCTCGACCGCGCGGTGGACGCCGTGGTTTTCATGATCTACAGCCTCAACGGGGAGCGCTGCACTTCATCGAGCCGGTTGCTGGTGCAGCGGTCCATTCATGATCGATTCGTCGAGCGCATCGCGGCGCGGGTCGGGAAACTGAAGATTGGCCATCCGCTGGATCCGGCGACTGACGTGGGACCGCTGATCCATCAGCGCCATCTGGACAAGGTGCTGAGCTACTTCAAGGTCGCTCGCGATGACGGCGCCGACATACGAGTGGGCGGCGCGCGCGCCGAGGCTCTGCGGCCGGGCTATTACGTGCAACCCACGCTGTTTGCGAACGCGACGAATGCAATGCGCGTGGCGCGTGAGGAAATCTTCGGGCCCGTGCTCACAGCCATTCCGTTTTCAGACGAAGCCGAGGCGCTTGCGATTGCCAATGACACCGCGTACGGCCTCACGGCTTATATCTGGACAGCCGACGTGGGCCGCGCTCTGCGCATGGCGCACAAGGTCGACGCCGGGATGGTGTGGGTCAACTCGGAGAACAACCGCCACCTGCCCACGCCGTTTGGGGGCATGAAAGCGAGCGGCATCGGACGCGATGGAGGGGATTACAGCTTCGACTTCTACATGGAGACGAAGAATATCTGCGTGGCGCATGGGACGCATCGCGTGCCCAAGCTCGGCGCATGACTCCGATCGCAGGGGCCCCGGTAGACGGAGAATGACGTGATGGGCCAGCTCGACAGATTGAAGGGCTCGATGCCGCCGCTCGTTACGCCCTTTCGTGACGGCGAAGTGGACTACGACGCCTACGCGCGTCTCGTCGAATTTCAGGTCAAGAACGGCTCGCATGGCGTGGTGGTCAATGGCACGACGGCCGAGCCGTCGACGCTCACGATCGAAGAGCGCAATCGCCTGGTCGACGTCGCCGTTCAGGCGGGCGGCAAACGCGTGCCGATCGTCGCGGCCACGGGCTCGCAGTCATTGCGCGAAACACGGCAATTGACGGAGCACGCTGCCAAAGCAGGTGCGGACGCGCTGCTCATCGTGACGCCTTACTACGTGCGCCCGCCACAGCGCGGACTCGTCGCTTATTACCTTGAGCTCGCATCGATTACGAATCTGCCGTGGATGGTGTACCACATTCCCGGCAGAACGGCGGTCCACGTCACGCTCGATACGCTGCAGGAGCTCAAGGCGAAGTCGCGCAATTTCGTGGGCATGAAGCACGCCGTGAACGACCTCGGTTTCGTGTCGGAGTGCCTGGCAGCCCTCGGCAAGGATTTCAGAATCTTCGTCGGCCTCGAGGAGCTGAGCTTCCCGATGATGGCGATCGGGGCCTGCGGCTTGATGAACGCGGTCGGCAACCTGCGACCGCAGGTGCTGACGGAGCTGTGCGAAGCGGTCTGGCGCAGTGATCTGCACCGAGCTCAGGCGCTGCATCAGGCGCTCTTCGAGATCAATCAGGCGGTGTTCTTCGATACGAATCCGATTCCGATCAAGTACATGATGAAGCGGCTGGGTTTGCTGGCCGTGAACGAGCACCGCCTGCCGATGGTGGCAGCTACGACAGAGCTCGAGCGCAAACTCGATGGAGTGCTCAGGCGTGCGGGATTGATCAAGGAGGACGCCGCTTGAAGCTGCTCAATTTCCGCGTCGGCAGCCGCGACTCCTACGGAGTGCTCGGCTCACGCGGAATCGTCGATCTCGGCGCGCGCCTGCAAGGCGGTGCATCCGACGTGATCTCCTTCGTCCGCGCTGGGCAGATGAGCGCAGCGAGCGTCATCATGCGGGACGAGGAACTTTGTGACTATTCGCCCGGCGAGGTGCGCATTCTGAGTCCCGCCGGGCGATGCGTGCGCTATTTCTGCATCGGGGTGAACTACCCGGAGCGCAACGAGGAATACAAGGACGGCAGCGAACGCCCCCGCTATCCGAGCATCTTCATGCGCTCCCATACCTCCTTCTCTGCGCACGGCGAGCCAATCGTGCGCCCGCGCGAGTCGGAGCAGCTCGACTATGAGGGCGAGATCGTCATCGTGATTGGCCTCGGAGGCCGGCGAATCACTCAGGATGAGGCCATGGCGCATGTCTTTGGCTACACCTGCGCCAACGAGGGATCGGTGCGCGACTGGCTGCGGCACTCCAAGTTCAACGTCACGCAAGGCAAGAACTTCGATCGCTCGGGAGCGCTCGGCCCGCACCTGGTGACGGCAGACGAAGTCGGACCGGCGCCCTTGCGCGTCATGACGCGCGTGAACGGTGAAGCGCGCCAGGACGATACGAGCGATCGCATGCTGTTCCCGATACCGTTCCTGATCCACTACATCTCCACCTTCTGCACGCTGGAAAGTGGGGATGTGATCCTGACGGGAACGCCCAGCGGTGCCGGCGCGCGCCTCGATCCGCCGCGCTATCTGCGGCCGGGAGATGTGGTCGAAGTGGAAATTCCGCGAGTTGGCCTGCTGCGCAACACGGTGATCGGGGATGACAACTAGGCGGCGCGGGCGAGTTCGAATGGCGATGGCGCCAGCCAGTACGGCGGAGCCGGTCGCTCCCGTCGCCGGCAGAGCGATCCCGATGCGCACGTTCGCTCAATCGTTACCCATGGCGTTGCTGCGAGCACGGGAAGCCGTGATGCGGCGATTTCGGCCCGGATTGCGCAGTCACGGGGTCACGGAGCAACAGTGGCGAGTACTACGCGCGCTTGCGCACTCCGGCCCGCTCCAGGTCACCGAGCTGGCGAGCGCGACGTTCCTGCTGCCCCCGAGCCTGTCGCGCATCCTGCCGGACATGGAAGCGCGCGCGCTCATCAAGCGAACACGTGCCGATGCGGACCTGCGCCGCAGCGTCATCAATCTGGAGCCGAAGGGGCTCAGGCTGATCGCAACTCACGCGCCGTATTCCGAGGAGATCTACGAGGACATCGCCGCAAGCTTCGGTGCAGAGCGCCTGTCGCGACTGTTTGACCTGCTACGTGAGCTCGAGGATGCGCTGCTGGAGCGGGAGGGCGCCGAGTCCGCGCAGCGCTCGAAGGCGCGGCTGCCTGCCAGGAAGCGGGCGATGCGGTAAAGGAGGGACGCGTCCATGAGCCTTTACGCGGTGCAAAAGCTGATCTATCACCTCAACCGTGATCCGGTCGTCCGCAAGCATTACGAGGAGCACTTCGAAGGTCTGCTCGCCGAGTACGAGCTCACGGAAGAGGAGCGTCGCGCATTTCGCGAGAGCGATATCGGACTGTTGTATGTCATGGGTGTCAACGGACAACTGCTGATGCACTACGCCGCGCTGCGCGGATTCGAGTGGAATGCTTACATGGAGGCGATGCGCGAGGGCGAACGCAAGTACGGCCCGGTGAGGGTGGGGCTGTACAACAGGGCGGCCGACAGGCGATGAGCCTCGTATTCGCAGGCGTGTGCAGCCACGCCCCGGGCATCACTGGCCGCAAGAATCGCGCGGATCCAGTCGTTCGCGATGCCTTCTATGCCAGCTACGACCGGATGCGCGTGGCTATCGAGGCGCAGCGGCCGAATGCACTGGTCGTGATCGGTGCGGAACACTTTGCCAACTTCTTCATGAACAACATGCCAGCCATCTGCGTCGGCATGGGTGAACATTACGAGGGCCCGATCGAGGACGAGGAGTGGCTCGCGATCAAGCGCACCCGCGTGCCAGGTGCACCGGAACTCTCGCAGCGCCTCATCACGGACATCATGGAGGACATCGACCTGGCGTATGCACAGGAGTGGAAGTTCGATCACGGCATCATGGTGCCGCTGAGCTTTCTCACGCCGCGTTACGATCTGCCCATTGTTCCTGTCAATATCAACTGCCAGGGTCCGCCGCTCATTCCGCTCAAGCGGTGCTATGAGTTCGGTCGCGCGCTGCGACGCGCCTGCGACCGGGCGCCGGAGCGTATTGCAGTGATTGGTACCGGCGGCATCTCTCACTGGCCGTGCACTCCGGATTCGGGAAAGATCAACGAGCCCTGGGACCGCGAGTTTCTGCGGCGATTTCTCAACAATGACCGCGCAGCGCTGCTGGCGTACCGGGACGATGAAACCTGGCGCGAAGCGGGGCAGGGCGGCCTGGAGATCCGCACCTTCATTGCGCTGGCAGGAACTGCGGAAGGCTCCACCGGCGAACTGTGGTTCTACGCCCCGATTCCGATCTTCGCGGTCGGCTGCACCATCGCGGTGATGAAAGTTGGCGAGCGCGCGGCGTGACCAGGGAAGCCGCGCCGCGCCGTTCCGTACCGCCGTTTCGCGCGGAGCACATCGGGAGTCTCCTGCGCCCGCCGGAATTGCGTCGCGCCCGTGAGTCATTCGAATCGGGCAACCTCTCGGCGAATCAGCTGCGCGAGATCGAGGACCGCTGCATTCGGGGTGCCATCCAGTTGCAGGAGGAGATCGGGTTTCAGGCGATCACGGATGGGGAATTCCGCCGCACGATCTATTTCGGCCATTTTCCGCAGGCCGTCAGCGGGTTCACGGAGATGGATGCGACTGTCTCCTTCCATGACGAGCACGGTCAGCCGATGCGCTACCGTACGCCCGTCATCACCGGCCGCATCAAACGGGAGCGGGGAATCGCGACTGAAGAATTCAAGTTCGTCCAATCTCTAACGAAGTTGACGCCCAAAGTGACACTGCCGTCACCCTGTTCGCAGCATTACTTTCGCTGGCGAGAAGGAGTCTCTGAGAAAGCCTACCCGGATCTTGAGATGTTCTTCTCCGATGTCGCTAGCGTGTACCGGCAGGAGCTCGCCGAACTCGCGTCCCTGGGTGCAACGCTGGTGCAGCTCGACGATGTATCTCTGCCCGTGCTGTGCGATGAGCGTCGGCGCGCGGAATTCTCGCAGCGGGGCTATGCGCCGGATGAATGGGTCGAGCGGTACATTCAAATGGTCAATCGCGCGCTGCAGGACCGGCCGCCGGGAATCACGGTGAGCATGCACCTGTGCCGGGGCAACAATCAGGGAAAGTGGCTGGGTGAGGGCGGCTACGACTACATCGCCGAGCGCCTGTTCAATGAGCTGGCGATCGACTTCTTCTGCATGGAGTACGACAGCCCGCGAGCGGGCTCATTCGCGCCCTTGCGGTACATGCCGAAGAACAAGGGTGTGGTGCTCGGACTCATTTCGACAAAGCAGCCCGCTCTGGAGGATCCGGACCACCTGCGCAAACGGATTGATGAAGCCAGCCGCTACGTGGACCTCGATCGGCTCGCGCTCAGCCCGCAATGTGGCTTCGCCTCAACGGCACCGGGCAATCCAGTAACACCCGAAACGCAGCGGCGAAAGCTGCAACTCGTGGTGGACGTCGCGCGCGCCGTCTGGGCATAGGACTTTCGCAGCGTTCTCATGACGAGAACTGTCGCCTGGAGCACGAATGAGCAACGACATTTCGTCTAATTCGCCGGCGCTCCCCGCGAGCGGAGTTACGCGTCGCGACTTCGTGGGCGGGACGCTCGTCGGCGCGGGCGCTGCATTGCTGGGAATGGCCTCGCCTGCCGCGATTCGCAGCGCGCAGGCTCAGACCGTCGCCGCGCCGATGACGGGCCTGGGGCCCGAATGGACGGGACCGGGTGGTATTGGCGATTACGCCCGTTCGAATGGCAACACTCACGAGGTCGTCAATGCCGCCCACGGCGGCATTCGCAACCAGGAATTCGACAAGCTGCTACGCACCGCAAAGGATACGGGAGAGCATTTCGACGTCGTTATCGTGGGTTGCGGCATGGCCGGGCTCTCTGCCTGCTGGACCTATCGCAAAGGCCGCCCCAACGGCAGCGTGTTGATGCTCGATCAGCATCCGATCTTCGGGGGCGAGGCCAAGCAGAACGAATTCGAAGTCGACGGCTACCACCTGACCGCTCCCCAAGGGGCGACCGGAATCGTCGTGCCGTTCAATCGAGCCAAAGAGGCCGGGTTCTCGTCACACTTCTCCGAAGACCTGGGGTTTCCGGAGGAATTTGTGTACCAGAAGCCGACCGGTCTCAGTCAGGACATCCTCGTGCCGGAGGATTGTTGGACACCGATGCACGTCGGCTGGGAGCGTGCCGATATCGGGTACTACTACGAAGGAAAGGGTTGGGTGAAGAACGCCTGGAGGGATGGCTTCAAGAACGCACCCATTCCCGAAGCAGCCAAGCGCGCGCTAGTGGACATGGAGCTGTATAGAACGCCACCGCGGCGCGATGACTGGGATCGATGGCTGGATTCGATGACCTACCAGCAGTTTCTCACCGACGTCATGAGCATCGATGCCGACGTACTGCCCGAGGTGGTCAAGTATCTGAATCCGATGACGGCCGCGATGGGCTGCGGACTCGGCGCTGACGTGATCTCGGCCTATTCGGCCTACAACTTCATTCAGCCTGGTGTCATCGGCTATAGCCGCTACCTCACCGGCGGCGCCGACCCGACCGACACGATCTATCTCGCCAGTTTTCCTGGTGGCCACGCCGGAACGGCGCGGCATTTCCTGAAGAAGATCCTGCCGGCTGCGCTACTGGGCGAGTACCGCATGGCGGACATTCTGAACAGCCCCGTGCAATGGCAGCAGCTCGATCGCCCGGGCGAGCCCGTGCGGATGCGCTTGTCTTCTACCGTCGTAGCAGTCGCTCACGAGGGCGCGCCGGAGTCCGCAAAGGGCGTCGTCGTGACGTATCGCCGCGATGGCAAGCTCCATCGCGTGCGCGCACGGGCGGCGATCTTGTGCAGCCAGCAGCACGTCAATCGGCACATCTGCCGCGACATCTCGCCGGAGTATCGCGAGGCGATGGGCACGTTTCACCACGCTCCGATGCTGACGGTGAACGTCGCCGTACGAAACTGGAAATTCCTGGAGAAGCTTGGCATTGCATCGGCGCGCTGGTTCGAAGGCTTCGGCTGGTGGGTGAGCCTGCGACGCAACCTCGAAATTCCCGGCCAGGTCACGCAGCCGCTCGATCCGGCCAAGCCCACGGTGCTCACGATGTACAACCCGTTTCCGCTGCCCGGTGTGCCGTTCCCCGAGCAGTGCACACTCGCGCGCATGCAGCTGTTCAACATGAGCTATGCGGACATCGAGGCCGCAGTGCGCGAGCAATTCACGAAGATGTTCGGCGACCACGGCTTCGACGCGAAACGCGATATCGCCGGCATTATCACCAATCGATGGGGACACGCGTATGTCGTCGACCCACCCGGATTCTTCTTCGGCAAGGACGGCAAGCCCGCACCGAAGGACGTGCTCAGCAGGCGATACAACCGACTCTCATTCGGTCATTCCGAGCTCACGGGCATGCAGATGTGGGAAACAGCGGCCGGCGAGGGTGAACGGGCGGCGCAGCAGATTCTGGAGGTTACTTGATGAATAGAATTCTGAGCAGCGTACTTCTCGCAGCGACGTTGCCTCTCGGGGCCCACACTTCAGCCGCAGCCGAGACCCCTCCGTCAGATGCAACAGCCGCGAAGGCAACGGCCTCGCCCGAGAGCGCGGAGCTCAAGGCCTTCAAGGCGGCCATTCGCGCGAAGTACGCACTGAAGGAGCGGGCGTTCGCCGCACACGATGCGGAGACTATCGTCACGCAGTTCTATACGCCCGATGTGATTTCCGTGGGTGAGGGTGAAGGGATCTTCATCGGACGCGATCAGATCCGGCCGCTCTATCAGGATGTGGTCAAGGACAATCTCGTCAGGATCGATTCCGTCTACACGTATGTATCTGGCAACGCAGGCTGGGACTGGGCCGACTTTCACGTCACGCCCGCAAAGGGCGAGCCCTTCACTTTCGCCATCCTGTTCCTGTGGACCAAAATCAACGGAGTGTGGATGTGCAAGGGTGATTTCTTCGTGAATGGGAGTCTGCGCAGCGGCAAGCTCGCCACACCAGCTCCGGCCGGATCTTAGGTAGGCGCACCCACACGGCCAGCAATCGCGGCAAGCTCACTCCATGTAGAAGACATGGGCTGGCTCATCGTGGACCGACGCGAGGTCAGGAGCAGGCTGACCCGCTTCGGCTCCAATCGAGCGGTATTCACCACCGAAGAACAGCAACGGCCGGCGCGGCGGTATCCCACGATGCAGCGCCAGGACGCGCCCGACCACGATCAAATGGTCGCCGCCGCTGAATATCTCTTCCACCTGGCAACCGAGGCTGGCGAGGGCGCCTTCGAGACGGGGTGCGCCTGCGGCAGGCACGAACCGGAATGGCGGTGCGGCCGCGGCCTTCCAGGCGCCGGCGAAGTAGCTCGACAGGGCGTGCTGGTCTTCGCGCAGGAAGTTGATCGAAAAACCGCCGACCCGATCCAGATAGCGCACCAGGGTGGCCTGGCGCGCCGGGCAGAACAACACCAGCGGCGGCTCTAGCGACAGGGATGAGACCGCGCTTGCGGTCATGGCATGCACCTCGTCACCGTTCCGGGTGACGATGACAGCAACGCCGGTCGTGAACAGGCCGAGCGTGTCGCGGAAGGCCCTGGGATCGATCGTCGCGCCGCGGCTCTCGGACCGCCCGTCCTCAGTCTGCATGTTCGGCCTGTGCGAAGGCTTCGTCTTTGCCCTCACGCACGAACTGGCGCACCTGGTCGGCGTATTGCCGGATCTCGCGCGAATGTCCCGCCACGAGCGCGCCGGCCATGCGCACGGGATCGCCGAAGAAGAATCGCTCGTAGAGCACTTGTCTGGACCCGAATGCCGAGAGCGCGGTGTCCCACGCCAGTCGGAACAGGGGAATGCGATCGAAAGCCTCGGCGCGTGCCGACTGGTAATAGCGGCGGATGTCCTCGACCAGCGGGCCGTGCAGATCCTGCTCGGTGGGCATGGCGACGAGTCCGCTCGCTGCGATCTGCTGAATGATCTCGACCATGCGCGGGTAGAGTCGCGGATACAGGTTGCGCGCTGCATCGAGCGGATTCCATGCCGGACGCATCACGCCCCATTCATCGAGTGCGGCATCGCTTTCAGCCGCCCGCAGGAAGGCCCTCATCGTCTCGAGATTGACCCAGAGCTCGGCGAGCTTCTCCTGGATGTGCTGGAACACCTCGGCGCCGATGGCGTCCACCAGGGCATGCGCGAGCCCGAGCATGAATTCACTCTTCGCGATGTTCTTCACGACAACCTGGTGGGTCATGTGCGCGACTGCACCCGTGCGCGCGTAGGCCTCGTTGCAGCGGGTAACGTCGCGATAAAGGAATACGTTGTCCCAGGGCACAAATACGTCATCGAAAACCACGACCGCATCCATCTCCTCGAAGCGTGAGCCGAGCGGATGATCGAAATGACTGCGGCCGTAGTCGACGCTCTCACGGCAGATGAAGCGCAGGCCCGGCGTGTCGTTCGGAATGGAGAAGCCGAACGCGTACGGAGCGTCCTCCTCGCCGCTCTTCAGCAGGGTCGATGGGAATACCATGATCTCATCGGAAATCGGCAGCGTCGCCAGCATCCGGGCACCACGGATCACGATGCCCGCATCGGTCTCCTCCTTGACGCGCGCGGCGAGATAGGGATCGGCCTGCTTGGCGGAACTCACTGCGCGGTTGGCCTGAGGCGGTAGCAGAGTGTGAGTGAGGCAGAGGTCGTTTTCCCGCAGATACTCGTGGTAACGCACGGCGTTCGCACCGAATCGGGGATCGGCCTCGGCCAGGAACGGTGCTCCGGCGGCATAGCCGCTCATCGCTCGATTGATGTAGTCAGGTACACGACCCATCATGCCGTGCGTGTGATCCTCCCAGACCTTCGTCGGCGGCGCTGCGCCTGCTGCAGCCGTCCTGCTGCGTGGCACAACATGGGGAGCGCGCGACCTTCCAGCTCCTGAGCGGCGGATCGAACAGGGCGGATGCTGGGCGCGCTCCCGTTCGGGGTGGTGCGGACGCGAACATGCCTTCCACCACGCAGAGGCTGGGTGAGTAAGTCATCATCGTTGACCCGTTGACCACAATGCCGTCGTGGGGGTGGCCGCGCCTTCGGCACGGCGCACTTGACGCAGGTGCGCGCCGCGCCTCTGGCGCCCGTGCGCCGGGTTGTGGCTGTGTGGGTCGGGAATCCTCCTCCGGTGATTTTCGTCCCCTGATTGGCGGCTCGCGGGTGCTGCGAGCAGCGTCCGCTCCCTGTTCAGGCAGTTCGAAATGATTGTATGCTTCCACACGGGTAGATCGCACTCAAATGCCCCGGGATGAAGATCGTGGACGGAGCTCTCATCTTGTGCGCGCCTCGTGGCCATTGCGCTCTGCGCCAGCGCGTTGTGGAGTACGCAGGCAGCCGCACAGTTCCGTCCCGATCCCCTCGCTACGACGCAGCTCCCGGAGCACCCGGGCGCTCACTGGGTTTGGGCGAACAACATCGTCTTCCATCACATGGTGGACGGTAAGACGTTCCTGCTCGATGGTGACAGCGGTCGCATGCTCGGCATGCTCAGCACCGGATTCAACTACAACGGGATCGTGATCGGGAAAAATGGCGCCGAGCTCTTGTCACCCGAGACCTACTTTGCGCGCGGCACGCGCGGCGCACGCACGGACATCGTCACCTTTTACGGTGGGCGCGGCACCCTGAGCCCGATCGCAGAGGTGTCGATTCCGGCCAAGCGGGCGAGCACCATGCCCATGCTCGCTAGTACTCCGCTCACCGACGACTCGCGATTTATGTTGATTTACAACTTCACGCCGGCCCAATCGGTCAGCGTGGTCGATGTCCCGGCACGCAAGTTCGTCGGCGAAATCGAGATACCGGGCTGCGCGCTGGTGTATCCTACGGGGGCACGCGGGTTCTTCTCGCTGTGCGGCGACGGGGCGGCGCTGCAAGTCCAGCTTGATGATGGCGGCCAGGCGATAAAGAAGAGTCGCACGGCGAAACTCGTCGACCCTGTGAACGATCCGGTCACCGAAAAAGGGGTGCGCGACGGGAGCGGTTGGATCTTCGTCACCTTCGCCGGGACCGTCGTGCGACTGGACGGCCCGGTTCTGCAAGTGGCCGAGACCTGGTCGCTGCTGGATGCGGCGGACCGCAAAGCGTCCTGAGCAGCCGGAGGACTTCAGCACCTGGCGCTGCATTCGGCGACGCGGCATCTGTACAGCCTGATGCACGT
>CAVOIC010000008.1:0-38736 GCA_963695985.1 uncultured Gammaproteobacteria bacterium
TGTTGGCGCTCGCCACCCTGGTGGGTGTCGTGTCGGCCTGCGCCGCTCAAACCTCGGTTGACCTGATCGTCGAGGGCGATCACGTGGTCACGATGAATGGCGATGAGCCGGTGCTGGAGAAGGGCGCGGTCGTGGTCGACAAGGGTGCCATCGTGGCTGTGGGCCCGGCCGCGGAGCTCGCCGCGAAATACAAGGGCCGCGAGACGCTTGCCGGCAAGGATCGCATCGTTCTGCCCGGCCTCATCAACGGACACACGCACGCCGCCATGACCTTGTTGCGCGGCATTGCCGACGACCGCGAACTGATCGACTGGCTGACGCACTACATCTTCCCCACCGAAGTGCGCTTCGTCGACCCCGAATTCGTGCGCATCGGCACCGAGCTCGCCTGCTGGGAAATGATCCGCGGCGGCACCACCACTTTCGTCGACATGTACTACTTCCCGGATAGCGTCGCGCAGGTCGTGGAGCGCTGCGGGCTGCGTGCGCTCGTCGCATCTTCCGTGATCGACCAGAAGAGTCCCGACGCCGCGGATGCGGCGGAAGGGCTGCGCCGTGCCGGTGAATTCGTCCAGCACTGGAAGGGCAGGAACGGCCGCGTGATGCCGATCGTCGGCGCGCACGCCGTGTACACGGTCAAGCCCGAGCAGCTCAAGCAGCTTCGTGCGCTGGCGCTCGAGCTCGGCGTGCCGATCACCATTCACGTCTCCGAATCCCGCTTCGAAATCGACTACAGCCAGAAAAACTTCGGCAAGACACCGATACAGCACCTCGAGGCCCTCGGGTTCTTCGCAGGGCCGACGATCGCCGCGCACGTGGTGTGGCCGACGGATGCGGAGATCGCGCTGCTCGCGCAGCGACATGTCGGCGTGATTCACAACCCGAGCTCGAACATGAAGATTTCCTCCGGCACCTCTCCCGTGACCGCCATGCTGAAGGCAGGCGTTACGGTCGGACTTGGTACCGATGGGGCCGCCACTAACAATGATCTCGACATGTGGGAGGAGATGCGCCTCGCGGCATTCCTGCAGAAGGTGTCGACGATGGATCCGAAGGTGGTCCCGGCGGCAACCGCCTTGCGCATGGCTACCGCGGGCGGCGCCGAGGCAATCGGCCTCGGTGACAAGATCGGTTCGCTGACGCCCGGCCGACGGGCGGACCTCATCCAGGTCTCGCTTGCCGATCCGCATTTCACGCCGCTCTACGATGTGATCTCGCATCTCGTCTATGTCGCTCACGAGCAGGATGTCGCGAGCGTGGTGGTCGAAGGCAAGGTGCTGATGCGCAACGGCGAGGTGCTGACGGTCGACGGTGCGCGCGTGCGCGCGGAGGCGAATGCGCTCGCCGCCAAAATCAAGGCCGCGGTGCTGGATCAGCCCAGGAAGCCGGTGCCGTAATCCATCGGCCCGAGATCGAAGAAGCCCGCCAGGCTCTGCCCGATGTCGGCAAACGTCGCGCGCTTGCCGAGCGAGCCGGGCGTGACGTTGCGTCCGTAGGCGAGCACCGGAATGTGCTCGCGCGTGTGATCGGTTCCGGTCCAGGTCGGATCGCAGCCGTGGTCTGCGCTCAACATGAGGACATCCTCCTCACCCATTCGATCGAAGAGCTCGGGCAGACGCGCGTCGAACTGCTCGAGTGCACGTGCGTAACCCTCGACATCGCGCCGGTGCCCGTAGAGGGTGTCGAAGTCGACGAAGTTGCTGAACACGAAACACCGATCCCCCGCGCTCTCGAGGGCTTCGAGTGTCACATCGAACATCGCATCGTTGCCGAAGGCGTGCACCTCCCGCGAGATGCCCCGGTGCGCAAAAATGTCCGGGATCTTGCCGATGCCGATCACCTCACCGCCACTCGCGACCAGCTTGTCGAGCACGGTGGGTGAGGGCGGCGGTACCGCATAGTCGTGGCGGTTGCCGGTGCGCTTGAAATCCCTGGGTGAACTGCCAACGAACGGCCGCGCGATGACCCGCCCGATGCGGTAGGGATCGACCAGGCGGCGCGCGATCAGGCACAGGTCGACGAGACGCTCGAGCCCGAATGTCTGCTCGTGCGCGGCAATCTGGAACACGCTGTCCGCGGAGGTGTAGACGATCGGCTTGCCGGTGCGCATGTGCTCTTCGCCGAGCCTCGCGATGATCTCGGTGCCCGAGGCCTGGCAATTGCCGAGCACCCCAGGCAGGCGCGCCTCCTTGATCAAGCCGTGCAGCAAGGCGTGCGGAAATGAGTTTTCGGCTTCCCGGAAGTATCCCCACTCGTAGAGCACGGGGACGCCCGCCATCTCCCAGTGGCCGCTCGGCGTGTCCTTGCCGGTGCTCAGTTCCTCGGCGTAGCCGTACGCGCCGATGACCTCGACATTGGTTGCGACCCCGGCCGGAAAACCACCGCAGCTTTCGCGGGCAGCGTGCAGGAGTCCCAGGCAGGAGAGATTGGGAATCTGCAGGGGGACGCCGCCGCGAGCGCGATAAGCGGCGATATGCCCCAGTGTATTCGAGCCCGCATCGCCGAAGCGCTGTGCGTCGGCGGTCGCGCCGATTCCGAACGAATCCAGGACCAGGACCACCGCTCGCTTCATCGTAGGCTCGGAGGCGTCGTACAGGCTTTCATTCAGCGACTCACCGCTTCAGATCAGCAGGCTCACGATCGAAGCAGACATCAAGTTGGCCATGGTACCGGCCAGCATGGCGCGAATGCCGAGGCGCGCGAGCTCCTCGCGCTTGTTGGGCGCGAGCGCCCCGATGCCGCCAATCTGTATCCCGATGGAACTGAAATTGGCGAAGCCGCACAAGGCGAAGGTGGCGATGATGTACGAACGGTCGGTAATCACATCCTTCAGCGGGCCAAGCTGCGAGAAGGCCACGAGCTCATTCAGCGTCATGCGCGTGCCCAGCAGATTTCCCACCTGCAGGCAGTCCTGCCAGGCCACGCCGATAACCCAGGCGATGGGCGCGAACAGGTAACCAAAAATCTGTTGCAGGCTGGCGGGAAAGTACGCGAAGCCGATGTGCGCGAGCCCATCGTGAATGCCACCCAGAATTCCGTTGGCGAGAAATACCAGCGCCACGAAGGAGATCAGCATGGCGCCGACGTTGACGGCCAGGCCCAGGCCGTCGCTCGTGCCGCGGGCGATCGCGCTCAGGAAGTTCTCCTTCTTCTCCTCTTCGCTGCGATGCAGCTCGACGCGGCCGGCGGTTTCGGGCTGTTCGGTCTCGGGCACGAGCATCTTGGAAATCAGCAGAGTGCCCGGGGCGGTCATGATCACCGCGGTCAGGATGTGCTTGGGCTCGATGCCGAACGCTATATACGCTCCCATGATTGCGCCGGAAACGTGAGCCATACCGCTGGTCATGATGGTCATCAGCTCCGAACGCGTGAGCCGCGGCAGATACGGACGGATCGTGAGCGGCGCCTCCGTCTGACCCATGAAGATGCTGGCTGCCACGTTCAGTGATTCGGCGCCGCTCGCGCCCATCAACGCAGTCATCGCCCGCGCCGCCCACTTGATGACGAACTGCATCACTCCGATGTGATACAGGATGGCGAAGAACGCGGCGATGAAGATGATCGTCGGCAGCACGGTGAACGCGAGGAAGAAGACGTTGTCCGGAAGAAGGAAGGTCAACGCGCCAGTGGCCTTCTCCGCGGCCAGGTCGTGAACGGCGACCGGCGTTGGCCTTTCAGCCAGCGGGCCGAAGACAAAGCGTGCTCCTGCGTATGAGAAGTTCAGCAACCACTTCACACCCTCTCCGGCGACTTCAAAAACGCGTCGCCCGAGCGCGAACTTCAGCACGAGAACGGCAAAGACGAACTGCAGGCCCAATCCCCAGGCCACGGTTTTCAGCCGAATCGCACGGCGATTGGTGGAAAAGAACCACGCCGCGCCAAGCATGACAGCAAGGCCGACGATGCCGGTCAGGTGCATCTTAGAAACAGCGTGGCGATGCCCACCACGCCCATTACGATTCTCATCGGTTGCGCCTGTTCACGCTGACCGAGCTAATTTACTACGCTTCCGCGTCGATTGTGGGCAAAATGCCGCCTTGCGTGCGCTCAGCGGCTGCCGGAACGCGGCAGTGCGGTCGCTGTCCACATACAGCGCGAAACCTGAGCGCACCAGCGCGGTCTCAGTGTCGGGCACACTCGAGATTTCGAGCGCGGATTCACACCGTGTGGCGATCGAACTCGGTTATTGTTTGCCACCGAATGTTCAAGGGGCGAGACATGATGAGAGCGATTTCATCCCTGCTGCTGTTGGCTCTTACGGGTATCGCTCTCGGCCAAACTCAGCCGGCGCAGGACCTGCCAGCCAGACCGCAAGGGACACAGCCATCGGATTCGCAACCCGCTCAGCCCGCAACCGTGCCGGTGCCGGCACCGCCGCCCGAGAATGGCCCGGCCCAGATCGCCCCGGGCGCGCCGCCCGACGTCGGGCCGATACCGCTGCAGACGATCGAGAGTGAGGAAAGTCCGGCGTGGACTCGAACCCTCGAGCGCATCGCGAGCGGCGTGGTGTCGATCCAGGTGGACGAGGTGCGCGCATTCGACACCGAGTGGAACACCTCTGCCCAGGCGACCGGCTTCGTGGTGGACGCCAAGCGCGGCCTGATCCTCACCAATCGTCACGTGGTGACGCCCGGACCCGTCACGTCGCAGGCGACGTTCCTCAATCGCGAGGAGGTGCGGTTGTATCCGGTGTACCGCGATCCGGTGCACGACTTCGGCCTGTATCGCTACGATCCGCAGAAGCTGCACTTCATCAAGCCGACGGAGCTGCCCCTCTATCCCGAAGGTGCGCAGGTCGGACGTGAAATCCGTGTCATCGGCAATGATGCCGGCGAACAGATTTCGATCCTGGCCGGCACGCTGGCGCGGCTCGACCGCGACGCGCCGAACTACGGCGTCGGCAAGTACAACGACTTCAACACGTTCTACCTGCAGGCGGCTTCCAGCACCTCCGGGGGCTCCTCGGGTTCGCCGGTCGTGGACATCAAAGGGCGCGTCGTTGCCTTGAATGCCGGTGGCAGCACCGGTGCCGCATCGAGCTTCTACCTGCCGCTGGCGCGCGTGCAGCGCGCGCTGTCGCTGATCCAGGGCGGCAAGCCAGTGACCCGCGGCACCCTGCAAACCGTGTTTCAGTACACGCCTTACGACGAAGTACGGCGGCTGGGCCTTAAGCCCGAGACAGAAGCCGAAATGCGTGCGACGTTTCCCAAGCTCACGGGCATGCTGGTCGTGACCGAAGTGCAGCCGGGTTCTCCGACCGAGGGGGTGCTGCAGCCCGGCGACGTGGTGGTGCGTCTGAACGGCAAGCCGATTGCGGAATTCGATCCACTGGAGCAAGTGCTGGATGAGAACGTTGGCAACCAAGTGCACGTCCAGGCGCAACGCGGGGGCGAGCCGATCGACGTGCAGCTGCAGGTGCAGGACCTGCACTCGATCACTCCGGCGAGTTACATCGAGTTTGGCGAGGCCGTCGTAAACCAGTTGTCGTACCAGCAGGCGCGGCACTTCAACATGCCGGTAAGCGGCGTGTACATCGCCAATCCCGGCTATGTATTCGGCGCTGTCGCCGTGCCGCGCGGGGCGGTGATCCAGAGCGTAAACGGCAAGCCGATGGACTCGCTCACGGACTTTGAGCGTGTAGTGACCGCTCTCGCCGACGGCGAGCGCGCTACGGTGCGTTTCTTCACGCTCGACGATCCGCGCGGGCAGCAGTGGCGTGTCATTCGCATGGATCGCAGGTGGTTCCCGGCACACAAGTGCCGGCGCGATGACCGGCTCGGCGTCTGGCCGTGCGAGGACCTCCCGGAGCCGCCCCCGGCCGCAGCGCTGCAGCCCGCATCAACGTTTTTCTCGCCGCAGGGCGATGCGCGCATGGACCGCCTGGCGCCGTCGCTGGTGCTGGTGACTTTCGACATGCCGTACTCGGTGGCCGGCGTGACGGAGCGCAACTACCACGGCACCGGTCTCATTATCGATGCCGCCCGCGGCCTGGTCGTGACCGACCGCAACACGGTTCCGGTTTCGATCGGCGATGTGCGCCTCACCTTTGCCGGCACGGTCGAGGTTCCGGGAAAGGTCGAATTCATTCACCCGCTGCACAACCTCGCGGTCGTTTCCTACGACCCCAAGCTGATCGGCACCACGCCGGTGCGCAGCGCCAAGCTCAGCACCAACCCGTTCAAGGCGGGAGACGACGTGTGGGTGATCGGTCTGCGACCCGATCACAAGATGATGTCGCAGCAGACCAACGTGGCGTCCGTGGACGCGATCTCCTATCCACTGTCGCGCACGCTGCAGTTCCGTGAGAGCAACCTTGAAACCATCAGCCTGGTGAATCCGCCCACGGATTTCGACGGCGTGCTGGTAAACAAGAGCGGCGAGGTGGCCGCCCTGTGGTCGAGTTTTGCTTTCGAGAGCGGTCGCGAACTGCAGCAGGAAAACAAGGGTATCCCGGCAGACGTGGTTGCCGAGATGATTCCGGCCGTGACTGCGGGTAAGCCCCTGTACTCGTTCGAGGCGGAATTCCTGCCGGTGCCGCTTGCCGCCGCCAGCAAGCTCGGACTGCCGGCCCCGTGGATCGCGCGCCTCGAGAAGCATGATCCGACGCGCCGTCAGGCACTGGCCATTACGCGCCTCGTGGCCGGTTCGCCAGCGGCGAAGACCTTGCAGCCCGGCGACCTGCTCCTGTCGATCAATGGTCAGGTCGTGAATCGCTTCCGCGAAGTGGAACGGGCGGTGCAGAAGACGCAGGTCAGCACCACGATCTGGCGCAATGGCGCGGAAGTCAGCGTGCCCATCGACACGGTCGCGCTCGACGGGCGCGATCTCGATCGCGTTCTGATCTGGGCCGGCGCCACGCTGCAGGCGCCGCACCGGGCGATGGCGGCGCAACGCGGCATCGCGCCGCAGGGCGTTTTTGTCGCGTACTTCTATTATGGGTCGCCCGCGACACGCTATGGGCTTTACGCAGGGCGGCGCATCGTTGCTGTCGACGGCCAGCCGACGCCAGACCTGGACAGCTTCGTCAAGGCCGTTGCCGGGCGCGAAGATCGCGCGTCAATCCGGCTCAACACCATCACCTGGAACAACGCCGTGGAAGTGATCACGATGAAGCTCGATCGCCATTATTGGCCGGCGTACGAGCTGCGGCGTACCGCACAAGGGTGGACGCGGACCGATTTGGAATAAAGCTGTCGCCAAGTCCCGACGTCAGACGGACTCTGGCAGCGCGCACCGATCAACTCTGCTTAGATGGTGGCGGGCCTTATCTGCCTAGAGGGATAGCCATGGGCGATCGCAATTGCAAACGCATCAGCGTCCTGGTGTTGAGCGTCGCGCTCATCAATATGGGTACGCCCGCCATCGGGCACGCCGGGATCATCAGCACGCAGACTTACGTGGAAGCTGCCCGGCGGGATGCAGATCTCGCCAGCGTCAACGCAGCGTTGAACCGCGCCGAGGTGCGTGAGCGGCTGATCACGCTCGGCGTCGACCCGGCGCGAGTCGAGGCGCGGGTTGCGACGTTGACGGATTCGGAGCTGCGCGAGCTCTCGGCGCAGTTCGACCAGCTGCCCGCGGGCGGCGATTTCCTGGCCCTGATTGGCGTCGTGTTCATCGTTCTGATCATTCTCGAACTGGTCGGCGTCATCGATATCTTCAAGAAGACCTGATTTGTGCTCGCGTGCACCGGTCGCGTCGCTCGCAGCGATCGCGCTGCTCGCCGCCGTCGCGGGTTGCGCGACCCGCGGCCAGACCATCACGTCGCGTCTCGATGGGATTACGCCGCGGAAGGTTGAGCTCGAGGCCACTCCGTTCTTTCCGCAGCGTGAGTACCAGTGCGGACCGGCCGCGCTCGCGACCGTACTGGGAGCTTCTGGTGTCGACGTCACACCCGATGAGCTCACTGCCAAGGTCTACGTTCCCCAACGCCGTGGCAGCCTGCAGCCCGAGATGATCGCTGCCACGCGCGAGTACGATCGCCTCGCCGTGGTTCTCGACCCTAGCGTCGACGCCCTGCTGCACGAAGTCGCCGCCGGAAACCCGGTCTTGGTGTTGCAGAACCTCGGGGTCAAGTCCGTACCGCTGTGGCATTACGCGGTCGTGGTGGGCTTCGATACGGATCGGGACTCCTTGATCCTCAGGTCCGGAGAGGACGCCCGCGCGCTCACCTCGGCACGCCGATTCACCTACAGCTGGGATCTCGCTCGCAACTGGGCAGTGGTCGCGGTGCGGCCCGACGTCATCCCGGCCACTGCGTCGGCCGCGAACTTTCTCGCGGCGGCTGCAGGTCTCGAGGCGGCGCACCGCAACGATGCGGCTCTCGTGGCCTACCTGGCCGCTCACCAGCGCTGGCCCGCAGACACCACGGCGCTGCTCGGAATCGGCAACGTCAACTACAGCGCGGGCCGCTTGGCGGAGGCGGAAGCGGCTTATCAACAGGTCCTGGCGCTCGACGAACATAATGCCGTGGCGCGCAACAACCTGGCGCAGGTGCTGCTGGAGCGTGGCGATCCGCAGGGCGCACTCGCGGAGGTTCTACGGGCCCGCTCTGACCTAACAGATTCCCGCCTGGCCCCGATGCTGGTCGCGACCGAGGCTGAGGTCCGTAGCGTACTTGCAACGCCGGGGCCTGAGACTCCGGACGAGCGCGGCAGCAACAAGTAAAGCTATCATTTCACTCGTGCGCGCAAGCCAGAGTGAAATCGAAGCCGCCGTAGAGGCGTTGCGGGCGGGCGACCTGGTCGCCTTCCCGACCGAGACCGTCTATGGGCTGGGTGCGAACGCGTCCAATCCGGCCGCCGTGCGCAAGATCTTCGCCGCCAAGGGGCGGCCGCCGAATCATCCTCTGATCGTTCACCTCGACAGCATCCGCTACCTGCACCGCTGGGTTCGGGACATTCCCGAAGCAGCCGAGAAGCTGGCGGCGCGCTTCTGGCCCGGCGCTCTGACGCTCGTGCTGCCCAAGGCGGCGAACGTGCTCAATGTCGTCACCGGAGGCCAGGATACGGTCGCGATCCGCGTCCCCGCGCACCCGATGGCGCAACAGCTGCTGACGGCGTTCGGCGGCGGCATCGCTGCGCCTTCCGCCAACCGTTACGGGCACGTCAGTCCGACGCGGGCCGATCACGTGCGTGACGAGTTGGGAGATGCGGTGCGCATCGTGCTCGATGGCGGGGAGTGCACCGTCGGGATCGAATCGACCATCGTCTCCTGTATCGACGGGCACGTGCGGCTGCTGCGTCCCGGCTCGATCACGCTCACCGAGCTGCGCAATACGGTGGGCGAGGTGCTGACCGAGCCCGCCGCCGACGCGCCGCGTGTGCCGGGGAGCGCCGGCGCACACTACGCGCCCACGACGCCACTCGAAATCGTCCCGGGCGACGCGCTGGAGACACTCGCCGGTGCCTATAACGACCGCGGCGAGCGCGTGGCGGTCCTCGCCCTGCGGTTGCCGCTGAAAACGCTGAAGCTCGCGACCTGGATCAACGCCGGGCGCCGGCCGCAGCAATATGCCCATGACCTGTACGCGCACCTACGCACCCTCGACAAGGCCGGATGCGTCAAGATCCTGGTGCAGGAATTGCCGGACGAAGAGCGCTGGGCCGCTGTGACCGACCGCCTGCGCAAAGCGGCGGCGAAGAGCTCACTCGAGGAACCGGCTCCGGACGCGCCCTGAGAGCTGCTGCGGAAAACTACGGCACATCGATACGCAGTCGACCGGGCAGCCGCTGCGCGCCGCCGATCCTGTCAGTCAGCGGCGATCGTTCGGTCCGCCGCCCACTGCCGCAGTTCATCGATGCGCTCGGCCATCACCCTGCTGAGCGGGCGCGTGGCCTGGATTTCGCGCAGCACGTGCGCGGCGGATGGCCGCTGCTGCGTGGCGTGCGCGTTGTAGAGCGCGGAGACCACGGCCTGCTCCAGCTCGGCGCCAGAGAATCCTTCGCTCGCGGCCACCAGCCGGTCAAGATCTGCAGCGCCCAGATCGAGACCGCGCCGCTGCGCGTGGATCGCGAGGATTTCCCGGCGCACAGTGCGCTCCGGCAGATCGATGAAGAAGATCTCGTCGAACCGCCCCTTGCGGACCAGCTCGGGCGGCAGTGCCGCAATGTCGTTGGCGGTCGCCACTACGAAGGCGGGGGCCTTTTTTTCGGCCAGCCAGGTGAGAAACGTGCCGAGGGCGCGACGCGAGGTGCCGCTGTCACCCTCGCCGCTGGCGATGCCCTTCTCGATCTCGTCGATCCACAGCACGCACGGCGCCATGAGCTCGGCGGTCCGCAGCGTGTCGCGCAGGTTGCGCTCCGACTCGCCGTGCCACTTGTTGTAAACCGCGCCGAAATCGAGACGTAACAGCGGCACGTCGAAGATTCCTGCCGCCGCGCGCGCCGCGAGACTCTTGCCGCAACCCTGCACGCCGAGCAGCAGGACGCCCCGGGGCGCGTCCAGGTCCAGCACGCTGCCATCGAATGCCGGCTTGCGCTGGCGCAGCCAATCCTTCAGTCGCTCGAGTCCGCCGACGTCGGCGAATTTCGCCGTGTCGTGCTCGTAGCTGAGCACACCACTGCGGTTGAGGAGCTCGTATTTCGCCTGCATGATTCCGGGCAGATCGACCGTCGACAGCGCCCCATCGTCGAAAATGGCCTTGCGTGCCAGGCGCCGCGTATCGCTGGTGGTCAGACCTCTGAGATTCTCGACCAGCAGATCGAGCGCATTGCGGTCCGCCTGCACGCGCTGGCCTGGATTTGCCTTCAGCCATTCCTGCGCTACCTCCCGCACCAGCGCGCGGCGTTCCTCGCGATCCGGAACCGCAAGCTCGCAGCGCGCACTGAACTGCTCGAGCTCGTGCGGCAGAGAGAGCTCATCGCTCAGCAGCACCATGGTGCGTGCCACTTGCTCGTAGCCCAGGCAGATGTCCTTGATCAACCGCACGTGCAGCGGCTCGGCGAGATACGGGTGGAAGTCGACGAGCACGTACACGCCCGCCACGGTCGTCGCCCGGATGTGGCGCAGGATCTCGAGGGGCTCGGCGTTGTGTCGCTGCGGTGGGCCAAGATCGACATCGATGCGCTTGAGGCCGTCGGTCACCGTCCATTCGAACATCGGCGTGTGCGCATCGCGCGCGAGCCGCACCGAGATGGAGGCGAGCATCTGCAGCACCCGCGTCTCGTCCCGACTCTCGATGAGCAGCAGCGGGATGCGGGAGCGCAGCAGGACCTCGAGCTCGTGGCTGGCGTCTGTGTGCAGGCGTGGCGTGTCGATCGCGCTCATGGCTTGGCACTCGCGGCGCGCGTGCGGCGCGGAGTGTCCTCGCGCTCGGCGCGCGGCTCGACCAGCTCGAGGGGCAGGGTGGTCGTGTCCTTGATCGCGGACATCACGATGTTCGATTCGATCGCCTGGACTCCCGGCAACTGTGAGAGTGCTTCTCGCATGAAACGCTCGTACGCACGTATGTCGGTCGTCACGACTATCAACACGAAGTCGATCGCACCCATCACCGTGAAGCAATGGGTCACCTCCGGCAGCTCGCGCACGCGCTCTTCGAACGCGACCAGGGACTGGCGGCCGTGAGTCGTGAGCCGCACCTGGACGACGACGGTGACACCGAGCCCGAGCTTGTCGCGATCGAGCAGGGCGACGCGGCGACGCACGACACCCTGTTCCTCGAGTAGCGCGATGCGGCGCCAGCAGGGCGAGGCGGACAGGCCAACGGCCTCAGCGATCTCGCTGGTGGAGCGTGAGGCGTCGTTCTGGAGCAGGTCGAGAATCTTGAGGTCGGTCTTGTCCAGGCTCGGCATCATGCGAGCGTCAACCTATAAATGGACTGATAGTGGATGATTATTCTACAGAAGGCTCAATAAAACCCCAAGAATGGCAAATATTACCCCTCGTCATGGAATATTGTGTCGCAACATTCGGTACGGACCCTTGGGTCCAGGTGGTCGGCATGGTGTTCGGTACGCCGAGTTTTCGCAGCCACGAGAACGTCTCCTTCTTCCACGACGAGCGCAGTGGGCTGAAGGCGATCATCGCCATTCACAGCACGGCTCTCGGGCCCGCGTTTGGCGGCTGTCGTATGTGGCCGTACGCCACGGAAGAACAGGCGCTGGAAGATGTGCTGCGCCTTGCGCGCGGCATGAGCTTCAAGAACGCGCTCGCCGGCCTGCCGTTCGGCGGTGGCAAGTCGGTCATCCTCGCGGACGCGAAATCCGCCAAGACCGAAGCATTGCTCAGCGCCTTCGCCCGCTCGGTCGACCGGCTTGCCGGACGCTACATCACTGCGGAAGACGTCGGCATCTCGGAAGCGGACATCGAAGTGTTCGCGCGGCACACGCGCTATGTCAGCGGGCGCAAGCAGCGCGGCGCCGGAGCCGGCGGCAATCCGGCACCCAAGACGGCCTTCGGCGTATTCCTTGGCATGCGTGCCGCCATCGAGCTCAAGCTCGAGCGCAGCGATTTCAAGGGACTCACCGTTGCTGTGCAGGGCGTGGGCCAGGTCGGCTATCACCTGTGCAAGCTCCTGCACAGTGCCGGCGCGTCGCTCGTGATCGCGGACGTGAACGAAGAAAACGTCCGGCGCGCGGCCGCCGAGTTCGGCGCGCGTGTGGTCCCTCCCGATGCGATCCTGTTCGAAGCGGTCGACATCGTCGCTCCCTGCGCCCTGGGCGCGGTGCTCACCGGCGACAGCGTGGCGCGCATCCAGGCGCCGTTTGTCGTCGGCGCCGCCAACAACCAGCTCGCGACCGACGAGGTCGGCGTCGAACTGCAACGGCGCGGCATCGTGTACGCCCCCGACTACGTCGTGAATGCCGGCGGCATCATCAGCGCCGCGCTCGAGTACCAGGGCGGTTACGAGGAAAAGGATGTCTGGGCGCGTGTCAACGGCATCTACGAAACCACGCGATTGGTACTCATCCAGGCACTGCGCGAACAGCGCCCGAGCAACGCGGTCGCCGATGCCATGGCCATGAGCCGCATCGCTGCCGGGCGCGAGCAGGCGCCGGAAGGGCTGCGCCGCGCCTCCTGATTCGATCTCCCGCCGCCGGATTCACCGGTTCAGCGCAGATTCCCCCCTCATTGCGCGAGCCGGCCGGCGGCTTTCTTTTTCGGTTCCCCTCCCCGACGCAGTTTGGCAATGTAGCTGGCCATGAACGTCGTCGTCATCGGCAGCGGCCTGCTGGGCGTGAGCACTGCCTGGGCGCTCGTCGAACGCGGCGCGCAGGTCACGGTTCTCGACCGCGCCGAGGGGCCGGGCCGGGAGACCTCATTTGCCAACGGCGCGCTGCTCACCCCGAGCATGGCGGATCCGTGGAATGCCCCCGGAGTGCTGTGGAGACTGCTGCGCTGGCTCGGGCGTGAAGACTCACCCATGCTGTTGCGCCCACGCGCGGTGCCGTCGCTCGTCGGGTGGGGACTGCAGTTCATCCGCTACTCCGGCCGCCGGCACTACCGCCACAACACGCTGCTCAACGCACGCCTTGCCTTGTATTCCGTGAAGGCGCTGCAGGATCTGCGTCGCCGTATCAGCATCGAGTATGCGGGCGGCACGCTGGGTACGATGCGCTTGTTTCGTGTGCCCGGCAGAACTGCAAGCGGCCCTGGAGATGGTCGAGTGGCTTGCGCAGCATGGCGTGCGCTCGCGCACCCTCGATCGCGAGGCGACGATCGCACTGGAACCGGCGCTGGAGCCGATCGCGCATGAGCTTGCAGGCTCCATTCACTATCCGGACGACGAGCACGGCGATGCCCTTCTTTTCTGCGAGGCTCTCGCGCGCCAAGCCGCTGAACGAGGCGTGCGCTTTCATTACAACACGACCGTTGCGCGGCTCCAGGCACAGGGCGGGCGCGTCACGGGTGTCGTCTGCTACTCGCAGTCGTGGCCAGCCGATGCCGTAGTGATCGCCGCCGGCAGCTACAGCCCGCAGCTCGTGGCGGGGCTCGGTATCCAGCTGCCCGTGCGTCCCGTGAAGGGATACTCGATCACGGTGCCGCTCGATGGCGCGCAGCCGAGGCCGCGCATGCCGATTCTCGACGACGCGCTGCACGCTGTCGCAGTCCCGCTCGAGAATCGGATGCGCCTGGCGGGTACCGCGGAATTCACCGGCTACGATCGTACCGTGACGGCGGCGCGCGTCGAGAACCTGCGTGTCCTGCTGGCCCGCACCTACCCCAGGATCGCGCGGAACATCACCGCGGAGCAGAGCTCACCGTGGGCGGGCCTGCGTCCGATGTCCTGCGATGGTGTGCCGATCATAGGGCCGACGGCTTACGGCAACCTGTTTCTCAATACCGGTCACGGTCCGCTCGGATGGACGATGGCAGTTGGATCGGGGCGCGCGCTTGCCGACTTGATCCTGGGCCGCGTGCCGGAGATCGATCTCACGCCGTATTCACTGCGGCGCTTCGGCTAGATCTGCGCGCCTGCTCTTGCATGCGGGCGCGATTACCCTAGAATCCGCACCTTCTGAAGGGTCAGGTCCGCGGGGCCTGGCCCTTTCGGCTATTGGAGGTATTGCAGGATGAGACAGTCGCTGCGACGGGCTGAGCGCCGAGAGACCGTATCCGGAACGGCCATCGATCCGTTCGTTCCGGCAGAGATCGAACGGCTGGTAGCCACCTTCGGCTCGCCGCTCCTGATCCTCGATTGCGAGCGCGTGCGAGCGCAGTATCGCCGGCTCGCGGCCGCTCTGCCGCGCGTCGCTCTGCACTACGCGTTGAAGCCACTGCCGCATCCGACAGTCGTGCGCACGCTCGCGGAGCTCGACGCGAGTTTCGACCTCGCCACTGTGGGCGAGATCGGCCTGGTGAAGGAGCTCGGCATCGGGGCCGAGCGCTGCATCCACACCCATCCGGTGAAGCGCGACGGCGACATTCGCGCCGCACTCGACTTCGGGCTGCAGACGTTCGTGGCCGACAACCTTGACGAGATCGCCAAGTTCGAAAAGTACCGTCACCGTGCCGCGCTGTTGCTGCGGGTATCCTTCCGCAGCCCGGACGCAGTGGTTGACCTCTCACGCAAGTTCGGCTGCGACGCCGAGGACGTGCCGGCGCTGCTGCGCAAGGCGCGCGAGCTGGGTGTGCGTGTGCGCGGCTTCTCGTTTCACGTCGGATCCCAGGCCACCGATCCGGCGAAATACGTCGAGGCCATCCGCGTATGCGCACGCCTGATGGCTCAGGGTGAGGCGGCGGGCCACGGACCGTTCGACACGCTCGATATCGGTGGCGGATTCCCGGTTCAGTACCGGACTCCAGTGCCCGAGATCGAGGATTTCTGTGCGCCCATCAACCAGGCGCTCGAAGCGCTGCCGCGCGAGGTTCGCATCCTCGCCGAGCCGGGGCGTTTCATTGTGGCGCCGGCCGGCATCGGCGTCGCGACCGTCATAGGTCGTGCGCAACGGCAGGGAAAGTGGTGGTACTACCTCGATGACGGCGTGTACGGCCTGTTCAGCGGCCAGCACTACGAACATGCTTCCTACCCGATCACGAGCCTCGGCCGCAGCGGTCCGACGGAGCCCGCCGTGCTGGCCGGGCCCACGTGCGACAGCATCGATGTCATCGACGATCAGCTCGAGCTGCCGCGCCTGCGGGACGGCGATCTCGTGCTGGCGCATGTCATGGGCGCCTATACGTGGGCCACGGCCTGCGAATTCAATTTCTTCCCCAAGCCGACCGTCGTGGTCGTCAACGCCCGGCCCGGCGAAAGCGGGACTGTCGTCACGCTGCGACGTTGACCCGCTTGGCTTTGGGTCGGCTATCCGTATGATGTAACTATGGTCCGCCGCCAATTTCTTGTGAATGCCGTGCGCGCCGCGTCGCTGGCCGCGCTCGCGCCTCTGCCGTTGCGCGCACTCGCGAGCGTGGCTCCGGCAGCGGGACGGACGCGCTCACTCACGTTACTCAACACTCACACTGGCGAGTCACTGTGCGCGCCGTACCGCCTAGGGCGAAGCATTCGACGTCGACAATCTTGCTCGATTCAACGTCCTGTTGCGCGATCACCGGACCGGCGCCATCAAGGCGATCGATCCGCCGCTGTTCGACATTCTCTACGACGTCGCGTGGCGGCTCGGCGTCGATCCGCATTTCGAAGTGATCTCGGGTTATCGATCCCCCGCGACCAACGCCACGCTCCACGAGCTCAGCTCGGGCGTGGCGGTTCACAGCCTGCACATGGACGGCAAGGCCATCGACGTGCGCCTGGATGGCGTGAATACGCAGCACCTGTTCGATGCAGCGCTTCGCCTGGAGCGCGGCGGCTGCGGCTACTACGGTACGTCCGATTTCGCCCATCTTGATACCGGCCGCGTGCGCAGCTGGCGCGGCTGACGGAGCTGCCCTAGCGCCCGTTCGTCGCTTTGCGGCTCGCACGGAGCAACTCCGCGAGTGTGGCGTCGTGACCGTAGATGTCCGGGAGGAAATACAGCACTCCCTGCTCGTTCGCGACCGCGGTTCCGTACACGATGAACACCCGGATTGGCTCGCGCAGATTGACCTGCTGGGGCCGCGCTCCGTCCATCGCCTGCAGAATGCGCTCGCGCGTCCACGAGGGGTCTTCCCGCAGCACGTATTCGGCCAGCGCTACCGGATCCGCGACACGCACGCAGCCGTGACTGAAGGCACGGGTACTGCGCTCGAACAGCGATTGTGCCGGCGTGCTGTGCAGGTAAACATTGAAGGGATTGGGGAACATGAACTTCACCAGGCCCAATGCATTGTCGGGGCCGGGCTGCTGGCGCAGACGCAGCTTGCCGCGAGCTAGCGCGTCCAGATTCTCCGACGTGGGCGGCAGCGCTGGCGTGTCGTCACCATAGCCGCCCACGATCTCGAGCCGCTGCGCTGCCAGGTATGCGGCGTTGTCGCGGATCCTCGGCAGCATTTCATTCACCGCAATGCTGTAAGGCACGTCCCAGTACGGCCTGAGCACGATGTACTTCATATCGGCGGAGAACACCGGGGTGCGGCTGCTCGGGTAGGTCTTGCCGACGATGACATTCATCGTGAGCATCGAATCCTCGTGGTCGGCCGTGCTGCGAAAGGCCAACAAGCGGAACCGGGGTATGTTCACGAGAATCGGCGGGTGGTCGATCTGCGGCGGCAGCCAGCGCCAACGCTCGAGCGTGAGCTCGATCTGCTGCACGCGTGCCCTCAGAGGTGTCGTCAATGCGGCGAAAGTCCCCGCGCCGAGTGCACCGTCGACGTCCAGCCCGTGGCGCTCCTGAAACTTTCTGAGTGCGTCGGCCAATCCATCGTCGAGCACCGCGTCCGCGGCGCCGGCGGACAGGGACGCCGCCGGCATATCGCCCAATGCCGTCAGCAAGTGGCGCAGTTGCGCGGCGCCTGCATAGGCTTGTCCGGGCTTCACGGACTTCGCCGGCAGCGCAGGCAACCGGGTCAGTTCCGGCTCCTGGGCAAGCTCGCGATAACGCAGGAGTGACTTCTTGAGCAGATCGTAATGCCGGAACGGCGGCTCGATGTCGTGCAAGACGCCGGCCACGTCGTCGCTGTGACTGAGCCCCTGTGCGAGCGGGACGAAGTCCAGTCGTGAATGCTCGACCTCGAGATTCAAGCCTGCTACGCGCGGGTCGATGCGCCCGGAATGCACATCATGTGCGTAGGCGTAGAGTGCTGCGCTAAGGCCGATATCGAACAGAGCCCATCGTTCATCACCAGCTTCGCTCGTCAGGCCGCTCGCCAGCTGTGCCAGCCGGTTTGCCTCGTAATCGGCGGCACGCAAACCGACATTCTCGGCTGCACGCAGTTGCGCGATCACGTCGATCGCAGGACGGGTCAGGGCATGGCTGCGGCTCCACAGGAACTGCCCGGCCTGTGCGACATACAAGGCCTCGAGTTCGACACGCTCGCTCGACAGGTCGAGCGCGTGCAGATCGGGATGCCGGCCCTCCGCCAGGACACTCGCGAGCACGGGGCCGACCGGCGCCGCAGGCGGCGTCTGGCTGGCAGCTGACGCCATCCCGAGAATGAGGGCGAACGCGAGGAAGATCCGAGATGCGCCGAGTCCAGCTGGCGGGGCCATGGGAATTCCTGAACGATGAATTATGACTCATTGTCTCTCTCGCCTGACGTGTTGGCGACTGGCGAGCCCATCGCGTGTAGAGAGCCCGCAGCCCCCTTACAATCGGCGCATCCGTGAGCACACCGATTCAATCTATCGTTTTTGACGTCGGCTGGGTCCTGGTACACCTCGACTACTCACCGCTCACCACGTTTCTGCGCGAGCACGGAGCCGACATCGCCAGCATGCGCGATGTGACCTCGAGGATCGGGCTCGAGCAGCACGAATCCGGAACGCTGGCGGGCGAGGAATTGCTGGAGAACCTCGCCCGACTCGGACGCAGGCCGATGAGTCGGCCGGAGCTGCGCCGGCGCTGGCTCGACATGTTCGAGCCGCAGGAGCCGATGCTGGCCCTGGCGCGCGAGCTAGCCGAGCGCTACCGCGTGCATCTGCTCAGCAACGTCGGTGAGCTGCACTGGGAGCATATGGCGCGCGAGTACGACCTCGATCGCCTCGGTCACGGTACGCTGCCGTCGTACGTCGCCGGCGTGATGAAACCTCACCCCGAGATCTATGCACAGGCCGAGCGCCGTTTCGGCTTGCGGCCGGAAACGACCGTATTCATCGATGATCTGCCGCAAAACGTGGTCGCCGCGCGCGCCCGCGGCTGGCACGGCATCGAGCATCGTTCGCACGCCGCCACGGTGGAGGCCCTGGCCGCTCTCGGCGTCTCATCGTCGTGAGCACGGCCATCCACCGCCAGATCGAGGCGCTGCGAGCCGGCCGCGATCCCACTTGCGTCGCGCGTGCAGCTTCGGGCTGGATCGTGCTCGCGGGCACGCAGGTGCTCACGGGCTACTCGCTGCTGCTGCCCGATCCCGTGGTGCCGCACCTCAATGCTCTGCGTGCCGAGGCACGTACGCAATTCCTCGCTGATATGGCCGCGCTCGGCGATGCTCTCCTTGAAGTGACCGGCGCGATACGCATCAACTACGCGCTCTTCGGCAATCTCGAGCCGGCCTTGCACGCCCACGTGTTTCCGCGCTACGCGGACGAGCCTGTGGCCTTGCGTACCCAGCAGCCCTGGGCTCACGACTGGGCGCAGGCGCCGCGTTTCGACGCCGCTACGCATGGCCCGCTGATCGAGCGCCTGCGCGCGGCTCTGAAGCGCCATGGAATAACGCCGTGAACTGGCCGACACGGCACGCGCGCTGGCTCCTGTCCGGGTTCATGCTCGCCGTCGCGGCCGTCTCCTACGCGCAAAGCCTGTATCGGTACCATGACGAGCATGGGAACTGGGTCTATACCGACCGGCGGCCCGATTCGGTGCGCGACGTGGAGGAGCAGCTCCTCACCACGTCGGCGGCATCGCCGGAGGTCAAGGTGCTGCGCCGGGTGGTCGACGACCGGGTCGAGCTGGTCGCGGACAACGGTTGTTTCTGTCCGGCCGAGGTGGCCGTGCGCCTGCTCGAGCCCGTAAACGTTACCGGATTCGACCCGCAGACGAAGCTCGCCGTGCTCCCCGCGCGTGAGCCGACGCTCATCGCCACGCTGAAGCCGGGCGATCACACCCGTCTGATGTCCTTCGGCTTCGAGTATCGCGCGCTGCTCGGTGAGCCTGGGGTGCAGCACGCACCGCCCGAGCCTTACCGGGCACCATTCGCCGTGGCGCAGCAGTTCATGGTGATGCAGGCGTACCCGGACCAGGTCACGCACGTCGATTCGGCCAGCCGTTACGCGGTGGATATCGCCATGCCGGTCGGCACGCAGGTGTATGCCGCGCGTGGCGGCACCGTGATCGAAGTGGCGAGCCAGTTCTTCGAAGCGACCTTGGATCCGGACCGTGCCATGCGCGCCAATCTCATTCGCGTGCTGCATCCCGACGGCACCATGAGCATTTACGCGCATCTCAACTGGGATTCGATCCGCGTGCGGCCCGGCCAGATCGTCAAGCGCGGCGAATACATCGCCGATTCCGGCAACACCGGATTCAGCTCCGGCCCGCACCTGCACTTCGCCGTGCAGCGCAACGCGGGCCTGGTGCACGAGTCGCTCCCGATCGTGTTTGCGGGCCCGGGTGGAAAGCCGGTGACGCCGAAGAGCGGTACGCTGCTCATCGCCTACTGAGATGCGAGGCAGTCAAATGCCAGTCTCCGACGACTTTCACGCCTACATCCTCGAGCAGCTCTCCGCGATGCGCGCCGTGGTGTCGCGCCGCATGTTCGGCGGGGTGGGCCTCTACTGCGACGGGCTCTTCTTCGGGCTGATCGACGATGATGTGCTGTATCTCAAGGTCGATGACTCGAACCGCCCCGACTACACCACGCGCGGCATGGAACCGTTTCGCCCCTTCAAGGACAAGCCACTCTACTCGATGACTTACTTCCAGGTACCGGCGGAGGTGCTCGAGGACGCGGAGCAGCTGGTTGAATGGTCGCGCAAGGCTTGCGCCGTCGCCCTGGGATCGCGCGGTGACAGAGATACGACGCAGGGCAGATCCCGCAAGAGGACCGCGAACAAGAAGGTTGCGAAGCGGCGCGCGCGCCGTTCCAGGAAGTAGCGCTCAGAGACTCGCCGCGGCGCGTTCCAGCCCGTGCCCGCGCGGGCCGCGCTCGCGCTGGAGCAGCAGCCACGCAAACACGAATCCCAGCAGGCTCAGGATCCCGAAGAAAGCGAGCATCGGTAGGTAGCCAGCGGGGTTGTCAGCCCCGGCGTGAGCGGCATCATTGATTGCTCCGACCACGACGTTGCAGAGCGTGAGGCCGATATTCTGCAACATGGTCATGAGGCCAAACGCCGTTCCGAGGCGCCGTGCTTCCACCAGGATCGAAACGGCGGGCCAGAGCACGGCTGGTACAAGGGAGAAACTGACACCGATGAGCGCGGTGGTGATCCACAGGCTCCAGGAAGTCTCCGCCAGGATCAGGAAGCTGAGCGGCAGCAGGAGCGATCCGAGCGTCAGCAACAAGCCACGGCGACCGAAGCGGTCAGCGAGCAATCCGAACAACGGCGTCGCAAAGACCGCGGCGAGGAATACGTAACTATTCATCTGGCCCGCGATGGCGAGCGACAGGCCGTGCGCGTGCTGGAAATACTCGATCGCAAAGGTGCTGCGGAAGGGAAAGATGACCGAGTAGAAGAGCACGTTCAGCGCCAAGAGATACCAGTACGAGCGATTGAAGCGCCATACATCTGACCAGACGAACCGTTCTTTGGCGGCGGCAGCGAGCTTTGCGCCCTGCGTCCGCGCCGCGGCTTCGGTCCACCAGTACGCAGCCGCGCCCACCAGGGCAAGCGCCATGATGGTCGCGGCGAGCCACAAGGGTGGCTGCCATCCCTGTGCGTAAAGGCCCGAAGCGTAGGTGGGCGACAAGTCCGCGGCGTAGGAACCGAGGCGCGCCACGCTCAGGCTCAGCGCCATCGCGAATGCCACGCCCCGGCCGGCGAACCATTGTCCGAGCGCCGCCAGCGTCGCGACGATCATGGTTTCCGCACCGAGGCCGAACATGAGCCGGCCGGCGGCCATCAGCACGAAATGACTGCCGAGCGCCGTCAGTACCGAACCGATGAGGCAGATGAGTGCGGTCCAGAACGTGACGCGTGCGGCACCGAAACGATCGACGAGAATGCCCCCCACCAGCACCATGACGATATTCGGTGCGCTGTAAATTGCATTGAGCGTGCCGAGCTGCGTCGCGCTGAAACCGAGCTGCCGCTGCAGCAGGTCGGCCACGGGCGCGATCGAGTCATACACATAGTAGTTGCCAAAGAGAGCCACGCTGGTGAAGACGAGAATCCACCAGCGTGCGTCAACGTTGTGGGTCGGGGCGGTATTCATGCGGTGCGTCCGAGCTGTTGCAGCAGATCGGGCAGAGAGGCAACGGGTGCGCTGCACGTCGTGCCACGACACACGTACGCGACAGTCTCAGTGGCTGCCTTCTTGTCGGCGATGGCGGGCAGGAGGTCGGGGGCGTCGTCGGGAATCGGCAATACCAGGCGTCGGGGCGCGTAGAGCGCCGCGAGATCATCGCGCCAGCGTCGTACCTCGTTCGCCGTGCCGCGCACGATCACGATCTCGACCGGCTCGAGATATTCCTCCAGCGCATTGAGCAGCGCGGCGTGGCCCTGGGGATGCTGCTGCATCGAAGCCCAGCCCGCCCGCAGCGTGCGCTCCGCGGCGCGCAGGTAACGTGCCTCGCCGAGCAGGTGACCGAAGCGACCGAAGACCCGCGCCGCAATCGCATTGCCGTTGGGAAGCGACTCGTCGCTGAAGACCTTCGAGCGATGCATCAGCGCCTCGTGATCGTCCGCGGTGAAGAAGAATCCGCCACGCTCTGCATCCTCGAAATGCTTGAGCACGACCTCGAGCAGCGCCACGGCGAATGCCAGGTCCGCGCTGCGCCAGCGGCACTGCAGAAGATCCAGGATCGCATCCGTCAGGAAGACGTAGTCATCGAGGTAAGCCTTGAGATGTGAGCGGTCGTCCTTGAACGTCGCCTGCAGCCGGCCCTCACTCCACATTCGACCACGAATGAAGTCGAGGGCCTGCAGCGCCGAGTTCTCGAGATCGGCACGGTTGAGGCACCGTGCTGCCACCGCCATCCCCTGGATCATGAGACCGTTCCAGCTCGTAAGGATCTTCTCATCGCGGCCGGGGCGCACCCGACGCTCGCGCGCGCGGCGCAGCTTCTTGCAAGCGCCCGCCAGGATGGCCTCGATCTCGGACACGTCACGGTTTTGACGACTCGCGATCTTTTCCAGCGATTCGCGTGCGTGCAGGTGCCAGTGACCTTCGAAGTTCGGCGCCTCATCGAGCCCGAAACGACGTTCCACGATGCGGTACTCATCGCGTTCGAGGAGGTCCTGCATCTCCTTGCGATCCCAGACGTAGAAGCGGCCTTCGTGACCTTCCGAATCGGCGTCGAGGCTCGAATAGTAGCCGCCTTCGGCCGCCTGCATCTCGCGCAACACCCAGCCCGCGATGCCGCCGGCAATGTCGGAGAAAAACCGCTCGCCGGTGGCGCGTCCCACCTGCGCGTACAGCGCGAGCAGCGGCCCGTTGTCGTAGAGCATCTTTTCGAAGTGCGGAATCATCCAGTACTGATCGACTGAATAGCGGCTGAAGCCGCCACCCACCTGGTCGTAGATGCCGCCTTCCCCCATGCGCTTGAGCGTGAGCGTCGCCATGTAGAGTGCCCTGAGGTCGGGCTCGCGTTCGCCCGCGGTCGAGTGCCAGTGGCGCAGCAGCCGCTCGATGCTGGTCGAATGCGGAAATTTCGGCGCTGAGCCAAAGCCGCCGTAGCGGCTGTCGAACTCATCCTCGAGGAGCGTGCGCACGTGCCGCAACGGTTCGGCGGTGAGCATCTGGTCCGCAGCGGGCGCAGCCGGAGAGAGCGTTTCGAAGGCTTCGGCCAGCGCGCTGTTCTGGCTGCGCACCTCCTCGCCGTGCTCGCGATAGTAGCGATCGACGCGCTGCAGGAGATCCTTGAACGCGGGCATGCCGTAGCGCGGCTCGCTCGGGAAATAGGTTCCCCCGAAGAACGGGCGCTGATCATCCGGCGCAAGGAACATGGTGAGCGGCCAACCGCCCGGGCGGCGCGCCAGCATCTGGTGCGCAAGCTGATAGATGCGATCGAGATCGGGCCGCTCCTCGCGGTCGACCTTGACGTTCACGAACAGTCGGTTCATCAGCGCTGCGGTGCCCGGGTCCTCGAACGACTCGTGTGCCATCACGTGGCACCAGTGACAGGCGGAATAGCCGATCGAGAGCAGGATCGGCTTGTTTTCCCGGCGCGCGCGCTGCAGGGCCTCCTCGCCCCACGGGTACCAGTCCACCGGATTGCCCGCGTGTTGCTGCAGGTATGGGCTGGTCTCGCGGGCGAGGCGATTGACGCTGGTCGCGGAGGTCGGCTGCATGCGGCGCGCTTCGGCTAGAATGCGCGCCACTATACGCGATCCGATCTGCCCGGAGTTCGATGTCCTTGCAACCTGCCACGCATGCGGCGCCTGCTCTTGTAGCTGCGCCGATTCCCGAGCTGCGCCTGAAGCGCGGCGAGGATCGGCGTCTCACCGCGGGCCACCTGTGGATCTTCAGCAACGAAGTCGATACCGATGCGACGCCCCTGACAGCATTCGCACCCGGCGACCCGGTGCGCGTGGTGAGTGATCGCGATCGCTTCCTCGGCTACGCCTACGTCAATCCGCGCTCGCTCATCTGCGCGCGCATCGTCGGCCGCGATGCCGAGCACCCGATCAGCAAGTCACTGCTCGTGCATCGGCTGCAGGTCGCACTGAGTTTGCGCCGGCGCCTGTACGAGCAGCCCTATTACCGCCTGGTGTACGGCGAGTCGGACGAGCTGCCGGGTCTGGTCGTCGATCGCTACGGTGAAGTCTGCGTCGCGCAGATCGGCACGGCGGGCATGGAGCGCCTGAAGCCGGAGCTCGTCGCGGCACTGGAGAAGGTGATTCACCCCGCGGCGCTGCTGTGGAAGAACGACAGCGGAACGCGCGAGCTTGAAGGCCTGCCGGCCTACGTCGAAACAGCCTTCGGCACAGTGCCCGAGACGGTGAACCTGACGGAGAACGGCGTGCACTTCTCGGTGCCGCTCGCGCAGGGACAGAAGACCGGCTGGTTTTTCGACCAGGCGCTCAATCGGGCAACCTTTCTCAAGTACGTCCCGGGCGCGCGGGTGCTGGATGTCTTCAGCTACCTGGGCGCGTGGGGCATCGCCGCCGCCCGGCATGGGGCAACCGATGTCACGTGTGTCGAGTCCTCGCCGCAGGCGATCGAATGGCTGCAGGCGAATGCGGCCGCGAACGGCATCAAGCTTGACGTTCGTCGGGGCGATGCGTTCGACGTGCTCGAGGCGCTGCACGCAGCGCGCGAGCGCTACGACGTCGTGGTGCTCGATCCACCGGCTTTCATCAAGCGCCGCAAGGACGCGCCCAAGGGGCAGGCGGCCTATCGCCGGCTCAATCAGCTTGGGCTTCAGCTGCTGTCGCGCGACGGGATGCTGGTATCCTGCTCCTGTTCGTATCACCTTGCGGGCGAGGAGCTGTTGGCCGCGATTCAGAAGGCGGCGCGACACGTGAACCGTTTCGTACAGGTGCTCGAATCCGGGGGCCAGGCACCCGACCACCCGGTGCATCCGGCCATTCCAGAGACGCGTTACCTGAAAGCATACTTCTGCCGTGCTGTGCAGGACTGAGGCGCAATGATCCCGTATCCGGCCTTCGACCCAGTGGCGTTCTCGATCGGGCCGTTCTTCGGGTTTGGCCCGATCCAGGTTCACTGGTACGGGATCATGTACCTGCTCGGCTTCGTGGCCGCCTGGTGGCTCGGGCGCCGCCGCGCGGCGCAGCCCGGGTCCAGCTGGAAGCCCAACGATGTCGATGACCTGATCTTCTTCGCCGCGCTCGGCGTCATCCTCGGCGGCCGCCTCGGCTGGGTGCTCGTGTACGGCCATGACGTGATCGCCAAGGATCCGCTTGCGATTCTCAGGGTGTGGCAGGGCGGCATGTCCTTCCACGGCGGCCTCGCCGGCGTCCTGCTCGCGATCGCGATCTTCGCCAAGCGCCGTGGGCGCGCGATCGCGGATGTCTTCGACTTCACCGCGCCGCTTCCCGGGATTGGGCTTCTCGCCGGGCGCATCGGCAACTTCATCAACGGCGAGCTGTGGGGAAAGATCACGGACGTGCCGTGGGGATTCATGGTGAATGGCGAGGTACGGCACGCCTCGCAGCTTTACGAAGCGACGCTCGAGGGCCTGGTGCTGTTCACCGTGCTGTGGCTCTACACCGTGAAGCCGCGTCCGCGGCTTGCGCCCACGGGACTCTTCCTGGTGCTGTACGGCGCGTTCCGCTTTGCGATCGAATTCGTGCGCGTGCCCGACGACAACATGGGTGCGCACGGTTACCTGGCTTGGGGCTGGCTCACGACCGGGCAGGTGCTGTCGTTCCCGATGGTTCTCATCGGCGTGGCGCTGCTCGCGTGGGCCTACGCCAGGCGCGTACCCTCCGGCAACTATCGATGAAGGTCTATCTCGATTTCATGCGCCACGTGCGCGAGCACGGCGTGAGCAAGGCCGATCGCACCGGCACCGGAACGCTGAGCGTGTTCGGCTACCAGATGCGCTTCGACCTGGCGCAGGGCTTTCCGCTGGTCACGACCAAGAAGGTGCACACGCGCTCGGTGATTCACGAGCTGCTGTGGTTCCTGCGCGGCGAGACCAACGTGAGCTACCTGCGTGAGCACGGCGTCACCATCTGGGATGAATGGGCAGATGAGCACGGCGAGCTGGGGCCGATCTATGGCAAGCAGTGGCGCGACTGGGCGGCTCCCGACGGCCGGCACATCGACCAGATGGCGCAGGTAGTTGAGCAGTTGCGCACCAACCCGGATTCGCGCCGCATCATCGTCAGCGCCTGGAACGTGGGCGAGCTCGCACACATGGCGCTGGCGCCGTGTCACGCCTTCTTTCAGTTCTACGTGGCCCAGGGACGGCTCTCGGCGCAGGTCTACCAGCGCAGCGCCGATATTTTTCTGGGCGTGCCCTTCAACATCGCCTCCTACGCGCTGCTGACCCACATGCTGGCGCAGCAGGCGCACCTGGTTCCCGGCGACCTGATCTGGACCGGCGGTGACTGCCATCTGTACGTCAACCACCTGGAGCAGGCTGACCTGCAGCTCACGCGCACGCCGCGGCCGCTGCCACAGCTGGTGATCAAGCGCCGCGCGCCGACTCTGTTCGAGTATCAGTTCGAGGATTTCGAGATCGTGAATTACCAGCACGATGCGCCGATCAAGGCACCGGTGGCGGTCTAGATGCTGCGACTCGCCAATGGCAAGGGGTTGCGGCTGCTCGAGGTGCGTCGCTCGCGGGTGCACGGCCGCGGCGTGTTCGCGCTGCGCCGCATTCGCCAGGGAACGCGCGTCATCGAATACTCGGGGGAACGCGTGAGCCACGACGAGGCCGATCGACGCTACGAAGGGCACGACCATGACGACAACCACACGTTCCTCTTCATCCTCGATGCGCGCACCGTCATCGATGCCGGAGTCGGCGGCAACGAGGCCCGGTTCATCAATCATTCCTGCGAGCCGAACTGCGAGTCCGTGATCGAGGACGACCGCATCTTCATCTTTGCGACGCGCACCATCGAGCCGGGCGAAGAGCTGGCGTACGACTATCTGATCCAGCGTGAGCATGACGATCCGCCGAACGTCGATGAGCTCTTCGCCTGTCGCTGTGGCGCGCCGGCGTGCCGCGGCAGCATGCTCGCACCTCCCGAGATGCCGCGCCGTCGTCGAGCGAATGGCCGCTGAAGCGGCGCTCGCGGCGGACATTGCCTCACAGGGCTGGTCCTGCTGCGACGACTTTCTTCCGCCTGAGCTGATCACCCGGCTGCGCACCGAGGCATCAGATCTCGCCGCGCTCGGTGCCTTTGACGCCGCGGCGGTGGGCAGGGGAGAGGAGCGCACCGTGCGGCCCGATATCCGCGGGGACGAGACCTGCTGGCTCGCAGAACCCTTTCCCGTCGCCGTGAGCGCAGCGTTGCACCGGCTCGAGCAACTGCGCTGCGAATCCAATGCGATGCTGCAACTCGGCCTGTTCGATCTCGAGCTGCATTTTGCGCGTTATCGTCCGGGCGCGATCTACGCGCGGCACCGTGATCGATTCGCGAGCGGCGGTCGGCGAATACTCTCGCTCGTCCTGTATCTGAACGAGGGCTGGCGCGAGCAGGAAGGCGGGGCACTGCGTCTGTATCTGGGTGGGGAGAGAGCAGGGCGAGTCGTCGAGTTCCTGCCGCAAGCGGGCAGGCTCGTCGCCTTCCTCAGCGAACGGTTCGAGCATGAAGTGCTGCCCGCCACGCGCGAGCGGCTGAGTCTCACCGGCTGGTTTCTGTCCCGTGCGCCGTGAGCGCGCGGCGCGTCACCAGGGCGATCGGCAGGCCGACGCCGAGCGAATGGATCAGCAGGCCATTGATCAGTGGCAGGGGCGAGAGCGCCTGCGGATCTCCGGGGAAGGCGGAAAGCGGCAACACCACGAAGTTCATGAAGAAATAGAGCGCCACGCCGTACGCGAGCCCGCACACCGCAGCGCGCCGCACGAGAAGCGGCAGCCGCTGCGCGGCAAAGTAGTACGCGGCGGCCATCGCCGTGGTCATGAAGAAGTGCAGGAACGCGCCGAGCGCGGCCGTGGTGAAGCCGCCCTTGAGCGCATCACGGCCGAGCAGGCCGCTGGCGATGCTCTGCAGGATGCGCACCGGACTCACCCCCTGGATGCCCCAGAGAATGAAGGCATCGGAGATGTCCAGCGCGCCAGCGATCAGTCCACCAAGCAGGATCGCCTTCAGGGCGGGGCCGCGCACTTCGGTCTTCATCGCTTCTGCTGATAGCGCCATGGCAGCGGGTCCTGGACTGGATCGCGGTGTAAGAGCGTAACCAATCGCCCCAAGGGCGCAACCCCGTTCGTCCTGCAAAACCTTGACTTCGTCCCGAATGCTCGCCTTAACTCAGCGAAACTGCCTTGGCTCGAGCGGACCACTCAATGAATGCGATCAATTTCGCGGAAAAACTGGCGAAGTTTTCCGATCAATGGTCGCCCAAGATCATCGCCCGCATGAATGACTACGACTTCAAGCTGGTGAAGCTGCAGGGCGAGTTCGTGTGGCACGACCACAAGGACACCGACGAAGTGTTCATCATCCTTGACGGCGAGTTGACCCTGCACTTTCGCGATCGTGACGTGCTGCTGCGCAAGGGCGAGATGTTCGTCGTGCCGAAGGGCGTCGAACACAAGCCTGAAGCCGCGAAGGAATGCCACCTGATGCTGGTCGAGCCCATCGGGACCGTGAACACCGGCGCGAGCGGCGGCCCGATGACTGCGCCTCTGGACGCGTGGGTCTAATCGTGATTGGGCACTGAGCTCTCCGCCGCGTCCAGGCGTCGTCGCACTTCGGCGGACAGGCCGGGATCGGAGAAGGACAAGTCCGCCGCATCGATCATGAGCTGAGTGCGTGGCGCCGCCCGCAGCGGTGCGAAGCGCGCCTCGACCTCGCGCAGGCGCGCGGCGCAACTATCTTCGATGCTCACTCTGGTGACGTCGAACTCACTATGGGGCACTCCCACCACGGACACGACCCCATTCGTCTCGATCCTGAGATCACCGACGCAGGTGACGTCTTGCCCCAGGGCAACGCGGAACGCCGCCAGTGGCCAGTGACGTTGCGCTTCCACCGGTGCGGACGCGTCATCCGATGGGCTGCCGATGAGCAGGTAGTCGCCCGCCGGCAGGTGCCAGCAGAAAAGCCCATCGCTCACGACCTGGGGCGTCGCTATTCGGCGCGGAGCGAGTCCAAGCAGGTAGACCCTGAGCTCGGCATAAACCCTTGGACCGACGCTGGCCCAGTCGGCACCGGGATTCATTGGAGGCACGTCTCGCGCACCCGATCGAATGGCAATGTGACCGCAGACAGCGCCGCGTGCGCCAGTCGCTTCCACCGGCTGGCCCGGGCGAGGCGTCACCGTAGTCAGGCATGCCGCGAGTACCAGCGCCGCGGCGAGGAAGAGCGAGATGGAGCGGGTGATGGGAATCCCCTTCGGATAGGTTCAAGTAGACGCTCTGACGGTACGTTTGACGGCATGCCTAAGGAAGCCCAAGCAAAAATCATCGTACATCGAACAGAGACGAAGGGACTTGCTATAGATAAACGCTGGATTGATTGGGCGAGCTGCCGTTGAGTTCCGTCAAGACGTAAACACCCCGCCGGGCTTTTTGCGGCAGGCGTTACGGATCCGCGCATACAGGGCCATGGCCATACCTCTGCTCGCAGTGCCACGACGGACGTTGGTTCGCTCATCGCTCTTCCTCGACGTCATACGCAGCTAACGTCGTGAGCCGTGTGTCCTCCACTGGGCCACCCACGGTGAAGTGATAAAAGCTCTGCCATTCGCGTGACGTGATCCCGAAGACCTCGTGCACGGGATCGTCGAAATAGCAACCGATCCCTGTCGAGCGAATGCCCGCCTCTTCGGCCTCGAGGTAAAGCACCTGGCCCACCATGCCGGCCTCCCAGAACAGGTTTCGGTAGAACGCGGCGCCGTGCGTGGTCAGGCTGGCCCTGTAGTCCGCGATCATCCCCAAGCTGAAAGCCCCGTCGCCGGCGATGTTCTGGCCGCAAGAGACGGTGGCCGCGAGCGGTCGACAGTCCCTTTCCTGAAGCAGATACAAGGGGAGCCCGTGCGGACAAGAGGGCGGGCGCTGCCAGCAAAACTCCCGACGCATCACATCCTTGAGGGCCGCGACCTTGTCGGGATCTCGGGCGAGCGCGTAGAGGCCCCGAGGGACGCCTTCAACGCGGTGGACGAACAGGCCGAGATGGATGCGCGGGCGCCACGAGATCGCATCCCAGGGCATCGATCGCTCGCCGCGCGTCGGCATCAGCCGAGCGAGTATGCGGAAGAACGCTTCCTTCGAGATCGCCGTCGAGCCATCCATCGCTACCGCGCTTCGGCGGCCAAGAATTGCCTTCTCCGCGGTGAGCAGACCGTAGCGGACGGGGATCCCAAAGAGCTCCTCCTCCGTGGGGAACTCGGAGAAGTCTGCAGGAATCGGCGGATTTCCGGATCGTCGCGTGGCCTGTGCAACCTCGTCGATCACGGGCCACGCGACGCCGTGCTCGGGGCTCAGCCTGTTGGCCCTGCCGCACCATTGTGCGCCTATGCTTGCTGCCGTCAGCCTGTTCAGAAGCCGCGGAGACAACGATGGCAGACCGGGCGTGACCAATGCGAGAAGCTCAGGCTCCTCACGCTCTGCTATGCCGTAGTCGTCATCGCGGCTAAGCCCCAAGAGACCAGCGATGGCGCTGTCGCTGATCCCGTCGAGGAGCAACAAGCCCCAGCCAAGAGCCGCCGCCGCAATGCGCAGGGTTGCAAGTGCGTGCCCAGCATCGTGTTGGCAATATCGGAACGCGCGCTCACCGTACTTCCAGGCTTCCCGCCAAGGGACCGACGAGAGGCCCACGAAGAAGGAACCGTCGGGAATCGGCGCGCAGAGCTCGCTCCACGTCTTCGCCTCAAGGATCGCCCGCTGTTCGAGCGCGTGCTCCCTGGGTGCGTAGTGGTACACAGCGGGCGCGTCGCCGAGCCGCTCGATCGCCGGTAGAACTGCATACCCCTCGGTCGGATGGAGATTGCCGCTGGAGGGGTTCGCGCGCAGGGACCACGTCGCTTGATGGAAGCGTTTCCACGCCGTCAGAGACAACGCGTACCGGAGGAAAAGAGAGATCGACTCCAAAGACAGCGGCTCCGAAGGCACGTCCCCGCGCGCGTAGAGCTGCCAGTAAGGAAGCGGACGGCCCGGTTTGGGAAGCGGGAGCCGAAGGAGTTTCGCTCCTTGATAACGTCGAAACGGATCGGGCTGCGTGGCCCAGTCCATGTAGCCGGGCGAGGCCGCGTACCGGTGAAAATGGTGTTTCGTTCGTTCGTGGTAGGCAACGACCACCTGTTCGGACGCATAAGATTCACGCTCGGAGGCTTTAACAGACATCGGATAATCGTGTGTTCCAACAGCCACTTTGCAGGGATTGAGCGCTGCCGCCGCTCACCACAGCGGCTTGCTCAGATTCTCCGTGAACGAAGAAAACATGATGTTGAAGCTGATACTGATTCTCTCTTCTTCGCTCGCGCTCGCATCGACGGAGTGCTGCAGGTAAGCTGGAAAAACTAGCATCGTTCCATCCTTCACGCTCACGACGACCTGGTCGGTATTCTCGCTCGTGAGCTCGACGACCGGTGGCCGGATAATCCCGGTCTGATTGCGCGGGTCATGGAAGTTGATGGTGTCGGCACCCGGATGGGTCCGGACGTAGTACACACCACTCAGGAAGTTGTTGGGGTGCTGGTGCATCTTGTGCGCGGCGCCTCTCGCCAGGACTGTCGCCCAGCAGGCAGTGACCTGGTACGCGTCGTAGCCGATCCTGAGGAATCGCAGAATTCCCGGCACGACGCGGTGCACGCAGGAAACGAGATCCCGGAAGTCGTCGAACTCGTGGAGTGACTGGACCGACTGCCACCCCTGGCCGGGCGCGAGCGGCGGCAGGTCCCGCCTCATGCGCACGAGCGCCGCAAGCGCCTGAGCGCCGATGGTTTCGCGCAACTGCGCCGCGAGCTCGATCTTCCACACGAGCGTGGCGAACATCGGAATCACATCCGATGCTTGACTCCACCGGGCGTTCTGATTGGCCATTTGCTGTTCGCGCTACAGCGTCCGCGGATTACGAGAGCCCACCAACATTCGATACGAGCGGTGCCAGCTATTCCAAGAATAGCGCAGAAACCGCACTGCCTTTTGAGCTGAGCCGCCCCGAAGAGCAACACCAGGGATAGCCGCTGAGGCTAGTGGGCTGGACTCGCCCGAATCAAGACGATCACGCACGAAAGGCGGCGAGCGTCACGCACATTTATTCGCGATGATGCGAGCATGCGTGAGCATGCACATTTCCACGTCCGAGGGCACTGCACCGCTACCCTTTAGGAGAGAGGTGCCGTGCCGGCGCGATGAAGTCGGTGTCGGAAATTAGAAAGGGCCGTCGCGAACGGCCCTCTGTGCGGTGTCTTGGGTGTACCACGTTGAGTAACCCGTGACTTCCACGACCCACAGGGTGCGCCGATTGGTTCACCAAAGCAACGCGTGGACGCCCTGCTGCACCGCGCCCTAAAGGAGCCCCGACACCCCGCGTTTGGCGCAAGATGGGCAAGAGCACGAGGCAGTGCGGAACACTCACTAATTCCTGATGCGCCTCCTCTACTGAAGGCCACTTCCTGCCGTTGTATAGGGTGTTAATGGCATTCATCAATAAAGACACACAAGTACGCGGGATAGGCGCTTGATGCGCCAGTCTGCAAACTGGCGCGATACTAAGACGTGGACAAAGAGCCAAATCGAGATCGGAAGAAATGGATATTCGTAGCCGTGGTATGCGCACTACTGATCGCGATCGTTGTTGTGTTTAGTACGAAGGTTCGGTGGTGGCTTACCATTGACAGTTGTCTCGATGCCGGCGGCCGCTGGAACTACGCGACGCACGAATGCGAATTGGGTCGAAATCCGTGACGCGCGGATCATTTACCGCTGGGGATCGGTGCGATTGCGCCGAGGCGCGACTGACGCGGGCACCACGCAACGCAGCAACCGGACTCAATTGCAACGCCGATTAGTCGGCGTATGCTCAGCGCCCCCCCGGAGAGCACACAACAACGCACGAAGGGGTATTTTTCTTGAGTCCTCGCATTCATTCCCGCGTCCGATTCGGGAATCCGTCCGGTGTCGCCGGGCTTGGCTGGCACCAACGTGTCAACTCTCTACACCGGAGCACGACACTCTAGGAACAGCATACGTTCACCGACAAGGAGGAATTCCAATGTGTGAAACAGTTACCTACGTGGAAGGTTATTGGACTGTTTGTTGGAAATGGATCTTCCCGTACCCGTGCAAGAAGTATCACTCCGTAACGAAATGGTGCTGCTTTTTCAGTTGGATTAAGGAGAGCCGGTGGGGTCTGTTCTGCACATTGGAGGGCTGCGCCGATGGCCAGTTATACAAGTGGACGGCCTTTTGCTTGGGGTTATTTGGCAGTGAGTACTACTACAACATCACTAAGTGCTTCGACTCAGCAAAGTCACCCCAGGGAAGTTGTACGCCGCCGATAGCAATCGGTAAGGCATTTGAAGCGCTACTTCGGCAGCCGCCTCACGGAGTTGAAAGTCAGCAGCGCTAATGCTGTCAATGAATGCAGAGCGTTTGCTTACGTGCGAAGGCCCCGACACCTTGCGATGCCGGGGCCTTCATCATCGATACGCCAATTTGGCCCTCTAGCCGTGTCGATCCACTTTCTCTTGATCTATGGCAACTGAGGTCCTGCCGCACTGAATCTACTGACTCTTCTCAAGGCCATCTCGTCGAATACCGTCGATAGTACCGACAGGCAGAGATAGTCACGGACCATTGGTGGCCGCGCCGATCTCCGCCGCGACGTACGAGCCCGACGGACAGAAAGAGCCAACTACCTCGACCCAGTACGCGACATTCTGTTCCACCAGCACAGCATTGCCGTCGCAAAGCTCGGCTGCGGCCTCGACCAGGCTCCAGCCGTCCGGCACAAAGTGCCAGCTCCAGGCAAGATTATGTCCACCGTTGCCGTGTTCGATGGGACCCGAGATGAACAGGGTGCGCTCCTGAACCGGTTTGGCGAGCTGTGTGCGTGCTGTCGCGATCATCGCAGGATCCTCGGTGACCGCCCGGAAATCCTGCACACCCGAGATGTCGCCATGCATCTTGAAGTGGAACACGACGCCGGGCGCCGGTGCTGGCACTAGGTCGAGGTTACCGCTGCTGATGACGCAGGTGGATGCCGAAGCGCCGATCGCTCCGAGCACTGCTGCAAGCCGTGCCAGCACGCGAAGCGAGCATCCGAGGTTCATGATGACATCTGACTCGCCTGTGCCTCGCCCGGTTCACTTCAACGCGGCGTAAGAGACTACGGCGAACCGCACCGCGACAATCGCCATTCGCTGAATTGGCGCAAGATAGGCAACACGAGGTCGCAGGAAATGCTCAATAACTCTCGCGCGAGTTTCGGGAAGTCAGTGGAGGCGCTCATGAGGCAATGGCTAGCGCGTAGGAACTGGTAGCAATACGCCTGGCGCTCGTCCGGCGCACACGTGTCTCTGAGCGGTCGCTGACGGGGGAACGCGGGTCACGCCAGTGTTGTGACGGTACCAGTGACGGTATCTCTAGAATTACTCAAAATCTTATCTGTATAACTCAAGTATCTACGTACTGGTTTGAGACAGATAAACACTGCATTGATTCGTGTAGCCTGGGGCCGCCAGTGACGAACGTGTAGGCAGTCGTCATGCTGCCATCGGTTTCAGCAGTTCGGCGTCGTTTGTCTTCGGCGAGTTCACCCGCGTGGTGACCCGGTACGCCATCAGCAGGTCGTCGGGATATTGCTTTAGAGCCGCGAACGCCTTCTCCTGACCGCCCATCAGCCAGACGTTGTGATCCTCGCGTCGCAGGATCGCGGGTTGGCGCTTCTTCGCGTTGTGGATCTCCGCCATGAATGGCGACGCCGGCAGCGTAACGATCGCGAAGGATTCGACGGCAGACCCGTCGTCGGCTTCTGATCGATCCCATACGGCGGCAAGTCCGAACTCCGGCCGGTCCGTCACATGAACAAAGTACGGCTGCTTCCTGCCGTCTGGCTGCACCTGCCACTCATAGAAGCCGATCACCGGCACGATGCAGCGCTGGCCGCGCCGCCAGGGTCCACGAAAGGTCGGTGCGGTTCTCAGGCGCTCAACGGTCGCGTTGATCGTGGAGAACTTCGGCGCGACGCCATGCGACCAGAAGGGTACGAGCCCGAAGCGCATCAGCCTGACGGTGTGCTCCCCATCACGAGCTAGGACGACTGGCGCATTCTGCGTCGGCGCGATGTTGTAACTCTCGAAGGTCTCAGCCTCAGGCGCGAGCTGGAGCTGTCGGGCCGTGAGACCGTACTCGCGTTCCCACGCCGCACTCGCCCTGCTGACGAACCGACCGCACACGCTACGCAGCCTTATCGGCTTCAACAGGTAGTGCAGACGCTTCTAATCGTTCGCCGGACATTAGGTCGTCGATCTTTATGCAAATCTCCGCGATGTCATCGCGGCAGTGCTCGCCCTCAAACATGTAGCGCTCGAGCACTTGCAGGGCCTCTTCCAGCAGGGAACGCAGCTCGTAGTTTGTCATCGGCGTCTCTCCTGAAGCGCTCGAAGCTTCGGCCCGGACTTGAGTATGGTTGCCATCCCCTTCACCGGATCGAGTTTCATCCCGAGACCGGCAAGGCGACTTGAAATGATCTTTGTGTGGCGGCAGAAGGCGGAGCCGCTGCTGGTGGTCGGAGCGCGGTACTCAGCGCAGTCGCAGAGCCAGCGTCGCAACGGGCCTTCGCCTACGAGCCGCACGCTGTGCCCCTCGCACTCGAACTTGTAATCCACCCCCACGCGCCGAAGCGTAGCGCGGGTCGCTTGTGAATCGCTGGTGGATATCCGGTGCAGATGCGGTTAACTGGCGAAGAAGTTGGCGTTTATACCGTATTGGGACGGCTGGCGGCTTGTTGGGTCTGGATGGGGTAATACGGAGTGCACCGCCAGAACCTAGCGCAACGAAGAATAACCTCGGGGCTTCCTGGGCAAGGTTGCGGTATGCGAACACTCCTTTGCGCCGCACTTCGAACAGCGCAGCCGTTTTAGCGCATCCTCAATAAGCGTCTCCAGCGGCACGCGACAAAGTTTGGCAAGGGTAGTCGGCTCGGTCTCGCGGCGATGACCACACTTGCCACAAATCAACATGATTTCAAACTGACCGAAGTGGTCAGCGAACCGAGTGATCGGGCGCGGCATGGCGCGCATTTTCAAATTGGCACCGGCCGCGCGTCCATCCAGTAGTGAGCGATTCCGAGTACTGTATAGACTCTGGTGGCGAGGCCGGCAGGGAGAAACATCTCCTTAGGATCCTAAACGAATGGGCACATACGAGCGCCTTAAAGCCTTTCTCACCGTGGAGATGAGGCAATCTCACATCTACCAGCCCGTGATGCTAAAGGAACTCCTGGAGAAAAATGGTTCCGCCAAAACGGAGGACATAGCGCAAGCCATTCTTTCGCGTGATCCGACTCAGATCGAGTATTACTCGCACGTCGTCAAGAACATGGTGGGGCGTGTCCTGACCAAGAATCGGGGGATCACAACGAAGGAAGGCGATACCTATTCTCTGATCGGTGCGGGCGATCTCTCAGAGGAACAGCGCAAAGACCTGATGCGCATCTGTGACGAGCGCATTGACGCTTACCTGCAAGCGCGAGGCGAGACCATCTGGAGCCACCGCAGGCGTGGTCATCGGCCCATCAGTGGCTCAATTCGGTATCAAGTGCTGGTACGCGCAGCTTCGCGGTGCGAAGCGTGCGGCGTATCGAACGACGAGCGAATGCTTGAGGTTGACCACATTGAGCCGAAAAGCCTGGGCGGCAAGGATGAAATCGAGAACTATCAGGCGCTGTGCTACTCGTGCAACGCAGCGAAGCGCAATACCGACGACACCGATTTCCGCGAGCTAAAGCGCCTCTACGATAGGCGGGACAGTGGGTGTCTGTTCTGCGATGTGCAGATATCGGACATCAAACGCATCGTTTCGAAGAACACGCTGGCTTATGCCACCCGCGATGCGTTCCCGGTTACTCCGCATCACACGCTCATAATCCCGAAGCGGCACGTCCTTGATTACTTCGGACTAAGACAATCCGAGATCAACGCAATCAATCGGCTGCTAACTGACCAGAGAGATTCATTGCAGAAACTAGATCCGACCATCGCCGGCTTCAACGTCGGAATGAACTGTGGGGAGGCAGCAGGGCAGTCTGTCTTTCACTGCCATGTCCATCTGATTCCACGAAGAGTCGGGGACGTGCCAGCACCGCGAGGCGGTGTAAGGCATGTCATTCCAGCGAAAGGGAACTACTAGCGACATTGTGAGCATCGCATATGTAGTCAACGTCGGCGCGAATTCGAGCCACGCTAGCGTGGCTCAAAGCCCGATGTTCAATGACAGTGGATTCGTATACGTGTCGTTCCAGACAAAACGCGCCGAACGCACACAAGCCTATGCGGGCAGCGCCCGATCCTACGGCGACCGTGCGCTCATACAGCTCATCGGCGTGCGCCATCGCCTCGTCCGCGCTCGGCGCTGCGCCCTTCCCTTGCGCGGGAACGATCTGCAACGTGAACACCTTCTGCCAGGCACGTGGTCCGACGGCTATGCATGGCCGTCGGAGCAGGGGTAAAGTCGGCGGCTCATGACGCTCCCCGACTACGTACTCCAGAATCGAGCCCACTGGGACAAGCAGGCGGCGGACTACGCCGCATCGGGAGAGCGGCACTGGGCGCAGCCGGAGCCGACGTGGGGCATCTGGGGGGTCCCGGAATCCGAGGTTCGCATGCTCCCGGACGATCTCGCGGGCAAGGACGCGATCGAGTTGGGGTGCGGCACGGCGTACGTTTCCGCGTGGCTCGCGCGCCGCGGCGCGAAGGTCGTGGGAATCGACAACTCGGAGCAGCAGCTCGAAACGGCCCGGCGACTCCAGCGGCAACACGGCATTGAATTCCCGTTGATCCACGGCAACGCCGAGTCGGTCCCCCACCCGGACGCGTCCTTCGACTTCGCCATTTCGGAGTACGGCGCGTGCCTCTGGGCCGATCCCAAGAAATGGGTGGCCGAGGCCGCGCGCCTGCTCCGCCCCGGCGGACGGCTCCACTTCCTGACGAACGCGTTCCTTCTCATGCTCTGCGCGGAGGAGGATGAGACCAAGCCCGCTACCGATCGCCTGCTGCGGCCCGCGTTCGGCGTGTATCGCATGGAATGGCCCGGCGACTCTGGCGTCGAGTTTCATCTCTCGCACGCCGACTGGATCCAACTCTTCCGGAGTTCCGGTTTCGAGATCGAGGATCTCATCGACGTGAGACCGCCCGAGGGCGCGACAACGCGCTATCCCTTCGTCACGGTCGACTGGGCGCGGAAGTGGCCATCGGAGGAAGTTTGGAAAGTGCGGAAGCGCTCGTAACTCGCCTCCACTGATCATCACCAACCAAGAAGGAGAATGCATTCAGGCACGCACAATTCTTACCGGGAGGC
>CAVOIC010000009.1:0-423200 GCA_963695985.1 uncultured Gammaproteobacteria bacterium
GCCGGAACCCTGAACATTGACTTGGTGGATGCGAAGAAGAACTCGCTCGTGTGGCAGGGCCTTGCCGAAGGCCGCGTGAGTGACGAGGCGTACAAGAATCCGGGTCCGGCTATCGATGCCGTCGTGGCCCAGATCTTCAGCAACTTCCCGAACCCGCCGGCCAAGTGATGACGGGGCGAGCTGGATGGCGAGCGGCAGAAGCCGTTCCTTATCACGGGCGAGGTGAACAGCGATGAAGCGGCGCATATTCATGAGCTGTCTGGCGACGTTCGTAACCATTCTGGCCCTCGGGGCAGCTCCACTCTCGGCCCAGGCTCCCAGCAGCACGGCCCAGCCTGCAAGCTCGAACAAGACGCCGCCCTTCAAGCCTGAAGAGCTGGAGCAGATCGTGGCGCCGATTGCTCTGTACCCGGACTCCTTGCTGGCTCAGATCTTCATGGCTTCGACGTATCCACTGGAGATTGTGGAGGCGGCGCGCTGGTCCAAGGAGCATCCCGACGTCAAGGGAGACGCGGTGTCGAAGGCAGTGGAAAGCCAGACGTGGGACCCCAGTGTCAAGTCGTTGATTGCGCTTCCCGATGTTCTCGCGATGATGAACGAGAAGCTCGACTGGACACAGAAGCTGGGCGATGCATTCCTCGCGCAGCAGAAGGACGTCATGGACGCCGTTCAACGCTTGCGGGCCAAGGCGAAAGAGGCGGGCAACCTGAAGAGCTCGAAAGAGCAGACCGTCAAGACTGAGCCGGCGCCTGCGGGCGCGGCCACACCGCAGACGATCATCATCGAGCAGGCGGATCCGCAGGTGGTTTACGTACCGACTTACAACCCGACGGTTGTCTACGGGGCGTGGGCCTATCCTGCCTATCCTCCTTATTACTACTACCCGCCGGGCTATGTCGCCGGAGCAGCATTCTGGTCCTTCACGGCGGGAGTGGTCGTCGGCGGCGCGATCTGGGGTAACTGCAACTGGGGCGGTAGTGACGTCGACATCGACGTCAACAAGTACAACAACTTCAACCGTAACGAGATCAATGCCAACCGCAACAACGTCGGCAGCGGCAATCGCGGGAACACGAAGAATACGTGGCAGCACAACCCTGATCATCGCCAGGGCGTCGGTTATCGCGATTCGGCAAGCCAGCAGAAATACGGTCGCGCGAGCAGCCAGCAGTCGATGCAGTCGCGCGAGCAGTATCGCGGTCGCGCTGAACAGGGCCGCCAGGAGATGGCGCGCGAGGGCGGTGCCGCCAACCAGCGCGATCTCAGCGGTAACCCGATCGGCGGACGTGACAGCAGCGGACAGGGATCGCAGTCGCGCGACTCGCTGGGGGGCGGCGATCGCAGCGCGCAGAGTCGGGACGGGTGGCCAGAGTCGTGACATGGGTGGCCAGAGTCGTGACGTGGGCGGTCAGAGCCGCGGTTCCTCGAGTCGCTCCGGTGGTTCTTCGAGTGCCTTCGGCGGTGGGAGCGGCGCGAGTACCCGGGCTTCGAGCAGCCGAGGAATGTCCAGCCGGTCGGCTGGAGGCATGTCGCGCGGCGGTGGCGGCGGGCGACGTCGCTGAGCGAGCGTAGGAGAGTATGAGATGCGCTTACTGACTATCCTGTTGCTCTCAATTGTGGCGGTCACGCAGATGGCGTGCAGCCGCACTATCCATCAGAAGGACTTCGCCTCGGCCGATGAGGCGGTGCAAGCGCTGATGGTTGCCGTGAAATCGGGCGATACCCGTGCGCTACTGGAAGTACTCGGGAACGATGCGAAGCCCGTGATCGACTCCGGAGACCCGGTACAGGACAAGAACAGCCGTGAGAAATTCCAGCAGGCGTACGATACGGCGCACTCGTTCGACAACTCCACGGAAGGGTTGACGGTCCTGCAGGTTGGCGCGGACGACTGGCCGTTCCCGTTTCCTCTGGTACAGCACGACGGGCGCTGGCATTTCGATACTACGGAGGGCACCGAGGAGATCGTCAATCGCCGCGTCGGGGACAATGAGTTGTCGACGATTCAGGCCTGCCTCGCGTTCGTCGATGCCGAGCGCGAGTACTACGCGCGCAACCCGCAGAACGACTCGCTGCTACATTTTGCCCAGAAGTTGATCAGCACCGAGGGGCAGAAGGACGGCCTCTACTGGCCATCGACCGGGGACCAGCCGCCGAGTCCGCTGGGCGAAGGGTTCGCGCGAGCGCGCAGCGAGGGCTACGCGCTCGAGGGAAAGGGCAAGGCCGAGCCCTTTCACGGTTACATCTACCGGATCCTCAAGGGGCAGGGGCCGGATGCTCATGGCGGGGCCTACGACTACATGGTAGGCGACAAGATGCTGGGCGGCTTTGCGCTGATTGCCTCACCCGCTGAATACGGTACAAGCGGCGTCATGAGCTTCATCGTGAATCACGACGGTGTCGTATTTTCCAAGGACCTGGGGCCGGACACCGCAAAGGTGGCGCCGGAGATCCAGGTATTTGATCCGGACAAGAGCTGGAAGCGCGAGGCGTCTACGTAGGTGTGTGGCCCGCTGAGATCGAGGACGAGATCGCGACCGTGCTCGATCTCAGCGTGCTCTCCAACACACCGCTCGTCGGTCAGCCGTAGGCGGATCCTCTTACTTGACCGTGTAACCGCGGCCTTCTAGGCAGACGGCCTTGGCCTTGTTGAAGGTGTCCATCTTCGCAGCGCGCTCAGCCTCGGCCTGCTGCTGCGCCTGCTGCTGAGAGGCCTGAGCCTGCTGCTGGGCCGCCGCCTTTTCCTGCCGTGCACGGGCTCCTCCGGCGACCACGCCGGCCGTGGCGCCTATCGCCGCTCCCTGGCCAGCATCATTGTTGGCCACCTCACCGATGACCGCGCCCGCAGCTGCCCCGCGTACAGCACCGCGCGCGCGCTGGCCCGTCGGTGCGGTCTGCTGCGGAGCAGGGGCCGGCTGAGCCTGAACGGGAGTCTGGGCCAGCACCACCGGATCGACGCCGGTGTTCTGCACCGCCCAGGTGTAGCACTCACCCTCGTCCTTCTTCTGTTGCTCGGCGGTCTGGCCCTTGGCCGGATAGATGATGAGTGTCTTTGGAGTCTGGGCCAGCACTCCGCCAGCCAGTAGCGTGACGCACGCAATCATCGCAGTTTGAATCGCTCGCTTTGACATGGTCATTTCCTCAGGGGAGTGCGGTCGCACCGGTGCGCAAACCTGCGTCGGATTGCACCACAAACCCGTAATCTCGGGCGACTAGATTAGATACGTATAGGCGCTCGCCCCTCAGTCTGCCCCGTCGCCGCCGCGGTGGACGGCGGCCGCGGCGCAGTGTCAATATTACGTCAAGGCACAGGCCCGGGCGGCAACGAACAGTCAAGAACGACCCCGCCGCCGGCCAAGCCCATGCGGTGTAGTAGTGGAGGCGTAGTGAGGGACGAAGCCTTCGACGAACGCAAGCGCATTGTGCGTTGTCGCGCTTCACCGGCCGGGAGGTGCCTGCTGCTGGCCGCGCTTCTCATCTCACCTATCGCCGTCGCGCAGAACGCCGCGGCACCTGCCCGAGACGTCCTCATCCTGCACAGCCTGGCGGGTATCCTGATCTGCGCAGTGCTCTTTGCGCTGTGGATGGAGTGGCGGCGTCGCCATCGCACTGAGCTCGAAAACACACGTCAGCGTGGCGAGCTTACGCACGCCATGCGGCTGGCGACGATCGGCGAGCTGGCAGCCTCTATCGCCCACGAGATCAATCAGCCGCTCGGCGCCATCCTGAGCAATGCCGACGCTGCCGAACTGTTGCTTGAGAAGACTCCGAGCGATCTCACGCAAGTGCGCCAGATTCTCGCAGACATCCGGCGCGACGATCTGCGCGCCAGCGAGGTGATCCGCCACATGCGAGCGCTGCTGCGCAAGCGGGAGCTCACACTTACGCCCATTGACTTGAATGAGTCAGTCAACGCAGTGGCGAACCTGCTGCAGGATGAGACCCATCGCCGTGAGGTCCAGATTGATCACCAGCTCGCCGCTGATCTGCCACCAGTGGCCGCCGATCGAGTGCACGTCGAACAGGTGCTGCTGAATCTGCTGATCAATGCGATGGATGCGATGGAGGCCACGCCGCGCGGTCGACGCAAGGTAAAGGTGCAGACGCGTGCGGTGCGGGGCGGCTGGGTAGAAGTGGCCGTTTCAGACTCGGGAATCGGTCTGGTGCCGCCGGCGCGCGCTCACTTGTTCGACTCTTTTTACACGACCAAGAAGAATGGCCTGGGCCTGGGCCTGTCAATCGCGCGCTCGATCATCGAAGCGCACGGGGGGCGGATCTGGGCCGAGAGCAATCGGGACGCTGGCGCGACGTTCCGCTTCACTCTCTCGGCCATGTCTGCCACCAGTGAAGCACTCCAGATCGGGTCTCGCCCTGCAACAGCGAAGGCGGCCGTATGAACGAGTTGGCGCCGGTTGTTCACGTCGTCGATGACGATGACGCGGTGCGTACCGCGATCTCGCGCCTGCTGTCCGCCGCCGGCTACGGTGTGCGCGGTTACGGCTCGGCCGGCGCGATGCTACTGGCTCCTCCGCCGGTCGAGCCCGGCTGCATCATCCTCGACTACCGCCTGCCCGGGCCGAACGGCCTGCAGCTGCAGGAAGCGCTTGGCAAGCGCGAGGATCATCTGCCGGTGATCTTTCTCACCGGGCACGGCGACATTCCAACGACCGTGCAGGCCATGAAAGCGGGCGCCGTGGACTTCCTGACCAAGCCGATCCAGCGCGACGCGTTGCTGGGCGCGGTCGCGACCGCGGTCGAGCGTGACGCCGCACGCCGCAAGTCACGCGTGAATCGTGCCGAGGTGCGCGCGCGTTACCAGAGCCTGACGGTCCGCGAACGTGACGTCTTCGAGCGCATCGTCGCCGGACGGCTCAACAAGCAGATCGCCGCCGAACTTGGAACCGCGGAGCGCACGATCAAGGCGCATCGCGCGCGCGTCATGGAGAAGATGCAGGCTGGATCGGTCGCTGAACTGGTACATCTGGCGGAGCAGTTGCAGCTCGGCCGGTAGCTTCATGCACCAAAGGACAATGGCGCACTGACCCAGAGTCCAATACCCCGCGGGACTCTTATCGGGCATTGTCGGCGGATGGGCCACGCGGCGCCGATCAAGCCAACCCGCACGCAGCCGGAAGCCGCACACGCGCTTCAGCGCACGGTTGTCGTCGTCGAGGATGACGATGCGATGCGTCAGGCTATCGAGCGGTTGCTCAAATGCGCAGGTCTTCAGTCGCGGGCTTTCGCGACGGCCCATGATTTCCTGGAAAGCGGTACGGCCAGTTCGGCGGCGTGTCTGGTGCTCGACGTGCAGTTGCCTGACCAATCAGGGTTCGATCTGCAACGCGTGCTTGCCAGCGAAGGCGTGAATCACCCAGTCATCTTCATTGCCGGCACTGACGATCCGAAAGCGCGAGCAGAGGCGGTACGGCTCGGAGCTGCTGAATTCCTGCCCAAGCCGTTTCGCGGACAGCATCTGCTCGAAGCGATCGAAAGTGCCATCGGCAGTCGCGGCCTGGACGACTGATGCCACCGAGGCCTGAAACTCGGCCTGCCATGGCGCACCGATGCGGCGCGCTGAAGCGGAGCAACCTCAAATCTAGGTTCCCGGCTTCGCCTCCGCCACTTTGCACTGGCCGAATACGATGTAGGCGCCCTTACGGTCTGCGACCGAGATCGTCATCGCGCCCGACTTCTTGTTGATGAGAGCGCTCCACGCGAATTGCAGATCGGCTCCCTGCAGCACCAGCGACTCTTTGTTGGTCGTCTTGTAGAGGATCGACAGGAGCGAGGTCTGATACGGCGCGCGGATCTGTTTCTTGGCCACATCGATGCCGAACACCGGGGGCTTGCCCGACTCGGGTTCTATCGGGTTACAGGCGGCACGGCCCGGAAGACAGTCGTGAGTCTCGGTCGCCGTGCATTGCAGCGGCACCGACCCGTCGAATTCTTCAGCCAGCGCGACGCTCGTTAATGACAAGCCCAGAAGGATGGGCACCGCGCGAATCACGCGCATAGTAATTCTCCTTATTTTCAGTTGTCGGAGGGTCTGGTTGGAATGCGTACGTCACCAGCGGACCGGGGCGCATTATGCCATGCGTGCTGCGAGGTTCATGCGCCGATCGAGCAATCGGGCCCTATCGGCCCTATTATGAAGGCTGGTCCGTGATCAGCTAGAACACCAACACGCGATTTCAGGGATCATCATGAACAGCATCCAACCGGTCCTCGAGTTCCTGCATGGGCAGCCGGTGATCACGCTATTCCTGGCGCTGGGCGCCGGCTACCTCTTCGGCCGGATCAAAGTGGCGGGATTCTCGTTCGGCGCTGTGGCCGGGACTCTGCTCGTTTCCCTCGTGCTCGGAAACTATGGTTTTCGCATCAGCGCCGGCGCGCAGGCCGTTGGATTTGCGATGTTCATCTTCGCCGTCGGGTACCAGGCAGGGCCACGTTTCATCGAGGTGCTCAAGACGCAGGGACTGCATTATTTCACGCTCGCGATTTTCGTCGCAGGCGTCGGGTTCGTGACAGCGGTGGTCGCAGGCAAGTGGCTCGGGCTGCCCGCAGGCGGCACCGCCGGCCTGCTGGCGGGAGCATTGACCACTACGCCGACCTTAGCTGCGGCGCAGGAAGCCGTACGTACCGGCATCGTCGCATTGCCGGCCGGAACGACGGTAGAACAGGTCGTCACGACCATCGGGACCAGCTATGCCATCACATACATCGTGGGCTTGCTGGGCGTGATCACGGCGGTGCGACTGCTGCCGCGCATTGTCGGGATCAACCTCGAGGAGGAGGCGCGCAAGCTGGAGGAAACCTCGCGGCGCGAGGGCTCGGTGCAGTTGCAAGCGCGGGGCTACCGCGTGACGAATGCAGAGTACTGTCGGGCGACAGTCGGGGAGCTCGCCAAGCGCTTGTGGGACGGGTTGGCAGTCGTGCGAATGCGCCGCGGCGGGGAGTGGTTCAAGCCGGGTTCAGAGGGGCATTTGCAGCTCGGCGATGAAGTTTACGCCTACGGTGACGCGAATTTTTTCCGCGGCGGCATCGAGGACCTGGGCGAGGAGATTCCGATTCTGAGCGAAGTGGAGCTTTCGGCTTCGTCCACTCACGTCGTGGTCGCGCGCCGCAATGCCGTTGGCCGCACGCTGGCCGGCCTCGACCTGGCGCGCAAGCACGGTCTCGTGGTGTTGGAGGTCCGCCGCGATGGTCTGCCGCTGCCCATCGGCCGGTATCTGCAGCTCGAGCGCGGTGACGTGCTCAGCGTAGTCGGGCCAGCCGGCGCCATGTCCGCGTTGGCGGAGACTCTCGGGCCGGTCGAGGCGAATGCCGTCGAGACGGACATGATGACCTTTGCACTTGGGATTGCCCTCGGCAGCGCTGTGGGTCTGCTCACGGTCAAGATCGCGGGCGTGCCCATTGGGCTGGGCGCGGCCGGGGGCTTGTTGGCCGCCGGAATCGTGACGGGCTGGCTCAACAGCAGCCGGCCGACCGTCGGCAAGTTCCCGGAAGCCGCGCGCTGGATTCTGATGGAGTTCGGGCTGCTCATCTTCATCTGCGGCGTGGGATTGCAGGCGGGCGGTCAGATCATCGAAACCTTCAAACAGGCCGGGCTGGCTTTGATTCTGGCCGCGATCTTCACCGTGACGCTGCCGGTGATCGGCGGGTATGTGTTCGGGCGCAAGGTGCTCCGGCTGAATCCAGTGTTGTTGATGGGTGCTTTGACCGGGGCGATGACCAGTGCCGCCGCGTTCAGCCTCGTCACCAGCGAAGCGAAGAGCGCCACGCCGGCACTCGGTTACACCGGCACCTACGCGTTCGCCAACGTCATCCTGACGATCGCCGGAACACTGGTGATGCTCGTCTGACCGCCGCCGGCCGCATCCCGTCGAATTCCGGGACCCCCCGATGCTAGCCCGTGTAGGTCGACATGCACTGCTCTTCATTCTGTACGGGCTTACCGGTGCCTTGCTGGCGGCCGTCGCGGGCTTCATCTGGCTGGGTGTGAGCGGCAAGCCGGAGCTGAAGGTCTGGCAAACGGCGAGGTTGCACGAAGACTTCACGCGCGCTGCAAGCGCGCAGGTCACCACGCTCGACGCCTATCACAAGCTCGAGGATCGCCTGTTCGCTGAGCTGCAGCGCGAGGTGTACCAGCGCATCGATGAGTCAGATCGGCGGGCGCTGAATCGATATTCGTCCGGCAGTCGTGCGGATCCGAGCAGCCTCGCGGAGAATTTCAATCGCACCTTCGAACTTGCGGCAGATGCGCCGCGCGCCGGTGTTCTCCTGATCCACGGCCTCACAGATTCGCCTTACGTGTTCCGCGAACTTGCCATGCGGCTGCACGAGCGCGGCTGCACGGTCGTGGTTTTGCGACTTCCCGGTCACGGCACTGTACCGTCGGCGCTCACGAGCGTCGACTGGCGCGACTGGGCAGCGGCGGTGCGCATGGCGGCAAAGGATCTGAGGCAGCAACTCCCGGCGCAAACGCCGTTGTATCTCGTGGGGTTCTCGACCGGCGCAGCGCTTGCGGTCGAATACTCGCTGGCCCGGCTCGAGGGCGAAGAGCTGCCGCGCGTCGATGCACTCGTCCTGCTGTCACCCGCGATCGGTGTCGACCCGCTGGCGTGGCTTGCCATCTGGCAGGAGCGGTTGTCCATGCTTCCGGGCCTCGGGAAACTCGCCTGGCTCGACCTGATCCCCGAATACGATCCCTACAAGTACAACTCCTTCCCGGTGAACGCGGGGCATCAGATCTACACAGTCACGCAGGTCATCGACCAGCGGCTCAAGCGGCTGTCGGCTGCGGGGCCGGTACGCGGCTTCCCACGTACGCTCGTGTTTCAGTCGGTGGCGGATGCAACGGTCTCGCCGCTCGCGGTGGTGCAGGTCTTCCTTGGGCGCCTGTCTGCCGAGGGACATGAGCTCGTCCTATTCGATATCAATCGACTCGCCAATGCCGAGCCCCTGTTGCGCGCAAACGCGCGCTTGCCGGCAGAGCGACTGTTGACTGGTGCTGAGCGCTCATTCGACGTCACCCTGATCACCAATGAGAGATGAGCACGAGCCTGCGCTGGTTGCGTTGCACCGGCCAGCCCACGGATCGGTGGACGCGGGCACGCTGCTCGGGCTCAGCTGGCCTGCGGGGATGTTCTCGCTGTCGCACACCGCTCTGCCGATTCCGCCGGATGATCCGATCTACGGCGCGGAGCGCCCAGGCGGGAACCAGAAGCGTGTATCTGGGACGAATCGAGCTTCTTGGGGAGCAGGGACTGCTGGCGATGCCAGCCAACGCGCTGATCAGGTTGCGCTTCAATCCGTTCTTCGCTTACGAGCAGCAGCAAATCGAGCAGTTTCTGGCCCTCGAGCACAGCAGCCAGAACCAGTGACTTCACCGGCGGCCCGTCGGCAGCCGCCCCTCGCTTTCCTTACATTGCCCTTTGGTGCAATTGCCGGCCATGTCGCTGGCGGGGAACATCCCTCGAGTCTGTGGGTCGGAACGCTGCGGGAAGTGCCTAGCCCAGTAGGGACCTCCCACGGTCGCCGTGACTAGGGGTAACGCCTAACCTCCCGGCCACGCTTGAGCTGAGTCCTGCGGCGGGGTCAGCCCTGCTCTACTAACAAGACGGGGGAGACCGATGCTGGAATGGATCTTTCAGACGCTGCGTTCATATTGCGAGATTGCGATTTTCCTCACGCTCGCGATCGGATTCTGGGTCGGCCGGTTCAAGTGGGGTTCCTTCAGCCTCGGTGTCGTGACCAGCACGCTCCTGGCGGGAGTGCTGGTCGGCCAGATTGGCATCGACATCTCGCCGCACGTCAAATCGACGTTCTTTCTCATGTTCCTGTTCGCGGTCGGCTATGCAGTCGGGCCGCAATTCTTTCGCGGCCTGAAGGGCGACGGCCTGCAGCAGGTGCTGTTTGCGATCGCCCTGTGCGTGGTCGTGCTGATAACAGCCGTCGTCGTCGGCAAGGCCCTCGGCTACAGCATTGGCACGACAGCAGGCCTGCTCTCCGGTGCATCGACGATCTCCGCGGTTCTCGGGGTCGCCAGTGACAGCATCAACCAGCTGAGCCTCGCGGCGGAGCAAAAACGTGAGTTGCTCGATGCGATGCCGGTGGCGTATGCGATCACGTATCTCTTTGGCACCGCCGGTTCGGCCTGGATACTTGCGAGCCTCGGTCCGAAGCTGCTGGGGGTGAATCTTGCCGAGGAATGCCGCAAGTACGAAGCCGAGATGGGTGGCGGATTGGCCGCAAATGAAGCGCGCATCTCGGCGTACCGCGAGCTTACCGCGAAGGCACTGCAGCTCAATCGCGCCTGGATCGGCAAGAGCGTGAGTGAGCTCGAGAAGAGCTTCCCCATGCGCACTTTCGTTGAGCGCGTGCGTCAGGGCGGTGCGATTGTCGATGCGAAGCCAGACCTGGTGATCCAGGAGGGTGCGGTGATCGCCCTGACCGGACGACGCAGTGTGATCCTGGAACAACAAGCCAAGATCGGCACCGAGGTCGACGATCGGGAGCTCCTCGATATCGAAGTCGATTCGCTCGACACCGTCATCACCAACAAGAAGCTCGCCGGAAGGACCCTCGCCGACCTCGCTGAGCACGAGTTCGCCGAGGTCGGCCGGGGCGTGTTCTTGCGCAAGGTCGTGCGCGGCGGCGCGCAGATGCCTCTGACGCTGGGACTGAAGATTGATCGAGGCGATGTGCTCACGTTCGTCGGCGCGAAGTCGAGTGTAGAGCGGGCCGCCACGGCCTTCGGCTATGTCGATCGCCCGACCGAGCAGACCGATATGGTGGTGATGGGGGTCGGCATTACGGTGGGCGCCCTCGTGGGCGCGCTTACGATCCACCTCGGCGGCATTCCACTGAGCTTGAGCACGAGCGGCGGCGCCCTCATTGCGGGCCTCATTTGCGGCTGGCTGCGTTCGGTCAATCGAACTTTCGGGCGCATTCCCGGGCCGGCGCTCTGGGTGTTCAACAACCTCGGGCTCAACGTATTCATCGCCATTGTCGGGATCAGCGCCGGGCCTAAATTCGTTGCCGGACTCATGAGCAATGGCCTGTCGCTGTTCCTCGCGGGTCTCGCCGTCACCACGATTCCACTCGTCTTTGGCGTGTTCGCCGGCAAGTACATTTTCCGGATGAAGGCACCGATCGTGCTTGGGGCCTGCGCGGGTGCACGCACCACGACTGCCGCGCTCGGTGCCATCGAGGCGGAAGCGAAGAGCAGCGTTCCGGCACTGGGCTACACGGTTACCTATGCGGTCGGCAACACACTCCTCACGATCTGGGGAGTAGTGGTCGTCCTGCTCATGAGTTGAAGGAGAATTGAAAATGTTGCGACCAACGGATCGTCCTGGCACGGAACTGGCGAAGCTAAGCCCCTTCGAGCTCAAGGATGAGTTGATCAAGCTGGCGCGGGCGGTCAGCGAGAAGACGGCGGCGACTACGCAGTTCCTCAACGCGGGTCGAGGCAATCCAAACTGGACAGCCACGACACCGCGCGAGGCGTTCTTTCTCTTCGGTCAGTTTGCGCTGGCGGAGACCAAGCGCGACTGGGACGAGCCCGGCCTCGGCGGCATGCCACAGCGCGACGGCAGCGCCGCGCGCTTGCGGGAATTTCTGGCACCGCACGGCGCTTCGGCGGGAGCGCGACTGCTGCTGGCAGCGCTCGACTACGGTGTCGATCACCTGGGGTTCAACGCGGACGCGTGGGTCCACGAGCTGGCCGATTCCATTATCGGTGACAACTACCCGGTTCCAGATCGCATGCTGGTCCACTGCGAACGCGTGGTGCACGAATTCCTGGCGAAGGAAATGTTCGGCGAGCCTCGGCCGGCGGGGCGCTTCGACCTGTTCGCGGTCGAGGGCGGCACGGCCGCGATGTGCTATCTCTTCAATTCGCTGCTGGTCAACAAGCTCCTCAAGCCGGGCGACACGATTGCGCTCGGCACGCCGATCTTCACCCCCTACATCGAGATGACGCATCTCGCCGGCTTCAAGGTGGTCAACATCGAGCAGGCGGGCATGAAGGAGGGCATGCACACCTGGCGCTACACGGAGTCCGAGCTCAAGAAGCTCGAAAACCCGAAGGTCAAGGCGTTCTTCGTCTGTAATCCGTCCAACCCGTCATCGGTAGCGATCGACGACGACACGCTCAAGCGCATTACGCGGCTCGTCAAGACCAAGCGGCCCGATCTCATCCTGCTCACGGACGATGTGTACGGCACCTTCGTCGACAACTTCCGCTCGCTCGCCGCCGAGCTGCCGCAGAACACGATTCTCGTGTACTCATACTCCAAACACTTCGGTTGCACTGGCTGGCGTCTCGGCGTCATCGCCATCCACGAGAAGAACATTCTCGACCGCCAGCTGGCAAAGCTGCCGAAGGCACAGCAGCGTGAGCTCGCTGCACGTTACGGCTCACTCACGCTCGAGCCGCTCAAGATGAAGTTCATCGACCGCATGGTTGCGGACAGTCGCAACGTGGCCTTGAACCACACCGCGGGTCTGTCCCTGCCGCAGCAGGTGCAGATGGCATTGTTCTCATTGTTCGCGCTACTCGACCACGGCGACGCTTACAAGAAACGCTGTCAGACCATCGTGCAGCAGCGTCTGCAGAAGCTCGTCGACGGGCTCAAGGTGCAGCTGCCGCGCGACGAGTGCCGGGCCGCCTATTACGCGGTGCTGGATCTCGAGGCCTGGGCGCGGCGCACGCACGGCGATGAGTTCATGGAGTGGGCCACGGCGAATCACCTGCCGCTCGACATCGTATTCGGGCTGGCACAGAACTTCGGCTGTGTGCTCCTGAACGGCGATGGCTTCGGCGGTCCGCCATGGTCGGCGCGCGTGTCGCTCGCCAACCTGCCGACCGAGTCCTACAAGGCGATCGGCGAGAGCGTTGCCGCCATGGCGGCACGCGCCGGACAGCGTTTCAACGATTGGAAGAAGCAAGGTAAACCAACCGGCAAGGGCAGCAAGGGCAAGCCCGCTGCCAAGAGCAAGAGGAAGTGACGTCATGAATACTCAGCGAATCATCCGCCATCTATGGGTGGCACTGCTGACTTCGGCACTGGTGCTGTCGGCGCACGCGGCCGAAGCTGCGAAGCCGCGCATCAAGATCCTGGCCACCGGCGGCACGATTGCCGGCGCGCAGGCGAGTCAGTCGGAGTACGGCTACAAGTCGGGCGCCTTCAACGTCCAGGATCTCATCAACGCGGTGCCGCAGATGAAGGACCTGGCCGATATCAGCGGCGAGCAGATCGTCAATATCGGCAGCCAGGACATGAACGACGAGGTCTGGCTCAAGTTGGCCAAGCGCGTGAACGAAGTGCTCGCGCAACCTGACGTGGACGGCGTCGTCATCACGCACGGCACGGATACGGTCGAGGAGACCTCGTACTTCCTGGATCTGGTCGTCAAGAGCGACAAGCCCGTGGTGCTGGTGGGGTCGATGCGTCCTGCAACGGCTATCAGTGCCGATGGACCGATGAATCTCTACAACGGCATGGCCATCGCCTCTGATCCGCGCGCCAAAGGCCGTGGCGTACTGGTGGCCCTGAATGACGTGATTCACGCGGCGCGTGAAGTGACCAAGACCAACACGTCGAGCGTGGATACGTTCCACAGCCTGAATCGCGGCCCGGCAGGATACGTGAACACGGGCAAGATCACGTGGTTCGAGACCCCCGCCGGCCGTCGCGGCTCGAAGAGCGAATTCTCAGTTGCCGATGCCAAAGCGTTGCCGCGGGTCGATATCCTTTACGCGCACGCCAATATGAGCCCCGATCTGATCGACGCGGCGGTGAAGAACGGCGCCAAGGGACTGGTCATTGCCGGGCGTCGGCGACGGCAACATGACCCAGCAGGCGCTCGAGCGCTGCGCCGCTGCGGCCAAGAGCGGTGTCGTGATCGTGCGCAGCTCACGGCTGCCGAGCGGGCTCACCTACCGCAACAATGAGGTCGATGATGACAAGTACGGCTTCGTTGCGTCGCTCGAGCTCAATCCGCCGAAGTCACGCGTGTTGCTGCAGGAAGCATTGCTGAAGACCAAGGACGTCAAGGAAATCCAGCGCATGTTCAGCGAGTACTGAGGCATACGGAGAGTCATCGACCATGAACGACAAACAGCGCGTGGGTAAGCCGACATCGATTCGCGTGGGTAAGCCGGCATCGATCGCAACGCCTGAAGCACGTGGGCGTGAGCTACCGGGCCAGGTTCCGTACGCAATTTTCAGCGCGCGCAGCGACCGCTGGGGTCACCTGGCGCGCAGCGCCGAACTTTGGGCGCGGGCTGCAGGCGACAGCCAGAAGGCCGCGCTGGCCCGGGAATGCGAGGGCTTGCTGGCGGAGCTCGAGGTTGTCGAGCGCTACTTCGCTTACCCGGGAGCCGCCTTGATGAGCGCGCTGAGTGAGCAGTTCGGCGCGCCCAACGCACTCGCCGTGGCACAGCTCGCGCGGCGCATCGCTGGAACGCTGAGCACGGGCGGGTATCGGCACGACGCGCGCGCATGGGAAGTGGACACGGAGGAAAAGCTCGAGGCCAGGGACTACCTCCCGCCGCCTATTGCCGGGGAGCAGGGCGAACGCCCGTATTTCGAGATCCTGAGCGTGACCCCGCGGGACCCGGCACAGTGGGAACAGATGAAGGGGGCGTTACGCAAGTTACGCCGCAGCGACGATCCGTTTGTCTACGAAGTCGTGACCGTGGGCGCATTCGAGGACGCGCTGATCGCCGTGCTGTTCAACTACGACGTGCAGGCAGTTGTTATCAACGAGCGCATGGACTTCGAGTCCCATTATCCGGGCTCGCTCATCCGGCAGCTGATGCATTCGATATTGAAGATCTCGCCCGAAAAGTTCGAGGCCCAGGGCTACCTGACGGCCCTTGCCCGAATCATCAAGGAGATCAGACCAGAGCTTGATATTTACGCCCTCACCGAGGAGGGCACCGAAGATTTTGCGGGCACGGAGGACGCTGCCCTGTTCCGGCGTGTGTTCTACAGCGCCGAGGAAGTGATGGAGCTCCATCTCAGCGTATTGCAGGGCGTGGGTGCGCGCTACGAGACGCCTTACTTCAGCAACCTGAAGAAGTACGCCTCACGCCCCGTGGGAACGTTCCATGCCCTCCCGGTCGCGCGCGGCAAGTCCGTATTCCGCTCGCACTGGATCGCCGACATGGGCCACTTCTACGGCACGAACCTGTTTCTGGCGGAATCCTCGGCCACCAGCGGGGGCCTCGACAGCCTGCTCGAGCCGACCGGCAACATCAAGAAGGCGCAGGAGCTGGCCGCGCGCGCGTTCGGGGCCGATCACGCCTTCTACGCTACCAATGGCACCTCGACCTCCAACAAGATCGTCCTGCAGGCACTCCTGGCGCCGGGCGACATCGCACTGATCGATCGCAACTGCCACAAGTCACATCACTACGCGATGGTGCTCGCCGGGGCACAGCCCCTGTACGTCGAGGCCTACCCGATGACGGCGTACTCGATGTACGGCGCGGTGCCGCTGCAGACCATCAAGCGCGCGCTGCTGGCGCTCAAGGCTGAGGGCAAGCTCGATCGCGTCAAGCTGCTCGATCTGACCAACTGCACCTTCGACGGCCACATGTACAACACCGTGCGCGTGATGGAAGAGTGCCTGGCGATCAAGCCTGACCTGGTATTCCTCTGGGACGAAGCGTGGTTCGGATTCGCGCGCTTCTCACTGCTGCACCGCCGGCGCACGGCCATGGGGGCCGCGCGGTACCTCACGCGGCGCTATCGCAATCCTGCCTACCGCGCCGAGTACGAGGCATTCAAGTCTGCGGCTGGAAAGCTCGACCCGAAAGATCCCCGGCTGCTCAAGATGCGTTTAAAGCCGGACCCCGACAAGGTCCGCATTCGCGTGTACCAGACGCACTCGACGCACAAGTCGATGTCGGCGCTGCGTCAGGGCTCGATGATGCTGGTGCACGATCAGGACTTTCACACGATCGAGGCCGCATTCCACGAAGCGTTCTTCACCCACACCTCGACGTCTCCGAACCTGCAGATCCTGGCCTCTCTCGATTGCGCGCGGCGGCAGATGGAGCTCGAGGGCTACGAGCTCACCTCGAAAATGACCGAGCTCGCGGTGGAGCTGCGACGCAAGGTCAACGATCACCCGCTGATCGCGAAATACTTCCACATCCTGACACCCGCGGAGATGGTCCCGGCCGAGTTTCGCGAGTCGGGTACCGACGATTTCGGTGGGCCGGGCACGACCTGGCATGCGCTGTTTGATGCGATGGACAGCGATGAGTTCGCCCTCGACCCCACACGCCTGACGTTGTTCTGCGGCAAAGCTGGATTCGACGGTACGGAGCTCAAGAACCTGCTGGCGGAGCGCTTCGATATCCAGCTCAACAAGACCTCGCGTAACAGTGTCCTGCTGCAGATCAACATCAACAATTCACGCAGCGACATCGCGCACCTGATCAAGGTGCTGGCCGCTCTCGCGCGCGAGGTCGATGCGCGCCTGGCGGTGCAGACCGCGGGGGAGCGCACGGTGTTCCAGCAGCGCGTCAAGTCGCTGGTCGAAGATGTGCCCGAGCTGCCGAACTTCACGCGCTTCCACGACAGCTTCCGGGACGATCCGCGTAGCGCGACGTCCGAAGGGCATATGCGCCGCGCGTTCTACGCCAGCTACCGGGCGGAGAATTGCGCGCACGTCAAGCTCCACTCGAAGGAAATGGACCAGCGGCTCGACAAGGGCCCGGAGCTGGTCGCGGCCGATTTCGTCATTCCGTATCCGCCCGGGTTCCCGATCATGGTGCCCGGGCAGGTGATCTCGCGCGAAACGATCGAGTTCATGCGCAAGCTCGATGTGAAGGAGATTCATGGCTACAACGCGGCGGAAGGTCTGCGGGTGTTGAAGCCGGAGGCTCTGGCGGCGGGCGCCGAAGAATCGCCGGCGCCGCGTGCCCGCAAGCGTGCATGAGGGATTCGACTCAAGGTAAGGAGAAGGTGTTTATGAGTAATCGCAATTGGGTGCTTGCCATGGCGGCATTGGCCGCGATGTGCGGCACTTCAGCCTACGCCGCCGATGAAGGCGGGAAGCGCCTCGATATCTATGGTTTCGCGCAACTCGACATGGGCTACGAGGCCAAGCAGACCGATCCCGACTGGTTCGACGTGCTGCGACCGACCAAGCTACCCTCGTTCGAGAACGAGTTCGGCGAGGACGGTCATACCTACGCCAGCGTGCGGCAGAGCCGGCTCGGCTTCAAGGGTTACATCCCAACCTCGAACGGCAAAGAGATCAAGACGATCTTCGAGTTCGAGCTCTTTGGCACCGGGGTGGATGCGGGGCAGACTACGTTCCGGTTGCGCCATGCCTGGGGCGAATACGGTCAATGGGGCGCCGGCCAAAGCTGGAGCCCGTTCATGGATCCGGACGTGTTTCCCAACTCCCTCGAGTACTGGGGACCGAGCGGAATGGTCTTCTTCCGCAACGTGCAGCTGCGCTTCATGCCGCTGCAGGGGAACAATGAGGTGTACATCGCACTCGAGCGACCCGGCGCCAGCGGCGATCCGGGCGTGCTGGTCGGAAGTCCCGAGGTCACGGGCCTGAATGCGCGCTTCCCGTACCCCGATCTGTCAGCCCACTACCGCCTGACGGGCGATTGGGGCCACATACAGGCCGCGGGCATTCTGCGCTACATGAAGTGGGATGACTCAACGCCAGTGCCCGTGGACTTCCTCGGGGAACGCGACGGGCTGGGGTATCAATCTCAGCGCCAACCTCAAATTCTTCGTGGATGACACGGTGCGGCTGCAGCTCGTCTACGGCGAGGGCATCGCCAACTACATGAACGACGCGACGGCCGACGTTGGGGCTACCGGGAACAGCGACATCGGCGAAGCGCTACCGGTCCTGGGAGTCGTCGCGTTCTACGATCGCACGTGGAGCAAGGAGTGGACCACGTTCGATCGGCTATTCGCTGATCGACATCGACAACAGCGCTGCCCAGGCGCCATCGGCGTTTCATCGGGGGCAGTACGCTCTGGTCAATCTGTTGAATCACTCGGTCGACAATCTCATGTGGGGCGCGGAACTGCAGTGGGGCGACCGCGAGAATAACTCCGATGGTTTCACCTCTGACGACCTGCGGTTCCAGATTTCGGTCAAGTACAACTTTGGATATAGCCTGGGAGGCAAGCCATGATCAGTCGAACTCGCATACTTGCGCTGCTGACGGCTGCGACCCTTGTTTTCGGCGCAGTCGCCGCTCAGGCTCAAACTCCGGCCGCCGTCGAGGGCGCCGTGAAAGCCGCCTACGACAAGTACAAGACGCTCAAGGAGGGCAGCCAACGCCGATTACATTCCTGCACTCGCCAAGGTGGATCCGAACCTGTTCGGTATCGCCGTGGTCACCGTGGACGGCAAGGTCTACACGGCGGGTGACCTCACCACCGAGGTGTCGATCCAGTCGATCTCCAAGGTCTTCACACTGGCCAAGGTCATCGAAGAGCAGGGCCCCGAGGCGATCCAGAAAACAATCGGCGTGGACGCGACGGGCATGCGCTTCAACTCGATCGTCGCGGTCGAGATGGCGCAGAAGGGCCTCGGCGGACCCGAGATGAATTCGTTGGTCAACCCGGGCGCGATCGCTACGACCAGCATGGTCCGCGGCTCAACTCGCGACGAGATCTGGAAGAGCATCCTCACGTACTACTCGGACTTCGCGGGACGGCCTCTTAAAGTGAACCAGGAGGTTTTCAAGTCCGAGGCTGAGACCAACCAGCGCAACCAGGCGATCGGCGCGTTGATGTACGCATACGGGTATATCAAGGACAACCCGCAGCGGGCCACGGACATTTACACCGAGCAATGTGCGGTCAGTGTAAACGCGAAGGATCTCGCGACCATGGCGGCGACGCTCGCCAACGGGGGTAAGAATCCCGTCACCGGCAAGCAGGTGATGAAGGCACAGAACGTACCGAAGGTCTTGGCGGTGATGGCAACCGCGGGTTTGTACGACGATTCCGGAAAGTGGCTGTACCGCACCGGTCTGCCCGGAAAGAGCGGCGTCGGTGGCGGCATCATCGCGATCTCGCCCGGGAAGTTCGGCATCGCCGCCATCTCGCCGCCCCTCGATGCGGCCGGCAACAGCGTGCGCGCGCAGAACTCCATCGCGGATATCTCGAACACGCTGGGTGGCAATCCCTACGCGATCACACCCCGCTGACTTCGCGAGTCGGCACGCGCCGATGTGGTATCTTTCACTCGCGGCGCGTGCCACTCGAATCAGGTTCAATAACAATCGCCGGGCCGAGGCAACAGCCCTCAATGATGCGGTCGCGTACTTTATTGGTGCTACTCAAGGCGCTTGCTCTCGTTCTCGGAGCGGTCGCCGCTCAACCCTGTCTTGCTGCGAGTGGTGAATTCGTCGACAAAGCGGCGCACGTTCTAGCCCTGTTCATCATCATCGTGCTCCCGATCGGCGGGGTCATCCTGTTCTGGCTGGTTCACATCCTGCCGGAAAAGGTGGCAGAAAAGCGCCATCACCCGCAGAAGGACGCGATCCAGGTGCTATGCCTGCTGTCGCTCGTCTTCGGCGGTTTGCTCTGGCCTCTCGCCTGGCTGTGGGCTTATTCGAAGCCCGTGCTACACCAGCTCGCGTACGGCCGGGACAAGCACGACGACTACTATGCAGAGCAGGAAGGTGAAGGCGGGACCGAACCTGCGGCTGAATCCGTGCACGAAGAGCTTGGCCACCTGCGACAGGAGCTGGAAGAGCTGCAGCGGCGCGGCGAGCTGCCCGAAGCGCTGCAGTCACTGCGCGAGCGCGTGGCGAGACTCGAAAGCCAGACGGCTCCGGACGCGATGGCCGGGGAGGGGGTTCGCTGATGGAAGCCCTGATCCTTGGCATCTACTCCTTTTTCGTCTGGCTGATCTTCATCAAGTTCAAGTGGCTGCCGTGGAACACGACGTCACAGGTGACCGTGGTCGTCATTCCAATCGTCGGGCTGACCACGCTCATCCTGATGCTGAACGTCTACGCGCCGTCGTCAGCGGATGTACGCGTGATCAAGTATGTCGTGCAGGTCGTGCCGCAGGTGCGCGGGCGCGTGATCGAGGTGCCAGTCGAAGGCAACAATCCTGTCAAGAAAGGCGATGTGTTGTTTCGCATCGATCCCACTCCGTACGAACTGCAGGTAAAAACGCTGGAAGCGCAGCTGGCAACGACCACAGCCTCAGTTCAGCAACTTCACGAACAACTGAAGTCGGCCGAGGGCAAGACCAAGGCCGTGCGCGCCAAGCTCGAGCTCGAGCGCACGCGGGTTCAGCAGAACCGTGAGCTCGCCGCGAGCGGTGCAGGAGATCGCTTCGCGCTGGAACAGTCGGCAGCCAACGTGCAGCAGCTCGAATCAGAGCTGAGCGCAAGCGTAGCAGCCGAGGCCCAGATCCGGGCCCAACTGAACGCGACGGTAGGCGACGATCAGGCGGAGATCGCGCAGATCAAGGCGCAGGTCGCCAACGCCCGCTGGGAGCTCTCGCAGACGGTGTTCTATGCGCCTGCGAACGGAACCGTCATCAATCTGCAATTGCGGCCCGGTCAGATGGCCACGGCGCTCGGCATGCTGCCGGTGATGACGTTCGTAGAGGACGAATTCCAGGTGCTGGCGCTCTATGATCAGAACGAGCTGCACGAGGTACAGCCGGGCGACGAAGCGGAGATCGCGCTCGAGACGTATCCAGGCCGCATCATCAAGGCAACAGTCAACTCGATCGTGTGGGCCCAGGGACAGGGGCAGATCCCCATGAGCGCGACGTTGCCGCAGACGGGTGCGCGGCCGATGCCGCCCGGGCGCTTCGCCGTACGACTGGACATCGCGCCCCGCGACCGTGAGCTGTTCCTGGCCGCAGGTGCTGTCGGCCACGGCGCCATTTACACGCAGCACGGCAAGCACATTCAGATTCTGCGCAAGGTGATCCTGCGCGTTGGCTCGTACCTGAACTGGCTCATTCTCAAGCTGCACTGATATGGCAGAGCGGCGCCCACCAAGACTCTTCGGGCTCAATCTGGCGGTCAGCGGTGTGGCTGCTCGCGGGCGCTGCGCTCACCGGCTGTATCCTCGAATCGCCGCCGGCGTCAGAGGATCTAAAGACGGAGATATTGCCCGCTGGAGCAGCGTTGCCTGAGCAATGGACCGCTAGCGGGGCGGGCGCCGGCAACGTTGAGAGCAACTGGCTGGCCACGTTCTCTGACACGCAACTCGATGCATTGGTGACCGAAGCGATTCAGAACAACGCGGACCTGCGTGCGGCGGCGGCGCGGGTCGAGCAGGCTGCGGCCTACGTACGGGTCGCGGGTGGGGAGCTCTACCCGGCGGTCGATGCGCTGGGCCGCGGCGGTGGAGAACTGTCGGGCGACAACTCTGGCCTGCAGGGAGTGCTGGTCAGTGCCTCGTGGGAGCTCGATGTCTGGGGGCGCGTTCGCTACACTGCGCGCAGCGCCGAGGACCAATACGCTTCCGTGCAGGCGGACTATGCGTTCGCGCGCCAGTCGTTAGCGGCGCTCGTTGCCAAGGCCTGGTTCACAGTCACGGAAGCATCCCTTCAACACGAACTCGTTGCCAGCATGGTGGCTTCAGCCGCCAAACTGGTGGATCTCGCGCAACAGCGAGCGCGGGTTGGGGCAGGCAGCGAGCTGGACCTCGCGTCGGCAAGGGTCAGTTACGACACCTATCGCGACAGCCTGCGTCAGGTGGAGCTGGCTCGAGAGCAAGCGCTGCGGTCGCTGGAGCTGCTGGTGGGCCGCTACCCGGCGGCCGGGATCGCGCCGCCGGCGGATTTCGCACGATTCCCGCCGCCCATACCCACAGGACTTCCATCGGAATTGCTGGAGCGACGACCGGACGTCATGGCGGCACAGCAGCGCCTGGCCGCAGCATTCGACAAGGCGAAGGCGGCGCAGGCTGCCCGGTTCCCCCGCATTTCGCTGACGGCCAGCGGCTCGGATATCTCCAGTGATCTGTTCGTGCTGCAGGATCGCGACAACCCGGTCTGGAGCGCGGGGGGCACGATCTTTGCGCCCTTGTTCCGCGGAGGAGCGCTCAAGGCGCAAGCTGAAGCTGCCAGCGCCGAACAGAAGCGGCCATGGCGCAATACGTGCAGACGGCGCTCAGGGCCTTCGGCGACGTGGAGAACGCGCTGGCAAGCGAGTTCGCGCTGAAAGACCGCGAACAGATCCTCACTGCGGGCGTTAGAGAAGCCGAACGAGCGTTGCACCTGGCAGAAGCCCGCTACCGCGTGGGTGCGGGCGACTTGCGCACGGTCCAGCAGCAACAGCTCGCCTACAACACCTCGAGGATGAACCTGCTGCGAGTGCAGAGCGAACGGCGCGTGCAGCGCGTGAATCTGCACCTCGCGCTCGGCGGTGATTTCGTGGCGAAGGCCTGACCGTGGCAGCAGCAGGGGGGAGCGCGATGCAGAGTGTCAAGTGGTCGCGGCACTGGATGCTGCTCTTCGTGCCGCTTGCGGTGGCGCTCGACCGCGTCCCCGGGATCAGTCCGCCGATCGTGTTCCTGGTCGCGGCACTGGCGATCGTGCCGATCGCACGCCTGCTCAGCAGCAGCACTGAACAGCTGTCGCATTACACGGGCGATGCCATCGGCGGCCTGCTGAACGCGACCTTCGGCAACCTCCCGGAGCTGATCATCTGCGTCGTGGCGCTCAAGGCCGGTCTGTATGCGATGGTCGCCGCGTCGCTGATCGGCGCGATTCTGTTCAACCTGCTCCTCGTCCTCGGTCTCAGCTTCCTGCTCGGCGGCTTGCGCCGCCATACGCTGGATTTCAGCGCGCAGGCGGTCAGCGTCTACAGTTCGATGATGTTCATCGCCGTCATCAGTCTGGCCTTGCCCAGCATCTACGAGCGCACGTTTGCGTCGAGTGGACCTGTGACGACGAGCCAGGAGACCATGAATGTCGGGCTGGCGGTGCTGCTGCTCGTGCTGTACGGGTTGTATCTGTTGTTCATGATCCGCACGCATCCGGAAATATTCGCGAGCGTGGGCAAGGGCAAGGCCGAGGAGCACGAAGCACACTGGAGTCTCACCTGGTGCCTCGGCGTCCTGGTTGGCAGCTCCGTGCTGGCTGCCTTCCTGAGTGAAGTTCTCGTAGGAGCCGTCGAGGGCACTGGCGAGGCGCTTGGCTTGTCGACTCCGTTCCTCGGCATCGTGCTGCTCGCCAGTGTCGGCGGTGCAGCGGAGGCCGTCTCGGCGGTCAGCATGGCGCGCAAGGGTCGATTCGACCTGTCGCTCGGCATCGCGCTCGGCAGTTGCATCCTGATCGCCCTGTTCGTGGCACCGGTGCTCGTGTTCGCCAGCTACTTCGTCGGGCCACATCCCTTTCAGCTGTCTTTCAGCCTCGGCGGGGTCGGCCTGCTGTTCCTCGCGGTGCTCATCGGAGCGATCGTCGCTTCGGGTGGATCGGGGAACTGGTACAAGGGCGTGCAGCTCATCGCGGTCTATCTGATGATCGCGCTGCTGCTGTACTTCGTACCGCTTTGAATCCAGGCGAATCGGTGGTTCCGTAAGCAAGCTGCATCAGGGGTGACACATGATGACGTCGGAAAGCCGTTCATCGCTCATGCATCGCTATCTCGACCCGGCCAGTAGCCTGGGCGAGATACTGTTCGGCCTTATCATGACCCTGACCTTCACGCTCGGGGCCGGCATCATCATCGAGGACGAGGGCCGCGAGGGGGCGCGACAACTACTCATCGCCGTGATCGGCTGCAACATCGCCTGGGGCATCATCGACGGCGCTCTGTACATGGTCGGCCAGCTCTTTGACCGAGGTCGGCTGCGGCGCCTCGGGCAGTCCATCCGCAGCGCGCCGACTCCTGCCGCGGGCGCATCCTTGGTGGCCGGTGAGCTCGACGAACTGCTTGCCGACGTCACCAGCGACTCGGACCGTCAGGCACTCTATCGGCGCATCGCCGACAATGTACGGGCTAAGGCTGCTGCCCCGAATCCTGTTACGAAAGCTGACGTGCTGGGCGCGTTCACGAGCTTCTGGCTGGTTGTTATCGCCAGCGTGCCGGCAGCGATTCCGTTCGTGTTTCTCGATGACGCACGTCTCGCTCTGCGGGTGTCCAACGCCATTCTGCTCGCGTTGCTATTCATCACCGGCTACTTGTGGTCACGCTACACGCTGGGCAAGCCTTGGATCGCCGGGCTCAGTTTCCTGATTGGGGGAGCCGTCCTGGTGGCGGTGGCGATCGCGCTGGGCGGCTGAGCCCGTTGGGCCGCATCCGGCAGAACGCTGGGGAGGTAAGTCATGCAAGCGCCAGCTCGAGTCGATCTCACGCGCATCTTCCTCCTGCTCCTGATCATCGCGGCGTTGATCGCCGGGAGCCTGTGGACACTGCTGCCGTTTCTGGGTGCAGTGATCTGGGCGGCCACTATTGTGGTCGCGACCTGGCCGCTGATGCTTCGGGTTGAGCGCCGGTTGGGCGGCAAGCGTTCATTCGCTACCGCTGTGATGACGCTGGTGATGCTTGTAGTCTTTGTCCTGCCGTTCGGCCTGGCCGCCGGCGTACTGCTCGATACGGCGACCCACGCCGCCGATCATCTCAAAGTGCTCGTGACGCAGGGTCTGCAGCCGCCCCCCGCGTGGCTGGCAGGCATACCCTGGGTCGGTGCCAAGCTCACCGCAAAGTGGCAGGAGCTGGCAGCGGCCGGCCCCGATGCCCTCGCGGAGGTCCTGCGTCCTTACGTGCGGGAGACCGCGGGCTGGGTCTTGTCGCTCACCGGAGGTTTCGGGCGCCTCACGCTCCACTTCCTGTTGACGGTCATCGTCGCCGGCATCCTCTACGCCAACGGTGAAACGGCGGCGAAGGGGCTGATTCTGTTCGCACGCCGTATTGGCAAAGACAGGGGCGAACACACGATTCGACTGGCGGGCCAGGCCGTACGCGGGGTGGCACTTGGAGTCGTCGTCACGGCAGTGGTGGAGGCCCTGATCGCGGGTCTTGGCTTATGGCTGGCGGGAGTGCCGTACACCGGCGTGCTGGTAGCGCTTGTCTTCATATTCGGTGTGGCGCAGCTCGGCCCGGTGCCCGTGCTAGTTCCAGTCGTGATCTGGGTCTTCTGGTCCGGACATATCGGCTGGGGAGTCGGGTTGATCGTGGTCACCGTGATCTGTGCCCTGGTGGACAATGTGCTCAAGCCAATCCTGATTCAGCGGGGCCTGGACCTGCCATTGCTGCTCATCGTCGCCGGCGTCATCGGTGGCATGGTGAGCTTCGGAGTTGTGGGTCTGTTCATCGGCCCGGTGATCCTGGCGGTTACGTACACTCTGCTTCAGTCCTGGATCGCCGATGAGCCCGCGGGCGCCGCGTGATGCGTACCTCGATGCACAGCGCAGGCTGGCGCGCACTCGAGATCGCGTTGTGGGTGCTCGGGCTCGGGCTGCTGTGCGTCTACGGAGCAGCCCGGGCATGGGCGTGGCAGCAGCAGCAGGCGGGGCTGCAGGAATTTGCAGGCGAGCGGGCGGTAGTCAATTGAACGCGCGGCCCGGGCAGAGCGCGCTGACGCACCTCCAGCAGCTGCTCGGCGATCGGCTGTCAACATCGTTGGCGGTGCGCGAGGATCACGGGCGCGATCTCACGCACCCGGATGCTCAGCCAGCAGATGCGGTCGTCTATCCGCTGACCACCGCTGAGGTGGCAGCGATCGTCCGCATCTGCCACGAGCAATCCGTTCCCGTGATCGCCTACGGCGTCGGTACATCGCTTGAAGGGCACGTGCTCGCTCCGCAGGGTGGTGTGTGCATCGACCTGGGGCGCATGGACCAGGTCGTCGCGGTCAACGAGCGCGACCTCGACGTAACGGTACAGGCCGGCGTCACACGCGAAGCGCTCAACGCGCACCTGCGCGATACAGGACTGTTCTTTCCGATCGACCCGGGCGCGAACGCGACTCTCGGCGGTATGGCGGCGACGCGCGCATCCGGTACCAATGCAGTTCGTTACGGGACGATGCGGGAGAACGTGCTGGCACTCGAGGTCGTACTCGCGGACGGCTCGGTGATCCACACCGGCACGCGCGCGCGCAAATCTGCCGCCGGCTACGACCTCACGCGGCTGTTCGTGGGATCGGAAGGGACGCTCGGTGTGATCACCGAGGTGACCTTGCGCGTGCACGGCATTCCCGAGGCCATGTCCGCCGCAGTCTGCGCATTCGACGATCTGCAGGGCGCAGTCGAGACGGTCATCGAAACGATTCAGCTCGGCATACCCGTGGCGCGCATCGAGTTGCTGGACCAGCTGATGATCCGCGCCGTCAACCAATACTCGAGGCTTTCACTCGCGGACGCGCCAACGCTGTTCCTGGAATTTCACGGCTCGCAGGCCGCGGTCCAGGAGCAGGCGACGACCGTGGCGTCGATCGCGCAGGAGCACGGTGGGCGGGGCTTCGAATGGGCAGTCAAGCCGGAGGAACGCGCGCGGCTATGGAAGGCGCGTCACGATGCCGCCTGGGCGGCGCTGGCCATGCGCCCGGGCTCTACGTCCATCGCCACCGACGTGTGCGTGCCGATCTCGCGCCTTGCGGACTGCATCCTGGAAACGCGCAGGGACGTGGAGTCAGTGGGTATTCAGGCGCCTATCGTCGGGCACGTCGGCGACGGAAATTTCCACTTGGTGCTGCTGGTGAACCGCGCGGACCCAGCAGAACTGGCTCGAGCCGACGCGCTCAACGAGCGGCTGGTGCGGCGTGCGTTGGGAATGGGTGGTACGTGCACGGGCGAACACGGCATTGGTATTGGCAAGCAGAAATTCCTGCTGGAAGAGGCCGGCCCGGCCGCTGTGGCGCTGATGCGTCAGATCAAGCAGACGCTCGACCCCAAGGGAATCCTCAATCCCGGAAAGATCTTCGCGCCGGCCAGCTGAAATCTGAGATCAGGGGCTGCCAGCAGTGGCGCGCACCAGGATCGCGTTACGCGCTTGATCGATTTTGCCGCGCACTTCATCGACGCGTGCGACATCGAGACGTGAATCGGCGCGCACGCGGCTCAGCTGGTCGCTGAGTGCCTCAAGGTTGCCGCGCAGCCGGGGTAGGTCGGCCTCTGCGAATCCTTTGACGCCGGCAGCAACCGACTCGGTGTAGCCATTGATCGACTCGAGCAGGATGTCGGGTCGATCGATGAACGTCGCAGCGCGCGCGCGCAGGCTCAGCATTGGCATACTCGGTTGCGTGAGCACCAGCTCTTCGATCAGCACCAGCGCATCGCGCGCGAAGCGGGGGCGCAGATCCGGGTTGGTCACGTGCAAGCGCCAGTTGGCACGCATCAGGACACACTCCGTGAACCACGGGTCCGTCCAGCGCGCCTGTGCCAGTATGGGATCAAGCGGCGGCAGCTCCTGCCATGTGTCTTGTGCGGCATGACGGCCGGCGGCCAGCAGGGCGGTTGGGACGGGTGCCAGTTGTGCGGCTTCGGCGACGACCCCGGGCGGCGCTGTGCCCCGGGCCAACTGACCGAGCCAGGGCCGGATCAGGTCGAAGCGGGCGTTCTGGTTCGAAGGGTCGAGTCCCACTGACTCGCGCAGCAGCCGTTGTGCGCCCTCGACGTCGCCCCGACTGGCGTGGGCCACGGCGCGGACGTACGTTGCGGTGGAAGGTTCGGAGATCAGCTGCGAGATGCGCGCGATGCGGTTGGAATTCGTCGGATCGGTGACGACGAACTGTGCCAGCCGTCGCGCGACATACCCGAACGCAGAGCTGCGAGGCGCTGGAACCAAAGATCCAGCTCCCAGGGCGCTGCAGAGGATCGTAAGTCTCCAGGACGCGACTGAGCTTCGCCGGCACGAAGCCAAGTCCGCGATCGTAGACCGTGTCAGTGGCCAGGCGATTGCGGTCGTCGGTGATCAGATCCGCGCCGCGAGCCAGCGCCTCCACGCCCGTCTGATCGACCGCCAGAGCCGCGACCAGGTCCTCCGGCACCTCGATGCCGAAGCGTGCGTAGTGGGCTGGTGACGCCGCAATCGTTGCGCGAAGGTGGGCAGGATCTTCTTCCACAGACAACGTCGCGGCGGAAGCCACGAACACCAGCGTATTCGGATCGGGGCGGTAGATGCGCACTTGCCTGAACACGTCGAGCAGCGTGGCGGTGAGCGAGCGCAGCAGTTCCTCGTCGAGGAAACTGATGTTCATCCACTGGACGAAGACCCCGCCCGAATTGAGATGCGCCGCAACCTGCTGCATGAATTCGCGCGTATATAGATGAGAGGAGCCCGCGGTCCAGGGGTGCGAGGGCTGCGATACCACGGCGTCGTAACGCTTGGTGGTCAGCGCGAGCGCACCACGGGCATCGTTCAGCACCACGTGTACACGTGGGTCCGACAGAGGGTCACGCTTGCGCACGCTGCGCAGCGCGCGATTGGCGTCGATGACGCGCGGCTCGAGCTCGATGACGTCGACCGCACGCACCGAAGGTGGGATGCCGTCGACGACCACGCCACCGCCATACCCCACTATCAGTCATCGACTGCACTTCGGGACGTACCAGCACGGCGAGTGGCGACAACCAGAATTCGCCGCTGAACCTGGGCACCGTGCCGCTCATCTCGATCAGCGCCTCGGGCAGGCCGTTGGTGCGCAGGGCCAGCATGCCGTTCTGCTCCAGCACCACGACGCTGGCCGAGCGCCCGACTGCGTAATAACGCAGGGCGCCGTCGCCAGCGAGGTTGAGCGGTGAAGTGCGCAGCAGCTTTTCGGGCGGCTGCGGTTTGAAGAGAATGGCGACGGCGGCGAGGGCGGCCAGGACGATCGCCGAGTACCTGAGTGGGGCTTTCGCGACTGTGAGGCAGGTCAGGAGCGCAAGGCTTACGTTGACCAGCACCGCGACGTAGATGGCCCCTTCGAATCTCAGGGCTGGGATCAGCAGGAATCCAGCCAGTAAGGCCCCAACGATGGCACCGACTGTGTTCCACGCATAGACGCGCGCGCTGGCGACGGCCGCCCGTTCCGGCTCATCGACCAGGATTCTCACGGCGAGCGGGTATGTCGCGCCAATGAATAGCGTCGCTGGCAGCAGTACGGCCATCGCGAGCCCCGCATTACCGGCCAGGCCCGCGTGCTGGGGAACGAGCACGTCGATGGCGAGGTAAATGCCAACCGAGGCAAGTCCCGTTGCGAGCTGGCAGATGACGAAGGCGACCAGCGACGCTCGCAGCGAGCGGGCGAGGCGGGAAGCGACGGCGCTGCCGGCGCCGATGCCGAGCAGAAAACTGGCCACCATGGTGGCGAAGGCAAAGATGCTGCCGCCCAGGATGTAACTCAGCATCCGCGTCCAGAGCACCTCGTAAGTGAACGATGCGGCGCCGGACAGGAGCATCACCGGCAGAATCCATGTTCTCCCGAAGGCCATGCGCGTACTGAGCGGCGGGCGTGATAGGGACGGGGGCCGTTGCGCGCCGGCGGGCGTCGCATCCTGCCACGACGGCGGTGGGCGCCGCGGCGAGACGGCGCGCGCGATCGCCACGGCGATCGTGAACACGACGACGTTGATCGCTGCGCCGACATAGATCGTTCCGGTGAGCCCAAGTGTGGGCAGCAGCAGAAACGCGGCACACAGGGCGCCGGCGGCAGCACCGAGCGTGTTGATGGCGTACAGAAAGCCGATGCGTCTGCCGATTTGTTGCGGCGTCGTGACCACGTATCGGGCCAGCAACGGCAGGGTCGCCCCCATGCAGGCTGTGGGCAAGGCGAGCACGACGAATGCCGCGAGCACGTAGAAGGCGGTCTGCAATCCCGCGTGGCTGTCGGGGGGTTCGCTGTTGCCCCCGATGGTCGTCACCATCAGCTGCTCGGCCGCCAGCAACAGCAAAGGCACGGCAACCGCACCAGCCCCGGTGACGAACTCGAGCAACCCGTAGGTCAGGATTGGCCGCGCGATGCGAGGCAGAAACCGCTCGATGAGATAGGCGCCAAGCGCCAGCCCCGCCATGTAGGAGGCGAGCACCGTAGCAACGGCGAGCTCCGAGGTGCCGAATACCAGCGAGAACTGGCGGGTCCACGCGGTCTGATAGAGCAGGGCGGCGAAGCCCGACAGCGTAAAGCACAGCGCGATCCCGATAAGGGTCCACAGCCGGGGAGTCATCGCGGAGTTCGGGCCCGTCTTTCTATCGATTTCTTCGGGCCGGGCGGCTTCCAGCATGGGCGCGCAGGATAGCAGGAGTGTCGTGCCGCGAGCGCATCGGCTAACTTAGAGGCTTAGGCGCGCAGCCCGCGTCGAGGTCTAAACCTTTGTTCACGCCCTGCGGTGTCATCACGCTCACCACCGACTTCGGTGCCGAGGGACCCTTCGTCGCCACGATGAAGGGGCGGATCCTGACGCGCTTCCCGGCGGCACGCATCATCGATGTGACGCACGACATCCTGGTGCATTGGCCCGCCGAAGCGGGATTCTGGTTGTCGCGGGCGTGGAATTACTTTCCACCGGGAAGTGTGCATGTCGCGGTGGTAGATCCAGGCGTCGGGACGCGGCGCGACATCATCGTGGTGACGGCGCCCGAGCACCTGTTCCTCGCGCCTGATAACGGACTGCTGGCTCCGGTCATCGGGCGCATCGGCACGGCGGCGATCCACCGCGTGTCAGCGCGCGCGCTCGAGCGCTTTGCGCTCGGGCGTCCCAGCGCAACCTTTCATGGTCGCGACATTTTTGCGCCCATCGCAGCGGAGTTGGCGGCGGGACGGTGTCAGCCCGCAGAGCTCGGCGAACTGACGACAGAGTTCGTGCCGGCCTGGGTAGACGAGCCGGAACAGATCGGGCAGGCCATCCGTGGGTCGGTTATTACGCTCGATCACTTCGGCAACCTGGTCACGAACATCGATCAGGACCTGCTGCGCCGCTTCGCGCGGCCGGTCGTGCACGCGGGCAATCATCGCTTTCCGCTGCGTCACACTTACGGGGACGTGCGCCCGGGTGAGTACCTGGCTCTCATTAACTCATTCGGCGTGGTCGAGATCGCGCGCGCCGAGAACAGCGCCGCGGAGGGGCTGGGCCTGGGGCGCGGAGCACCTGTAAGCGTGACTGAAGGATAATGTATAGTACATTGATATTGTTAACTAAAAGTGAGCGTTCTCGGCACTTGCCAGGCCCGCGCGTTGGTTCCCCTGCCCGGTTCTCGACGGCGCAAGTGGGAGTTGAACCCTCGCGCAAATCGTATATATTTCGCAACCTCTTGGTCGCGCTGAAAGTGCCAGATGCCACTGATCCAGCGAGACTTTTCCGAAGGCCACAATGTCCGAACGAGACGACGACCGCTTCGAGCTGGATGAAGAATTCCTCAACGAGCAGGAAGAATCATCCGATTTTGACCGACTGCTCATCGATCGAGTCGACCGCCGTGCCAAGGTCGCGAGTATCAAGCGCGGCAAGGCGGCGTGGAGCAGGCTCGAGGACGTGTTGGCTGAGCGCCGGCTCGAGAAAGAGCTGCGCGAGATCTTCGAAGACGACAAGTGACTCCCGCCTGGACGGGGTCCGGTCGAGTCACCACCCGATCCGTCGGTTAGGCTGAAGCGGCCAGCTTGCGCTCGCGCGCCAGCGCGGTACGCGGGTCGTGCGACGAGGTGGTAGATGACGGCGGTCAGTGATTCACCCTGGGTGGTACTCAAGTTCGGCGGCACGAGCGTTTCCTCCGTCGCGAACTGGCGCAACATCACCCGCGTGCTGCGCGCGAGGCTGGGCCAGGGCTTGCGCCCGGTCGTCGTTCACTCAGCTCTCTCCGGCATTACCGACCGGCTCGAAGCCCTGCTCGACAGCCGCGATGGCTGGTGAACACGCGCACGTCCTCGAACAGATCGAGCAGCGTCATCGCGACCTCGCCGCGCAACTCGGCGTAGCCACAGGGGCAGATCTCGAGCGTCACTTCGCCGAGCTCAGGCAGATCGCTGCCGGCATCGCGCTCGTCGGCGAGGTCAGCGATCGGGTGCGCGCCCGCCTGATGGCGATGGGCGAGCTCATGGCGACGCTGCTCGGCGCAGCAGTTTCTGCAGGCGCAGGGCCTGGACGTGACCTGGCTCGATGCCCGCACAGTGCTGCGCGAGCGACCCCCGCCGCTCGGCAAGTATGCGTGCAAGCATTCTATCGGCGACCTGCAACTTCGATCCGGATCCGGACCTGCAACGCCGCTTTGCCAGCAGCGGTCAGGTGATCGTTACGCAGGGTTTCATCGCGAGCGACGGCGCAGGCAACACGGTGCTGCTCGGGCCGCGGCGGTTCGGATACTTCGGGCGCGTATTTTGCCGCCAAGCTACAGGCGCGACGGCTCGAGATCTGGACCGACGTGCCCGGCATGTTCAGCGCCAATCCGCGCACCATCCCGACGGCCCGCTTGCTCAAAGCACTGCACTACGACGAGGCGCAGGAGATCGCCAGCCAAGGCGCGAAGGTCCTGCACCCGCGCTGCATCCTGCCGGTGCGCCAGTACGGCATTCCTCTCTATATCTACGCCACCCAGACGCCGGAGCTCGAAGGAACGGTGATCAGCGCGGCGCCCGGCGAAGGCGCAGCGCAGGTGAAGGCCATCGCGATCAAGAAGGGCATCACGCTGATCTCGATGGAGAGCCCGGGCATGTGGCACGAAGTCGGATTCCTGGCCGACGCCTTCAAGGTGTTCAAGGACCACGGCATGTCGGTCGACCTGGTGTCGACCTCGGAAACCAACGTCACCGTGTCACTCGACCCGGGCGCGAACACTCTCGATCCGCACCACGTGCAGGCGCTGTTGGCCGATCTGGGGCGGCTCTGCCGGGTGCAGCTGATCGGGCCTTGCGCTTCCCTCAGCCTGGTCGGGCGAAACATTCGCGCGATCCTGCACCGGCTCGGCGAGGCGCTCGAGCTGTTCGAGGAACAGAAGATCTACCTCGTCAGCCAGGCCGCGAACGATCTCAACTTCACGTTCGTGATCGACGAGGACCAGGGTGAACGGCTCGTGCACCAGCTGCACGATCTGCTGATCCGTGCTGCGGCCAATGACAAGGTGATGGGCCCGACCTGGGAGCAGCTCTACGCTCCCGCTCCGGCGGCGGGGCAGGAACCCGTGCGCTGGTGGCGCAGCAAGCGCGAGCAGTTGCTGAGCATCGGTCGGCAGCGGCGAAGCGGCCTATGTCTATGACGGCGAGACGATCAGCCGGCGCGCGGCGGACTTGCGTGCCATGAAGTCGGTCGATCGTGTCCTGTACTCGGTGAAGGCCAATCCGCATCCGCAGATCCTGCGACGGCTCCTGACCGCAGGCGTCGGGTTCGAGTGCGTGTCGCGCGGCGAGCTGGAGCATGTGCTCGCCGTTCTGCCCGAAGTGCAACGCCAGTGGATCCTGTTCACCCCCAACTTCGCGCCGCGCCACGAGTACGAATACGCCCTCCAGCAGCACGTGTGGGTGACACTCGACAACATCTATCCACTGCGCGAGTGGCCGCAACTGTTCAAAGGTCGCGAGGTCTTTGTGCGCGTCGACACGGGCCATGGGCGCGGGCATCACGACCACGTACGTACGGCTGGCGTGCACACGAAGTTCGGTGTGCCTCTGTTCGAGCTCGAGGAGCTCGGACGCCTGGCGCAGGCCGTCGAGGCGCGAGTCGTGGGATTGCACGCTCACACCGGCAGCGGAATCTTCGACGCCCGCAACTGGACCGAGACCGCGGAACTGCTGACGGGCCTGCGGCGCCAATTTCCGCAGGTGCATACCGTGGATGTCGGCGGAGGTCTCGGGATACCGGAGACGTCCCGGACAACTTGCGCTTGACCTACAGGCACTCGATGCCGCGCTAGCGCAGGTGCGGCAGCATCATCCCGGGGTCGAGATCTGGCTCGAGCCAGGGCGGTACCTCGTCGCTGAGGCGGGTGTGCTGCTGGCGCAGGTCACGCAGCTCAAGGGGAAAGGGGAGGTGCGCTACGTGGGCGTCGCCACCGGCATGAACTCGCTGATCCGTCCGGCGCTCTACGGGGCGCATCACGAGATCGTGAACCTGACCCGTCTCGACGAGCCGGCCACGGAGATCGTCGATGTGGTCGGCCCGATCTGTGAAAGCGCGGATCAGCTCGGCAACGACCGCCTGCTGCCGCCGACGCGTGAAGGGGACATCCTGCTGATCGCGAACACCGGCGCCTATGGCCATGCGATGAGCTCGAATTACAACCTGCGCGCCCCGGCCGAGGAATTCGTGGTCTAGAACGGATGCTCAGTCGGCGCCGTCTGCAGCGACTGCTCGAGGATCTATCCCCCGTTCCTGGGCGCCGGGATCCGTATCAAGCGTATGAGCGATGATCTGCGCGAGATCGACGTGGAGATGCGCCTGCACTGGTGGAACGCCAACTATGTGGGCACCCACTACGGCGGTTCTCTGTACTCGATGACCGATCCTTTTTACATGCTGATGTTGATCGCGAATCTCGGCGGCGATTACATCGTTTGGGACAAAGCCGCATCCATCCGCTTTCGCAAGCCGGGCAAAGGGACGGTCCAGGCGCAGTTCCGTCTCGCGCAATCACAGCTTGATGCCGTGCGCGCGCAACTCCAGACACACGATAGGATCGAACCGACTTTTCTGGTACAGGTCCGCGACGCTCAGGGAGAAGTGGTGGCCGAGGTCGAGAAGCAGCTCCATATCCGGCGCAAGACGACCTGAGCGTGCTGTGGTGGCGGCAGTGCGAGGCGGCGCCCAGGAGGGGGAGTCGCGCACCAGCGCATCGGCTTCAGTGCGCAGGAGAATCGTGAACCAGCTGCGGGGTCTTCTAGGCCGCGGCGGGCGCCATCGGCACAGTGAATTCCAGTTCGGCGCCGTGCTCGTCGACCGTGTGCATGATGACCGCCCGGCGCCAGACCCGCTGCAGGTACTCGATCACCTTCTTGCCGCGCTCCACGTCGAGACCGCGGCCGTCGGTGCGGTGGTCGTGCTCGAGCTCGAGGGTGCCGTCGACGCGCACATGGCGCGCGGCGACAGTCGGCGCACCGAAGTTGTACTTGGACTGGAGCAGCGCTTCGTGCAGGGCGCTAAGGTCGGGTTCCTCGACCTTCACCTGCCCGTTCGCTTCGGCGCGATAGCGGAAGAGCTTGAGTTTTTCCGCCCGCTCCGTGGTGAGCTGGTTGCGCACGAAACTGAAGTCGTCATCCTGCTGCAGGATGGCGCGCGCCGCCTCCAGCCCGTCTTTTTCCACGATCGCTTCCCACAGGCTGAAGCCGAGGTGATAGGGGTTGATCGAGAGCGCCACCTGTTCGCCGCTGGCGAGCGGACGCACCACGTCCGAATGGCACTTGATCGCATCCACGTAGGCATCCTGCGACAGGAAGTCCGCCTCGCGCAGCAGGCGCGCATGCCAGTACGAGGCCCAGCCTTCGTTCATGATCTGGGTCGCGAAGACCGGGTAGAAATAGAACGACTCCTCGCGCACGGCGAGGAAGATGTCGCGCTCCCACCCTTCGAGCTCCGGCGCGTACTGCGCGATGAACCACAGCAGGTCGCGCTCGTTGTGCGGTGGAACCGGCGCGCGCTGGCGCCCGGGAGCTGTAGCATCCCTGGTAGCGGGATCGAGTGAGACGAAACGTTTGCGGAAGCTGTCATCGGAAGGCTCGCTCTTGGGCGCCAGGTATTCTGGATACCGCTCGCGCTGCAGCGACTGGTTCATGTCAATGTGTTGTTCGAGCGCCAGGGCCGCATCGAGAGTGGCCTCGACGCGCTGCAGGCCGTGCTCGTCGATCGCTCGTCCGATCTGACGTGCGTGATTCGCCGCATGCTCGACGATATTCTCGCCGACCTGCTGCTGGCTGCGACGGAACAGCAGGTTGTTGCGCGAAAAGTCCGCGTGCCCGAGCACGTGGGCCGCGACCAGCACGTTTTCCGCCACGCTGTTGCTGTTGGCGAGGTAGGCGTGGCCGGGATTGCCCGGGAAGACGACCTCGAACAGGCGCGAATGACCCATGCGATGCTGGACCAGCTGGTAGATGTAGCGCACGCCGAACGACCAGTGCGGCATGCGCACAGGCAGGCCGTACACCGAGATCTCCATCATGAAGGCGTCGGGGACCTCTTCGAAGTCCACTGGATTGAAGGTGAGACCAGCGTTAACGGCCAGCTGCTCGATGCGCGGCAGAAGCTCACGCCACGCGCTGTTGCTCATGGGCCCGTCTCCGCCGGCTGACTCGCCTGGTGCTGGAAGAAGTGCCGTACGGCCTCCCAGATGTCCTCAACTCGGCCGACGGCAAAACTACCGGCCGGCTTGCCTTCCTCGGCCAGGGCCTTGAACAGTCCGCCGGTTTCGGTAGCGAGCTGGCGCTGCGCGGTCGAGGAGACCTCGAGGTAACCGCAGTAGTTGGCGACTTCGGCGAGGCTGCGCAGTCCGGCCTCCGCCTGCGGCCGATCAGCCGAATAGTTGTCACCGTCGGAAGCGTAGAAGAGGTAGACGTTGTAGCGCGCAGGACTGAAACGCGCATCGACGATCTCGCGCACCTTGGCGAACCCGGTCGAGGCGACCGTGCCGCCGCTGCCGCTGACCTGAAAGAACTCATCCTCGTTGAATTCCCAGGCCTCGGTCGTGTGCGCCACGAACACCGTCTCGAGGTGCCGGTACTGGCGTCGCAGCCCCTGCACGGCCCAGAAGAAAAAGGATTTCGCGAGCTGCCGGTCGCGCTCGGACATGCTGCCGGACACATCCATCAACAAGAACACCACCGCCTGGATCGTCGGCTGCTCGCGCCGCTGCAGCTGGCGAAAGCGCAGGTCGTCGTCGGTGAAGGTGGGCGCTTCCTCATCCTGCATCGTGCGGCGCTTGATGGACTCGCGCATGCTGCGCCGCCGGTCGAGCCGCGAGCGCGCACCGCGCTTGTCCCAGCCTTCGCGCGCCCAGTCAGCTTCCTTGGACTTACCGACGCGCGCCTTGAGATTGGGAAGCTGCATCTCCTCCCACAGCCAGTCGACGATGTCATCGATCTTGAACTCGAGCACGAATTCGATGCCGCCCTCGTCCTTGCCGCCCGGACCCTTGCCGGAGCCCTCGCCCGGTGCTGGCTTGGCGAGCACGTCGCCGGCCTTGGCATCGCCTTGTCCCACGCCTTCGCGTGAATCGGGTTTGCGCAGCCGGAAGTGATAATGCTCGAGCATGCGCACCGGCACCTTGACGGTGCGGGCTCCGCCGCTCACGACATCGGCGCCGGCGATGATGTCAGGAAGACGCTCGCGGACCGCTTCGCGGACCTTGTCGTTGTGGCGCAGCCAGTCGCGTGCGCCGCGGGAGAACAGCTCATACCAACCGTTGATGCGGGGATTGGCAGGCTTGATCTCCGATTCGTCCACTGCCCTCTCCGGTGCGCCGCGGCCGCGCTACTCTTGTGCCAGCAAAGTGGTGACGTAGTTCAGGGCTTCTTTGGCGCTGTGCTCGTCGTAGCCGTATTCCGTGACCAGGCGTTGCTGCACGGAGGAGATCTTCTTGCGCGCTTCGTCGTCCGGGCGCGCGGCGGAGGTGACCAGGCGCAGTACGTCGCGGCGTTCCTCGAACAGGTACTGCTCGATTGCCTCGTGCATGCGTGCATGGCTGTCGAGGGTAAACTTCTCGCCCGCCTTGAACGCTACCATGGCCTTGCGCACCACTTCCTGACGGAAAGACTGCTTGCCGGAGTCGGAGACCTTGATCTTCTCCTCGACGGAGCGCAGGAACCGCTCGTCGGCAGGCCGGGTCTCGCCCGTGATGGGATCGGTGACCTGGCGCTGATCCAGCGACGCCTCGACTTCGTCCAGATACTTCTCCAGCAGCTGCTGTGCTTCCTCTTCGAAGGAAGCGAACAGCGCGCGGTGCACGTCCTCCTTGACCCAGCGGTTGTAGAAGTCCTTGCGCGCGAGCACGAGATGGTCGATCCACTGCTTCTTCTGCTTCGCATCCATGCGCGCGTCGCTCTCGATCGAATCCTTGAGTGCGAGCAGCAGCTCCATGCTGGTGAGGCTGCGCGTATCGCTGCGGGTAATGGCATTGGAGATGGCGTTGATCACGAAGCGGGGGCTGACTCCGGCGAGTCCTTCGTCGGGAGCTTCGGTCTTGAGGCGTACCGCCTCATTCTCGGCAAAGCCCTCGATGCTCTCGCCGCTGTAGATGCGCAGCTTTTTCGACAGGTCGAGTCCCTCGCGCTCCGGCTTGTGCAGGCGGGTGAGGATGGCGAATACGGCGGCGAGCTTGAGCACGTGCGGGTCGAGATGCACGTCGCGAAACGCGGGCGCTCCCGATACCAGTTTCTGATAGATGCGCGCTTCGTCGCGGAAGGAGAGGGCATAAGGCACCTTGATGATGACCATGCGGTCGAGCAGGGCCTCGTTCTCCTTCTCCTGCAGGAACTTGTGGAATTCGGCGAGATTCGTGTGTGCAATGATGGTCTCGTCGAGGTGAATCAGCGGGAAGCGCGACACCTTGACGTTCTTCTCCTGCGTGAGCGTCAGCAGCAGGTAGAGGAATTCGCGCTTGACCTTGAGGATCTCGATCATCTCGAGCAGGCCACGGCTCGCCGCGTACACGGCGCCGGACCATGACCAGGCTCGCGGGTCGCCTTCGTCGCCGACCTCCGCAACCTTCGAAAGATCGACGGAGCCGACCAGATCTGCGATGTCGGCGGTCGTGGGATCATGCGGCGCGTAGGTGCCGATTCCGGTGCGCGAGGCCTCGGCGAGGAACACGCGCTCCACGGGCACACGCAGGTAATCGCCCTCGTACTCGCGCTGCAGGCGTTCCCGCGACCAGGGGCTCAGCTCGCCGCTGATGTCCACTCCATAGGTCTCGCGAAATTCTGCGCGCAGGCTGGCGGGGATGAGATTGAGCGGCGACTCGTGCATCGGCGAGCCCTTGATGGCATAGAGCGCGCCTTCATCGGTGCGGCAGTATTCCTCGAGCCCGCGCTTGAGGAGAATCGCGATCGTGGACTTGCCTCCGGAGGGCGGCCCGAGCATCAGCAGGAGACGTCGCCCGACATCGGAGCCTGCGGCTGCGGCTTTGAAGTATTCCACCACCCGGCTCAGCGGCTCATCGACGCCGAACAGCTCGCGCCTGAACAACTCCCGTGGCCGGGCGGCCTCATCGGCGCCGTCGCCGTTGCGCCCGTACCAGCGCAGCATGTCCCAGATGTATTGATGGCTCGAGCGGGCCAGCGCGACGGGGCTGGCGGGCAGGATGCGGGTCAGGAAATCTCCGAAGGTGCCTTCCCAGTGTTGGGCTCGATGCTGGCGGCTGAAGGCGCTCAGTGAATCGACGAAACTGTTTCGCCGCGCCGAGCCTGAGTCACCGCTCTCTGGGTGCATGTCTTTGTCCTCCGAGCTGCAAGGATGCCCCTGCGAAATTGCCGCGAACACTGCACCAGTCGCACGGGGAGTCATTTCGGCTCCCTCGAACCCCTGACGGTCATGCGACTGCTACCCGACATAATGTAAGCCAAGACTAGCCCCATAAGGGGCAGTTCCCTGAGCGCAATTTCACAGAAGTCGGGACTGATCCCGCGAACCGTGGCGCAGAATGACGCTTGAGTGCGTTGCAGTAGCCGTGCCTGCGCGTGGCTGCCAGCGCTGGAGCACGCGGGTACAGCGACAGGAACTATTCAGCTCCGACTGGAGTGGCGCGACTCGAGCTCGTGCACGACGCGGGCGAGCGAGAGGTTGCGGGTCTTCATCAGAAGCAGCAGGTGATACATCAAGTCTGCGGTTTCGCTAACGATCTTGGCGTCGTCGTCCCCGACGGCCGCAAGCGCCACTTCAACCCCTTCCTCGCCGATCTTCTGAGCGATCCCCGACGGGCCCTTGGCAACGAGTCGCGCCGTGTAGCTTCCCTCTGGCATTTCGGCAATCCGCCGCTCGATCACTGCCTCGAGCCGGGCGAGGAAGGCGAGCTCCTCGGCCGCCGTAGGTGGCTGATCGACAAAGCAGGTCGGTGTGCCGCGATGGCACACCGGGCCCCGCGGCTCGGCGAGGATCAGCAGAGTGTCGTTATCGCAGTCGGAGGTGACGCTGATGACGTCCAGGACGTGCCCAGAGGTCTCGCCTTTCATCCACTGCGTCTGGCGGGAGCGGCTGTAAAAATGCACCCGACCTTGTGCCAGGGTTTCATGCAGGGCCTCGCGGTTCATGAAACCGACCATCAATAAGGCGCCCGTCGTGGCGTGTTGCACGACAGCAGGAATCAGTCCGTCGCCCTTCTGCCAATCGAGAGTCTGGATCTCGTCGAACTTCATGGCCTGACCTCGATGTTCAGCTCGTTCAGGTAGCGCTTCAGCTCGCCGATTGCGAGGGTCCCATCGTGGAATACGCTGGCTGCCAGCGCGCCATCGACACCCGCCTGGACGAAGACGGCCGCGAAGTCGGCTCGGGCACCGGCTCCGCCCGACGCTACGAGCGGCACCCGGCAGACTTCGCGCACGGCCGCGAGCTGGGTGAGATCGTAACCGCGCCTTACCCCGTCGCTCGCCATGCAATTCAGCACGATCTCACCGGCACCGCGCTCCTGGACTTCGCGCACCCAAGCCAGCGTATCGCGCTGAGTGTCGCGCGTGCGCGCCGGATCTCCGGTGTATTGGAACACCCGGTAGTTATCTCCCAGCGTCTGGCTGTCGACTCCGACTACCACGCACTGAGAACCGAAACGCTCGCTCAGCCGGTTGATGAGATCCGGATCGGCCAACGCCGGGGAATTCACGGAAATCTTGTCGGCGCCGGAATTGAGCACCGTCTCGGCGTCGGCGACGGACCGGATGCCCCCGGCGACGCAAAATGGCACGTCGAGCAGTCGCGCCACCGCACCGACCCACCCGCGATCCACCGCCCGGCCGTCAGGGCTCGCGGTGATGTCGTAGAACACGATCTCATCCGCGCCTTCGTCCCGATAGCGCGCTGCCAGCTCCAGGATGTCACCGACTACGCGGTGATCCCGGAAGCGCACGCCCTTCACGACGCGCCCGTCGCGCACATCGAGACAGGGAATTATGCGTTTCGCAAGAATGGCGCGAGCTCCTGCGCTTCCAATTGCCCTTCCAGCAGCGCGCGCCCCGCGACGGCGGCAGATACGCCCAAGTCCGCGAGCGAGCGCAGATCTTCAGCCGAACGCACCCCGCCCGAGGCCTGCCACTCGATGTCGGGATGCCGACGCAGAGCCTCCCTATAGAGCTCGAGGTTCGGCCCGCTCAGCGCGCCATCGCGATCCACGTCAGTACAGAGCACATGTGTGAGTCCGGTGGTGCGGTAGGCGTCCAGTGCCTGCCAGAGGCTGGTACCGGTCTGAAGCTGCCAGCCATGCGTGGTACAGCGCGGCACCTGGTCGCCGTCGATGCGCACGTCGAAGGCGAGCGTGATCGCGTCGGTGCCGAAGCGTCGCAGCCACATCTGTACCTGGTCCGGTCTCATGATGGCGGCGCTCCCGATCACGACGCGCGCCACGCCCGCGTGCAGCAACCGGTCGATGACGCTCGAATCCCGGATGCCGCCGCCCACCTGCAGTTGCATCGTGGGCATCGCCGCGAGCGTGAGGATGATGCTGCGATTGACCTGCTGGCCGTCACGCGCCCCGTCGAGATCGACTACGTGCAGCCAGCGCGCGCCAAGCTCGCGATACCGGTCGAGCAGGACCGACGGCTCGATGTCGTAGCGTGTCTCAGCTGTGAAGTCGCCTCGCAGCAGGCGCACACAGTGGCCACCGCGCAGATCGATGGCGGGAATGAGCAGCATCAGGTCAACGCCAGGAAGTTTTCGAGGAGGCGCGCGCCGGTGTGCGCGGAGCGCTCGGGATGAAACTGCGTGCCAAAGAAGTTGTCGCGCGCGATCACGGCAGAGAGTTCATCGCCGTAGCGTGTAGAGGCAATCGTCTCGGTGCCGACGGGAAGCGCATAGCTGTGCACGAAGTAAGCGTGCGCGCCGCTCTCGATGCCTTCGAGGAGCGGAGCGGAGGCAGTGGGCGTCAGCTGATTCCAGCCCATGTGCGGCACTGGGCGCCCCGGCAACGCGACCAGCCGGCGCGCCGTTCCCCGTATGACACCGAGACAGGGCGTTGCGCCCTCTTCGGATGACTCATAGAGCAGCTGCATGCCGAGACAGATTCCGAGGACGGGTTGCGTCAGTCGCGGAATCAGGTCATCGAGACCGCGCGCCCGCAGGCGCGACATGGCGTCGCTCGCCGCACCGACGCCCGGCAGTATCACGTGGCTGGCGGCGCGAATGGCGGCCGCATCGCTGCTCAAGTCCGACGCGACTGCGAGACGTTCAAGCGCATGGCGCAAAGATGCGGTGTTAGCGCCGCCGTTCTCGATGACGACCACACGCGTTCTCACAGCACGCCCTTGGTGCTCGGCAGCTCCAGGCCTTCCTGCCGGATGGCCTGCCGCAGCGCTCGCCCCACGCCTTTGAAGCAGGCTTCGACCATGTGGTGGGTGTTCTCGCCCTGCACGCTGATGTGAATGGCCGCTGCCAGCGATTCAGCCAGTGACCGGAAAAAATGTGGCACCAGTTCCGTAGGCAGTTCACCGACGCGCTCGCGCTGAAAGCGTCCATCGAAGACAAAGTAAGGCCGACCCGAGAGGTCGAGGGCAATGCGCGCCTGCGCCTCGTCCATGGGCAGCACGAATCCGTAGCGCCCGATACCGCGCTTGTCTCCGAGCGCCTGGCGCAGGGCTTGACCGAGAGTGAGCGCGCAGTCCTCCACGGTATGGTGTTCGTCGATGTGCAAGTCGCCACGTGCCTGCAGCTGCAGGGAGAAACCTCCGTGCCGCGCGATTTGCTCGAGCATATGGTCGAAGAAGCCGATGCCGCTGCTGATCTCGACGGGCGACTCCTGGTCGAGGTCCAAGGTTGCACTGACTTCAGTCTCGCGCGTGTGGCGCAAGACCTGCGCGCGACGTTCGGGGCGAGTCAGGCGCCGTGCGATCTCCGGCCATGAGTGTCCCGGGCCACCGTCGCGCCGCGTGCGCACGCCGCTGATGCCCAGATTGCGCGCAAATTCGAGGTCTGTCTCGCGATCACCGATCACGACGCTGCACTCGCGGTCGAGCGCATGGCTCGCCAGCCAGTCTTTCAACAGGCCGAGCTTGGGCTTGCGGCACTCGCAGCCGTCGTGCGCGAAGTGCGGGCAGATGAAGACGTGCGCAAAGTGCACGCCCTGGGACTCGAACAGTTCGAGCAGAAAATCGTGCGCCAGACGGAAGTCCTCCTCGGGCATGCTGGGCGTGCCGAGCCCGTCCTGGTTCGTGACCATCACCAGGAGGAAGCCCGCGCGTTGTAGCTCGAGCAGCGCGGGAATCACGCCCGGCATCAACCGGATCTTGTCCAGGCGATCGACCTGCTGGTCGGCCGGCTCTTCGACGAGCGTCCCATCGCGGTCGACGAAGGCCACCTTGAGCGGCGCGCTCATGCGGCCTCCAGTGCGCCAAGGAGGCGCTGGTTCTGTTCTGGCGTGCCAATGGTGATGCGCAGGCAGTTCTCGAGCGTTGGGCGCCGACGCAGGTCGCGCACCAGCAGCCCGCGGTCGAGCAGGGCGCGAAACGCGCGCTCGACGTCTGTGCACCGAACCAGCAGGAAGTTGGCTGCACTCGGCCAGACGTTGGCGATCACAGGCAATGCGCGCAGCGCCACGGTCATCCGTTCGCGCTCTGCAGCGATCAGCTCCAGGCGCGCACGCGCAATAGCAAGTTGCGGTGGCTCCAGAGCCATGAGTGCCGCATCGAGCGTCGGGGCCGCAGTGGCGTACGGAGGAATGAGCCGGCGCAGCAAACCCACCAGCGCCGGGTCCCCAAGGAGGGCGCCACAGCGTGCGCCGGCGAGCGCGTAGGCCTTCGACAGGGTCCGCAGCACGACGAGGTTGTCGTGATGTTCGAGCAGGGCCGCAAAGCTCTCGACTCCTGAGAATTCCATGTAGGCCTCATCCACCACGATGATCGCCGCGCCGGCGAGCCGCGCACAGGCGCGTTCGATGACTGCCGAATCGAGCAGGTTGCCGGTCGGGTTGTTCGGTGAACAGAAGAACAGCAGCTTGGTGCCGGGCTGCCAGCGCTCCAGGATTGCCGCTTCATCGAGCGCGAAGCCGCGTGCCTGCAACAGCGGGACCTCGACTACGGCTGCACCCTGAATGTGGGCCGCGACTTCGTACATGCCGAACGTCGGCGGAAACACCATGATCCGGTCTTGCTGCGCCCGACAAAAGGCGCGCACCAGCAGATCGATGGCCTCGTCGCTCCCGCGACCGATCAGCACGCGGTCCGGGCTCACCTCGTACAGCTCGGCCAGTCGCGTGACCAGGCGCTGCGGCTGAGGCTCGGGATAGCGGTTCAGGCCTGCAGGTGAATTGTCGCCCGGCGTGCGCCACGGCAGCTCGTTGGCATGCAGGCGCTCCAGCTTTGGCTCCCAGTCCGCATGGCTGTACGGCACCAGGTCGATCAGCTCGGGGCGGGCGATCTGCAGCACCGCGCTCATGCCATGCCACCCTCGGCGAGAGCGCTCAGGCGAATCGACACCGCGTTGCTGTGCGCATCCAGTCCTTCAAGGTTTGCGAGCGTACGCGCCGTCGGGCCGAGGTTACGCAAGCCCGCCGGCGTGAGCTCCTGCACGGTGATATAGCGGAAGAAATCGCCGACCGAAAGGCCGCTGTAGGCGCGCGCGTACCCGCCGGTCGGCAGGACGTGGTTGGTTCCTGTGCAGTAGTCGCCCATCGGCTCGGGCGACCATGGTCCAAGGAACACCGAGCCCGCGCAAGTTACGCGGTCAAGCCACTGCCGTGCATCGCGCACCTGCAGAATGAGATGCTCGGGCGCGTAGATATTGCTCACGGCGAAAGCGCTTGCGAGGCTGTCTACCACGATGACGCGCGAGCCGGCGAGCGAGTGGCGCAGGATCTCGCGGCGCGTGAGCTGGCGTACCTGTGTCTCAACCTGCTCGAGCACTGCACTGGCCAGCAACGACGAGGTGGTGACGAGCACTACCTGCGCGTCGGGACTGTGCTCGGCCTGGGCGAGGAGATCAGCAGCGACGAAATCCGCGCGTGCCGTTTCATCGGCGATCACGAGTACTTCCGATGGTCCGGCGGGCAGATCGCAGGCGGCGCCCGCGGCATCGCGCGATACGAGAAGCTTGGCCGCCGTAACCCAGGCATTGCCGGGACCGAATACCTTGTCGGTCTTGGGAATCGACTCGGTGCCGTACGCCATGGCTGCAATCGCCTGTGCGCCGCCCAGCTTGAAGATGTGCTCGATGCCGCACGCCTGCGCGACGTAAAGAGTCGCCGGATCGGCGCGCCCGTCGGCCCGCGGCGGCGTGCACAGCACGCGCATCGGGCAGCCGGCAATCTGCGCCGGGACACCCAGCATGATCGCGGTCGAGGGCAGGGGAGCGCTTCCTGCCGGAACGTACAGTCCGACGGCTGCCATGGGCACGACGCGACGCTCGCAGGAGACTCCCGGCATGGTTTCGAGGATCAGCGCTGGCGGGACTTGGGCCTCGTGGAAGCGACGCACGTTTGCAATGGCGCGATCCAGCGCCGCACGCGCCACAGCAGAGAGCGCCGGCGCGGATTCGCGCAACTCCTGGCTGCTCACGCGCAGGTCGTCGAGGTCGATGCGGTCGAGCTCGAGCGTGATCTGCCGGGCGGCTGCGTCGCCAGCGCTGCGAACCCGGTCGATGATCGCCTGCGTGGTGGCCAAGACTTCGGCCTGGACGGCATGCGCCGGCCGCTGCAACGCTGCCGCGCGCTCGGAACCTGCGAGCCGGCTCCAGTCGAGTACCGGAATGATGGTGCGCGCTTCGCTCACGCCAGCATCTTCTCCACGGGCAGTACCAGGACCGCTGACGCGCCTGCGCTTTTCAGGCTCTCGAGGGTCTCCCAGAAGACCGTCTCGCGGCACACGGCATGCACCGCCACCTTGTCATCGAAGCCCTCGAGGGGAATGACCGTAGGCGATTCGCTACCCGGCAGCAGGCGCTTGATCTCGGGCAGGGCAGAGCGGGGGGCATGGAGCATGATGTACTTGCTCTCCTTGACCTGCTGTACCCCGTCGATGCGCAACATGAGACGCCGCACCCAGTCCTGTTTCTCCGGCGGCAGGGGCACGGGCGTACGAATGATGGTGGCCTGGCTTTCGAGCACCGTTTCGACTTCGCGCAGGTGATTGGCAAGCAGCGTCGAGCCGCTGGAGACCAGGTCGCAGATGTAATCGGCACGACCCAGGCGCGGCGCGATTTCCACCGCGCCCGATAGCGTGACGACTTCGGCCTGCACTGCGTGTTCGCGCAGGAACCGGCCGAGCGTGTGCGGGTAAGTGGTGGCGATACGCTTACCGTTCAGATCCGCGGGCCCGCGGTATTGCTGGTCGTCCGGAACGGCGATGGCCAGGCGGCAGCGCCCGAAATCCAACAGCTGGATCTGTTCAAAGAGGGCTGCGCCGCCCCGCGCCTCGAGTGCGAGGCGCTTCTCCTGCACAACGTTGAGTCCGACGATCCCGAGGTCACAGACGTCTTCCTGCACCAGGTCCGGAATGTCGTCATCGCGCATGAACAGCACATCGAGCGGCATGTTCTCCCCGTAGCACATGAGCGCGTCGCGGCCGCGGCTGTATTTCAGGCCGCAGCGCACCAGCAGGTCGAGCGAGTTGTCGGTGAGCCGACCGGCCTTCTGCACGGCCACTTTCAGTCGCTGGTGCTTATCCATGCGAGCTCTTCTTCAGCCGTGCGACAGCGATGCCGTAACCGCCGTTGCCCGCGTTGAGATAGCGTGCGACGCGTCCGATGGTCGTAACGCTGACGCCGGTCAACCGGTGAATCTCGCGATAGGGCATATCGCGCTGCAGGTATTCCACCACTGACCAACGGTCGGCCATGGCCTGCAGCTCGGCTGGAGTGCACAGGTCGCGAAAGAATTCGCGACACTCCTCCACTGAACGCAAGGTCAGAACAGCGGTGTAGAGGGCGCGCTCAGCCAGCTGTTCCTGGCGCGGACTGATGTCGCGGTGCACTTTCATGTGGATCTGATGGCTGTAATAATGTATTAGTACGTTAGTACAATAGGAAGCCGCGGGCAAGCGTTTTCTGGCGTTTTCTTGACGCGGCCTGCCGCGGGCTCTTAGACTGCCCATACTCATCGAGACCGGCTGAGGGACAAGGCCCTTGGAAGCCGGGGCAACCGTCGAAGCCAACCCCTTCGAAAAGGTGCCAACTCCTGCGGAGCCTGAGGGCTTCGACAGATGAGATGCAGCGAGGCTTCCTTGCTTCGGCAAGGCTGTTGGTCGCGGCACTCCCCCGACGCGGACTTCCCGCAGGGGTTCCGATGAGTGGAACCCGATCTGGCCGACTGGCCGATGCGAGAAGGACGAATGAAACCGACAGCCGAATCCCTCCCACCGCGTGCCCCCGGGCATCCGACCGTTGCTGACACACCGAGCGAGCTGCGCGAAGGGATCTTTGAACTGCCTGGCACGCTGCACCTGCATCACGGCGCACAGCTCGAAGGGGTGCACGTCGCGTGGCGCCTGAGCGGGCCAGCACAGGCTCCGGTCGTGGTCGCGCTAGGTGGCATTTCGGCTCACCGCGTCGTGTATTCCCAGGGACACGCCCGTGGCTGGTGGGATGGCATCGTCGGGCCAGGTTTGGCGCTCGATGCCAGGCGCTTTCGGATTCTGGGGTTCGACTTCCTCGGAGGAAGCGGGGGGAGCACGGGTCCGCGCGCAGAGCGCTTTCCGAGCGTCAGCACCTACGACCAGGCTGAGCTGCTGCTACGCCTCAGCAACCATCTCGGCATCGCGCGCCTGCATGCGATCGTCGGTGCTTCCTACGGCGGCATGGTGGGACTGGCCTTCGCCGAGCGGTATCCGGAGCGGGTAGCACGACTGCTCGTGATCAGCGCCGCGGACGGCACTCACCCGATGGCTACGGCGTGGCGTTCAGTCCAACGCCGCGTGGTCCGCTATGCGCTCAGTCATGGCGAAGGGGCGCGAGGTCTCGAGTTGGCACGCGCCCTCGCCATGGCGACCTACCGCAGCCCGGAAGAATTCGCAGCGCGCTTCCGTGCGGCACCAGAACATACCGGCGATGAATTCGTGTTTGCGGTGGAGCGCTACCTGTTTGCGCGCGGCGCCGACTATGCCAGCGAGTACCGCCCCGAATCATTTCTCTGTCTGTCGGAGTCTATCGATCTGCACGCAGTCGATGCGAGTCGCATCCACGTTGCGACCACCGTGGTCGGCGTGCGCGAGGACCAACTCGTGCCGCTGGCCGATCTGCGGGCGTTCGTGGCGCGTCTCGCGGCGCGTGCACAGCTCCTGGAGATTTCATCGATCTATGGCCATGACGCGTTCTTGAAGGAAGCAGGGCAGCTCGAGCCTGTATTTCGCAATTGCCTGGAGAATTCCCATGAGTGATCAGTGGCAGCCCGCCACGCGGGCGGTTCGCGCCGCGATTGAAACGGATGCCGCGACGGGGGCCGTAGTGCCGCCGATCCACCTGAGCTCGACGTTCGCGTTTCGGGCCTTCGGCGACAAGGGTCCCTACGACTACACGCGCTCGGGCAACCCCACGCGCGATGCGCTGGGTGATGCGCTTACGGCATTGGAGGGCGGTGCGGGCGCCATCGTCACGAGTTCAGGTATGGCGGCGATCACGACCGTTTGTCACTTGCTCGGGCCCGGCGACCTACTGGTCGCGCCGCATGACTGCTACGGCGGCACGTACCGGCTCTTCAGCGCCCTCGGGCGCCGACGCCAGCTGCGCGTCGAGTTTATCGATCAGACCGATGCTGAGGCGCTGCGCGCTGCGTGTGCTTGCAGCCCGAAGATCGTTTGGGTCGAGACACCCAGCAACCCGCTACTGCGTATCGTCGATATCCGGGCCGCAGCGCGTCTCGCGCAAGCCTGTGGCGCACTTCTGGTCGTGGACAACACCTTTCTATCACCCGGCTGGCAGCGGCCGATCGGACTCGGAGCAGATCTCGTCGTGCATTCGACCACGAAGTATCTCAACGGGCACAGCGACGTCGTTGGGGGCGCGATCATCGCGCGTAGCAAGGATCTCCACGAGGAACTATTGTGGTGGGCGAACTGCCTCGGCGTCACCGGGGCGCCGTTTGACAGTTTCCTCACTCTGCGCGGGTTGCGCACGCTGCAGGCGCGCCTCGCAGTGCATCAGCAGAATGCGCGTGCGCTGGTGGATGTGCTGCTGTCGAGTCCCGTCGTGGCGCGCGTGTACTACCCCGGCATCGCGACCCATCCGGGCCACAGCGTGGCGACTGCACAGCAATCTGGATATGGGGCGATGGTGAGCTTCGAGCTCAAAGGCGGACTCGAGGCAGTATCAGCATTCCTGGGAGGATTGCAGTGCTTCTCTCTGGCTGAATCGCTGGGCGGTGTCGAAAGCCTGATCGCACATCCTGCGACGATGACGCACGCGGCCATGGATCCCGAGGCGCGCCGCGTTGCGGGTATCTCCGATGCGCTGCTGCGCATCTCGGTGGGAATCGAAGCGGCAGCGGATTTGCTGGGGGATGTGTCTGCAGCACTGGAGCGTGTGGTGCGACTCACCGCGACCAGCGGCTCAGCGCAACTGGCGCGCGCAGCCTGCTAGGTAGCGGCTACTTCATTGCGGCAAGGACGGCGTCGGCAGCGGCGCGCGTGCTGAGCGCCCGCTCGCCGGGCCTGGCGATGTCGCGGGTGCGTGCGCCTGAGTCGATGGCTCGATTTACTGCCGATTCTAGAGAGCGTGCCTCGGGCTCGAGCCCGAGCGAATGCCGCAACAGCAGTGCCGCGCTCAGGATCGCAGCGAAGGGATTCGCGATCCCACGACCAGCGATGTCGGGGGCGGAGCCGTGAATCGGCTCGTACAGCCCGCGCGTGCCCTCACCGAGCGATGCCGAGGGTAGCAGGCCCATCGATCCTGCGAGCATCGAGGCCTCGTCGGTCAGGATGTCGCCGAACATGTTCTCGGTCACCAGGACGTCGAAGTCGCGTGGCCGCCGCAGCAAGTGCATGGCTGCGGCATCGACCAGCATGTGCTCGAACGCGACCTGTGGAAATTCGGCGCGCAGCACGCGTTCGGCGACCGTGCGCCACAGGCGTGAGGTCTCGAGGACATTGGCCTTGTCCACGGAGACTACCTTGCGCCTGCGGCCGGACGCGAGACGCCCGGCGACGCGAATGATCCGTTCGATTTCCGCCTGCGTGTACTCACACAGATCGGTAGCAGAAGTGGATGTGCGCGTCTTCGCCCCGAAGTAGATGCCGCCGGTGAGCTCCCGCACCACCATGATGTCGACGTCGCGCAGCAGCTCGGCCTTGAGTGGCGAGGCGTCCAGCAGGGCCGGATGCAGTGCGACGGGGCGCAGGTTGGCGTACAGGCCGAGCTCGCGCCGCAAACCGAGAAGTCCCTGTTCGGGTCTGACTGCGGCATTCGGATCCGACCATTTCGGGCCACCGATCGCTCCCAGCAATACGGCGTCGGCGCGCCGGCACAGCTCGAGCGTCGCGCCGGGTAGCGGCTCCCCCTGGGCATCGATGGCCGCGCCGCCGAGCAGGGCCTCGCGCAGTTCGAACTGGTGTCCGAAGCGCGTGGCTACCGCCTCGAGGCAGCGCACGGCTTCGGCCGTAACTTCCGGGCCTACACCATCGCCCGGGAGAACCGCAATCAGCGCCTTCACGCGTGGGCGCGCTCGTAACGAGCGATGTGTTCTTGTTGAGCCAGGATGTATCCGAGCTCGTCGATGCCGTTGAGGAGGCAATAGCGGGCGAAAGCTTCGATCGGGAACCGGACGGACTTACCGTCGGGAAGCGTCAGCACGGTGTCTTGCAGATCGATCTCGACCTCGGCCCCGGGATTTTCGATGAGCCAACGACTGGTCGGCTCGTCGACGATCACCGGCAACAAGCCGTTCTTGAGCGCGTTGCTGCGAAAAATGTCAGCAATCTCGGTGCTGATGACTGCCCGGATGCCGTAGTCGAGCATCGCCCAGGGCGCATGTTCGCGCGAGGAGCCGCAGCCGAAATTGCGCCCCGCTACGAGCACCTGGCAGCCGCGCGCCTGCGGTTGATTGAGAACAAAATCGGATCGCGGTGTGCCATCGGGCAGGTAGCGCCAGTCGGTGAACAGCTTCGCGCCGAGGCCCTCGCGCGTCGTCGTGGTGAGAAAGCGTGCCGGGATGATCTGGTCAGTATCGATGTTGGTGTTCGGTAACACGACTGTGCGTGAGCGGAACGTACGGAACGCGCCGGGCGTTGCGTCGCTCACGACAACATCTCCCTGGGATCCGTCACGCGTCCACGGACCGCCGTGGCGGCGGCGGTGGCAGGACTGGCAAGCAGGGTGCGTGCGCCCTTCCCCTGACGACCCTCGAAGTTGCGATTGCTGGTGCTGACGCTGTATTCGCCGCCGGCAACCGTGTCGCCATTCATGCCAATGCACATCGAGCAACCCGATTCGCGCCATTCCGCGCCAGCATCAAGGAAGACACGATCCAGTCCTTCGGATTCCGCCTCGTGCTTGACCAGTTGCGAGCCGGGCACCACCAGCATGCGTACGCCGGGCGCGACGCGCCGTCCCTTCAGCACTTGCGGCGGCTTGGCGCAGATCGGACAGCCGTGAATTCGTACAGCTGCCCACAAAGACTACGTTGACCGGCTTGTCGCGAATGGATTCGCCGGGCGAGAAGCCCATGTAGCTCAGAGCGCGCGCGAACATGGCATCGCCGGGCTGCGGCAGGTATCCGGCTTGAAATCGGAATCACCATGCCCGGATTGGTGCCGTACGTGATCATCGGCTCGAGCGCGCCCGCGTCGACCGTCACCGTACGATCGAACCGGGCACCGGCATCCGAAGGCAGCTCGCGCCAGCGCGCGACCGCGCGCTCCCAGTCTGGCCCGCGCGGTGCGCGCGGTCGACCTTTCAGGTATGCGAACGTGGTTTCATCCGGCGCGATCATTCCGGCGCGCGCCCCGGCTTCGATCGACATGTTGCAGACCGTCATGCGCTCGTCCATGGAAAGGCCGCGAATCGTCTCGCCGCTGAACTCGAACACGTGTCCGGTGCCCCCGGCAACGCCGACGTTGCCGACGATGGCAAGGATCAGGTCCTTGGCGGTGACCGCCGGATGCAGTCGCCCCGACACCTCCACGGCGAAGGTCCGCGGGCGCCGCTGCAACAGGCACTGAGTCGCCAGCACGTGACCCACTTCCGTGGTGCCGATGCCGAAGGCGAGGGCACCGAAAGCTCCATGTGTGCTCGTGTGACTGTCGCCGCACACGATCGTGCTTCCGGGCTGCGTGGCCCCCAGCTCGGGGCCGATCACATGGACGATGCCGCGTCGTTCGCTGCGCAACCCGAACAGCTCGACGCCGAACTCGGCACTGTTCTGTTCGAGCACGCGGATCTGCCGCGCGGCGGATTCGATTGCGATCGGCGTATTGCCGAAGACCTGCTCCGTGCGTGTCGGCGTGGAATGATCGAGCGTGCCCAGCGTGCGGTCAGGACGACGCACCTTGAGTCCGCGTGCGCGAAGCACGGTAAAGGCCTGCGGCGAGGTGACCTCGTGAATCAGGTGCAGGTCGACGTAGAGGATAGCCGGAGTCTCGACCGACTCGGCGCAGACCAGATGCTGATCCCAGACTTTCTCGAACAACGTGCGTGGCGTCATCGCTCGGGTTCAGCCTGTCGCCGCCGCTTTGACTCCCTTGATTTCTACCGGCTCGAGCCAGCCCCACTTGTCCGGCGTGCGCCCCTCGAACAGCCCGAAGAACGCGCTCTGCAACGCCTGTGTGATGGGACCACGTTTGCCGTTGCCGACCTGGATCCGGTCGACGGAGCGTATCGGCGTGATCTCTACGGCCGTGCCAGTGAAGAACATCTCATCGGCGAGATACAACATCTCGCGCGGAATCGCGGTCTCACGCACTTCGATATTACGCTCGCGCGCCAGGCGCAGGACGGAATCGCGCGTGATGCCGCCCAGAATCGAGCAGGCGAGGCCGGGTGTATAGATGACCCCGTTCTTCACCAGGAAGAGATTCTCGCCCGCGCCCTCACTCACGAGCCCATCGGGGCTGAGGCCGATGCCCTCCGAGAATCCGAGGCGGCGCGCTTCGAGCCCGATGAGCTGGCTCGAGAGGTAGTTGCCGCCGGCCTTGGCAAGGGCGGGAATGGTATTGGGTGCCACACGCTGCCAGGACGAGACACACACGTCGACCCCATTCTGTAGGCCCTCGGCACCGAGATAGGCACCCCACTCGATCGCTGCGATAGCGACTTCGGTCGGAGGATCGACCTTCGGTGTCACGCCGATCTCGCCATAACCGCGGAACGCGATCGGCCGCAGGTACGCGCCTTTGCTCAGGCCGTTTGCTGATATCACCGTCCTGCAGGCTTCGATGATCTGCGCCTCCGAGTACGGCATCTCGATCGAATAGATCTTGGCGGAATCGAACAGGCGATGTGCATGATCGGTCAGCCGGAAGATGCACACCCCCTGCGCGGTGGTGTAAGCGCGGATGCCCTCGAAAACGGACGAACCGTAGTGCAGGGCGTGGGCCATGACATGCACCGTGGCCTTTTCCCACGGCACGAGCTTGCCATTGAACCAGATGAATTGCGTGGACTTGATGGGCATGAAAGGCTCCCGCCGGTGGCCAATATAAAGTCAGACTGCTGCCTGTGCGGCGCGCGCATCCTTGCGTCGTTCCTCAGTGGGTCGCGCACCGTTGCGCCGGCTGAGCTCGACACGATTAATAACCTCGAGGAACGCGCGCGCGCTCGACTCGATGATGTTGGTGCTCACGCTGGAACCCCGGTACGTGCGGCCATTGTACTCCACGTAAACCAGCGCCTCGCCCTGAGCGTCCTCGCCTTCGGACACACTGCGCACTTCGAATTTGCGCAAGTTGACGCACCAGCCCGTGGCTTGCTCGATCGCCTTGAAGCAGGCATCGATGGGGCCGTCACCATTCGCCTGTTTCTCGACCGTCCGGCCGTCTTCATGCGCAAGGCGCACCGTGGCTGACCCTGCAGCTCCGGCGTTTGCCTGCGTGGCGAAAGACACTAGCGACCACGGTCCGCTCGATGCATTTCCCGCTTTGAGCACGAGGGCCTCGATGTCGCCGTCGAACAATTCCTTCTTGTGGTCCGCAAGCGCCTTGAATTCCTCGAACAGACGGCTGAATTCCTGCTCATCGAGCTCGAACCCTAGCTGCTTGACGCGGTCGCGCAGCGCGTGGCGACCGCTGTGCTTGCCGAGCACGAGGTGTGTCCGCGTGAGGCCAACGTCCTCCGGACGCATGATTTCGTAGGTCGAGTGGTGGCGCAGCATGCCGTGCTGGTGAATACCCGATTCGTGAGCGAACGCATTCTCGCCCACCACTGCCTTGTTGCGCGGAATCGGCATGCCGGTGATGCTCGAGACGAGTCGCGAGGTCGGATACAGGCGCGTCGTGTCGACGCCGGTGCGCAGGCGGAAATACGCATCGCGGGTCTTCAACGCCATCACCACTTCTTCCAGCGAACAGTTGCCAGCGCGTTCGCCGATGCCGTTGATCGTGCACTCGATCTGGCGCGCGCCGGCAAGCACAGCGGTCAGGCTGTTGGCTACAGCCATGCCGAGGTCGTTGTGGCAATGAACGCTGAGCACGACCTGCTCGATGCCGCGCACATGCTCGCGCAGATAACGGAACAGCTGTCCGAATTCCTCCGGCACTGTGTAGCCCACTGTGTCCGGGATGTTGACGGTCGTCGCTCCCGCCTCGATTACGGCCGCAACGACTTGAGCGAGATATTCGGGTTCGGTACGGGCAGCGTCCTCCGGCGAAAACTCAACGTCCTCGCACAGGTCGCGGGCGATACGCACTCCCTCGACTGCGGTGCGGACGATCTCGTCCTTGGCCATTTTCAGCTTGTGCTGACGGTGAATGGCGCTGGTGGCGAGGAACACGTGCAGGCGCCGCCGCTGCGCAGCGCTCAACGCCTTGGCGGAGCGCTCGATGTCCTCGCGGTTGCAGCGGGCGAGGCCGGCGATGATCGGTCCGGAGACCTCCCTGGCGACGGCTTGCACGGCTTCGAAATCGCCACGCGAGGCAGCCGGAAAACCGGCTTCGATCACATCGACGCCCAGCTCGGCGAGCGCGCGCGCGACACGCAGTTTCTCGGGCAGGGTCATGCTGCACCCCGGCGATTGCTCGCCATCGCGCAGCGTCGTGTCGAATATCAGCACGCGGTCGGGGTCGCGATTAGCCATGACTGCTCCGGTGTGAAGGTTCGAGGTCAGAGTTCAGGACTGCCCGGCAGGGGACGCGGGTCATAGTCCATGCTGGTAAGCGCGTCGCTGCGCTGGAACTCGGCGCCAACGGGATCTCCATGCAGGACGCTGATCAGGGTGCTCGAGCTGATGTTGCCACCGCTCAGCACGATGCCGACGCGTTGGCCGGCGATGCGCCGTCGCAGCCGCGTGGCGCCTGCGAGGGCCGCGGCGCCCGCACCCTCGGCGAGTTGATGCAGAGTATCGGCGTAGCAGCGGATGGCAGCGTGGATCTCGGCCTCTTCCACCTCGACGATGTCATCGAGTGTTTCGCGCAGGATGGCCACCGTGTCGCGCGACGGCACGCGCGTCGCGAGCCCGTCGGCGATGGTCGCGGTGATGGGCACTTCCTTCATCTCACCCGTGTGAAACGCGCGGGACAAGGCAGGGGCGTTGGCCGCCTGCACTCCGATCAAGCGCGTGTGCGGGCTCAGCGCTTTGAAAGCGAGGCCCATGCCGGCAGCCAGGCTGCCGCCGCCAACGGGGACGAATACCGTGTCGAGCGGCTGGGTGGCCTGCTCGAGCATCTCGAGGGCGACGGTCGCGTAGCCCGCTATGAGCGCCGGAGCGCGCGAAGGGTGAATCGCGAGCGCGCCACTCAGCTGGGCGTGTCGTACGGCGGCCAACCAAGCGGAATCGAAATCAAAACCCGCGACCATGACTTGCGCACCGAGCGCGGTCATCGCGGCGTTCTTGTCCGGGTTGTTGCCTTCCGGCACGAAGATCGTACAGGCCACGCGCTGCAGCTGCGAGGCATGCGCCAGCGACTGCCCGTGGTTGCCGCGCGTCGCGGTGACGAGACCGAGGCGCCGTTCCTGCTCGGTCAAGGTAGCGAGCAGATTGAGGCCGCCACGGATCTTGAACGAGCCGAGCAACTGCGCATTCTCGAGCTTGACGAACGGCAGGCAGCCGAGGCGCCGCGCCAGCAGCGGATGCGTGACCAGGGGTGTGGGGCTGAGTAACCCGCGCAAGCGCTGCCGCGCCATCACGAGATCGTCGAAATGCACAGCGCCGGTATGCCGATCCGTGGCCGGCATCGACACGTGGCGCGTTGAGCTGACGGGCATACGTGCCTCTCAGGCTCGCACCTGGTTCAACCAGGGCATGCGCGCTCGCAACGCGGACCCGACCTTCTCGATCGGATGGTCGAGATCGGCTTGCAGCAGGCGCCGGTACTCACGGCGGCCGGCCTTGTTCTCCGCGATCCACTGGCGCGCGAAGCGGCCGCTACGGATTTCCTTGAGGACCTTCTGCATTTCCTTCTTGACGCGTTCGTTGATGATGCGCGGACCGCGCGTGAGATCGCCGTACTTGGCGGTCTCGCTGATATAGCGATGCATCTTCTCCAGGCCGCCCTCGTGCAGCAGGTCGACGATCAATTTGAGCTCGTGCAGGCATTCGTAATAAGCGACCTCCGGCTGGTACCCGGCCTCCACCAGGGTCTCGAAGCCCTTCACGACCAGCTCCGTGGCGCCGCCACACAGCACCGACTGCTCGCCGAACAAGTCGGTTTCGGTTTCTTCTGCGAATGTGGTCTCGAGTACTCCACCCCTCGTACCGCCGATGCCGTGCGCGTAGGCGAGGGCTTTTTCCTTGGCCTTGCCGCTGCTGTCCTGGGCCACGGCGATGAGACACGGCACGCCACGTCCCTGTTGAAACTGCCGGCGCACGAGATCCCCGGGGCCCTTGGGCGCGATCAGCACGACATCGAGGTCCTTGCGGGGCTTGATCTGGCGGAAGTGGATGTTGAAGCCGTGCGCGAAGAGGAGCGTCGCGCCGGGCTTCAGGGCACGTTTGATGTCGTTGTAGAGCTCTTGCTGTGCGAGGTCGGGCACCAGCATGGCGACGAGATCGGCGCCCCGGACTGCATCGAGAGGCTCGGCCACCTTGAGGCCGTCCTTCTTTGCCTTCTTCGAGCTCGCCCCGGCCTTGCGCACGCCGACGGTCACGTCGTGGCCGCTGTCCTTCAGGTTGAGTGCATGCGCGCGTCCCTGGCTGCCGTAGCCAAGAATCGCGATGCGCGCACCTTTCAGCGCTCGCTTGTTGACGTCTTTGCTCGAATACAATCGCATGAGCTCACTCCCCTTGATCAACTTCGATGCCAATCCGATATGCGGCCGGCCCAAAAAAGAAACCCCGCCTCGGCGTTGCCGGTGCGGGGTTCCTTGAGATACGCCTTTGGACAGTTCCTCAGGCCAGGGCCCCGCACCTCCGTGCCAGCAGCAGGCCAATCAGAGACAGCAGCAGGTTCGCGGAGGCGTCGTGACACGCCGCCGACGCACTCGGGCGGGTGGTCACAGACACTGCGGCGGTCAAGCTTCTATTCGTCATTGGCACTGAGAAATTATCGAGTTGCGACCGATAGGAGCACAGGGATCGAGGCGTTGTCAACCGCGACTGGTCGGCCGAGCGCCACCGCGTTCGATGCGCCGGTGCGAATTCTGTAAGCTTGTCGGCGCCGACCCGATGACTCCTCTCCAAATGCCCGCGCTGCTCCCGCATTCCGCTGCCGAACCGGCTGCCCTGCCGCTGTGGCTGGTGAGCGAATGCACACTGGGGTCGTGGCTGGAGACCCAGCCACCGCGCTGTGCCCAGTGGGCGAGAGACAGCGGCTTCAAGGCGGAGCGCCACCGCACGCTGTTGCTGCCGGATGCAGAAGGCAAAGTAGCCGGCGCTGCACTGGGTCTGGGACGTCTCGGCGACCTCGCTGACCTCAGCCTTTGGCACGTGGCCGGATTGACTGACCGCTTGCCGTCCGCCGATTTTCGTTGCATGAGCGAGCTGCCGGACCGAGCGGCGAATCAGCTCGCGTTGGGCTATCTCTATGGCCAGTACCGGTATGACCACTACCGCCGCTCCGTCACCTCAGTTCCGCTCGCAGCGCGCCTGATTGCTCCGGCGAACTGCGACACCGCGCATGTCGAACGCACGCATCGGGCGATTTCCTGGGCGCGCGACCTGATCAACGCGCCGGCGAATGACCTGGGTCCGCCCGAGCTGGCGGCCGAAGCGGTACAGCTCGCGCAGGAATTCGACGCGGCGCATCGCGTCATCACCGGTGCGGAGCTGCTCGAACAGAACTACCCGCTGATCCATGCAGTCGGGCGCGCCAGCAGCCGACCGCCTTGCCTCATCGATCTGTCCTGGGGAGACCGCGGGCCACGCATCGCGCTGGTCGGCAAGGGCGTGTGCTTCGACAGCGGGGGCCTCGATCTGAAGAATGCACAAGCAATGCTGCTGATGAAGAAAGACATGGGCGGGGCAGCCTGCGTGCTGGCGCTGACGCGCATGGTCATGGAAGCGCAGCTGCCGGTCCGTTTGCGCGTATTGATACCCGCGGTGGAGAACAGCGTCAGCGCCGATGCGTACCGGCCCGGCGACGTGGTGGCGACTCGCAAAGGCTTCACGGTGGAGATCGGCAACACAGACGCGGAAGGACGACTGGTGCTGGCCGATGCGATCACGGCAGCCGACTCGGATTCGCCCGATCTGCTGATCGACCTGGCGACTCTGACCGGCGCTGCTCGTGTAGCGCTCGGACCGGAGCTCCCGGCGCTGTACAGCACCGATGAGTCACTGTGCGCGGAGCTGGTGCGTCACGGTCGCGAACAACACGATCCCCTGTGGCCGATGCCTTTGTGGACGCCGTACGAGGATGATCTGGCGAGCAAGGTCGCCGATTTCGGCAACGCGTCGGCATCGACATTTGCGGGGTCGGTGATCGGGGCGCTGTTCCTCAGGCGCTTCGTGTCGGATCGCACGAAGTGGCTGCACCTGGATCTGTACGCGTGGAATCCGAAAGAGCGTCCCGGCAGGCCGCTGGGCGCGGAGGCGCAGACGGTGCGTGCGCTCTTTGCTCTGATCGAGGAACGCAGCCGCGCGCGCGGCTGAGGGCGGCATGCTGGTCATCGCGCGGCGCGATCTCGCGTTTCTCGTTCTCATCAATCTGATCTGGGGCCTGAACTACATCGCGAGCAAGATCGGCGTCAGTCAGGTCCAGCCGCTGATTTTCACCACGCTGCGCTTTGCCTGCATAGCGCTGATCCTTGCACCGTTCATCCGCTGGCATCGCGGCAAGATGGGTTCGCTCGTGGTTGCGGCCGTCTTTGCGGGCGCTCTGCATTTCTCCCTGCTCCTGGTCGGATTGCAGCTGGCCGAGACTGTCTCGACCGTTGCCATCGCCGGTCAGCTGGGGGTGCCGTTCGCGACGCTCATGTCCATCGTGCTCCTGGGCGAGGTGGTGCGCTGGCGTCGCTGGCTCGGCATTCTGCTGTCCTTTTCCGGCGTCATGGTGATGGGGCTCGATCCGCAGGTGTTCCACTTCTGGCAGGGACTCGCCTGTGTGGTTCTGTCGGCGTTGTTCGGCTCACTGGGCCTCGTGGCCGTGAAGAGGTTGCCGGAGATTCGGCCCCTCGAGCTGCAGGCCTGGTTCGCGCTCATCAGCGCTCCGCTGATTCTCGTTTTCAGCCTGATCTTTGAGTCCGGTCAGCTCGCGGCCGTTCGCGACGCCCACTGGAGCGCCTGGGGGGCGCTGGCGTTCAATGTGCTCGGCGCCAGCCTGCTCGCCCACACCGGGTATTTCTTTCTCATACACCGTTACCCCGTGACCAGCGTGTCGCCCCTGACGGTGCTCTCGCCGCTGTTCGGGGTATTCTTCGGCGTGACGCTGCTCGGCGACCAGTTGACCGCCAGGATCATTGCCGGCGGCGTGATGACGCTGACCGGAGTGTTGATCGTAGCAATGCGTGAGAAGCAGATCGCCGACACGGGTTCTTGAAATCCGATCGGGTGGGCAGCAGACGTGAAACAGAAGAATCGCAAGGGTGTGAGAGCGGGGGATGCGGTCAACGATCCGCGTCGCTATTCGCGCGTGGTGGTGGAGGGCGTCACGCAGGCGCCGGCACGCGCCATGCTGCGTGCCGTCGGTTTCGCCGACGCCGATTTCGGCAAGCCGCAGGTAGGTATCGCTTCGACTTGGAGCATGATGACCCCGTGCAACATGCACATCGATCGCCTGGCGAACCTCGCGGCACAGGCCGTGGACGCCGCCGGCGGCAAGAGCGTTCTGTTCGGCACCATCACCGTCTCGGACGGCATTTCGATGGGCACGCCCGGCATGCGCTACTCCCTGGTATCGCGCGAAGTCATCGCGGATTCGATCGAGACTGCGGTGGGGGCGGAAGGCTTCGATGGCGTCGTCGCTATCGGCGGCTGCGACAAGAACATGCCGGGATGCCTGATGGCGCTCGCGCGCCTGAATCGGCCCTCGGTCTTCGTTTATGGCGGGACCATACGGCCGGGAGCACAGCGGCGCGACATCGTCGCCGTGTTCGAAGCCGTCGGCGGGCATGCGAGCGGCCGCGTGTCGGACGCCGAACTGCTGGAAGTGGAGCGCACCGCGATTCCAGGACCGGGGAGCTGCGGCGGCATGTACACCGCCAACACGATGGCATCGGCCATCGAAGCGCTCGGCATGAGCCTGCCGAACAGCTCGGCGCAGGAGGCTGAATCCGAAAACAAGCGCGCCGACTGCCGGCAGGCTGGCGCAGCGGTCATGGGCCTCATCGGCAAGGGCATCCGCCCTTCGGACATCATGACGCGCGCAGCCTTCGAGAATGCAATCACCGCCGTGATCGCGCTCGGTGGATCGACCAACGCGGTCCTGCATCTCCTGGCCATGGCCCATGCCGCGCGGGTGCGCCTTTCGCTCGATGACTTCACACGCATCGGCAGGCGCGTACCGGTACTTGCGGACCTCAAGCCGAGCGGCCGCTACCTGATGTCCGAGCTGATCGCCATCGGCGGCATCCGTCCGCTCCTGAAGACGCTCCTCACACAAGGACTGTTGCACGGTGACTGTATGACCGTGAGCGGACGCACCATGGCGGAAAATCTCGCGGCGGTTGCGCCGTATCCGCCGGGACAGGATGTGGTTCGTCCCTTCCATGCCCCGATCAAGAAGGAGAGTCACCTGGTCATCCTGCGGGGCAACCTCGCGCCCGAGGGCGCCGTGGCCAAGATCAGTGGCAAGGAAGGCTCGTTCTTTGCGGGCACGGCGCGCGTGTTCGATGCGGAAGAGCAGGCCTTGCAGGCAATCCTCGACGGAGCCGTGCGCGCCGGAGATGTGATCGTGATCCGCTACGAGGGGCCGAAAGGCGGGCCGGGCATGCGCGAGATGCTCAGCCCCACTAGCGCGATCATGGGCAAGGGACTGGGAGACAAGGTCGCCCTCATCACCGATGGCCGGTTCTCGGGAGGGAGCCACGGATTCGTGGTCGGCCATGTATCGCCGGAGGCGGCCGTGGGCGGGCCGATTGCCCTGGTGCGTAGCGGCGACCGGATCCTGATCGACGCGCGCAAGCGCACCCTGACGCTGGAGGTCGGCCCTCGCGAGCTCGCCCGTCGGCGCCGGGCGTGGCGGGCACCCCGGCCCAGAGCGACCCGTGGGGTGCTCGCAAAATATGCGGCGAATGTCGGCAGTGCGACCTTCGGCGCCGTCACTGATCCCGCGCCGGCGCGCACACGCTAGTACGAAGGGCCTCGAACTTTTAACAACAGTCGCGCTCCGGCGGCGGAAAAGCCTACAGGCTAGTTGTTGCTTTGCAACATCACCGCTGCACGGCTCGAAAGCCAACCGTTCTGGGAATCAACAGCGGGCGAGCTCCGCCTAACCACTCATCGGCCCGGTGCGCGTTTCAACTTAAGGTGAAAAACATGAGAACGCACACTTATGTCCTCGATTCGACCGACAGCGAACTGGTTGTCTTGTACGAATGGTCCGGGTAGAGTTCAGCCCGCGAATGCGCCGGGCGATTCATTACTAAAGAGCCATGGCGAGAGCGTCCTGACTAAGCGAAGGCCGAGGGGGAGCGGCCTGGAAAGAAGCTGGCGGGCCCAGGTCAAACGCGGATGCGAACTCACAGCGAATTCGCCTCGCAGCTGGGAACTCCCTTCGAGGCACTTACTCTTCGATTGTAGAGACAGCTGGAAGATTGAACCGTATACGTCGGCGCCGGCAGCGGCATCGGCTCGGACCTCAACGTAAACATCCACCGCTATGGCATACGCCCCGGAATCACCATTTTCATCGCGCCGCCTGACCGCAATTTTTTTGGTTGTGATCCTGCACGTGGTTCTCCTGTACGGCTTGAAGAACGGCCTCGCCCGGACGGCCATGGAGCTCATCACCGGTCCCGTCGAAGTGAAGATGATCGACGAGATCTTGCCGGAGGATAAGGAGCCTCCGCCGCCCCCGCCAAAGCTGGAGACGCCGCCACCGTTCGTGCCGCCGCCCGAGATCGCCATCGATATTCCAGCCGACGCTCCTGCGCCTACGACTGCCATCAGCGTTGCCACCAACGTCCGACCGACGGCACCGCCGCCGATGGCGCCAGCCTCGACCGGGCACACGCCGCCGCGTTCGGATCCGAGGCGCCCGCTGGCGCAGCCCGAGTACCCGCCGACGGCCCGCCGTCTCGGCCAGGAAGGCACGGTCGTGCTGCTGATCTATGTGCAGACCGACGGCCGCGTCGCTGACGTCAAGGTTCAAAAGAGCAGCGGCTTTGACAAGCTGGATGAAGCCGCGCTCCGAGAGGCCAAGCGTTCCTGGCGCTTCATTCCGGCCAAGGAAGGAAGCACCCCGGTGGCCGAATGGGGCCAGTTCGCAGTGACGTTCCGGCTCACCGATCAGTGACGGTTCAACAAGGCTGACATTCTTCTGAAGAGGACAATTCGTTTATGGAAACTCCCACAACACCAATCGCACCGGAAAGTCCTTATGGTCTCGAGCAGCTCTGGACGCAGGGCGATTTCGTAGCTAAGGGTACGATGATCCTCCTGCTGCTCATGTCGGCCGTATCCTGGTGGGTCATGATCACCAAGGCCTGGGATCAGCGACGATTGCGCTCGCAGTCGAAGCAAGCGGAGCGCGACTTCTGGAGTGCGGGAAGCCTCAAGCAGGCCATTGAGACGCTCAAGGGTAAAGACAATGCGTTTCGTGCCATCGCCGAGGACGGCATGCGTGCGGCCCAGCATCACGAGGGCCGGCTCACCGACCAGGTGGATCTGCACGAGTGGATCAGCCAGGGTCTGCAGCGCTCGCTCGACGGCATCACGAACTACCTGCAGGGCGGACTGCCGATCCTGGCAACAGTCGGTTCCACCGCACCGTTCGTCGGTCTGTTCGGAACGGTGTGGGGCATCTACCATGCCCTGATCGCCATCGGCATTGCTGGGCAGGCGAGCATCGACAAGGTGGCGGGGCCCGTGGGTGAGGCCCTGATCATGACCGCTATGGGCCTGGCGGTCGCCGTGCCCGCGGTGTTTGGTTACAACGTCCTGTTGCGTCGGAACAAGATCATCATAGAGAAACTGAAGTACTTCGCGACCGACATGCACGCTTACCTGCTGAGCGGCGCACGGGTCGGTTCCGGCGACGCATCGGCCGTGAAGCCGGGTGCGCGCCCGGTGGGCGCCACGGCCGCGGCGCGCTCTTAAGCGTCGACCGCGCAAACAACGGAGGAAGTCGCCATGGCGATGAGCATCGGAGGCACCGAAGAAGGCGCGATGATGGCCGAGATCAATACCACGCCGCTCGTGGACGTGATGCTCGTCCTCCTCATCATCTTCCTGATCACGGTGCCGGTAATCACCAAAACGATCAGGCTCGATCTGCCTCACGCGGTCAACATTCCGACCGAGACCAAGCCAGAAAACATCACCATCGCCGTCGACGCCAACGGGCGCTACTTCTGGAACGACCTGTCGATACCTAACCAGGAGGCACTGCTGGAGCGCCTCAAGACCATTGCCGTGCTGAAGCCGCAACCGGAAGTACACGTGCGTGCCGACAAGAATGTGCGCTACGAATACGTCGGCCGAGTCGTGGTCCTGACCCAGCGCTCCGGCATTATGAAGGTGGGCTTCATCACCGAACCCGACCGCGGAATTCGCGGCCAGCGCACGCGCTGAGCGGAGAGAAAGACTCATGGCAATGCAGATTGGCGGCGCCGAGGACCAGAGCATGGTGGACATCAACACCACGCCGCTCATCGACGTGATGCTGGTGCTGCTCATCATGTTCATCATTACCATCCCCGTGATGACGCACGCAGTGAAGCTGGACATGCCGCGCGGCCTCAACGTGCCGCCGCCGGTCCCGCCGGTAGTCATCGACATCGAGGTGGATTTCGACGGCACGGTGCTGTGGAACGGAACTCCCGTGGCAGATGAGCCGACCCTGCTCAGCTATTTGCAGACCGAGTCAGTCAAGGATCCGCAGCCGGAGATTCACCTGCGTCCGAACAAGCGCGTGAAATACGATTACGTCGCACGCGTGCTGGCCGACGCGCAGCGCCTGGGAGTCCGCAAGATCGGCTTCGTCGGCAACGAAGAGTTCATGGAGTAGCGGCGGCTGCGCGGCAGCATTCAGTCGCCGTTCAGTCCACCGCCCTCAGATTCAGAGCGCCGGGATGATGAGTCCCGGCGTATTCGTTTGTCCGGTCGCCCCGGCTAGTACATGTGAGGAACGTCATGAAGGTCCGGATCATCCGTCTCCTGTCCGTGGTGCTGGTGGCTGGCGCGCTGGGTGTGCCACCGCTAGGTGTCATGTCCTCGGCTTTCGCGGCCGACAAGCCAGCCTCTCAGCATGTCAGCAGCAAACTGGTCAAGCCCCTCAAGGCAGCCCAGGAGGCCATGCAGAAGCAGGACTGGGATACAGCCCTCGCCAAGACCCTCGAGGCGAAAGCGACCGACGGGCGCACGCCTTACGATGACTACGAGATCAACGAATTCCTGTCTTTCATATACCTCAAGAAGAATGACTACCCGAACGCCGCACTCGCTTACGATGCCATTCTTGCAAGCGAGTTCCTGCCGGCGGACCAGCTCGAAGACCGCGCGCGCGTTGCTGCGACGCTTAACTTCCAGCTCAAGAACTACCCCAAGGCGGTCGAGTACTCGAAGCGCTGGGCCGAGGCCAGCGCCGGTTCCAAGCCCGAGCCTTACATACTGCTCGCGCAGTCCTACTACGTGCAGAACGATTACGCGAACGCGGTGAAGCAGGTCGAGGCCGGAATCGAGGTGGCGCAGCGAGCGGGCAAGCCGCTTGCGGAGCAGTGGCTGCAGCTGCGGCTCAGCTGCTATGCCGAGATGGACGACACCGCCGGCCTCAAGAAATCGCTCGATCTGCTGCTGCGCGAGCACCCGTCCCCGAAGTACTGGGACCAGATGTTCACGCTGGTCCGCAACCAGCGTGACAGCGATGACCGGACCACGATGAACCTCTACCGGCTCATGTATGACATGGATCAGCTCAAGCGCCCTGACGATTACGCCGAGCTGGCCCAATACACGTTCGACGCGGGCATTCCTGGCGAGACGGTCAAGGTCCTGAAGCGAGGGTTCGACCGGAATCTGCTCGGGGGCAAGGACGAACAACGCCGCCGTCAGTTCCTGGCCGACGCCGATAAGCAGGCGCAGAACGACCAGAAATCGCTGCCGACCCTCGAGAAGGAAGCCATAGCGGCCAAGACCGGAGACGCAGATGCCGTGCTCGGCATCGCCTACCTGAGCTACGACCAGAATGACAAGGCGGTCGAGGCGTTGCAGCGTGGCTTGCAGAAGGGCGGCGTCAAGCGCACCGACGAGGCGCAGCTGATGCTGGGTCGCGCGCTGCTCAGGCTCAACCGCGGCGATGAGGCCATCAAGGCGTTCCAGTCCATAGCGAAAGATTCAAAGCTTGCCGAAGTGGCGAATCTTTGGGCAATCTACGCGCAGAAGGGTGCGGGAACGCCGCCCGCCTGAAGAATAACGCCCTCCCAGCGTGCCAATTCCGAGGTGCAAGAGGTGATGCGAAAGTATCTTGTCGTATGGCTGCTCGCGGCCCAGGCCTGCGCTGTGGGAGTGACGGCTCTGATGGTTCCGACTGCGGCGGAGGCCCAGCAGAAGTTCAGCAAGGAGGTCGGTAAGCCGCTGAAGGAGGCACAAGCCCAGATCCAGAAGAAGAACTGGGACGGGGCGATGGCCAAGCTCAAGGAGGCCAATGGGCAGGCGACGAAAACGCCATACGAGCAGTACACGATCAACGAGCTGATGGCCTACGTGATGCTGCGGACGAATGATTCGGCCGGAGCCGCCAGGCTCTATGAGCAGAATCTCAATTCGGGCCAGGTGCCGGCCGACCAGGTACCGGGGCGTGTCAAGACGCTGACCCAGTTGTTCTTCCAGACGCGCAATTACCCGAAGGCCATCGAATACGGCAATCGCTGGCTCAAGAACAGCCCCGCCGAGAGCGAAGCGCATCTGCTCGTGGCGCAGTCATACTTCCAGCAGAAGGATTGCAAGAACGCCACCAAGTTCATTCAGAGCGGCATGGAGGCTGCCCGGCACGCCAATCAGCCGATCAAGCAGAACTGGCTGGATCTGAAGCTGTATTGCCAGGATGCGCTCAAGGACACCGAGGGTGTCATCGAGACGCGCCTGCAGCTCGTGCGCAATTTCCCCAGCCACGACCACTGGGACGCGCTGCTGACGACCATCTATAACCGCCAGGAGAACGACGATCTCACCACGCTCAACTACTACCGCCTGATGCTGGACCTGGACGTGCTCAAGAAGCCGAATGACTACAAGGAAATGGCGGAGATGGATATCAGCGCCAAGGTTCCGGGCGAGGCGCTGGTCGTGATGAACAAAGGCTTCGCCAACAAGGTGCTGGAGACGAAGGACCGGGAGCGCTACACGCGCCTGCTGAACAACGCACGCACGCAGGCACAGGCGGTCCAGGCGGATCTGCCGCGTCTCGAGCAGGAGGCGCGCGCTGACAAGACCGGCGAAGCCGATGTTGCACTGGGAATGACTTACTTCGGATTCGCCCAGTACGACAAGTCGGTGGAGGCCCTGCAGCGCGCCCTGCAGAAGGGTGCCGGCAAACGCAAGGACGAAGCGCAGATCGCGCTGGGCCGCGCCTACCTCAAACTCAACCAGAAGGACGCGGCGCGCAAGGCCTTCAAGGCTGTGCCGGATGATTCCAAGCTGGCGCGGGTCGCGGAGCTCTACGGGATCTACGTTTCCCAGTCCTGAGCGCTGACCCGTCGAATCCAGCGGGCCGCGGGCTCATGTCCCCGGCCCGCGTGCGTCATGGCCCGTGGAAAATGGTTGCCCGCCGCGACCGGCGAGGACGGCGTGGATTTCGGCGACGATCGCCAGTGCGATGGCCTCCGGCGTGCGCGCGCCGATATCAAGGCCCACCGGACCATATAACCGCCCTGCAAGTCCCGCAGCCCGTGGCCCAAGCTCGCTGGCGAGTCGCCGCCGGCGCTCAGGTGGCCCGAGCAGGCCGACGTAACGCACGCGCGACTCCGCCAGCTGACCGAGATACTGCAGATCCGCATTGAGGTGATGGCTCATCACCACGGCGGCATCGAAGCGCGAGAGGTCGACTCGCGTGTGCAGCTCTTCGGCGGGTGCCGCGATGATCTCCGCCCCGGGAAAGTGCTCGCTCGTCGCGTAGGCGGGCCGGTGGTCGTACACGCTCACCGCCCACCCCAATTCCTGCGCCACTCGTGTCACCGGCATGGCATCCGGTCCGGCGCCCAGAATCACGATTTGGGGTGGAGGTTCGACGGCATTGGCGAAGACGGTGATCCGTGCGGTGTCGGCTTCAAGACTGAGCAATTCTGCTGACGCCCGCGTCTCTGCAGCACGTCGCAGGTACTCGAGCATCGTGCGACCTGAACCGTCGTTGGCGACCTCGTCCTCGAACAGACAGGCACCGACGCGCCAGGCCGGACTCGTGGAGCGTACGATGGTCGCGAAGCAGATTCTGCGGCGCTCGCGCGCGGCCGCGACGATGCGGTTTAGCGGCCGGAAGTCATCGGACGGATCGAGGCGCTGCAGGAGAATGCTCATGGCACCTTCGCAGCCGAGCCCCAGGCCCCAGATCGGATCGTTGGAGGTTCTCAGGTCGTATTCCACGAGCTGGGCGGCGCCGCTCGCGATGACAGCACGCGCGCGCTCCAGCAAGTCGGTTTCCAGGCAGCCGCCAGACAGCAGCCCACAGGCGGAACCGTCGCCATCGATCAGCATCCGGGCGCCTGCCTTGCGATAGGTCGAGCCTTCAGTTGCGACGACTGTTGCAAGGACCAGGGACCGGCCGCCGGTGCGGCGCGGCTCGAAGAAACCCAGCAGGGCAGTGAGACTCGAATCCATCGGCGTGGGATTATGCCAGCGCCGCCGTGATCAGACATTCAGCTGCACCCGAGATTGCACCGAACGGGCTGTCGGCATAAATTAACCGAGCGTTTAACTGTTGGAGCAGTGGATGAGTCGCGCGGCACGCACGGTCGCTGGCCGCCGCGCAGGGCGGCCGCGTACCGGCAATGACCCTCAGGTGCGCGAGGCACTGCTGGAGTCGGCACGCACGCTGTTCCTGCGGCACGGCTTCAGGGCCGTGTCCAGTCGCCAGATTGCCGCCGCGGCGGGCGTCAATGCCGCGATGATTCATTATTACTTCCAGGACAAGAACGGCCTGTACCGCGCCATGCTCGAGACGGCGATCGTGCCCGTGATTACGCGGATCGGCGCGATGCTCGCTGAGCGAGGCGGGGCGGACATCGAAGGATTGGCGCGCACCTACATGCAAGTGCTCGCGGCCAATACGTGGGTGCCGGGACTGATTGTGCGCGAAGTGTTCGCAGCGGACGGCTCCTTTCGTCAGGTTTTCATTCGCGACTTCGCCGGTCGCTTCGCGCCGTCGTTGCGCACGGTCATCGCCCGCGAGATCGCTGCCGGACGTTTGCGCCGCGACCTCGAGCCTTCGCTGACCTTGATCGCGTTATTGAGTCTGGCGTTGTTCCCGTTCATTTCGCTGCCGATTACAAGCCGCGTGCTGGACCTCGATACCAGTGCATCGGGAATCGAAAGGCTCATCGCGCACACGGTGCGGGTATTTCTCGACGGCGTAGCCGCGAAGGAGGGCTCCAATGCGTAGTGCAGCGGTCTGCTGCGCGCTGGGCGGGCTCGTGCTCGTGGGTTGTAGCGGCAAGGGAGTTCCCGATGTGGCCTTGGGCACCCTCGAGCGCGACCGGCTGGAGCTGCCGGCCGAAGCGCATGAACCCATCGTCGAAGTACTCGTGCACGAAGGCGATCATGTCGCGGAACGGCAGGTGCTGATCAGGCTGGACAAGGCAAACGGCACCTCCCGGGTCGAGGGCCTCAGGGCGCAGGCGAATCAGGCTCAGCACCGGCTGGACGAGCTGATCCGCGGGCCGCGCGCGGAGGAGATTCTCCAGGCGCGCGCGCGGCTGGACGGTGCCCAGGCGCAGCTCGAGAGCGAAAGTAAGGAATACGACCGGGTCCGCGAGCTTGTGCAACGCAGGCTGACCAGTCAGTCGAGCCTCGACCGCCAGCGTGCCGTTCGTGACAGCGCCGAGGCGTCGTTCAAGGCCGCGAAGGCGCAACTGACGGTGCTACTGAAGGGAACCCGCATCGAGGAGCTGGATCAGGCACGTGACGCATTGGCCCGGGCACAGGCCCAATTGCAGGAGGCCGAGGTCAGCGCGCAGCGGCTCACGGTGAGCGCGCCGCGAGCCGGTGTGATCGAAGCGCTGCCGTACAAGCTGGGTGAACGCCCGCCGGCGGGTAGTCCCATAGTCGTGATGCTTGCCGACGGCGTTACCTACGCACGCGTCTACGTGCCCGAGCCGCTGCGTGTACGGGTGCAGGCCGGCGCATCTGCCAGCGTGTATCTCGACGGGGAAGCTCAGCCGTTCGAAGGGCGCGTGCGCTATATCTCCAGCGAGGCCTCGTTCACGCCGTACTTCGCCCTCACTCAAAAAGATCGGAGCCGCCTGAGCTATCTAGCCCGGATCGATCTCACAGACGAGCGTGCGGCGACGCTGCCTGTCGGCATTCCGGTTGAAGCCCGATTCGGCGGACCGGTCCGGGAGACGCCATGAACAGCGAGTTGGCAATCAGCGCGCGAGGCCTGACCCGCCAGTTCGGCGCGCTGACCGCTGTCGATCACGTCGACCTCACCATCCGTAAAGCGGAAATCTATGGCTTTCTCGGACCCAATGGTTCGGGCAAGTCCACGACTATTCGCATGTTGTGCGGGCTGTTGCGGCCGACTTCCGGAGCGGTGGAGGTGCTCGGTCATGATGCCACCCGCGAGTCCGAGAAATTGCGCCGCAAGATCGGTTACATGACGCAGCGCTTCTCGCTGTGGGAGGACCTCACGGTTCTAGAGAATCTGCAGTTCATTGCTGACATCTTCAGTATTCCGCGTGCTGAGCGCGCCCGTCGCATCGAGGGGGCGCTCGCCGAATACCGGCTCCAAAATCATGTTTCTCAGCGGGCAGGCACGATGAGCGGTGGACAGAGGCAGAGGCTCGCCTTGGCCACGGCGACGCTACACCAGCCGGAGCTCCTTTTGCTCGACGAGCCGACCAGTGCCGTCGATCCGCAGAGCCGGCGCGATTTCTGGGAGAGTCTGTTCCGCCTCGTTCGACAAGGAACCACGATCCTCGTGTCGACGCATTACATGGACGAAGCCGAACGCTGCCACCGCCTGGCGATCCTCGACTACGGGCGGGTTGTGGCAGAAGGCGTTCCCAAGTCGCTCATGGAAGATATCGATGCAGCAGTTATCGAGGTGGAGTCGGAAGATATCGCGGGCGCGCGCGCTGCACTGGATCGGATCGCGCAGGTGAAAAGCGTCGCGCAGCTCGGTACGCGACTGCACGCGCTGCTCGATCGTTCGACACTGGATCCGCAGCGGCTCGTACAGGATGCATTCGAACGCGCAGGTGTGAGTGGCGGCGTGGAGCTTACCCGGGCGAGCCTCGAGGACGTGTTCGTTGCCTCCACCCTGGAAGGTCGCGCTTCAAATGGCAGGCTGCGGGCGGCGCAGGGCTCGGAGCACCTGCAGTGATCTCTCCCGCCGTCGCTCAATCAATCGGACGGATCCGGGCCATCGCCGCCAAGGAGTTCCGGCAGCTGGCGCGCGATCGACTGACCTTCGGCATGATCGTGGGCATTCCCCTGGCGGAGATCCTCATCTTTGGCTACAGCATCAACTTCGACGTACGCAACATCACGGCGGGTGTGGTCGACCTGGCGCGCACCTCGGGGTCTCGAGCGCTGGTTGCGGATCTGCAGGCGACACAGGTCATCCGCCTGAAGGAGCATCTGCAGTCGCCCGCGCAGCTCGAAGAGCACATCGCCAGCGGCGCGCTCAGTGTCGGGATCTACATCCCGCCGGACTTCGAGCGTCGGCGGCTAGATGCGGATCGTCCCGCGGTGCAGCTTCTGGTCGATGGCAGTGAGCCGACCATCGAGAGTGCGGTTCGCGGCATCGCCGAGCCACGGCTGTCGCAACGCGCCGGCATTGTCGCGCCGGATACTCGCCTGATCGAGATCCGGACGCTTTACAACCCGGAGAAGCGCACAGCGGTGCAAATCGTGCCGACGCTGATCGGCGTGATTCTCAGCATGACGATGGTACTGTTCACGGCGATCGCGATCGTGCGGGAGCGTGAGCGCGGCAACCTGGAGCTGCTGATCACGACGCCGCTGAAACCGGCCGAACTCATGGCCGGCAAGATCGTGCCTTATATCCTCGTGGGCCTGATTCAGACCACGCTCATCATCGGGGTCGGACGCTGGCTCTTTGATGTCCCATTCAGTTCGAGGCTCCTGGACCTGTATCTCGCGGCGTGTTTGTTCATCGCGGCCACCCTGATGCTTGGATTGCTGATATCGACCGTTGCCCAGACCCAGTTCCAGGCCGTGCAGCTGGGCTTCTTTACGATGCTGCCTTCCATTCTGCTGTCCGGTTTCATGTTCCCATTCGACGGCATGCCGGCCGCAGCCCAGGCCATCGCCCAAGTGTTGCCGCTGACGCACTTCGTCGACTTGGTGCGGGGAACCGGGTTAAGGGGTGCGCCCATCGGCTCCATGCCGGGCCCGTTGCTCAAGCTCGGCGTATTTCTGGTCATCGCACTCGTCCTGGCGGCGCTGCGCTTCCGCAAGCGTCTAGACTGACGATACGGGCGCGCACGTTTCGACAGCGGGCTGATAGGATGGCTTGGACGCTTGGAAAGGCGGCGGGATTCGCAGCGTGAGAACGACTGGCCAGACCTACAAGGAAGGCGACTGGTTTGCCGTGCCTATGGCGCACGGCTTCGCCGTCGGCCTGGTGGCACGTCGGCCGAAACGTGGCCCGATCGTCCTGGGCTATTTCTTCGGGCCCTGCCGTGAGCAGATCCAGGACATTGGCGGCCTGGAACAGATCAAAGCCGAACAGGCGAGCCTCATCTGTCGGTTGCGGGATGGCGCCTTGCACCGAGGCCTGTGGCGAGTGCTGGGCCATCACCCGCACTGGCGGCGCAAGGACTGGCCGTTGCCGGCGTTTCACCGCCGTGAGGGGCTCTCCGGACGCGGCATTCGCGTCGAGTACGACGGCGACGACCTGACCACGCCCGCCCGCGAAGCGGAAGCCGGCGTTACCGACCTCGGTCTGCCCGAGGACATCGTCTTCGATCAGGACCGCCTGATCGGCGTGCTCACAAAGCTGCTGGCGGAGAAGAAGCCGGTGACGATAGATCCGACACACTGGGTGCGCTGAGGTGATCACTTGCCATGATGCAGCGCGAAAGATTAGAGTCGCCGCGATTTCTACGGGTTCTGCGGCAACCCGTCAGGTGAGGCAATGAAAACGATCTATGTGGGAAACCTGCCCTTCAGCGCCTCTGAAGATCAAATTCGGCAGCTGTTCGAGCAGTATGGAAAAGTACAATCGGTCAAGCTCGTTACCGACCGCGAAACAGGCAGACCGCGGGGCTTCGGGTTCGTGGAGATGGACGGGAGCGAGGCCGACAATGCGATCTCTGCGCTCAACGGCCAGCAGTTTGGCGGACGGAGCCTGCGCATCAACGAAGCGCGCGAACGCAGCGACCGTGGTCCGCCACGTCGGCGCCCCTGAGGCCGGTGCCGTTCGCTGAGCGCACAGCCCCGAGCGGCGATATCCTGTTTCACCTTGCGTTCCGGCGCGGCCGCGCGCCGGCGGTGAGGTTGTGCGTGACGTCCCACATTGACACCCATGACTGAAACGACCTGGACAGTGCACAAGTTCGGCGGCTCGAGCGTCGCCGACGCCGACTGCTTTCGACGCGTCGCGCGGATCGTCGAACAGGGTGCCACGCCGCAGGCGATCGTGCTGTCCGCCTGTCGCGGGGTCACGGATGCGCTCTTGGCGATTGTCACCCTCGCCGAGCAGCAGGATCCGTCCATCGACGCGCGGCTGGGCGAAGTCCGTGAACGGCACATCCAGATCGCCGAGTCGATCCTCAAGCCGGGTGGCGCTGCTGCGTTCATCGCGGACCTCAAGGCGGACTGTCGCGACATTCACGGCATTCTGCAGACCGTACAGCTGATTCGCTCGGCGGCGCAGAACGTGCGCGACCTCGTGGCGGGCTACGGCGAGCTGTGGTCGACACGCCTCTTTGCGAGCTTCCTGCGCGAGCGGGCCGGTGCCGGGGCTGCAATTGAATGGCTCGATGCGCGCCGAGTGGTGGTGGTGGAGTGGGGCAAACTCGGCCCGATGGTTCAGTGGGAGGAATCACGCCGGCGCCTGCACGCGGAGCTCAAGCCCGGCTTCACTGGCACGCTCGTCATCACCGGTTTCATCGCCTCCGACCGCAACGGCCTGCAGACCACGCTCGGCCGCAACGGCAGCGATTTCTCCGCATCGATCTTCGGCGCCCTGCTCGATGCGCGCGAGATCCACATCTGGACCGACGTCGACGGCGTGCTGAGCGCCGACCCGCGCCTGGTGCCCGATGCCAAGGTGATCGACTCGCTGTCGTATAACGAGGCGATGGAGCTGGCCTACTTCGGCGCCAAGGTCATCCACCCACAGACCATGGCGCCGGCGGTGGAACGCAATATCCCGATCTGGATCCGCAACACTTTCGCCCCGGACCGGGCAGGGACGCTGATCTGCGCCGAGCCGCAATCGGTGCTCCGGTCAAGGGCATCACCAGCATCGACGCCATCGCGCTGCTCAACCTCGAAGGCGCCGGCATGATCGGCGTGCCCGGCACGGCGCATCGACTGTTCGGCGCGCTGCGGGAAGAGGGCATCTCGGTGATCCTGATTTCGCAGGGCAGCTCCGAGCACTCGATCTGCTTCGCGATTCCGGAGGGGCAGGCCGACGCGTGCCGAGGCGTGGTGCGCAGTGCGTTCGACAGCGAGCTGCGCCAGGGGCAGATCCAGAGCGTCGAGGTCGATCGCGGCCTCGCCATTCTCGCTGTCGTCGGCGACGGCATGGCCGGCGCGCCCGGGGTCGCCGCCAAGGTGTTTACGGCGCTGGGCGAAGCAGCTGTCAACGTGCGCGCCATCGCCCAGGGTGCCTCGGAGCGCAATATCTCGGTGGTGATCGACGGCCGGCACGCACACGGGCGCTGCGCGCGGTGCACGCGAGCTTCTATCTCTCGCCGCACACGGTCTCGATCGGGCTCATCGGCCCGGGGACTGTGGGCAGCGTGCTGCTCGATCAGCTCGCCGGGCAGGTCGTGCGCCTCGCGCATGATTTCAAGCTCGACCTGCGAGTGCGCGGGATCATGACTTCGAGCCGCATGCTGCTGGTCGAGGGTGGCGTCGACCTCGGCCAGTGGCGCGAACGGCTGGCGCGCGATGCAGTCGCGGCCGATCCACAGGCCTTCGCGCAGCACGTGCACGCGGATCACCTGCCGCACGCGGTGATCATCGACTGCACGGCGAGCACGGACGTTGCGACACACTACCGCGCATGGCTGGCCAGCGGCATCCACATCGTGACGCCGAACAAGAAGGCCAACAGCGGTGAGCTCGCGGCCTACCGCGCCTTGCGCGAGGCGGGCCGCAGCGCCGGCTCGCACTACCTGTATGAGGCTACGGTCGGCGCGGGGCTGCCGATCATCCAGACGCTGCGCGACCTGCGCGAGACGGGCGATGATATCGACAGCATCGAAGGCATCTTGTCCGGCACGCTCGCCTACCTGTTCAACGTGTTCGACGGCTCGATTCCGTTTTCGCGCATCGTGCGCGAGGCCAAGACGCGCGGCTACACCGAGCCCGATCCGCGCGACGATCTCTCCGGCATGGACGTGGCCCGCAAGCTCATCATCCTGGGACGCGAGATGGGGCTCGAGCTGGAGCTCGCGGACGTCGCGGTCGAGAGCCTGGTGCCGCCAGCGCTGGCGCAGTGCTCAATCGAGGAATTTCTCGAGCGCCTGGGCGAGTTCGATGCCGCGATGCAGACGCGCTATCAGAAGGCGCGGGCGGAGCAGCAGGTGCTGCGCTACGTCGGCCGGCTCGACGCGGACGGGCATGCGACCGTCGGCCTGGCGCGCCTCGATATGCGGCACGCGTTCGCGAACATCTCGCTCACCGACAACGTGGTGCGCTTCGTGACGCGCCGCTACTGCGACAATCCGCTCATCGTGCAGGGGCCGGGGGCCGGGCCTGAAGTCACTGCGGGGGGCGTGTTCGCAGACCTGCTGCGCCTGTGCGCCTATCTCGGCGCCCGGCTGTGACCAGCATGCCACGCAGCGAAGCGACCGCATTCGCGCCCGCGACGGTGGGCAATGTCGGCATCGGGTTCGATATTCTTGGTCACACGGTGCAAAGCGTGGGCGATCGGGTGACGGCACGACGTGTCGACGGCAATGGCGTTCGCATTCGCTCCGTGAGCGGCGTGACGACTACCGTTCCGCTGGAAGCTGGGCGCAACACGGCCGGCAAGGCGGTGCAGAGTCTCTGGCAGGCGCGTCTCGTGCCCTTCGGCGTCGAGCTCGAGATCGAGAAGGGCATCCCGCTCGGTTCGGGGCTGGGTGGCTCGGCCGCCTCGGCGGTCGGCGCCGTGGTCGCGGCCAACGCCCTGCTCGACGAACCAGCAAGTACCATCCAGCTGCTCAAGTGCGCGATGCATGGCGAGCAGGTGGCGAGCGGTTCGATTCACGTCGACAATATTGCGCCGTCGCTGATTGGCGGGCTGGTGCTGACAGTCGGGATCGATAACCCGCGTACCAAGCAGATTCCGGTGCCTGCGACGATCCGCTGCGTGCTGGTCCATCCGCACATGTCCATTTCGACGCGCGAGGCGCGCGGCATCCTGAGCAAGACCGTCACTCTTTCGGATTTCGTGTGGCAGACGGCAAACCTGGCTGGGTTCATTTCCGGCTGCTACTCGGGTGACCTCGAAATGATTCGCGACGCGTTCGAGGATGTAGTGATTGAGCCGCAACGGGCGGCGCTTATCCCCGGATTCAAGTCGGTGCGCACTGCCGCGATGGCGGGCGGAGCGCTTGGCTGCTCGATCTCGGGTGCAGGACCTACCGTGTTTGCGTGGTGCGAGGAGCCCTATGCCGCGGGCATCCAGGCGGCGATGGTGGCAGCTTTCGCCGCGCACGGCCTGGAGAGCGATCACTGGATCACGGGAATCGCGCCGCCCGGCGCACGGATTGTCAGTCGCTGATGCAGTTTCACAGCACGCGCAATCGGAAAGTCACAGACACGTTGGCCGGCGCCATGACGGGCGGCCTCGCGCCGGACGGGGGCCTGTTCATTCCCGACGAACTTGCGAAGATCAAGCTGGGCCGCCGGGCGGCGAACGCATCTCTGGCCGCGACTACGAGCGCGGTCCTTGAGCCTTTCTTCGCCGGAGATGTTCTGGAGGGAGCGCTGCGGGACATCGCAGCAGAGGCTTACGATTTCCCGGCGCCGCTGACTCCGCTGCGCGGGGGAAGCGAGCCACTGGAAGTGCTCGAACTGTTTCACGGTCCAACTGCGGCCTTCAAGGACTTCGGTGCGCGGTTCCTGGCGGAGTGCCTCGCGCGGCTGCGCTCGCCGGAGCGCACTTTGACGATTGTCGTCGCTACCTCGGGCGACACCGGGAGCGCGGTGGCAGCAGCGTTTCACAATCGTCCCGGCTTCGAGGTCGTGATTCTTTTTCCGCACGGACGTGTGTCGCCGCGCCAGGAACAGCAGCTCACGTGCTGGCGCGGCAACGTACGCAGCTACGCGGTGCACGGCTCCTTCGACGATTGCCAGCGGCTGGCGAAGGCGGTGTTCGCGGATCCGCAGCTGCGCGAGGCGCGCGCGCTCTCATCGGCGAACAGCATCAACATCGGTCGCCTGTTGCCTCAGATCGGCTACTACGCCGCCGCCAGTCTCGATGTCGCGCGGCGCACGCAGGGCCCGGCGTCGTTCATCGTCCCGAGTGGCAACCTCGGCAACGCTGTCGCCTGCATCTGGGCGCGCGAGATGGGCCTGCCGATCGCCGAGGTCGTGCTTGCGCATAATGCAAATCGCACGGTGCCGGACTTCGTGGAAAGTGGTGTCTGGTCGCCGCGTCCGAGCGTGACCACGCTGGCATCGGCCATGGACGTCGGTGATCCGAGCAACATGGAACGCCTGCGCGCGCTCCTGCCCGATGCCGCCATGTGGGGTCACCGTCTGGCCGCGGTATCGATCGGCGATGATGAGATCCGCGCGCGGATTCGCGCCGACTATTCTGCTTACGGGCGCGTGTGGTGCCCCCACACGGCGGTGGCGGCCGAAGCCTACATGCAGCTGCCGGCGGAACTGCGCCGCGGGCATCACTGGGTGCTGGTGGCAACCGCGCATCCGGCCAAGTTCAGCGAGATTGTCGAGCCGCTGATCGGCGCTGAAGTGGCCATTCCCGCCGCGCTTGCAGCCTTGCTCGCGCTACCGCGCCAAGTGAGCGAGATCGACACTGAATTCGCGACCCTCAAGGACAAACTTCTCGAACGATGATCGAAGAACTCGAGCATACCGATCCGCGCATTTTTCTGTGGATCCTGCTGGGCCTGGCATTGGCCGGCCTCGTCATCTGGGCCTACGGGCGCCTGCGGCGCATCGCCGAACGTCGAGCGTTGCTGGCGGCGCTTAACGACGCCGCGTACGAGGTCCTGCACGATATGCTCATCCCCGACGGCATGGACGGGCACCTGCACCTCGATTTCCTGTTGCTGACCCAGCGCGGCATCCTGGTTCTGGACTTGCGCGAGGTGCCGGGAATGATCTTTGGCGGCGATCAGATGAACGACTGGGCGGTCATGACACATACCAAGCGCTATTCCTTCAGCAATCCACAGGGGCCGCTGCTCGATCGCGTAGCAGCGGTGAGACAGCTGGCCGGCGAGACGCCCGTGGAAGGCCGCGTGCTCTTCACCGCGCGCGCCCGCTTCCCCAAGGGCCGTCCCAAGTCTGTGCTGATGCTCGACTCGCTCAAGGTGGAATACGCGCCCGTCGACAAGGGTGCCATGCAGACGGTGGTCGCCCGCTTCAGGCCAGGCTGGGAGTCAGTCAAGGCAAGCCTGACTCCCAGCGATCTGGCGCGACGGTGAAGCGGGCTACCGGCACTTAGGTCGACGGGGGTGAGGAGGGCTCCTTCGAGGGCGCCACGGCGGGCGCGCCGGAGTGATAGTGATTCTGGAAGCGTTCACGGGCGTGCTCGCGCATTTGGGCCTCGATCTGCGGCAGCTTTGCCTTCTGATCCTTGGTGAGCACTCCGTAGACCTGCGAGCGCAGCTGGCTGCCCTCGGTGACCATCCTGGAAGCGAGCTCACCCGCAGCCTGACTCACCTGCGCCACGACCGTCGCGTAATTCGGGTCATCGGGCATCGTGCCGCGCAGCTTGTCGGCGTTGCTGCGCATGCTGTCACGCATCGCCTGCACCTGCGGGCGCGCAGCCTCGAACAAACCCTTGATCGTCTGTCGCTGTTCGGCGCTCAGTCCAAGCTCATCAGCCATCCGGCCGAGCCACTGCGGACCCAGCATGCCGCCACCCGACATCAGATCCAGCCCCTGCGGGTGCTCATGCCCGGGCGGGCCGTTCGCAGCCGGGTCACCAGCAAGCACGACGCCAGCGCTCGCGAGCACCGCAGCCGCAGTCACGGCGGCCAGCCAACGCTTATGTATCTTCGACACAGTCATCTCCTTCCACGCCTCGCCCCGATATGGGCTCTGATGTGCGCAGCTTACGAGGGGCCAAGCACGAATTGGGATTAGCAGCGGCAAAGGGCTGCAAAGATCCGTCAAGCGGGCCACCGACCGATGACAAACTGCGTAACTGCCCGCACCATCGGAGACATGAACGACAACACAAGGGCTGCGCGGGTACTGCTGGTCGACGATGACCGCGAGCTGACCGCCATGCTGGCGCAGTACCTGGGGCACGAGGGGTTCGAGGTCGAATGCATGCACGATGGAGCCGGCATCCTTGAGCGGGCCACTGCCGGCGGCATCGACCTCATCATCCTGGACATCATGCTGCCCGGCCGCAACGGCCTGGACGTGCTGCAGGAACTGCGGCGTCGTGTGCAGGCGCCGCCAGTGCTGATGCTGACGGCGCGCGGCGACGACGTGGATCGGATCGTCGGCTTGGAGCTCGGGGCGGATGACTATCTGCCCAAGCCATTCAACCCGCGTGAGCTTGCGGCGCGCTTGCGTGCGGTGTTGCGGCGTGCGCGCGAGCCTGTAGCTGTCGCCAGCGGGCCGATCCATCTGGGACCGATCACGCTCGATGCATCACGCCACCGAGTGGAAGTGAGAGGTGCCGTCATCGCGCTGACGGGGGCGGAGCTGCGCGTGCTGGAGCAACTCATGCGCCACGCCGGCAAGGTCATCTCGCGCGAGCAGCTTACCGAGTCGGCTCTTGGCCGGCCGCTCGAGCTCTACGACCGCAGCATCGATACGCACGCAAGCAACCTGCGGCGCAAGCTCGCACTCACGGGCGGCGGCGATCCGGAGATCCGCGGGATCCGTGGCGCCGGCTACATGCTCACGGTGCCTGCCGCGGAGAGCTCGTGAGGAGCCTGCTGGCCCGGATCTTCGCCTCGTTCTGGGTGGCGATGGTGTTAATCGTCGCGGGTGCCATCGGTGTCACCCTTTACGTGCTGGCAGAGCGGACCGACGGACCGCGAAGGGACTCGGCTGAACTCGCCCAACAGGCTACGACAGCGCTGCAGTCCGGCGGCGAGACCGGACTCAAGCGCTGGTTGAACGGCCTTGAACACCGGGATCTCGACACACGGCTGCTCGTCGTCGGCCCGAAGGGGGAGGACCTGCTCGGCCGGCGGGTGCCGCGCTTCCTCGCCCGACGTATCGCGAGCGACATGCCCGAGCCGGGACACGAGCGGCCACTGCCGCCGCTGGCAGAGCGAGCAGCCCACTATCGACCGGCACAGCCGCTGCCACTCATCATTGCCGGCGACGGTACCGTCTATCGACTCGCGCTGGTGCCGCGGCGACCGGAATTCTTCGGCACTCTCGAGGTGCCCCAGGCGCGCGGCGCGATCCTGTTGCTCGCTATCGTCGTGACGGCACTCATCAGCTGGTGGCTGGCCCGTTCCGTGACTCGCCCGCTGCAGGCGCTGACAGCGGCAGCGCGCGCCTTGGCCGGTGGGGACCTCGACATTCATTTGCCGGTGCAGATCAGTGGGCGGCGCGACGAACTCGGCGTGTTGGCGCGAGACTTTGAGGAAATGGCGCGGCGCTTGCGCGAGCTGCTGCGAGGCCGCGAGCGCCTGTTGCGCGATGTTTCACACGAATTGCGCTCGCCACTGGCGCGCATGCAAGTGGCCGTAGCTTTGGCTCGCCAGCCTGGGGGCGATGTTGGACAGTCGCTGCAGCGGATCGAGTCCGAGGCCGGACGGCTCGATGCGCTCATCGACCAGGTGCTGAGGCTCTCACGGCTGGACGCCGGTGCATCGGCGCTGAAACCGGAGCCAGTCGACCTTGTCGGCATCGTAGATCAGGTCGCACGTGACGCGAGCTTCGAAGGGCAGGGGCGTGAAGTGCGGGTGCACTGGGAACCGCCCGAAGGCACGGTAACGGCGCGTATCGATGCCGAGCTCCTGGCCAGCGCGATTGAAAATATCGTGCGCAATGCGTTGCGGTACAGCCCGCCCGGCGGAGTGGTTGAAATTGTCCTGGAGCCCGGCGCGAGCGAAGTCCTGCTGCGGGTGCGGGATCACGGGCCTGGAGTTCCCGAGGCAGAGCTGCGGCGCATTTTCGAGCCATTCTTCCGCGTGGCGGAATCGCGCAGCCGCGAGAGCGGCGGCGACGGCATCGGTCTAGCGATCACGGCACGTGTGGTCGCAGCCCATGGCGGTACGACGCGGGCACAGAATGCCGCGGGTGGCGGACTGCAGATCGAGCTCAGGCTGCCTTTGCCGCCTGGCGGGCCGCGTGATCCGCCAGCACCTGCGACACGCACTGCGTAACCTTGATACCGGTATCGATGTGGAGAAATTCGTTGGGGCCGTGCGCGTTCGAGAGTGGCCCCAGCACACCCGTGACCATGAACTGGGTGCGCGGGAAGCGCTGTCCGAGCATGCCCATGAAGGGAATGCTGCCACCTGCGCCCAGGTACATCGCATCCTTGCCAAAATAATCGCGCGAGGCGCGCGACAAGGACTGTTCGAGCCACGGATCGAACGGCGGCGCGTCCCATCCGCCCATGTCCGAGCCTGACGTGAAGCGCACGCGCGCGTTGTAGGGCGGGTCCGCCTCCAGTGTCTTCGTCAGCAGTGCGGCGATCGGTGCCGGATCGCTCGTGGGCGGCAGGCGAAACGAGAGCTTCACACTCACCTGGGGCACGAGCACATTGCCCGCATTCTGCAGCGTCGGCAGCCCCTCGAGGCCGGTCACGGTGAGACTCGGCTTCCAGGTGGTGTTGGCCAGGAGCTCCACCGGATCGGTGGACAAGGGGCCGCACGCCTGTGGCGAACGGCAGGCGCGTGCGCACGGCATCGCCCAGCACGGTCGCCGCGGCGCCAATCTGGCGGCGTCGCTCAGCTGGAATCGGCACGTACATCGGCTCCAGCAACAGATCACCGGTGACTTCATCCTCGATGCGTGCCAGAAGCTGGCGCAGGATGCGGATGCACGAGGGAGCGATGCCGCTACCAGTGCCCGAATGTACACCTTCTTCGAGCACCTGCACTTCGAGTGTCCCGATGAGGTTGCCACGCAGAGATGTGGTGCACCACAGCTGCTCGTAGTTGCCGCATTCGGCGTCCAGGCAGACGACGAGGCTCGGTGTGCCGAGGCGCGCCGCGAGCGCGGCAACGTGGGCCGGCAGGTCAGGACTGCCGCTCTCCTCGCAAGCCTCGATCATCACCACGCAGCGCGCGCGCGGAATGCGTTGAGCATCGAGTGCGGCGATGGCAGCGAGCGAAGCAAAGACGGCGTAGCCATCGTCGGCGCCGCCGCGGCCGTACAGCCTGCCGTCGCGAATGACAGGTTCCCAGGGACCCAGCCCTTCGTGCCAGCCGGTAAATTCCGGCTGCTTGTCCAGATGGCCGTACAGCAGCACACAGTCATCCACCTGGCCGGGCAAATCGATGAAGAGCAAGGGTGTGCGGCCCTTGATGCGCATGATCTCGACCGTCATGCCGGCAAGGGGCTGCACACGGCACCAGTTCGCCATCAACTGGATTGCGGCTTCCATGTGGCCGTGCTCTTCCCAGTCCGGATCGAACAGCGGGGACTTATTGGGGATGCGCACGTAGTCGCAAAGCTGGGGCAGGATCGAATTGCGCCATTGCCCTTCCACGTGCTGCCGCACCGCATTTTTGTCAAGCGTGATTGTCATGATTACTCAATGCCTTATGAGACATAGTTAAAGTAATAAGCTGCTCAGTCGACAGGCCAGCCGAAGAAGGCGCGTGCGTTGTCCGTCGTCTGTCGCGCGAGCGTTTGCGCGGATTCGTTTCGCAGCCGCGCCACGGTCGCCAGGATGTGCGGCAGGTACATGGGCTCGTTGCGCCGCGTGGCGGGCCGCGGGCTCAGATCGCGTGGTAACAGATACGGCCCATCGGTCTCTAGCATCAGACGTTCGGCCGGAATCCGCGTCACGAGTTCCTGCAGGAGCCGGCCGCGACGCTCATCATTGATCCATCCGGTGATGCCGATGTAAAGACCCAGCGCGAGGTACTCATCGAGCTCCGAACCAGTGCCGGTGAAGCAGTGGGCAACGGCTGCCGGCAGTCGGGGCAGGTAGTCGCGCAGTATCGAAACAAAATCTGCGTGCGCATCGCGCTGGTGCAAGAAGACCGGCCGACGTGAGTTGGCGGCAAGCTCCAGCTGTTGGCGAAATGCGCGCTGCTGATCTGTCCGCGGCGAGAAGTTGCGAAAGTAGTCCAGGCCGCATTCACCCGCCGCACACACCTGCGCTTGCTGGAGCAGGGCTTCGAGCTCCGCGCACTGCTGGGCCGTGAATTCGCTGGCGTGGTGTGGATGCACCCCCGCAGTGGCCCGCAGCGCGCCCGGATACTCGTGTACCAGCTCGATCGCACGGCGCGTGCTGGCAATACTCGAGCCGGTCACGATCATGTGCGCGACTCCCGCTGCCCGCGCGCGCTCGATCACCTCGGCGCGATCGGCATCATAGCTGCTGTGAGCAAGGTTGATTCCGATGTCGACGAGAGTTGCGGGCATCGCTTGACACAGTCCTGCCTGTCCAGGCTGCATTGCATGTTATCTTGCCCGCGGCGGCAAGGGAGACCGCTGCGGAGGCGCAGCGCCACGTCATTCGAAACTGTGCGGAGTGATACATGCCGAGAATGCAGGCAACCCTGTTGATCCTGTCGGCCGCCCTAAGCGCCCACGCGCAGGAGGTCGATCCCGCGGATCTCGAGGGGCGCATCGAATACGCCTACTTCACCGCGGATGCCAACGCACTGCGCAATGTGGTGAGCACCATGCAGAGTTCGCTCGCCAAGGACGGGGGCGGTGCGCTCGCGCACTACCAGCGCGGCCTGGCGCAGTATCGGCTCGGGCTGGTGCTGGGTGCCGGGCACGACACGCAGGCGGCAGACGCCTTTTCTGGCTGCACGGATGCGCTCGGCAAGGCGCTCGATGTCGATAAGCAGTTTGCAGAGGCCTACGCTCTGCAATCGGCGTGTTACACGAGTCTCGCGGCGCTCAAGGCCTGGAAGGTGGTCGTCGATCTGCCGCTCGGCGGCTCGCGCCTGGACAAGGCTCTGAAGTTGGCACCGAAGAACCCGCGTGTCGCGCTCATCGATGCGCTCAATGACTACGCGCGGCCGCGTGCGCTGGGCGGCGATCGGCAGCAGGCCTGCGCCAAGTTCAAGCAGGCCGTACAGCTTTTCGATGCGTCCCCCGGTGCGGCGGCAGAGCCCCCGAGCTGGGGCGCCGCCGATGCATACCTGTACGTGGGCCGATGTCTGAACGACAGCGGCGATGTGCTGGGTGCACGCAACGCGCTCGAGCGGGCGCTCATCATCGCGCCAGACTTTGCGGCCGCGAGGCTGGAGCTACGGCGTGCCGTCGCCCCGAAATCCTGATCAGTAGTTGAACCGGATCGCGCACTGAAACGTGCGCTCGCGAAACTCGGGCTCGAGCCCGAGTAGCACTCGTTGCTCTGCCTCTCCCTCAACCTGCAGTGCCTCGAGCCACAGCTGCCAGCGTGGCCCAAGATCGAGGCTGTAATCGATGGTCCACGCCTTGGCATCCTGGTAGCCGTTGAAGTACAGCTCGCCGCGCAGCATGTAAGTAGATAGGTGATCGTAACGCGCTGTTACACGATGCTTGCCAAAGGCGCCGCTCACGAGCGCGAAGTACGACTCGAAGCTGAGGCGCAGCGCTCCCAGACCGTCGCTGCTCGGCCCCACCGCTGTATCGCCATCCATCCATTGCGCGACAAAGGTCCAGTCCGGTTGCCATTCGAAGCGCAGCCCCGCGCTGTCGAAACGCGTCAGCCAGGCATACTCGAAGCCGTTCGTGGCTCCAGGATCGCCGCGGTTGTCGTAGTGCAGCGCGCGCAGTACGAATCGCTCCGGCCACGCGGCCTGCACGCCGGCGTAGTAACCGGGCCGGTTATCGATCTCGTGGAAAAACTCGACCTGGGGGCGCGTGGTGCTCTCGTCGAAAATCTTCGGCAGTCCGCCGAACAGCGCCGTCTGGCGATCGTGGATCGCCCAACCCCGATCGAAGATCTGCACGCCCAGCGGATCGTTCCAGCCATAGAGCGCCCCAACGAGGCTGATGTCGACACCCTTGCCCGCGCGGGATCCCAGCCAGCTCAGGCTGGTCTCGGCACCGATAGTCCGCAGCTCCTCACCGAGCCAGGTGTTGATCGCCCCGGGACTCAGTGAGTACGCGCTTTGCCAGCCCGAGTCCCGATTCTCCAGCGAGATTGGTGGATAGAACGCGCCCAGCTTCGTCCGCCAGCGCCAGGCGGAGGAGGGAAACGGGCGCCACTCCAGGTAGGCCTCTGTGAGATCCAGCGGATTCTTGTCGCCGTCCGCATAGGTATCGATCGTCAGGTGCGCGTCGATCGTCTCGGTGAGGGGGCCACGATATTCGAGGAACAGGCGTCCAAGCTGCAGTTGATCGTGATTTTCATCGAAGCGGCTCAGGCCGAGACCCCCGTGTGTAAACGAGCCCTCCACGTCCGTGTCGACGTAGCGCACGTCGATCTGCAGGTCGAGATGCTGTTCGCCCCATTCGGCCGCAGCCGTGACCGCCGGAACTGCGATGGTGGTGCTCAGCAGCGCCGCGCGCAGTCCGGTGCAGCTGCGCCGCTCAATACTCACTGCGCTTGGCCTTGGCGGGTCTCACGCGGGGCTCCGGCGACAGCGGCCGCGTCAGACGCAACGTCAGTTGTGGATTGGCACCGGCGATCACCTGGACATCGCGCAGGACTTGATCTTCGGACTCGTTGAAGCGCGGGCTCCACGCGCTCACCGCATAGTCGCCCCCCACGAGGTTTTCGAGGTTCAGCGTGCCGTGAGTGTTCGTTTTGCCGAAGTAGGGCGATGCCGTGACGTAGATGTACCCGAGCATGTTGTCGTGGATGTTGCAACCCACCACGACCAGCCCGGCCTTGTCGAAGACAAGCGGCGGGTAAACGCGGCCGCGATAGAGTGAAAGCTGGAAGCGCTTGGCCGGCGAAAACGAGTACACCTGGTGAGCAATGTTGTCACTGTTCGGAAAATCCACCGCGGTGCCGGTGCGGATAACGAGGATGCGAGGCACGAACTGGCGGTCGATCTGATCCATGACCGCGTGAGACGCAGCGGCCAAGGCCGACGTGTCAGGTGCGTGGCGCGGCGTCGCGACGATTACCACATCATTTACAGGGGCGCCGTCACGGTCCAGGACGTCGACCTTCAACACAGCGGCGTCGCCCGGCGCCGCCCACAGGCACAGCGCAAGAGGCGCCATCAGCGCACCCGCCAAGTAACTGGTACGCACCACCTGCAGTCGAGCTCGGCTCACGGCGCCGACTGAATCACGCTGCTTGGAGCGCAAGTTTGACCTGCGTCCCAGTTTGACAATAGTCCGGTGGCCGAGGGCCCCCGACCTCTCTAGATTGCGGAACGGGTACGGCTTTTTAAGCCCCAAGGGAATCGTCTGGCAGGGAAATGCAGAGCTTTCGAACCCGCATTCTCGGTTTGCTCCTGGCGATCGTAGTCACGACCCAGGTGGCGACCATGTTCGCTCTCGTCGTGCAGACGCACCGCGAGGCGCAATCACGTGCACAACAGCAGCTGAGCTCCGGCGGCCGTGTGCTCGCGAGCATCATGCACTCGCGCGCCGAGCAGTTGCGCGACGCTGTACACGTGCTGGTCGCCGACTACGGTTTCAAGGAAGCGGTCACCTCCGCGGATCAGAGCACGATCCTGTCCGCACTCGACAACAGCGCGGCGCGCATCGACGCTGATCTTGCCGCGTTCTTCGATCCCGGCGGCCAGGTCGTGGCCACCACGCTTCCCGAGCTGTCTCTTGCCGGGACGATGCGCTGGCCCGCGCTCGATGCGGCGCACGATTCCGGCGTCATTTATCGCACCATCAACAACAAGCCGTACCTGCTGGTGATCGCGCCAGTGCGCGCGCCGGTCACGGTTGGGTGGGCGGCCATCGGATTCGGCATTGACGCGGCGCTGGCGACACAGATGCGCTCGCTCCTCGGCGTCGACGTTTCGTACTTCGACGCGACCCATGGCTCCACTGCGCTGGTGTCTTCGCTCGCCCCAGCGTTGCAGTCGGCGCTGCGCACCCAGCTGCCGCAGCGGCTCGGCACGACCGGAAAGACGCAGCAACTTGCGTTGGATGACGATGACTATGTGTTATTGATCGAGCCACTCGAGGGCGCGGGCGGACAACTGTATGTAGTGCTCCAGACTTCGTTGGCCGAGATCCTCAAGCCTTTTGACAGTCTGCGCACGGCGATCCTGGGCGTCGCGATTCTCGCAGTGCTGCTGGCCATACCACTCGCCACCATGCTGGCGCGCAGCGCCAGTCGTCCTGTCGACACTCTGGTGGCAGCCGCTCAGCGTATCGAGGGCGGCAACTATTCCCAGCCAGTCGACCTGCTGGGCACGCAGGAATTCACCACGCTTGCCTCTACTCTCAACTCGATGCAGACCCGTATCGCGGAGCGCGAGCAACGCATACGGTTCCAGGCCTCCCACGATGAACTAACCGGCCTGCCGAATCGGAACCTGTTTCGTGAGCACCTCTCGGCTACGCTGGCGGCGCAGCCGGGGGCGCCCCTCGCACTATTGACGGTGGAAGTGCGCGAACTGGACCGTATCAACGCCTCCTTTGGTCATGCTTTCGGCGACGAGGTGATCCGCGAAGTCGCGCAGCGCATGACGGGCCGCGTCGTCGGTGCTGACCAGGTGGCACGGAGCGAAACGGCGCAATTCCTGGTGCTCCTGCCGGGTGCCGACGAGGGCGAGGCGCGGCGCCTCGCCGCGCAGCTCCTCGAGTCGATTCGCGTCGGCCTGATCCGCGAAGGCGTGCCGATCAGCCTCGACGCGTTTGTCGCCCTGTGCATCAGCCCGGCACATGGCCGGGACGCCGATGTGCTGTTGCGCCGGCTCGATTCCGCACTGTGCGACGCACGCGCCGCCGCGACCTCGGTGACGGTATATCAGCCGGGACGCGAAGAAGGCCATCGCCGACAACTCGCCATCCTCGGCGACCTGCGCCGTGCGATCGCGCACGGCGAGCTGACACAGGGTGAGCTGTCCCTGCATTACCAGCCGAAGGTCGACATGTATACCAAGCAGGTGAAGAGCCTGGAGGCGCTCGTGCGCTGGAATCACCCGCGCCATGGTGCGATTCCGCCAAGCGAGTTCATTCCGCTGGCCGAGCAGGCAGGCAGCATCATCCTGCTGACCAGCTGGGTGTTGAAGAACGCTCAGGAGCAGCTGCAGACCTGGCACAAGGAGGGGTTTGCGGTCGACGTTTCCGTAAACCTCTCGGCAGCGGACCTCTGCGATCCGGAGCTGCCGGAACTGGTGCGCAAGCGCCTGACCAAGGCCTCGCCGCTTGCCAGTCACCTGGTGCTGGAAATCACTGAGAGCGCGGTCATGCGCGAGACGGCGAGCGCGATTCGCGTCATGGAGGAGTTGCGCCATGACGGCGTGCGCTTCTCGATCGATGACTTCGGTACCGGATATTCCTCACTCGCTCAGCTCAAGCGACTGCCGGTGGATGAAATCAAGATCGACAAGTCGTTCATCATCGACCTGAAGCGCGGGACAGACGACGAAGTGATCGTGCGCTCGACCATCGAGCTCGGCCACAGCCTGGGCGTCAAAGTGGTCGCGGAAGGCGTTGAGACCGCAGACGGCTGGGAAATGCTGCGCCAGATGGGATGTGATCTCGCCCAGGGTTATTTCATCAGCGCGCCGCTCCCGGGCCCCCAGATCGTCAACTGGGTCCGGGCACTCAACTCGAAACTCGAGTGCGCCGAAACACCGACCCAACAGGTGCGCGTCCTCAAAGAGCACCGACGTAACAACACCTAGCCGGCATCACGCTGAGTGGCGGAATGCCCGGACCGGCGCCCGGGTGTGCAATACTCCCTGCGGCTCGATCCACCGCCAGAGGAGGAGTGTCGATGAGCTGGGTCATCCTTGCGCTGATTGTCCTGCTGCTCCTGTTCCTGGTCGGTATCTACAACCGACTGGTCGCGGCGCGCAACGCGTACCAGAACGCTTTTGCGCAGATCGACGTACAGCTCACGCGTCGCTATGACCTGATTCCGAACCTCGTGGAAACCGCCAAGGGATATATCAAGCACGAGCGCGAGACGCTCGAAGCCGTGACCCGCGCGCGCAATGCAGCGGTCGCCGGGCTCAAGGCCGCGGCGGCAAGTCCAGGAGACGCGGCAGCGTTGCAGGGGCTGGCGGGCGCGGAGAACACGCTCACGGGCGCACTCGGGCGCCTGTTTGCGGTGGCTGAGGCGTATCCCGACCTCAAGGCCAACCAGAACATGATGCAGCTTTCTGAAGAGCTCACTTCGACCGAGAACAAGGTGGCGTTTGCGCGCCAGGCGTTCAATGACGCCGTGATGTCCTACAACACGACACGCGAAGTGTTTCCCAACAATTTTGTGGCCGGCCCGTTCGGCTTCGCGCCCGCGCAGCTCCTTGAGATCGAGAGCACGGAAAAGCGCGCGGCGCCGAAGGTGAGCTTCACCTGACGGCATCAGTGCCTCGAGCTGTGTGAGCGCATGAACTTCTACGCGCGCCAGGCCAGCGCGCACCGCCAGACGCGCCTGCTCGTAGCGTTGTTCGCGTTGGCGGTCATTGCGATACTGGTCGCGGTCAACCTGGTGGTCCTCACCGTCGTCGCCGTTTCGGACTCCGAGGCGCCGGCGCTTCCCGACAGCACATGGATCGGATCGCGCCCGGGGACGGTGATCGTCACCTCGATGCTGGTGCTGGCGGTGGTGGGCCTCGCCAGCCTGTACAAGACCATGGTGCTGCGTGCAGGCGGCGGCGTGGTGGCGAAGTCGCTGGGCGGGGAACGGGTAGACCGCGGGACGTCGGACCCGTTGCGGCAGCGGCTGCACAACGTGGTCGAAGAAATGGCCATTGCCTCGGGCGTCGCCATGCCCGAGGTCTATGTGCTCGAGCAGGAAGGCGCCATCAACGCGTTCGCAGCCGGCCATTCGCCCTCCAACGCAGCGGTCGCCGTCACGCGCGGCGCGCTCGAGCGCCTCAACCGCTCGGAGCTGCAGGGCGTAGTCGCCCACGAGTTCAGCCACATCCTCAATGGCGACATGCGCCTGAGCCTGCGTCTGATGGGGCTCCTGTTCGGGCTGCTGGTCATCGCGCTGATTGGGCGCACGGTGCTGCGTTTCGGCTCGCGTAGTTCGGGCAATCGCAAGGGCGGGGCGGCGCTGATCGCACTGGCCGCACTCGCGATCATGGTGTTGGGCTATATCGGGGTCTTCTTCGGTCGTCTCATTCAGGCGGCGGTCGCGCGCCAGCGTGAAGGACTCGCCGATGCCTCGGCGGTGCAATTCACTCGTGAGCCCGAAGGTCTCAAGGGCGCACTCGTTAAGATCGGCGGATACGAGCTGGGCTCGAAACTGCAGAATGTTGGCGTCGACGAAGTGGCTCACATGCTGTTTGCGCCCGGGATGGCGCGCCTGTTTGCGACGCACCCGCCACTCATCGAACGCATTCGCGCTCTCGATCCTTCGTTCGATGAATCCGAGTTTGCCCGGGTCGCCGACTCCGCGCCGGATCTTGAGACGCGAGCGTCAGCCGAAAGGCCGACCAGCGATGCCTTGCCGGGGCTCGGGGCCGGGCCCAGTGTCTTCGCGAGCGCCGTGGGCACACCGAAGCCCGATGCTATCGCGCACCTCGTGGGCAATCCCGGTACCCAGCAGGTGCTAATGGCGCAGGCATTGAAGCAATCCATGCCGACAGAGCTGCTCGGCCAGGTTGACCTGCAGGACCGGGCGCTCGGCATGCTGCTGGCACTGGTGCTCGACCCGAAACCCGAGGTGCGTTCACGGCAGTTGCAGATCGTGAGGGAACGCCTTGGAGCGCGGGCCCTCGTATTGATCGAGCACGCGCAATCGGCCGCTGCTCAGCTCGGGCCCTTCCAGCGCCTGCCGACGCTGCAGACCCTGTTCCCATCGCTGCGTCGGCTGCCCCGCGAGCAGCGCATGCGCATCCTCGAAGGTCTGAGCACGTTGATCCAGATGGACGGGCGCATCGAGATATTCGAGTACGCACTCGGCGCGCTCGCCAGGGTCTATCTGCTCGATGAGCTACGGCCCGCGGCGCCGGCCGGAAGCCTGAAGATCGACCAGGTGACGGCGCAACTGCAGATCGTCTTCTCGACGCTCGCGCAACAGGGTGCGTCGAACGAGACGCAGGCGCGGCGCGCCTACGAAATGGGCATGCAGCATCTGCTACCCAGATATCGACCGCCTTATGAGCCTGTGGCGGATTGGCCGAAGGCTCTGGACCCAGCGCTGTTACGTCTCGATCGGCTGCTTCCCGCTGCCAAGGAACAACTCGTAGAGGCGCTGGTCAAGACGATTACACTGGAGCGACTCACGATCCAGGAGGCAGAGTTGCTGCGGGCGATTTGTGCGTCGATTCACTGTCCCCTGCCGCCGCTGGTCGACATCGGGACGACCAATTCCACGCTCTGAGCAGCATGGGGCCGAGGCGATTTGCGCCGAAATAGAGCCGTAGATGAGCGCCGACTGGCCCGGGAGTGGTGCGTCGGAGCGCAGGTGGCGATAGAGTAACTCCTCATAGGAGGCGGCCTGGCGGAGCCGACTTTACATAGGCCGACATGCAACACAGCACGCGAATAAGCGCAGATCACCTGGTCGCTCGGTTGCTCACCGTTCCCCGGGAGGAGCGGGCTCTAGTTCTGGCCCAGGAGGGTCCCCGGGCCTGGGACAGCGTGCTCTTTTTTGCCGTGCGCGATGGTCTGCGCGGTGCGAGGTTTGGCGGGCGGCTGAGTGCTGCGGACTATCTCGAAACTCTCCAGCAGGTCGAGCGTCACTTTGAGCAAGGCTCGGAACACTCGATACCACGTGGCCCACCTGCCAACGAGGATTCCGACGAGCACACTGTCGATCTGATTCCGGAAGCGGCCAATGATGCTGCGGATAGTGCGCAAGCTGCTGCTCCGCAGCCGGACCCAACTCGAGAGACGAGGGAGCCTGGGCCTAGCGGCGGTGCTGGTCTGGCAAGCGCGACCCCGCGCGAACCCGTCACTGCGCTCCGGCCAACCCCCGAGACTGAAGGCGCAGGTCGCGGCCCCGGTGCCGCTGCGGCTAATGCGACCCCGCGCGTGCTCGTCACGGCGCCACTGCCGACCCCAGAAACTGCCGCCGCAAATCGCGGTGTCGATGCAGGTCCGGCAAGTGCGATCCCGCGCGAACCCGCTCAACGCGCCCCGGCCAATTCCCGAGCCTGCAGCCGCAAGCCGGAGCGTTGATGCCGGTTCGGCACACACGATTGCACGCGAACCCGTCACCGTGCCCCGGTCAGCTCCCGAGGCTGCAACGGCAGGCCCGGCGGCCGCCTCACCGCATCCGCGGGTCGAATTCGTTCCCGGAGCGACGATCCGTGAACGCTATGTGCTTGAGCGCCAGATCGGCAAGGGTGGCAGTGCCATCGTTTTCCGCGCGCGCGACCTGCGACGCGACGCCACTATCGCCCTCAAGGTCCTGCGCGAAGAGTTGCGTGACGTCCCGGACAAGATCGAACGCCTCAAGCGCGAATTTCACCAGGTGCAGGCGTTGTCGCATCCCAATATCGTTCGCGTGTTCGACATCGATTGCGAGGCGGGCACTTGGTTCCTGACGATGGAGGCGCTCGACGGCGAATCCCTGCGCAGTCATCTCGCGGCCCGGCATTCGAAGCGCTTGCTTGACAAGGAAGCACTCCCGATCATCTCGGCATGCGCGGACGCGCTCGCTTTTGCGCATGAGCACCACCAGGTTCACGGCGACTTCAAGCCCGAGAACGTAATCCTGACGCGCGACCGGCACGTCCGACTGCTGGACTTCGGCGTGGCCCGTACGGGTCCGAGTGCTCCGCCCGGAGCGACGTACGTACCTGCGGCCACCCCGGCCTACGCCAGCCCAGAAGTGCTCGGCGGCGAGCCGCCCGAAGCGCGTGATGATGTCTTCAGCCTGGCCTGCGTGGCTTACGAGTTGCTGACGGGCCACCATCCATACGATCGGCTGGCGGTCACAACGGCTCGCCAGCAACGTCGGCGTGTACGCCGGTTGCGCGGCTTGTCGCGCCGCCAATTTGCCGCGTTGAAGCGCGGTCTTTCCTGGTCCAGGGCCAAGCGCCCACCGAGCGTGCGCGCGCTCGTCGCCGAGCTTCAAGGTCCGGAAGGGGACCAGACATCCGGGTTCTGGTTCACCGTCATGGCCATTGCGGTGGGTGCACTGGTGACCATCGCGTTTCTGCTCAATCGCGAGCCCGCGGCGCCCCCTGACGAAGCAGCGCCTGCCGTCGGCGCGGTGACGCCGCCCGTAAGCGGAGCCGAAAACGCCGGCGAGACAGCCACAGCGGAACCGACGCCCGCGCCCGCGGGGACTTCACCGGCAGCACCGAAGCCACGGGCGGCTCAGGCAGCCGTCGCGCCGACACCGCAGCCCGCGCTGCGTGGCGGCGAAGTGGCGCCCGGCGCTGCGTCTCAGGCGAGTGCTGTAGTACCGCGACGGGCCGCGGTTCCCTCGAGTGCTGATGTCGCGGCTACCAACGCAGTGATCCAGTCACAGCTTTCGCCTGGCAGCACGTCTGTTGTGAGCGCGGTGGTTCCGCCATCACCTCCAGTTCGATCCGCTGCTGATGCCGAGGCGACCACTGCCGTGATCCAATCGCAGCTATCGTCTGCCGCCGGCGGCGTGACGTTCGCGCAGGCAAGCATCGTCGTCAGCGAACGCGCAACCCAAGCTGTCATTCGCATCGCCCGCCACGGCAGCCTTCAGGGTCGCGTGCGCGTATCGTGGCACACGATTCCCGGCACGGCGCAACCCGGGCTCGACTACTCGACGATCGACTCGGGAACCCTCAGCATTCCGGAAGACCAGGACGTGCGCGTGCTGTACATCCCGATTGTGGACGACGCCGTGAAAGAGCCGAATAAATCGTTCGACGTGGAATTGTTCGCTCTCGGCGGCCTGGGTCGTCTGGGGCCGATCACGCGCACCCGGATCACGATACTCGACGACGACTGATTCAGTCCGCCCTCCAGCGGAAGAACGCGGCGTGCTCAGCTTTCGGCAACTTCATCATTGGGCGCGCGACCGGATGCCGGTTGAATTTGCCTTCGGCAATCAGTACGGGGCGGCAACGCGGGCTTGCGACCTAGCGGAAGCTGTACTGGACGCGCATTCCGACCGAGAGGGCGGCGGCGTTGATGAATTCGAGCCCCTCGAGTCGCTGGTACTCGACGTAGCCTGAGATGCCGTATCTGAATTGCGCGGCCAGGCCCACGGCGAGGAGCATGAACGACTGATCCGGTGTCTCCGAGGTCACGAGGATGGGCGGCGTCGGATTTGCCGTGCCCGCAAACGGATCATTCGCAAAGCGCACGCCGAAGACCTCGGTCTCATCTTGAAACTCCCACAGGGCATCTCCTCTGAATTGCGGCAACAGCACGACCCATCCGAGGTTCAACGCCCCGGTGATGCGCACTCCGACGCTGGCTGTAGCCGACTTGAAGTCGCGTTTCTCGTAGGCAAGATCGAGACCGGAGGCACCACTTTCCCGGAAGCCATCCACGGTTGCGTCGAGGTACTGAAGGCGTGCATTCGGCGAGACCGTTACCTGACCGATGAGGAAGTCATGGCCCACGCCGACGCCGGCGCTCAGCATGCTCCCGTCGGTCGATCCCTGTGCCGTGCGGTCGATGGTGCCGTCGGCATCCGTATAGTGGATCCGGCGCTCAGTATCGACACTCGACTGGCCGTAGGTCAGGAATCCGTCCGCGTAGAGGAATCCGTCAGCCGGGTATAACCCTCCGTACAGTGAGATGCTCCATGCGCTCATGTCCGAACTGCCCTCGCCAGACGGATTGAAGGATCCGTCGGACTTGCCATATCCGAGCGCGAGTCCGAGCACCCCCTGCTGCTCGGGGCTGCGATAGTCGATGCCGCCGGTAATACCCCACTGGTCCGCATCGTACCCCTGGTCAGCGCTCGAAGCGTCCTTGTCGCTGGAGCCGAAGGTGCCTCGCATCCAGAGTGCCCATCGCTCACCCAACAAACCACCCGGTTCTCGATCGTTCTCGTTGGATCCTCCCACCACCTCGTCCGCTGCCAGCTTGAGCATCTCTGGCGGAACGGTCCTGCCGTTGACGACCAGGTCGAGTCCGGGAGCGGCGCTCAGACCGCGCGCACCCGATCGCAAGGCCATTAGACGATCCACCACTCCGACGGACATTTCGCGCGCCAGCAGCAGCGTCTGTGTCTTCATGGCATTGAGGTCCTGCGCGCCGAGCTCACTGACGGCATTCGTTTGATGGGCTGGGTCCGTGTCGAACACGATCCCGTTACAGCGGGCGAGCAGATCCGATTCTCCTTCTGTCAGCGCCGATTGCTCACTCAAGCGCAGACAGAGATCATCGAGCGCTACGGCCACGGAGCGCTGATTCGGAGTCAGGTCCGGCAGCGATTGAAGCGAAGTCCGCGGCGGCGGCATCGCGACCGCGAGCGTCACCGTGCTCGATCCTGTCCCATTATTGTTGTCGGTCACGACCAGTCTGATCACATTGTTGCCGTCGGGCAGTCGGACATCGATCGTCGGGCCCGAGCCGATGAGAGTCTGTTGTTCGTCGAACCACCGGTACGACGCGATCGTGCCGTCGGGATCCGTGGACCCGGATCCATCGAGGTGCACGACTTCTCCAGGAGTTCGGTCGCTGTCGGGAATCGTGCGACTGCCGCCCGCAATCACGGCGGTGGGAGCGATATTGGGTGTGACGGTGACTGTGACGGTCGCCGGCGCGGAATTGGCAGCTTGCGTCGCGGGCCCTGTAGGTGAATCGGTCGGTGCCGCTGAAGCTTGCGTTTGGCGTGTAGGTCACTGCGTTGCCGGCCAGGGTGGCCGTGCCATGCGCGGGCTGGGTCAGCGAGGCGACGCTCAGAGCATCGCCTTCAACATCCGTGTCATTCGCAAGCACCGCAATGGTGACCGCGTGGCCCTGGCTCGTGGTGGCTGTGTCGTCTACTGCGTCTGGTGCGTCATTGACGGGTGTGACGGTAATCGTGACCGTCGCCGGCGAGCTCTCCACCCCACGCAAGTCGAATGCCGTGTAGGTGAAGGTGTCGGTCCCGAAGAAATTATTCGCGGGGCGTGTACCTGACGACATCCGGCTGAAAGCCGGGATGCTGGATGATGCTCACTGTGCCGTTGGCTGGCTGCGTGACGCTCGCGATATTGATCAGGAACCGTATGCAAGGACCAGGACCAACGCAGGAGTCCTCGAAATCGTTTTCGAGTACGGGCACTTCGATGGGTGTGTCTTCTGGCGTTGTTGCCGCGTCGGCCACAGTAACCGGGGCCGCAGAAGCGTCCGCACACCAAGTACCGATCGCAGCTCCCAACGCGAGCACGACGAATACGCGCAGCAGGTCGCTCGACGGCGTTTTGCGGTGAGAGGCCATCGAGTGCGCGTCCGGCATGCTACCTCAAGCTAGCGGCAAGGAGCTGCGCCCCGCCATGCGCGAACGCCGATGCGAACATCGTTCATTCGGCACTTCCCTCGCCGTATGACGTCTTGGATTGTCTTAATGCAGCCCGTGCGCCCGCTACTTCTTTTGGCGAGCGCTTGAGCTATGCGTACATCTACTCCCCTTGAGTGGAGCAGGCAATCTCGTCGCTACTCCGCGCACCTTGCTGTCGCCAAACCGCTACACAACGCCTGTCCCTGGAAAGCCGCGGAAACAGATTGCGCCCCATGAGCGCGATTTTGGACGACGACTGATTCGAGCGGTGCGCGGATCGCTCGACGGGGCGTGAGCGTCAGTCCGCCCGCCAGCGGAAGAACAGGGCGCCGAGTGAGAGAAACAGCACACCCGTAAGTGCGAGGTAGAGCAGCTGCGGTGCGATCTGCGTGAATCCTGCGCCGTCGAGCATGATCGCGCGTCCCGCATCCAGCATCTGCGTGAGTGGGAGGATCTTGGCCAGCCATTGCAGCCACGTTGCAGAACCCTCCAGCGAGAACCAGACACCGGACAGCAACATCATCGGCCACGTGATGAAATTGAGAATGCCGCTTGCGAGCTCCTCGCTGGTGAAACGCGCGGCGACGAACAGGCCGATGGCGATCAGCGAGATCGCTCCAAGAAGTGCGACCACAAACAGGAGCAGCAGACTGCCCTCCATGCGGAAGTGCAGGAACAGGCGCAGCGAGGCGAATACGAACACCGTCACGACCATGATCAGGATCAGGCGTGACAATACCTGCGCCGAGATGAACTCGATTGCGCGCAACGGCGTGGCACGCAGGCGCTTGAGGAACCCCGACTTGCGATAGCGCACCACCACCCAGCCGACGCCGAACAGGCAGCTGAACATCATGTTCATCCCGAGCACACCGGGCAGCAGCCAATCGATGTAGCGCACCGCCTGGCCCGTGACTGGCTCGCGTTTGAGTCCCGTTGGGTCGCTCTGCAGCAGCAACTTCTCCAGGATGTAACCCTTCGGTGAATCGCTGTTGACCCAGTACCGGGGGGTGGTGCGCAGGTCGAGTAACAAGTCGATCTGGTGGCGGCCAACCTTGCGGATGGCGTCGGCCTCGTCAGTGGGCGTGAAGAACTCGACGTAGCGCGTGGCGAGAAAGGGATGCATCGAGGCCACAATCGCTGTCCCCCGGTGCAGCACACCGACCTTGAAGAGCGGGCGCTCGGCGCCGCCGAAGATCAGTGCGAGTGCGATCACGAGCGCGATCGGCAGGAGCACGTTCCAGCCGAGCGTGGCGCGATCGCGCAGGAACTCCAGGTTGCGGGCGTGCAGCACCGCCAACAGTCGTCGGATCATGCGCGCAGTTCCTTTCCGGTCAACTCGAGAAACAGGTCTTCGAGGTTGCGTGGCCGGATGCGCAGCCGCTTGAGCGGCACGCCGGCATCCATGAGGTACTTGAGTGTCTCGTCCACGTTAGCGGTGGAAATTTCGATCTGCTCCTGGCCGGCGAGCAGCTGGAAAGGCACGGCGGCGGGATCGAGCGTGAAGTCTACGCGCGGCAGCTCCAGGATCACGTCCTCGAAGTGCTCCTGCAGCAGCTGCAGGGGCGAGCCCATGGAAATGATGCGGCCGTGATCCATGATCGCAATGCGGTCGCAGAGGAAGTACGCCTCCTCCATATAGTGCGTGGTGAGGATCACGGTCTTGTTGCCCGCCTTCACCGTGCGGATCAGGTCCCAGAAATTGTGGCGCGCCTGCGGGTCGAGCCCGGTGGTCGGCTCGTCGAGGAACAGCACCTCGGGATCGTTGATCAACGCAATCGCGAGTAGCAACCGTTGCTGCTGGCCGCCCGAGAGCTTGCGATTGTCACGATCCGCGAGTTTCTCCAAGGCGCAGATGCGGATCGCCTCATCCACCTGCAGGCCGTGGGGATAGAGGTCGCGAAACAGCGTGAGGCATTCGCGTACGGTGAGAAACTCCTGCAGCGCCGTCTTCTGGAACTGGATCCCGGCCTCAGCGCGAAAACGATCGCCTGCCGGCTCACCGCGGTAAAACACCTCGCCGCTGGTGGCAGGCAGGATACCCTCGATGATTTCGACCGTCGTCGTCTTGCCCGCGCCATTGGGGCCCAAGAGCCCGAAACAGGTCCCGGCCTCGGCGCCAAAGGAAACACCATCCACAGCGACCGTTGCGCCGTAATGCTTCACGAGATCGCGTGCTTCGAGAATCGTCGGCATGAGTGCGTGTCACCCGCAGGAGGGGCGAGGATGCTACCCGATCGCACCGGGTCCGGCGAGACCGGATCGACGCGAAATCACTGGTATCATCCGCGCAGTGACTGCAAGCCTGAGCGCGATGGACAGCCCTTACCCCAATCTGCTCGCACCACTGGACCTGGGCTTCGTCACGCTACGCAATCGCGTGCTGATGGGCTCGATGCACACGGGACTGGAGGATCGCGCGCGCGATTATCCGCGACTCGCGGCCTATTTCGCCGAGCGTGCGCGCGGTCAGGCCGGACTCATCGTCACCGGCGGCATTGCGCCCAACGTCGTCGGCTGGGCCAAACCGTTCGCGGGCAAGCTCAGCTGGCGCGCCGAAGTGCCGCGTCACCGGCGCATAGCCGAAGCTGTGCATCGTGAGGGCGGTCACGTGTGCATGCAGATCCTGCACACGGGACGCTACGCCTACCATCCGCTCGCCGTGGCGCCTTCGGCGATCCGTTCGCCCATCAGCCCATTCAAGCCGCACGCCCTCTCGGCGCGCGGCGTCGAACGCCAGATCCGCGACTATGTGCGCTGCGCGGTGCTCGCGCGCGAAGCGGGTTACGATGGCGTGGAGATCATGGGTTCTGAAGGGTACTTCATCAATCAGTTTCTCGTGCTGCGGACGAACCGACGCACCGACGCCTGGGGCGGCAGCTTTGAAAACCGCAGCCGGCTCGCGCTGGAAGTCGTGGCGCGCACGCGCGAAGCGGTCGGGCGTGACTTCATCCTGATCTTTCGCCTCTCGATGCTCGATCTCATCGAGGACGGAAGCTCGATTGATGAGGCGCTGACGCTGGCGCGCGGGATCGAACGTGCGGGCGCGACCATGATCAACACCGGCATCGGCTGGCACGAAGCGCGCATCCCCACCATCGCAACCATGGTGCCGCGCGCGGCTTTCGCATGGGTCACCGCCCGGCTCAAGCTCGAGATTCGCATACCGGTGGTCGCGACCAACCGCATCAACGATCCCGCGGTCGCGGAGGCCGTCCTGGCGCAAGCGCAGGCCGACATGATCTCGATGGCGCGCCCGTTCCTGGCGGACCCGGATTTCGTGCGCAAGGCCGCAGCGGGACGTGCCGCTGAAATCAATACGTGTATTGCCTGCAACCAGGCGTGCCTCGATCACGTCTTCGTGAGTCGGGTGGCGAGCTGTCTTGTCAATCCACGCGCCTGCCACGAGACCGAGTTGCAGTACGCGCCGGCGACGCTGCCCAAGCGTATCGCCGTCGTCGGTGCGGGACCGGCCGGCCTCGCCTGTGCGGTCGTGGCCGCGCAGCGCGGTCACGCCGTGGCACTGTTCGACGCAGCGAACGACATCGGCGGGCAATTCAATCTTGCCAAGCGCATTCCCGGAAAGGAGGAATTCCACCAGACGCTGCGCTATTACGGCACGCAACTGTCGCTGCTTGGCGTGCAGCTGCAGTTGGGCAAGCGTGTCACCGTGACCGATCTGCGGGCGGGCGGGTTCGATGAGATCGTGCTCGCGACCGGTGTCGTGCCGCGGGTCCCGGCCATCCCGGGGATCGATCACCCCAAGGTCGTCTCCTACATCGATGTGATCCGCGGCGCGCGTACCGTCGGGCGCTCGGCGGCGATCATTGGCGCCGGCGGCATCGGCTTCGACGTAGCGGAGTTTCTCAGCCATGCGGGCGCCTCGCCGAGCACGGACGTGCGCCTGTTCATGTCCGAATGGGGCATCGACATGGCACTGCAATCACGCGGCGGCCTGTTGCCGGGGCATGGCCACGTCGAGGCTAGTCCGCGCGAAATCGTGATGCTCCAACGAAGGGCCGGTAAGCCCGGCGAAGGATTGGGGAAAACGACCGGGTGGATCCACCGGACCGAGCTGCGACGCCGTGGCGTGCAGATGCTGTCCGGCGTGACCTACGAGCGCATCGATGATGCAGGATTGCACGTCAGGACGAGCGCGGGACAGCGCGTCTTCACCGTGGATGCGGTCGTGATCTGCGCCGGCCAGGAGCCACTGCGTGAGTTGCAGCAGCCGCTGCTCGAAACCGGGCTGCGGCCTCACCTCATCGGTGGCGCGGATGTCGCGGTGGAGCTGGACGCGAAACGCGCCATCGATCAGGGCAGTCGCTTGGCGGCGCGACTATGACACGCTTTGCGCGCGCACTGGATGCCAAGCCGCCGGCGCAGTTGCCGCTGTGGCCGGATCCGACAGATCGTGGGTGGCGCGTGCGGGTAAGCCTGCGCGCGCGTCGCATGTCGATTCGGATTCATGCAGGCGGGCGGGTTGAGATCGTGGTGCCGAGCTGGGCGCGTGCGCGGGCCATCGAGGGCTTCGTGCATCGCCACCGGCGCTGGGTGCAGCGCAAGATCGACGAGCTCAGCGCGCGGGCGCCCGGTTTGCACGAACCGGTGCCGAGCACGATCGTGCTGGTCGCGAGCGGTGAACGGTTTCAAGTCGAGACTACGAGCGGGCAGGGGTGCATACGGCTCGGCGAGCCGGAACCCGGGCGTGTCGTGATCAGCGGCGACCGGGCGCAGGTGAGCCAGATCCAGGCGGCGCTGTTGGAGTGGCTGATCGAGCGGGCGCGGCTGACGCTGGTGCCGAGGCTCGATACGCTCGCGGCCGAGACGGGCCTGGAGTTCCGGCGTGTCCAGATTCGCCGCCAGCGCTCCCGCTGGGGCAGCTGTTCGGTCCGCGGCACCGTGAGTCTCAACTGCTGCCTGGTGTTCCAGCGGACCGAGGTAGTGCGCTACCTTCTGCTGCATGAGCTCTGCCACACGCGCCACATGAATCATTCCCGGCGTTTCTGGCAGCTCGTGGCCCGCTTCGAGCCCAATCACCGGGCGCTCGACCGAGAGCTGCTAGGCGGCTGGCAAAACGTTCCTGCATGGGTGTTTGGAACATGACGCAACATCGCATCTCGATTGATGAAGCCCGCAAGGCGATACCCGGTCCGAACGGGGAGCGCTACGCCGTGCTGCTTGAACGCGGCCAGCTCGAGGTCGAACTCTACCAGCCGCAAAACATCGACCCGCAGCAGCCACACCGGCGCGACGAGGTGTACATCGTGGTCGCTGGCTCGGGCACCTACGTGGTCGGCAACGAACGTATGACCTTTGGCCCCGGCGATTTCCTCTTTGCGCCGGCGGGAGTCGTGCATCGCTTCGAGTTCTTCTCGCAGGACCTGACGCTGTGGGTGATTTTCTACGGCCCGGACGGAGGTGAAAAACCAGCTGAGGCCGGGGCCGGTTGAGGCGCGACGCAGGCGGCGGCGTGACTCTGGCGCGGGCGCGAATCGTCGCAGCCGCGGCGATCACGGTCATCCTGTGGGGCGCCACGCCCATCGCAACGAGCATCGCGGTCAGGACCATCGATCCCAGCCTGGCCGGAGTGCTGCGAACGGTCGTCGCCGCGGCAGTGGCGGCGCCCCTGGCTGTGCTGCTCAGGCTTTCCTTACCGCGCGACCTAAAGCAATGGCTGCTGCTGCTCGCCTCGGCGCTGGGCGGCTTCGTTCTGTTCCCGATTTTCTACAGCTGGGGCGTCAAGCTCACAAGCGCATCGCATTCCGCGCTGCTCATCGCGATCCTGCCGGTGATTACCGTGTTCATTGTCTGCGCGGTCGAGCGGCACCGGCCGCGAGGTTTGTGGTGGCTGGGGGCTGCGCTCGCCATTCTCGGGGAGTGGATTCTCATTCGGGCGCGCGCAGGCGTTTCGAGCACTGCCTCGACCTGGACGGGGGACTTTCTGATCCTTCTCGCCTGCATCTCCGCCTCGGCGGGCTACGTTGCTGGAAGTCGGTTGTCGAGCAGCCAATCCAGTCTTGCGACCACGCTCTGGGGAGTGACGCTCGGCGGTGTCCTCCTGCTACCACTCCTCACGCTGCTGCCAGACTCGATCGCCCGGGCCCGCCCGGACGCGCCCGCGATCGCCGCGATCGTGTTTCTCGGCATCCTGTCGACGATCGTCGGCTACCTTCTCTGGTACTGGGCGCTGGCGCACGGTGGTGTCAGCCGGGTCGGATTCGCACAGTTTGTCCAGCCTTTGGTCTCGGTCGTCCTCGCCATGCTGGTGCTGGGCGAGACGATAAACCCCCTGGCATGGCTTGCCGCCGCATGCATTGCGTGCGGCGTCGCGGTCGCGCATGTCGGAAGCGCGTCGCTGCCTTAGTTCGTCCTCGGGCTATACTCGCCTGCATGGCTGCAACCGACCGCAACGACCCCTCGATGGGCAGCAAAGGAAGCGTCGATCTCAGTGACGAGCAGGTCCACTGGGACCTGGGTTCATCCTTGAGCTATGGCGAGTATCTGCACCTCGATCTGGTGCTGAATGCCCAGAAGCCGCTGTCCCGCCAGCACGATGAGATGCTCTTCATCATCATCCACCAGGCCAGCGAGTTGTGGATCAAGCTGTGCCTGCATGAGATCAGTGCCGCGATCGAGTGTGTGCGGCGCGATGACCTCGGCCCCTCCTTCAAGATGCTGGCGCGCGTGTCGCGGATCCAGACGCAGCTCACGCAGAGCTGGGACGTGCTGTCCACCATGACGCCGTCCGACTATTCGAGCTTTCGCAACGACCTTGGGCGCGCCTCGGGCTTTCAGTCCTTTCAGTACCGCATGCTCGAGTTCATGTTGGGCAACAAGAACGCGGACATGATCGAAGTGCACCGTCGCGACCCGCAGGCCTACGAGACCCTGCGGCGCGTGCTGCTGGCACCGAGCCTGTATGACGAGTCGCTGCGGCTGCTGAGCCGGCGCGGCTACGACATCCCGCGCGAACACATCGACCGGGATTTCAGCAAGCCGTATAGAGCGCACAAGCAGGTCGCTGCGGCCTGGCTCGCCGTCTATCACAGCGTGCAGAAGAGCTGGGACCTGTACGAGCTCGCCGAGAAGCTGGTGGATCTCGATTACAAGTTCCAGCTCTGGCGCTTTAGTCACATGAAGACCGTGGAGCGCATCATCGGCTACAAACGCGGGACCGGCGGCACAAGCGGCGTCTCCTATCTAGCGAAGGCGCTGGAGCTGCGCCTGTTTCCGGAACTTTGGACTGTCAGGACATCGATGTGAGCACCCCCTCCGATCGCCTTTACAACGTCAACGTCATTGCAAGCGAGGTGCTGCCGACGCCGGAGGAGATCAAGCGCCTGCTGCCGCTGACGACGCGCGCCTTTGAGACCGTGTTCAGGTCACGTGGCGTCATCCGTGACATCCTCGACCGCACGGACCCTCGGCTCTTCGTGGTCGTCGGCCCGTGCTCGATTCACGACGTCGCGGCCGCGCGCGAGTACGCGCACCGCCTGGCGTCGCTGGCGCGGCGCGTGGAAGGGACGATGTTCCTGGTGATGCGCGTGTATTTCGAGAAGCCGCGCACGACCGTCGGCTGGAAAGGCCTGATCAATGACCCGAACATGGACGACTCCTTCCACATCGAGAAGGGCATCCGGCTGGCGCGCGAGCTGCTGCTGCACCTGGCGGAGAGCGGCCTGCCCGCGGCTACCGAGGCGCTGGACCCGATCATGCCGCAGTACCTTTCGGAGCTGGTGAGCTGGACCGCAATCGGCGCACGCACCACCGAATCGCAGACGCACCGCGAGCTTGCGAGCGGTCTGTCGACGCCGGTGGGCTTCAAGAACGGGACGGACGGCACGCTCAGTGTTGCCATCAACGCGCTGCACTCGGTGCGCCACCCACATCACTTCCTGGGAATCAGCCAGCAGGGGCAGTCAGCGGTATTTCACACGCGGGGCAACGCGTACGCGCACGTCGTATTGCGGGGTGGCGGCGGACGCACGAATTACGACTCGGTCAGCATTGCATTGTGCGAGCAGGAGCTGGCGCGGGCGCGGTTGCCGACGAACATCGTGGTTGACTGCAGCCACGGCAATTCGAACAAGGACCCCGCGCTGCAGCCCCTCGTCGCGGAGAACTGCATGGCGCAGATTCTCGAGGGCAACCAGTCCATCGTGGGACTGATGCTCGAGAGCCATCTGCACTTCGGCAACCAGCCGATCCCGGCCGATCTCAGTCAGCTCAAGTACGGCGTTTCGGTAACCGACGCCTGCATCGATTGGAATACCACCGAACGTCTGCTGCTCGACCTCAACGCGCGCCTGGCCTCGAGCGCCCGTTTCGCTTCGGCACCGAGGCGTTCCTCGTCGCGCTGATTGGCCAGACGTGTCTCACCACTGCTGATTCTCGCCTTTGCGGTGGTCGCGGTGGCACACGGCGCAATCTTCGTGCGTCTCGCGGGCGAGGCCGAACCGCTCGCCATCGCCGCCTGGCGCCTGTCGCTGGCCACTGCCATTGTCGCCCCTCTGGCGCTGGTGTTCGGTCGCGAGGCGTTCACGGGCATCACACGGCGGGACCTGCTCCTGACTCTGGCGGCCGGCGGATTGCTCGCCGGTCACTTTGCGACCTGGATCAGCTCGCTCGAATACACCTCGATCAGCAACAGCGTCCTGCTGGTCTCGACGGCACCGGTCTGGGTCGCTGTCATCGGCCGAATGACGGGAACGGTGCAGCTCTCCGGCCTGATGATCAGTGCCATCGGGCTCAGCCTGGTCGGCTCGGCCATCATCGCAGGCGGCAGCGTCGCGCTCGGACGCCACACCTTGCGAGGCGATCTGCTCGCGTTGCTGGGCGCCGTGTGCATGGGGGCGTACCTGCTCACGGCGCAGCGGATACAGCGCCGCCTGGCCTTCGGACCTTATGTCGCTCTGGTCTATGCGAGTGCTGCGGCCTGGCTCTGGATCGCGGCGCTTGCCAGCGGCACGCGCATGAGGGGATTCGAGAGCCAGACCTGGTGGGCTTTCGCCGGCATCGCCGTGATCTCACAAGTCATCGGCCATAGCGGCTACAACTTCTCGTTGCGCCAGCTCAGGCCGGAATTCGTAGCTGTGACCCTGCTCGGCGAGCCGATCCTGGCGTCGCTCCTCGGATGGATACTGTTCTACGAGCCGGTTCCGCCGCTGACCATCGGGGGCGGGCTGCTGGTGCTCCTCGCCATCATGCTCGCGGCACGGGCACAGCGCGCACTGCCGGCGCCGAACGCCGGCGAGTGCGCCACCACCGATAGCCGAGAAGCGCGGTGAGGATGCCCGCGTAGATCAGCGGTTCGCGCACGTCAGCCTTGACCTGCCAGTAAAAGTGCCACACGCCCAGGAGGGCGATCACATAGACGGTGCGGTGCAATTTCTGCCAGCGCCGCCCGAGGCGCCGCATCATGCGGTTGGTCGACGTTATTGCCAGCGGCACGAGCAGCAGCAGGGCGGCGAAGCCGATCGTGATGTAGGGCCGCTTGACGATGTCCTCGAGGATCGCGCGCCAGTCGAGTCCCTGGTCGAGCAGCAGGTAGCTGAGGAAGTGCAGGCATGCGTAGCTGAAGGCGAACAGGCCGAGCATGCGGCGCAATCGCAGCAGCGAGTTGAGACCGGTCAGCTCGCGCAGCGGCGTAACACAGAGCGTGATCAGCAGAAAGTTGAGCGTCCACTTGCCGCAGGTGTGCAGGATTTCCTGTACGGGATCTGTGCCGAGTGACTGCCCGGCTATTCCGAAAGCGCCCGCGACCAGGCTCGCCGCCGGCAGCAGACAGGCGACGAAGAGCAGCGGCTTATAGATGCGGCGGACTTGCGTGTCGAAGTTCATGGTGCGCAGTCAGAAGTAGCGGGCGAGGTCCATGCCGCGATAGAGCGATGCAACCTGTTCCTCGTAGCCGTTGAACTTGAGCGTCGGCTGATTCTGGTCGAACAGGCTGGCACCGATGCGCCGCTCGCGCTTCTGGCTCCAGCGTGGGTGATCGACTTCGGGATTCACGTTGGCGTAGAAGCCGTACTCGTTGGACGCGGCAATGTTCCAGGAAGTGGGCGGCTGGGTGGAGCTGAAGCGGATCTCGACGATCGACTTGATGCCCTTGAAGCCGTATTTCCAGGGTACGACCAGGCGCAGCGGCGCCCCGTCCTGGTTGGGCAGCACGCGGCCATAGAGCCCAACGACCATCAGCGTGAGTGGATGCATGGCCTCATCCATACGCAGCCCCTCGACATACGGCCAATCGAGTACCCCGTGACGCTGGCCGGGCATCTGCTTCGGGTCGTACAGGGTCTTGAAGGCAACGTACTTCGCCTGCGACGTCGGCCTGAAGCGCTTGATCAGATCGGCGAGCGGGAATCCGACCCAGGGGATCACCATCGACCAGCGCTCGACACAGCGCAGACGATAGACGCGCTCCTCGAGCGCATGTGGCTTGAGGATGTCTTCGAGCGTAAAGGTGCCGGTGACTTCCGCCTTGCCGGTGACGCTCACCGACCAGGGCCGCGTGCGCAGCGTATGGGCGTTTGCCGCCGGATCGGTCTTGCCCGTCCCGAACTCGTAAAAGTTGTTGTAGTTCGTGATCTCCTCGTAGGTATTCGGCGCCTGCGTCGTGCTCAGCGCGGTATTGCGTGTGAACTTCAGCGCAGTGCCCTGCGGCGCATCGCTACCGAATGCCGGCAGCGAGGCAGCGGCGCCAAGAGCCAGGGCGCCGCTCAGCACTCGCCTGCGGCTGACGTACAGCTCATAGGGCGTAATCTCAGAGGGACTGATCCGGGGAATATCCGCTCGCTTCATGCGCAAAGTCCTCGAGGCACCGACACGAGGATAAGACCGCTGCATCCAACGATTGATTTCATCCGCGCCGAGACTTTGCCTGCCGCTACCACTGGGGTCATGCCGTTGACGTTTAGACAATTATAATCAATAGGATAGTAGCTATATATGATACTGATTCTACGCGATGACGGCGCGGTGCGAGTCCGCTCGCGGATCAATTCGCAGCGGAAGCGCGGGAAGATTCACTCTCGAGCGGCCAACCGATGTGGACGCCGATGCGGGCAGCCTCCCGGACAGCGTCCACGTCCGCATTGACCAGGTGTGGATGCTCGCACGCGCCCAGATGAGCGAGATCTGAAGCACTGTTGCCGTAAGCGGTGATCGGCGTGTCGGGATGGCGCTTGCGCAGGGCGAGGACGCACTGCAGCTTCTCCTCGCCCCGTCGATTGGGCGTGAGCAACTCGCCGTTGAGGATCATTCCGTCCCAGCGCACCGCGGTGCAGATCGTCTCGTTGCAGCCGAGCGCGCGTGCGATTGCCGGTACGTATAGATCCGGGCTCGCGGACATGATCACCAGGTAGTCGCACCGCTTTCGGTGCAGCGTCAGCTGCCGCATGGCCTGGGCGTGCATGCCCTTCTGCAGCAGTTGGCGAACGAATCTCTCGTTCCAATCCGCGATCTGCCGGCGCGTGCCGCCGGCCAGGCCTGAGATGATCAACGACTGTTTGAGCTGACCGCGGTCACGACCGCCGAACAAGTAGTGCAGCAGCGCGCGGGGCATCTGGACAAGCAGGCGCAGCAGCCGCACCGGACGCGGCAGAGCGAAGCCCAGCACGTAAGACAACAGCGTATCGCGTCGCGTTAGCGTGCCGTCGAGGTCGAAGAGCGCGATCCGCTTGATGCGCGCGCCCGGCATCGGCGCCGCGCTACTCAAGGTGGCGTCTGCGCGCCGACCCGGTGCGATTTCACGCGGCGCGCTCACTGCCAGCCAACTGCCGCAGCACGTAGTGCAGGATGCCGCCGTGACGGAAGTAGTCGCGCTCCTTGGGCGTATCGATGCGCACGCGGGCGTCGAAGCGTACCGGCTTGCCGGAGGCCGTTCGCGCCGTCACCGTGACGGTCTGTGCCTTGCCGCCATCAAGACCTTCGAGCGTGTAGATTTCCTTGCCCGTGAGACCGAGCGACTGGGCGTTCTCACCCTCGCGGAATTGCAGCGGCAGCACGCCCATGCCGATCAGGTTGGAGCGGTGGATGCGCTCGAAGCTCTCGGCAATCACGGCGCGCACGCCGAGCAGCATCGTGCCCTTGGCGGCCCAGTCGCGCGAAGAGCCCGTGCCGTATTCCTTGCCGGCGATGATGATGAGCGGCGTGCGCGTTTCCTGGTAGCGCATGGCCGCGTCGTAGATGCGTCAGCTGTTCGCCGGAGGGAATGTGCAACGTCACGCCGCCTTCCGTTCCAGGCAGCAGCAGATTGCGCAGACGGATGTTGGCAAAGGTGCCGCGCATCATCACTTCGTGATTGCCACGTCGCGCGCCGTAGGAATTGAAGTCGACCGGCTGCACGCCCTGGCTGACCAGGTATTTCGCGGCCGGGCTGGTTTTCGCAATGTTTCCGGCCGGTGAGATGTGGTCGGTGGTGACCGAGTCGCCGAGCAGAGCCAGCACGCGTGCGTCCTTGATGTCGGAGACGGCGGCGGGCCTCATGGTCATGCCGTCGAAGTAAGGCGGATTCTTGACGTAGGTCGAGCCAGGATCCCAGGCGTAGATCTCACCCTGCGGCACGTGGATGCTGTTCCAGTGCTCGTCGCCCGTGAAGACGCTGGCGTAGCTCTTGCGGAACATCGCGGAATCCACCGACTTGCGGATCGTGTCATGCACTTCACGATCACCTGGCCAGATGTCCTTAAGGAAGACGGGCTTGCCGTCCGAGCCTGTGCCGAGCGGCTCGCTGTCGAGATCGACGTCGAGCGAGCCGGCGAGCGCGTAGGCCACGACGAGCGGCGGCGAGGCGAGGAAGTTCATCTTCACTTCCGGATGCACGCGGCCCTCGAAGTTGCGGTTGCCGGACAGCACCGAGCAGCCGACGATGTCGCCGGCCTTTACAGCGGCAGAAATCTCGGACCGCAGCGGACCGGAGTTACCGATGCAGGTGGTGCAGCCGTAGCCGACCGTGAAGAAGCCGACGGCGCCCAGGTCCTCGATGAGGCCGGCCTTGGCTAGGTAGTCGGTCACGACGCGCGATCCCGGGGCGAGGCTGGTCTTGACCCACGGCTTCGCTTTCAGGCCACGCTGGCGCGCATTGCGCGCCAGCAGTGCGGCGCCGACCATCACGACGGGGTTCGACGTATTGGTGCAGCTGGTGATGGCAGCGATCAGCACGGCGCCATCGCGCAGCTCGAAGGACTGACCGTCCATCGTGACGGGCGCCTTGCCCGTGGCCGCCGGATTCTTCTGCGCCCGCTCTTCCGCCATCTTCCTGACAGCTTGCTGATAGGTCGCCTTTGCACTGCGCAGCGGCACACGGTCCTGCGGGCGCCGCGGCCCGGCGAGGCTCGGCTCGACGGTGGCGAGATCCAGGCTCAGCACGTCCGTGTATTGCGCGGCGGGCTGACCGTTCGCGCGCCACATTCCCTGTGCCTTCGCGTAGGCCTCGACCAGCTCGATCTGCTCCCTGGGCCGGCCCGACAGCTCGAGGTAGCGCATCGTTTCCTCGTCGATCGGAAAGATGGCGCAGGTGCTGCCGAACTCCGGCGACATGTTGGCGATCGTCGCGCGATCGGCGAGCGGAAGGTTGCGAGCCCGTCGCCGAAGAATTCGACGAACTTGTCGACCACACCCTTCTTGCGCAGCATCTCGGTGACGGTGAGCACCAGATCGGTGGCCGTGGCGCCCGGCTTGAGGCCGCCCGTCAGCTGGAAGCCGATGACCTGCGGAATCAGCATCGTGACCGGCTGCCCCAGCATCGCGGCCTCGGCCTCGATGCCGCCGACACCCCAGCCGAGCACGCCGAGCCCATTGACCATGGTGGTGTGCGAGTCGGTGCCGACGAGCGTGTCCGGGAACGCGTAGCGCGTGGCGCCGCGCTTGTCGTCGAACACGACGCGCGCCAGGTGCTCGAGGTTGACCTGGTGCACGATGCCGGTGTTCGGTGGCACGACCTTGAAATTGCGGAATGCAGTCTGACCCCAGCGCAGGAATGCGTAGCGTTCGCCGTTGCGCTCGAATTCGATCAGGTTGTTGATCGAGAGCGCTTGCGGGCTGCCGTATTCATCCACCTGCACCGAGTGATCGATGACCAGCTCCGCGGGCGCGAGCGGATTGATTTCCTGCGGCTTGCCGCCGAGGTGGACCATCGCTTCGCGCATCGCGGCGAGGTCGACGATTGCCGGCACGCCGGTGAAGTCCTGCATGATCACGCGGCCGGCGTGAATGAGATTTCGTGACTCGGCTGCGCCTGCGGATCCCACTTGAGCAGCGCTTCGATGTCGGTGCGCGTGACGTTCACGCCGTCTTCGAAGCGCAGCAGGTTCTCCAGCAGGATCTTGAGTGAGTAGGGCAGGCGCTCGAGGCGATGTCCCTTGAGAGCGGCTAGGCTCCTGATTTCATAAATCCGATCGTCGACGCGCAGCTGGGACCGCGTCTTGAAGCTGTCGCTCATGGTTCCTCCGGGAGCGCCCTGGCCGGCGCGAAGAGCGGCGAATTATATCGGCATTCGCAGCGCCGGCGCATCGCGCCGGGCTGGCACGCGCCACGCGGGTGCGACCGTGTCGATCACAGCGCCGCCAAGGCAGGTATCGCCCTCGTAGAACACTGCGGACTGGCCGGGAGTCACAGCACGCTGGGTCGTCCCGAGTGTCACGTGTGCGCCATGCGTGTCCCAATCGAGCGTGCAGGCCTGGTCGGCCTGCCGATAACGGACGCGAACCGTACAGGTTACAGGACGCGACGTGGGCAACGGAGTCAGCCAGTGCAGGGCTGCGGTACGAAATGAGCTGCTCAGCAGCATCGGGTGGTCACGATCCTGCACCACGACGAGCACATTGCGCTCCAGGTCCTTTGCTGCCACATACCACGGTTTCTCGGGCCCGCCCACGACGCCGCCGATCCCGATTCCGTGCCGCTGCCCGAGCGTGTAGTACATGAGTCCCTGGTGCCGGCCGATGACGTGGCCAGCCGGCGATTCGATTGCTCCAGGCCGGGCCGGCAGATATTGAGCCAGGAAAGACTGGAATGGACGCTCGCCGATGAAGCAGATACCGGTGCTGTCTTTCTTGTCGAACACCGGCAGTGCGGCTTCGCGAGCGCGGCGGCGCACCTCGGCTTTGTTCAGCGCACCGACCGGGAACAGCGTGAAAGGCAGCACCGCCGGATCGATACTGTGCAGGAAGTAGGTCTGGTCCTTCGCGGCATCGAGGCCTTTCAGCAGTCGGTACCCGGAGCTGGTGCGCGCAATTCTGGCGTAGTGACCGGTCGCGAACAGGTCGGCGCCCAGACGGCGCGCGTAGGATAAGCAGACTCCGAACTTGATCTCGCGGTTGCAGAGCACGTCGGGATTCGGTGTGCGGCCGACGCGGTGTTCGTCCAGGAAGTGGTCGAAAACCTGGTCGCGATATTCCGCCGCAAAGTTGGCCCGGTGCAGGGGGATACCGAGGCGCGAGCAGACGCGCCGCGCATCCTGGAAGTCTTCGGCACTGGTGCAGTAGCCTTCATCGTCCTCGTCCCAGTTGCTCATGAACAGGCCCTGTACCTGGTAGCCCTGTTCGAGCAGCAACAGCGCGGCTACGGCGGAATCCACTCCGCCGGACATCGCGACCATGACAAGGGGGCGGTCTGAGCTCACACCCTCATTATAAGAGGACGGCTGCGCGAGCCTCGACCTGATCGAGTGGCAGCCGGCTGAGCAGGGTCAGGGGGAACCGTACGCCGGCGAGGTAGTCATCGACACAGCGCAGAACCATGGGCGAGCGCAAGCGCGATTCGTGGCCGAGAAGCTGGGCGCGGGTCAGCCAGTGCACCCGCAGAATGCCGGCGTCGAGGGGCTGCTGCGTATCCTGATCGCTGACCGTACCGCTGTACGCGACGCGCAAGAAGGACTTCTGGTTCGCGGGATTCTTCCACAGATAGACGCCGACGATGGCCTGCGGCGCAAACTGCCATGCCGTTTCCTCGAGTGTCTCACGCGCGACGGCATCGAGCAGGTCTTCACCGTCTTCGACGTGGCCCGCGGGCTGGTTGAAGACGCGCCGGCGCGCCACGCGTTCCTCGACGATCAGGAATCGCCCGAGCTGCTCCACCACGGCGGCGACGGTGAGCTCGGGCTTCAGTAGCATCGTCGAAGGGCTCGAAAGGGGCGCGGCGGTCAGCCGCGCATCATGCGGATTTCCGGCTCAGGCTCGCTCGCCCGCCAGATTTCATCGAAATAGCTGAGGTACTTGCGGGCGATCGCCGTGTCGTTGAGCTCGGCCATGCCTTCCCAGCGGCTCGCCTGCAGCCGGTAGACCAGCGCGCGATCATCCGCGATCAGGAACGCAGCAGCATTGTTGCGATGGTCGACGTGAACGTTGCGCAGGTCGATGTAGGTGGTAAGGCGCCGACCCATGGCGAGGAAGCGGTTGCCTTCGCGGATCGTGCGCGAGGGTTCGGAGATCAGCACGCGCACGCGCGCGTATCCGCGCGCCAGTACCAGGTGCTTGACGACTTCCAGAAACGCATGCTGGTCGTAGAGTTGCGGTTCGAGGTCGGGAGTGTAGATGCTGAGATTACGGCGCGCGCTCGCAGCCACTTCGACCACCGCATGACGCACTTCATCGAGCGAAGTGAGAATGCTGCGCGAACTGCTGCCTTCGATGACGGTGCTCATTGATCTTATGCGATGAGCTTGCGGCTCATCCGCTGGTGAGGAATACCGACCTCGTCAAACACGGGACCCTGGGGAAGAAAACTGTGACGCAGGTAGAAAGGGAGAGCTTGGAGCTGCGCGTGCAGGTAGACTGATTCGAGTCCTTGACGGCGCGCTTGTGCCACGAGCCACTCCAAAAGTTCGCTTCCCAAGCCCAGTCCACGATAGGTATCCAGGACTGCAAGGCGGCCAATCTTACCGGTGGGCTCGAGACGGCCTGTGCCAACTGCGTCACGTTTCCCTTTGAGGATAAGGACATGTACGCAGGTCAGGTCAGCGTTATCCCATTCCTCGTACTCCGGGACGCCCTGTTCGACGATGAACACCGCACGCCGGATCTGCTGCAACGCCTCGCGGTCGCGTAACCAGGTGGCGGGGACGATAGTGAAATTGGTGTCGATATCAGATCTCGCGCGCGAGTTGCTGCGCGAGACCAAGATACCTTTCCGGCGTGAGCTCGAGCAATCGCTGCCGTGCCTCCGGCGGTAGCGGCAGGGTAGCCACAAAGGCGTGCAGCTGCGCGCGATCGATGGCTTGTCCGCGCGTGAAGTCCTTGAGCCGTTCGTACCCATCCGCGATCCCACATGCACGCATCACGGTTTGCACAGCTTCGGCGAGCACCTCCCAGGCGCACTCGAGATCTTCCTCGAGGCGCGCGACGTCCACTTCGAGTCGTGACAGACCTCGCTGTGCCGCCTGCGTCGCGAGCAAAGTGTGCCCCAGCGCGACGCCGACATTGCGCAGCACGGTGGAGTCGGTGAGGTCACGCTGCCAGCGCGACACCGGGAGCTTCTCGGCAAAGTGCCGCAGCAGCGCATTCGCGAGACCGAGATTACCCTCGGCATTCTCGAAGTCGATCGGGTTTACCTTGTGCGGCATGGTGGAGGAGCCCACTTCCTGGGCGACCACGCGCTGGCGGAAATAACCCAGTGAGATGTATCCCCAGAAGTCGCGGCACAGGTTGATGAGCACCGTGTTGTGGCGCGCCAGTGCGTCACAGTACTCGGCGATCCAGTCGTGCGGCTCGATCTGCGTCGAGAAGTCATTGCACTCCAGGCCGAGCGATTCGACAAGACTGCGGCTCACCTTGCGCCAGTCGACGTCTGGCAGACCCACGACATGTGCGTTGAAGTTGCCGACGGCGCCGTTGAACTTGCCGCGAATGCGCACCGCGGACCAGGCGGTCTGCTGGCGGGCGAGCCGCGCTGCGAAATTGGCGAGTTCTTTGCCCACTGTGGTAGGGCTTGCGGGCTGACCGTGGGTCCGAGCCAGCATTGGTGTGGCCGCGTACTCATGCGCGAGCTCGCGCAGGCGCTCGGTAAGCTGCGACATCGCCGGCAGCAGGTGGCGCGAACGCGCTTCGTGCAGCAACAGCGCGTAGGCGAGGTTGTTGATGTCCTCCGAGGTGCACCCGAAGTGCACGAATTCGAGTTGCGCGGAGGTTGCGCCCGCGTCCTTGAGGCGCTGGCGCACGTAGTACTCGACCGCCTTGACGTCGTGATTGATGCGCTCTTCAATAGCTTTGACGGCTGCGGGATCTACGGTGGTCGGATCCTGCGCCAGGCGTTCGACTTCAGCACGCAACCGCTCCGGAACGTTCTGCAGCACCTGCACCCGTGCCGAGGAGCGCAGCATCTGCCACCACAGCGCTTCGATACGCACGCGCTGTCGGATCAAACCGGCTTCACTGCATAGCGCGCGCAATCCGGCCAGCTGCGCCGCGTAACGGCCATCAACGGGTGAAAGTGCCTCGAGCTCGGGTGACGTCATGCCGGTGTCGGGCGCAAGTGCTACGATGCTGCATCATACCGCAAGTGCAGCGCGCAGCCTGTTCCGGCCGCGCTCCGACGCATCGAGGTCTGCGCATGGCCGAACCGAAAGTGAGGATCGAACGTGACAGCATGGGAGAGCTGCGCGTGCCCGCCGATGCGCTGTGGGGAGCGCAGACACAGCGCGCGGTGCAGAACTTTCCGCTCAGCGGCCTCAAGATGCCGCGTGCGTTCATTCGCGCGTTGGGCCTGATCAAGGAAGCGGCGGCAGCCGTCAACGCGGAGCTCGGCACGCTCGATGCAGTGCTGGCCGCGGGCATTGGCAAGGCGGCGCGCGCGGTCGCGGAGGGCCGGCACGATGCTCAGTTCCCGGTGGACGTGTTTCAGACCGGGTCGGGCACCAGCTCCAACATGAATGCCAACGAGGTCATTGCACACCTCGCCAGCGCTGAGCTGCGGCGCGAGGTGCACGCGAATGATCACGTCAACATGGGCCAGAGCAGCAACGACGTCATACCCACGGCGATCCACGTGAGCGCGGCGCTCGAACTGGAGCACGAGCTGCTGCCGGCCTTGCATCATCTGCACGCCACGCTCGACCGCAAGGCACAGGACCTGACGCAGATCGTAAAGACCGGGCGCACTCACCTCATGGATGCCATGCCGGTGACGCTCGGACAGGAGCTTGGCGGCTGGCGCTCGCAGATCGGCAACGGCATCGCGCGCCTCGAAGCCTGCAGGACTCGGCTGCTGGCCCTCGCACAGGGCGGCACGGCGGTCGGCACCGGCATCAATGCGCATCCGAAGTTCGGCGCGCTCTTTGCCGCGAAACTCTCGCAGAGCACCGGCTTAGCCTTCACTGCGAGCCGGGATTATTTCGAGGCGCTGAGCTCCCAGGACACGGCGGTGGAGCTGTCGGGGCAGCTCAAGGTGCTCGCGGTCAGCCTGATCAAGATCGCGAACGACCTGCGCTGGATGAACAGCGGACCACTCGCCGGACTCGGCGAAATCGCGCTGCCGGCACTGCAGCCCGGCAGCAGCATCATGCCGGGCAAGGTCAACCCGGTGATTCCAGAAGCGGTTGCCATGGTCGCGGCGCAAGTCATCGGCAACGATCTCACCGTTACCATCGGGGGGCAGTCTGGCAATTTCCAGCTCAACGTGATGCTGCCGGTCATCGCGTACAACCTCTTGCAGAGTCTGGAGCTGCTCGCGAGCGGGACGCGCGCGCTCGCGGATCGCGCGATTGCGGGCTTCACCGTCAACCAGGCGCGACTCGACGAGGCTGTGGAGCGCAATCCGATCCTGGTCACGGCCCTCAACCCGGTAATCGGTTACGAGAAGGGTGCCGCCATCGCCAAGAAGGCCTATGCCGAGGCCCGCCCGATCCGGGAAGTCGCGCAGAAGATGACCGACCTCGGTGCCGAGGAACTCAAACGACTGCTCGACCCACGTGATCTCACGCGCGGCGGCATTAAGGGAGGCGGGGGCGGAGGCGGATGAATCCGTCGAAGCCGGGCCCGAAGGTCGCTCCCGCGGACGATGAGGGGACCTTGCGCGCCCATATCCGAGCACGCCTGGCCGGCACCAGTCCCGGTGCGCACGGCGGCGAGGCGTGGCTCGCAGGTCTGCCGCCCGAGCTCACCACCCGCTTTCATCACTTGCTGCCCACGCAGCCCACGCCGGCGGCCGTGCTGGTGCCGATCGTCGACCGCCACGAGGGCCTGACCGTACTCCTTACGCAACGCGCCGCCGATCTTAAACATCACCCGGGGCAGATCAGCTTTCCGGGCGGACGCCTCGAACCCGACGATGTGGACGCCGTCGCCGCGGCGCTGCGCGAGACTGAAGAAGAGATCGGTCTCGCACGCCGTTTCGTCGAAGTCGTTGGCTATCTTCCGGACCATCTCATCATCAGCGGCTATCGCGTGACTCCCGTAGTCGCGTTCGTGCAACCTGGCTTTGAGCTCACGCTCGATACCACGGAGGTGACCGACACCTTCGAAGTGCCGCTGCGCTTCCTGCTCGATCCCGCACATCACAAAGGGCGGCGGCGCTTGCTGGGCGAGGGCGAGATTGAGGTCTACGACATTCCCTTCGGCGAGCGGAACATCTGGGGCGCTACTGCAGGCATGCTCATGACTCTCTATCGGTTGCTGCGCGAATGACGACTCGCGGGCGGACCATCGAGGAGCTGCTCGGGATCATGGCGCAGTTGCGCGCCCCGGAAAGCGGCTGCCCCTGGGACAGGGAGCAGACTTTCGCCACTATTGCGCCGTACACGATCGAGGAGGCTTACGAGGTCGCCGATGCAATCGAGCACGGTGACCCGGCACAGCTACGCGACGAGCTGGGCGATCTGCTGTTCCAGGTCGTGTTCCACTCGCGCCTGGCGCAGGAAGCGCGCCAGTTCGAATTCGCCGACGTCGTCGGTGCCATCTGTGACAAGTTGATTCGTCGCCACCCCCATGTGTTTGGCCAGGAGCGCATCGCGAGCTCAAGCGACCAGTCGCGCGCGTGGGAGGAGCACAAGAAGCGGGAGCGGGTAGCTGTAGATGGTGTTGGTGGCATCCTGGACGGCATTCCGCTGGGGCTTCCCGCGCTGACCCGTGCTGCCAAGGTCGGCAGGCGTGCGGCGAGCGTCGGCTTCGACTGGCCCGACTGGCGCGGGGCGCGCGCCAAGGTCGACGAAGAACTGGCCGAACTGGATGCGGTCGAGGCCCGTTCGGGCGGTTCGCCCGAGCTCGAAGCGGAGCTCGGTGACGTGCTGCTTGCGCTGGTGAACCTCGCACGTCACCTCGGTGTCGATCCGGAATCCGCCTTGCGTGCCAGCAACGCACGCTTCGAGCGGCGCTTTCGTCACCTGGAACAACAGGTGCGCGCCAGCGGCCGGCAGTTGCAACAGCTCAGCGCGACGGAACTCGACGCGTTATGGAATGAGGCCAAAACGGCCACGAAACGCGACTGAGTTCTCCTTTCCCGCCTGCACCAAACGGGTTCAGTTGGCATTCACAGTGCCTGCCTTAGCTTGGCACCACGCTCGGGGATTGATGGACGGAGTTGCCGTCCGAGGCGAGCGCAAGGAGCCTGACATGTTTACGCGAGTGATGAGCTGCGTTGTGGTGACCTCGGTGCTGACGGCATCGACGGCGCTTGCAGACCCGAAGCGCGGCGTGCCCTACAGCGCGAACCAGGGCTACGGTTATGCACGGGTGACTCACGTTGAGCCCATCGTGCGCCAGGTGCGCGTCGAGGTACCGCGGCGCGAGTGCTGGACCGAGACGCGCTACGACCAGCCGAATGCGGGTCAGCCCAGCGGCAGTCTCGCGGGCCCGATGATCGTAGGCGGCCTCATCGGCGGCGCGATCGGCCATCAGTTCGGAAATGGCAATGGCCGGCGTGCAGCGACTGTAGCGGGCGCGCTGATCGGCACGGCAGTCGGACACGAGGTGGGCGCAAGTCGCCAGGCCCAGTACGCCTCTGCCACTCCGCAACCGTACCAGGTCGAGCGCTGCGATCAGCGTGTTGAGCAGACCTACGAGGAACGTATTGACGGCTATCAGGTCGAGTACGAGTACGGCGGACAGCGCTACTCCACGCGCCTGCCCTACGATCCAGGCGAGCGGCTGCGAGTGCAGGTTGCAGTCTGGCCGGCGTAGGACCGGACGGCCCAATGTCCCGAAGCGGGCGGAGTGCTTCCGCCCGCTTCGGCTTACGTGGAAGGCGCGCGCGCACTACACTCTGAGCGTACTCGTCAACCGCACCATCCCAAGACCAGGCGTGAGGAACCAACCTGTACTGGCACTTGCCCTAGTGATGCTGGCCGGCCTGCTTGCAGAGCCGGCCCTGGCACACCGGCAGGGCGTCGTGACGGCACCGGAGTCGCCGGCGCGCACCGAAGCGCGTGCGCATGGCGGGATGTCACTGGACGCCGCAGTGCAGATGGTCCAGCAGCGCTACAAGGCGCGGGTGGTGCGGGCCGAGACTCGCCAGGAGAACGGGCGCACCGTGTACGTGCTGAGGCTGCTCAACGCGGACGGCAAGGTGTGGACCGTGCGCGTCGATGCGGACTCGGGTGAAGTGCTGTAGGACGCACCCGATGCCGCAGGGGCAACCGTGAATACTGAGCGAGGCATTGATCCTGATGCGAATCCTAATCGTCGAAGATGAGCAAGCACTGCGCGAGACCCTGGTCACGCAGCTGCACGCGGCTGGCTTCAACGTCGATGCGGCAGCTGACGGCGAAGAGGGCCTGTACGCCGGCAAGGAGTATCCGCTCGACCTGGCAATCATCGATCTCGGACTGCCGAAGTTGTCCGGCATCGAGCTGATCCGCCAGCTGCGCGGCATGGGCAAGAGCTTTCCGGTGCTGATTCTGACTGCGCGCGACCGCTGGCAGGACAAGGTCGAGGGCTTACAGTCGGGCGCTGACGATTATCTCGCGAAGCCCTTCCACGTGCAGGAGCTGCTGGCACGCGTGCAGGCACTGTTGCGCCGGTCGGGCGGCTGGTCGCAACCCGTGCTCCAGTGCGGCGACATCAGCCTCGACACGCGCAGCCAGGTCGTCACCGTGGGCGAGAAGGTCGTGGAGCTCACCTCGTTCGAGTACCGCATCCTCGAGTTCCTGATGCTGCGTGCCGGCGAGGTTCTTTCCAAGGCCGAGCTTACCGAACGCCTGTATGCGCAGGACTTCGAGCGTGACAGCAATGTCATCGAGGTCTTTATCGGCCGCCTGCGGCGCAAACTCGATCCGGACGGCAATCGCCAGCCGATCGAAACCTTGCGTGGGCGTGGCTACCGTCTCGCCCTTACACGCGCCGAAACGCCGGGCGCGCGCGCCGACGGTTGATGTCCTCGCTCAGCGGGCGACTGCTGGCGTCGGTCTCTCTGCTGCTGATCCTTTTTTTCGGGGTCACCATTGCGGCCCTCGATACGGTATTCCGTGACCTTAGCCAGCGCAGCATCGGTGAGCTGCTCGATGCGCAACTCATCGCCCTGCTGGCGGCGTGCGAGACCGACGATCACGGCAACGTGCAGCCTGCCGGCGCGCTCGCCGAGCCACGCCTACGGCAACCGGGCTCGGGACTGTATGCCGAGATCCGCAGCCCGCAAGGCAAGCTGATCTGGCGCTCGCCGTCGTTGCTTGGCAGCCAGGTCGATTTCGGCGGCGCCGTAGCGCCGGGTGCGCGCCGGTTGGAGCAGCGCACGCTGGATGAGAACGTCAGAAGCATGGTGCTGACTGCTTCCATCAACTGGGAAATCGCGCCAGACACTAACCGTGAATTCATCTTCAGCGTGGCGACCAGCCTCACACCGTATGAAGCACAACTGACCCGATTCCGCAGTCAGTTGTTCGGCTGGTTCCTGGGCTTGTTCGTGCTGCTGCTCGGCTCGCTGGCATTGCTGTTGCGCTGGGCCCTCGCACCGCTGCGTCAGATCGAGAGCGAGATCGCCGAGATCGAGGCGGGCAGCCGCGCTTCCTTGAGCTCGGCGCAGCCGCGTGAGCTCACCGGCCTGGCGGTGAACATGAATGCCTTGCTCAGGAACGAGCGCCGCCGCGTCGAACGCTATCGCAATACACTCGGCAACCTGGCACACAGTCTCAAGACACCGCTCGCCGTCATCCGCTCGACGCTGGCGGACGAGGCCGCCACCGACCGGCGCCACCATATCGTCAATCAGCAGATCGACCGCATGAATGCGATCGTGCAGCACCAGCTCAAGCGCGCTGCAGCTTCGGGCGGCGCCGTGGTCGGGCAGGGCGCCGTCGACGTCGCCCCGCTGCTTACCGAGCTGCGCGCTGCGCTCAGCAAGGTCTATTCGGATCGCGACCTGCTGATCGAGATCGTGGCGCGCGAGCGCGTAGCGTTCATCGGCGATCGGGGCGATCTTTTTGAGCTGCTCGGGAACCTGCTGGACAACGCCTGCAAGTGGTGCCGCTCACGCGTACGAGTGACCATCAGCCGCTCGCAGCAGGCCGACCGACGCGCACGGTCGCACATCACCGTCGAGGACGACGGCTCCGGGATCGCAAAAGCCGACCGCGAGCGCATCCTCGAACGCGGCGCCCGTGCGGACGAGCAGATGGACGGGCAGGGGCTTGGCCTGGCAATGGTGCGCGAGATCGTGGAGCTCTACGACGGCACGCTCGAAATGGGCGATTCGCCCTTGGGCGGAGCGCTCGTCGAAGTGTGCCTGCCCGGCCGCTGAAGGTGTCAGCGCTCGGTTTTTGCGCGGAGGAGCGGTGCGATGAGATCCAGCGGCAGCGGGAAAACGATAGTCGAGCTCTTTTCGTTGGAAATATCCGCCAAGGTCTGTAGGTAGCGCAGTTGCATCGCGGCCGGTTCGGCTGCAAGCGCGTGCGCGGCTTGAACGAGCATCTGTGCCGCCTGACTCTCGCCTTCGGCGTGAATGATCTTTGCTCGTCGCGTGCGCTCGGCTTCCGCCTGTTTGGCAATGGCGCGAATCATGCTTTCGTCCAGATCGACGTGTTTGATCTCGACGTTAGCCACCTTGATGCCCCAGGCGTCGGTGGCTTGGTCAAGGATGCGCTGGATGTCGATGTTGAGTTTCTCCCGTTGCGAGAGCATCTCATCGAGGTCGTGCTGGCCGAGCACCGAGCGCAAGGTCGTTTGCGCGAACTGGCTGGTGGCCTCCCAGGGATTGGCCACCTGGATGATCGCCTTGCTTGGATCCACGACGCGGAAATACACCACGGCGTTGACCTTGACGGACACGTTGTCGCGCGAAATGACATCCTGCTTCGGCACGTCGAGAACGATGACGCGTAGATCGACCTTGACAATCTGCTGCACGATCGGAACCACGAGAATGATGCCCGGACCCTTCACGCCCGTGAAGCGGCCAAGGGTGAACATCACGCCGCGCTCGTACTCCTTGAGAATCTTGATGGCGCTGAACAGCAGCGCGCCCACCAGGAACACTACGACCAGCAGAAAGGGACTCATTGTTTCGCTCCCCTGTGTTTGACCGGTTCGACCCACAGCAGCAGGCCCTCCACCTTCACGACGCGGACCTCCTGGCCCGCGCTGACGGGCGCGGAGCTGCGGGCGTTCCACAATTCGCCGCCGAGGCGCACGGTCCCATGCGACTCGAACCCGTCGAGTACCTCGGCATGGCTGCCGAGGATGTGCTCGACGCCGGTGACGACGGGACGTCGACGGGCGCGTCCGAACAGCCACACCATCCCGATCAGCACCAGGCCCGCGACGGATGCAATGGCGGCGATGATCGGAACGGCGATCGCAAACCCCGGCACACTGGTATCGAACAGCATGATCGAACCGATGATGAACGCAATCAACCCGCCGACGCCGAGCGCACCGAAACTCGGCACAAAGGCCTCTGCCACCACCAGCAGCGCCCCGAGAATGATGAGCGCGAGCCCGGCGTAGTTCACCGGCAGCACCTGGAAAGCAAAGAGGGCCAGCAACAGGCAGATCGCCCCTGCAACTCCGGGCAGGACAGCGCCCGGATTGTAACCCTCGAACAATAGTCCGTAGATGCCTATCAACAGCAATCCATAGGCGATCGTCGGATTCGTGATGACGGTGAGAAGCTGCGTGCGCCAATCCGGCTCAAACTTCTCGATGGTGAGCGACTTGGTCGCAAGCGTCACCTCGCTGGCGCCAAAGGTGACCTTGCGGCCATCGAGCTGCTGCAGCAGGTCGGGCAGGTCTTTGGCGATGACGTCGATGACCTTGCTCTGCAGTGCTTCGGACGCCGGCAGATTGGCCCCTTCGCGCACCGCCTTCTCGGCCCACTCGACGTTGCGACCCCGCAGCTGCGCGAGGCTGCGCAGGTAGCCGACGGCATCGTTGACCACCTTGCGCTCCATGGCGCTGCCGGGCGCAGCCGACCCGCCGGCTTTCTTGTCCTTGTCCTTCTGCCCCGCGTCGGGCTTCTCGTCCGCGGTCTTATCGTCGCCGGCAGGTTCCGGTGCCGGGGACTCTCCGCCGATCTGCACGGGGGTTGCGGAGCCGAGGTTGGTCGCCGGTGCCATGGCAGCGATGTGGCTCGCGTACAGGATGTAAGTGCCCGCACTCGCCGCACGTGCGCCGCTTGGGGCTACGAACGTGACGACTGGAATCGGTGAAGCGAGGATTTCCTTGATGATGTCGCGCATCGCGGTGTCGAGGCCGCCCGGTGTATCCATCTGCAGGATGACCAGTGAGCTGCCGGACTGCTGCGCCTTCTTGAGGCCCTGTGCGAAATAGTGGCTGATCGCCGGGCCGATCGGCCCATCAATCTTCATGAGCAGGGCAGAAGAAGATGCGTGCTGCTGCGCCGGCGTCTGCGCCTGCAGAATCGCGCAGCTCAGCAACAGTGCACCGACGAGAAATAAGCGCATGGGTCAACCGGAGGCGCGATCGCAATGCCGCGCCCTCTCAGCCTAACACGCCACGACGGTCTCAGCTGCCGACGTCAAAACGGATGCCCTGGGCCAACGGTAGCGAGCTGCTCCAGTTGATCGTATTGGTCTGCCGGCGCATGTAAGCCTTCCAGGAATCCGAGCCGGACTCGCGCCCGCCACCTGTTTCCTTCTCGCCGCCGAAGGCGCCGCCGATCTCCGCGCCAGAGGTGCCGATATTCACGTTGGCAATGCCGCAGTCGCTGCCCGCGGCCGACAGGAAGCGCTCTGCGCTTTGCAGCCGATCAGTAAAGATCGCCGACGAGAGACCGTGCGCGGAATGATTCTGAGCGGCGATCGCCTCATCGAGCGATTGCACCGGGATCACGTACAGGATCGGCCCGAAGGTCTCGGTCTGCACGATCGGCCAGTCGTTGCGGGCACGCACGATCGCCGGCTCGACGAAGTTGCCGGGGCCGGGCCGGGCGCGGCCACCGCAGAGGATTTCGCCGCCCTGTTCACGCGCACGCGCCAGGGCCGCCTCGAATTTCGCCACCGCCTGCCGATCGATGAGCGGACCACATAACGTGTCCGGTGCCAGCGGATCACCGATCCTCACCTGGGTGTAGGCGTGCAGCAGCCGCTTCTCGAGTTCGGCCTGGCGCGCACGATGCACGAAAACCCGTCGCGTGCTGGTGCAGCGCTGGCCGGCCGTACCCACCGCACCAAAGACGATCGAAGGCACGGCGAGATCGAGGTTGGCCGATTCGTCGACGATGATCGCGTTGTTGCCGCCCAGTTCCAGCAGGCTCTTGCCGAGACGCGCCGCGACGCGCTCGCCGACCTTGCGTCCCACCGCGGTGGAGCCGGTAAAGGAAACGAGCGCCACGCGTGGATCGGCGGTGAAGCGCTCGGCGAGCTCGTTGCCCCCGTCGATGAAGAGCTGAAAGATGGGCGGCAGCCGATGCCGCGCCAGGACGCAATTGCAGATCTCCTGCACCGCGATCGCACACAGGGGTGTCTTCGGCGAGGGCTTCCAAACGCTGACGTTGCCGCAGACGGCCGCCAGGAAAGCGTTCCACGACCAGACCGCGACCGGGAAATTGAACGCGGAGATGATTCCGACCACGCCGAGCGGGTGCCATTGCTCGTACATGCGATGTTGCGGGCGCTCGGAATGCATCGCGAGACCATAGAGCATGCGCGACTGTCCGACCGCGAAGTCGGCGATGTCGATCATCTCCTGAACCTCACCGTCACCCTCAGCCTTGATCTTGCCGTTCTCGAGCGACACGAGGCTGCCGAGCGCATCCTTGTGGGCGCGCAGCTCCTCCGCCATCAGGCGTACTGCTTCGCCGCGCTTCGGCGCCGGCACATGGCGCCACTCCTGGAATGCGGCCACCGCAGACTGCAGTACCTGCTCATAGTCGGCGGCGGTAGAGCAGCGGACCTGGGCGATGACCTCGTTGGTCGCCGGATTGAGCGAATCGATCAGCGGCCCCCGATTGTCCGCCGACCAGCCGGCGCTGCCGGACCAGGTACCGGCATTCACCGGCTTGAGATTCAGTCGTGCCCGTATTTCGTTCACGACGCTTTCTCCCACAACTGCCGCTGGTGCCCAGCCTTGCCGGAGGCCACGACCTCGGACGAAACGTCCTTGGAGCCGCCCGGCGCGTAGTAGCGACCGAAGCGGTTCGTCAGGATTTCCGTGAGCCGGAAGTTTTCCTGGGCGACGAACCCGTGATACTTGCCGCCGGAGCTCATCACGATATCGACAACTGCAGTGATGCCCGCAGCGGTCGTGACCTGAATCGCCGACCACAGCCGCCCGGCGATGAGCTGCGGATAGATCTTGTTGACGTAGTTCTCTTCGCGCAGTTGCCCGTCCTGCAGGCCGGCCACCGCGGCGTAGACGATGACGACATCCTGCAACGTCTGCGGCACGGCGTTCTCGAGCACGTGCTTGAGCGTAGCGCGGTCGTGGTTGAGCTTCAGATCGTTCATGAGCAGGCGCATCTGGGCGCAGTGACCGGGGTAGCGGATGGTCTTGTAGTTCATGCTTTCGACGCGCTTGCCGTAAGTCTCGCCGAGCGAGCCCAAGCCCCCGGAGGTGTTGAACGCCTCGTAGAGGGTGCCGTCGATCTCGATCTCCTCCAGACCCTCGAGTGGTGCGGTTTCCACGAGCCGCCCGTCGCTGATCGCCTGGCAGGGATTGCCGTACTCATTGATAAGGCCTTCCGTGGACCAGGTAAGCGAGTACTTGAGCACGTTGTTCGGGTGCTGCGGCAGGGCTCCAACGCGCAGCTTCACGGTGCGGGGTTCGTCGAAGTGAGTGATCAGCTCGTTCGCGGCGATGCTGATGAAGCCGGGAGCGAGTCCACATTGCGGCACGAAGGCCGTGCTTGCGCCTTCTGCCGTGCGCCGTACCGCTTTCGTGACCTCGACGTCTTCGGTGAGATCGAAGTAGTGGATGTTGGCCTGTCGGGCCACGGTCGCCACGGCCAAGTTGCAGTAAAAGGGAAGGCTGGAGATAACCGCATCGACCGGGTGTGCCTTCAGCTGCGCGGCGAGCGCGGCCGGGTCTGCAGCATCGAGTGCATGCGCCTGCAGATGGCTGAAGCCATGCGCGCGCACGACCGCCTCGGCGGCCTTGCCGTTGACGTCGGCGAGGTGAACCCGATAGGCACCTGATTCCGCAAGCAAACCCGAGATCAGGGCGCCGATCTTGCCGGCACCAAGGATGAGAATTCGATGCATGAAAGCGACTCCGTACAGGGCGGTGCGCGGCCTGCTCGCGGCTGTCGTCATCAGCAGGCTGGCGCGAAAAAGGCGCGCATTCTGCCTCAACGGGCGCCCGAAAGCACCGTCTGGTTTTTGCGGTGCAGTGGGGCCGTGTGTACGATCCCACCATGACTCTGAGCGCAGCTGTCAACGAGTGGCACCCCGCGAGCTGGCAGGCAAGGTCGGCGCAGCAGCAGCCTCGCTATTCGGATCCGTCAGCGCTCGAGCGGGTGATTGCGGCGCTCAGCCGGCTGCCGCCGATCGTCGTCTCCTGGGAGATCGAAGCGCTGCGCGAGCACATCGCCGCGGCACAACGCGGCGAGACCTTCGTGCTGCAGGGCGGTGACTGCGCCGAGAGTTTCGCGGAGTGCGAGTCCGACCGGATTGCGCAGAAGCTCAAGATTCTCCTGCAGGTGAGTCTGGTGCTGCTGCACGGGCTCAAGATGCCGATCGTGCGCGTCGGTCGGATGGCGGGCCAGTACGCCAAACCGCGTTCGGCGGATACGGAGACGCGGGACGGCCTGACGCTGCCGAGCTATCGCGGCGATATCGTGAATCGCGCCCCGTTCACCGCTGCCGACCGAGAGCCCGATCCGGAGCTGCTGCTGCGCGGCTACGAGCGCGCGGCGCTGACGCTCAACTTCGTGCGCGCGCTCATCGACGGCGGGTTTGCCGACCTGCATCACCCCGAGTACTGGAACCTGAGCTTCCTGCACCATTCGCCGTTGCGCGATGCGTATCAGCAGATCGTGGACTCGATTGCCAATTCACTGGACTTCTTCGAATCGATGAGCGGCCGCCCCGTGCATGAGGTGAGCCGGATGGATTTCTACGCCAGCCACGAAGGGCTGCACCTGCTTTATGAGCAGGCACAGACCCGGTTCATTCCGCGCCGGCAGCGTTGGTACAACCTGTCGACGCACATGCCCTGGATCGGCATGCGCACGGCCCAGGTCGACAGTGCACACGTCGAGTTCTTCCGCGGCATTGCCAACCCGATCGGCGTGAAGTTGGGTCCCGGGATGAACCCCGAGTGGCTGCAGGCGCTGCTGGAGCTTCTGAATCCCCAGAACCAGCCCGGCAGGCTTACCCTGATTCATCGCTTCGGAGTCAAGGAAATCGAGCGCGCGCTGCCGCCATTGATCCAGGCGGTGCGCGCGACCGGGCAGACCGTGCTCTGGATGTGCGACCCGATGCACGGCAATACCGAGACCACGTCCGGCGGCCTCAAAACGCGGCGCTTCGACAACATCATGGGCGAGGTCGAGGCGGCGTTCCGCATCCACGACGAGCAGGGCTCCATCCTCGGAGGTGTGCATTTCGAGCTGACAGGCGAGGATGTCACGGAGTGCATCGGTGGCGCGCGCGGCCTGACGGAAGCGGACCTGAAGCGCGCGTATCGCTCGACGGTCGACCCCCGGTTGAACTATGAGCAGGCGCTCGAGCTCGCGATGCTCATCGCGCGTCACAAGGCCTCTTCGCGCTGACGCCGCAGCTGGGCGAGCACTCGCCGCGAATCGAGCTCGCGCGCCTCGCCCGGCGCCAGACCCTCCAGTTCCCACGGCCCGATCGCCCAGCGGATCAGGCGCAGTGTTGGCAGCCCGACCGCGGCCGTCATGCGCCGCACCTGGCGGTTGCGCCCTTCGATGAGCCCGATCTCCAGCCAGTGAGCGGGAATGTGTGCCCGATGGCGGATCGGCGGATCGCGCGGCCATAGATTGGCGGGCTCGGCCATCGCCCTGACCTGTGCCGGTCGGGTCAACCCATCTTTGAGCTCAACACCCTCGCGCAGGCGTTGCAGCGCGACCGCACCAGGTTCTCCCTCCACCTGGACCCAGTAGCGCTTCAGCAGTCGATACCGCGGCTCGCTGAGGCGCGCCTGGATACGCCCGTCGTCCGTCAGGAACAGGAGACCTTCGCTGTCGTAATCGAGACGGCCGGCCGGATACACCTCCTTCTCCCGTACGAACTTGCCGAGCGTCTCCCGGCCCGCGGCGTCCGTGAAGCGCGAGAGGACGCGAAACGGCTTGTTGAAGAGCAAACAACGCAAATTGCCACCGGTTTCTGCGACGTCGAAGACAAACCCCTGCGGTATCATAGGTCGCGCTCAGACGAGGAGAACGCTTTGACTGCATCGGGTGCGCCCGCCAGTGCCGGCTGCGATATACGCGGAGCTATGCCGGCCGGTTTTGAGTCGATTCTGACGCGCGAGGCACTCGATTTTCTGGCGGCGCTGGCGCGCCGCTTCACACCGAAAGTACATGAGCTGCTCGCATTGCGCGAGCAGCGCCAGCGCGCGCTCGACTCCGGCGTGCTGCCGGATTTTCTGCCCGAGACCCGCCAGATCCGCGAATCCGACTGGCGCGTGGCACCTGTTCCCCAGGACCTGCAGGACCGGCGAGTGGAGATCACCGGGCCGACCGACCGCAAGATGATCATCAACGCCCTCAATTCGGGTGCGAAGGTGTTCATGGCTGACTGCGAAGACTCACTCACGCCGAGCTGGGACAACCTGATTCGCGGGCAGATGAACCTGCGCGATGCGGTGCGCGGCACCATCGAGTACGCGAGCCCGGAAGGCAAGCGTTACCGGCTGAATGCCGAGGTGGCGGTCCTCCTCGTCAGGCCGCGAGGCTGGCACCTGTTCGAGAAGCATCTGCTGGTCGATGGCGAGCAGGTGCCGGGAGGGCTGGTCGATTTCGGCCTGTACCTGTTCCACAACGCGCGCGAGCTCGGCAGGCGCGGCACCGGACCGTACTTCTACCTGCCGAAGCTCGAATCACATCTCGAAGCGCGACTGTGGTCCGAGGTGCTGACGCATGCCGAGCAACTGCTTGGACTGAAGCGCGGCACTTGCAAGGTCACGGTCTTGATCGAAACCATCCTGGCTGCGTTCGAGATGGACGAGATCCTGTACGAGCTCAAGGAGCACATCGTCGGACTCAACTGCGGACGCTGGGACTACATTTTCAGTTTCATCAAGAAATTCGCCCGGCGCCCTGAATTCGTGCTGCCGGACCGTCAACAAGTGACGATGACGAGCCACTTCCTGCGCTCCTACTCGCTGCTCCTGATCCGCACCTGCCACCGGCGCGGGGCCTTCGCCATGGGTGGGATGGCGGCGCAGATCCCGATCAAGAACGATCTGCAAGCGAATGCGGAAGCGCTTGCGAAGGTCCGCGCTGACAAGGAGCGGGAAGCGAGCGACGGGCACGATGGCACCTGGGTGGCGCATCCCGGCCTGGTTCCGCTCGCGCTCGAAGTGTTCAACCAGTACATGCTCGGCCCGAACCAGCTGAGCCGCGTGCGTGACGACGTGCAGGTCGGAGCGGCGGATCTGCTGAAGGTTCCTGCCGGAACGATCACCGAAGGGGGGCTGGCCAACAACGTGAGCGTTGGGCTGCAGTACCTCGCGGCCTGGCTGGGAGGACTCGGTTGCGTACCAATCAACAACCTCATGGAGGATGCAGCCACGGCCGAAATCTCACGCGCCCAGTTATGGCAGTGGGTCCACCATCCAACTGGCGTGTTCGAGGATGGCCGGCGCGTGACGCTCGACTTGGTCCGCGAGCAGATCGGGGTGGAGCTGCGTACTTTGAAGGCAAGGGCAGAGGAGGGCAATCCGGCGGCCGGTCATTATGAGCTCGCGGCGCGCCTGCTCGATCGCCTCACGGCTGAGCCGCGCTTCACAGCGTTTTTGACCCTGGTTGCGTATCGTGAGATCGATTGACGACCCGAGCGGCAAAGGGTCGAGGACCTGGCAATGACGGCACCCGGCGCAAGTGAAATCCGCAAATACTGGCAGAGTGATGCGCGCTGGCGTGGTATCCAGCGCGTGTACCAGCCCGAGGACGTGGTGCGCCTGCGAGGCACGGTAGTCGTCGAGCACACGCTCGCGCGCCTGGGGGCGGAGAAGCTCTGGAAGTATCTGCACGAGAAGCCCTTCGTCGGTGCGCTCGGTGCATTGACCGGTAATCAGGCCATGCAGCAGGTGCGCGCCGGCCTCGATGCCATTTATCTGTCCGGATGGCAGGTGGCGGGCGATGCCAACCTCGCCGCGCAGATGTATCCCGACCAGTCGTTGTATCCAGCGGACTCCGTACCTGCGGTCGTCCGGCGCATCAACAACACCCTGCAACGCGCGGATCAGATCTGCCATGCCGAGGGTGACCACAGCATCGACTGGCTGCGGCCGATCGTCGCGGATGCGGAGGCCGGGTTCGGCGGTGTGCTCAACGCTTTCGAGCTCATGAAGGCCATGATCGAAGCTGGGGCGGCGGGTGTGCACTTCGAGGATCAGCTCGCCTCGGTAAAGAAGTGCGGCCACATGGGTGGCAAAGTGCTGGTGCCGACTTCCGAGGCAATCAACAAGCTGACCGCGGCGCGTCTCGCGGCGGACATCTGCAGCGTGCCGACGATCCTGATTGCGCGCACCGATGCGGACGCGGCGAATCTGCTGACTTCAGATGTGGACGAGCGCGACCGCCCGTTCATTGAGAAGCGTGAGCGCAGCTCCGAGGGCTACTACCACGTGAAAGCGGGGCTCGATGCGGCTATCGCCCGGGGCCTGGCCTACGCCCCGTACGCTGATCTCGTTTGGTGCGAGACTGCAATGCCGGACCTGCAGCAAGCGCGCCGCTTCGCCGAAGGCATCCACAGACAATTCCCCGAAAAGCTCCTGGCGTACAACTGCTCGCCCTCGTTCAACTGGAAGCAGAAGCTCGACGATGCCGCTATCGCCCGATTCCAGCGTGAGCTCGGCGCGATGGGGTTCAAGTTCCAGTTCGTGACCCTGGCAGGATTCCACGCGCTCAACTTCAGCATGTACGAGCTGGCGCGCGGCTATCGCGAGCGCCAAATGAGCGCGTACGTGGAACTGCAGCAGGCAGAGTTCGCCGCCGAAGCGTCCGGTTACACGGCGACGCGTCACCAGCGCGAGGTCGGTGCGGGATACTTCGATGACGTGACCCAGACCGTGACGCGCGGCCAGTCTTCGATCACGGCGTTGAGCGGCTCTACCGAAGAGGCGCAGTTCAAACGCTCACGCCGTCGTTGATCTCGACAAGCCGCTGCCGGGCGCCGCCCGCGAACGGTAGCGCGCGTTTCTGGTAAAGTTCGCGCCCCGCGGATTCACTGACCAGCGTCATGAAGTACGACCACATCGTTGTGCCCGCCGACGGCGAGCGCATCACGCTCAATCCGGATTTCTCGCTCAATGTGCCGGAGCGCCCGATCATCCCGTTCGTGGAGGGCGACGGTATCGGCATCGACGTCACGCCCGTCATGCAGCGCGTAGTCAATGCCGCCGTGTCCAGGGCCTACGGTGCCCGCCGGCGTATCTCATGGATGGAGGTCTATGCCGGCGAAAAGGCCAGCAAGGTCTATGGCGCCGGCGCCTGGTTTCCAGAGGAAACGCTGCAGGCGCTGCGTGACTTCGTGGTTTCGATCAAGGGGCCGCTCGGCACCCCGGTGGGCGGCGGGATCCGCTCGCTCAACGTCGCGATCCGCCAGCAGCTCGATCTATACGCGTGCGTACGGCCGATCCGCCACTTCTCCGGCGTCTCGACACCGATGAAGGACTCGAGCCAGGTAGAGATCGTGGTGTTCCGCGAGAACACCGAGGACATCTACGCGGGCATCGAGTGGCCCGCAGGCTCGCCCGAGGTACAGAAGCTCATCGCGTATCTGCACCGCGAGCTGGGAGTGACGTCCATCCGTTTTCCATCGAGCTCTGCGATCGGCATCAAGCCAGTGTCCCGGGAAGGTTCCCAGCGCCTGATCCGCAAGGCGATCCAGTACGCAATCGAAAACGATCGCGTCTCGGTCACCTTGGTGCACAAAGGCAACATCATGAAATTCACCGAGGGTGGGTTTCGCAACTGGGGCTACCAGCTGGCGCGCGATGAATTCGGTGCGCAGGAGATCGACAAGGGACCCTGGCTCGCCTTCCAGAATCCATTGACCGGCCACCGTATCGTGATCAAGGACGTGATCGCAGATAACTTCCTGCAGCAGGCGCTGCTGCGCCCGGAAGAGTACGACGTGATCGCGACGCTCAATCTGAATGGTGACTACATCTCCGACGCACTGGCCGCGCAAGTGGGCGGCATCGGCATCGCACCGGGCGGTAACATCGGCGACGGCGTCGCGGTGTTCGAGGCTACTCACGGCACGGCGCCCGGTTTCGCCGGCAAAGATCGTGTGAACCCGGGATCTATCATCCTGTCGGCAGAGATGATGCTGCGTTACCTGCGCTGGTTCGAGGCCGCCGATCTCATCATCAAGGGCGTTGCCGATACGATCGCCAACCGCGAGCTCACCTACGACCTGGCGCGACTGCGCGAGGCGATTCGTGCGCCCAAGCGCGAGCTCGCCGGGCGCAGGAACGTGGAGGAAGATCTGCAGCGCCTCATTCCCGGTGCGAAGCTGGTCGGTACCAGCGGCTTCGGGGAGGCCGTGATTCGCCACATGAATGACTGAGAGTTCCGACGTCACGGCGTTCGACGCCAAGGCTTTCGTCCAGCGGCTTCCAGGCCGCCCGGGCGTGTACCGGATGCTCGGCACGGACGGGCAGATTCTCTACGTCGGCAAGGCACGCAGCCTCAAGGCGCGCGTGGGCAGCTATTTCCACGCCGGTAACGTCTCTCCCAAGGTGCAGGCGATGGTGAGCCAGGTCGCCAGCATCGAAGTCACTCTCACGGATTCGGAAACGGAGGCGCTGCTCCTCGAGTACAACCTCATCAAGGAGCACAAGCCGCGCTTCAACGTCATCCTGCGCGACGACAAGAGCTTCCCGTACATCCACGTCACGACGGAAGCGCGCTTTCCGCGCCTGAACTTCTACCGCGGTGCGCGCAACCTGCCGGGCCGCTACTTCGGACCATACCCGAGTGCGGGCGCAGTGCGCGAGTCGCTGCAGCAGCTGCAAAAGCTCTTCAAGCTGCGTAACTGCGAAGACACTTTCTTCGAGAACCGCAGTCGCCCGTGCCTGCAGTACCAGATCGAACGCTGCTCGGGGCCGTGCGTCGGGTTCATTACGGAGGAGGAGTACCGGCGCGATGTCGATAGCGCGGTCAAGGTCCTCTCCGGGCGCAGCGAAGAAGTGAACGCGGAGCTGGCCCGGCAGATGGAAGCGGCCGCGGAAGCGCTGCAATTCGAACGCGCGGCGCGCCTGCGCGACCAGCTCGCGAGCCTCAGCCAGATCCAGTCACAGCAAAGCGTCACCGCAGCCAGCAAGCGGGACGCCGACGTCGTCGCTCTCGCCACCGAATCGGGGGATCACTGCATCGCGCTCATGTTCGTGCGCGGCGGCCGCAATCTTGGCAGCACGCAATTCTTCCCGCGGGCGCCACTCGGCGATGAGGGGGAGATCATGAGTGCGTTCCTCATGCAGTACTACTTCACGCGCGAGGCACCACGCGAGATCCTGCTCAGTACGCCGATCGTGGACCGGGAAGCACTCGAGTCCGCGCTCGGCGATCGCGCCGGGCACACAGTCCGCATCCATCGCGCTGCGCGCGGGCTGGGCGCGCGCTGGCTGACCCTGACCCACACGAACGCCGTCCAGGCTCTGCGCATGCGGGCACTCGATCGGGCTGGTATCGAAAGTCATCTCGAAGCATTGCGGCAGGACCTGCAGATGCCCGAAGCGCCACAGCGCATCGAGTGTTTCGATATCAGCCACACCCGCGGCGAGGGCACCGTCGCATCGTGCGTGGTGTTCGGCCCCGAGGGTCCCGTCAAGTCCGACTATCGCCGCTTCAACATCTCCGGCATCGAGCCGGGAGATGACTACGGCGCGATGCGCCAGGCACTCACGCGCCGCTACATCCGCATCAAGGCCGCCGAGATTCCGATGCCCGACGTGCTGCTGATCGACGGTGGCAAAGGCCAGCTCGCCCAGGCCGTGGAAGTGCTGCGCACGCTGGAGCTGTCCGGGCTGGCTGTCGTTGCCGTGGCCAAGGGCGCCGATCGAAAGCCGGGTCAGGAGCGGTTGTTCATACCGGGTCGCGAAGAGCCGCTGGTCCTACCGCCCGACTCGCTGTCGCTGCACCTGATCCAGCGCATCCGCGATGAAGCGCATCGCTTCGCGATCACGGGGCACCGCAAGCGTCGCGCGCGGCGTCACAACGAATCGGCGCTCGAAGCGATACCGGGATTGGGGCCCGCACGCCGGCGCGAGCTGCTCAAGCAGTTCGGGGGGCTCCAAGGCATACTGCGCGCGGGCGTGGATGATCTGGTGCAGGTGCGCGGCATCGGCCGGCCGCTGGCGCAGCTCATTTACGAGCATCTGCACCCGGGAGCGTGAACCGATTTGAACAGGCGAATTTCGATTCCGAATTCCCTGACCTGGGCGCGAATCGTCGCGATCCCGCTGATCATCGTTCTCTTCTATCTCCCATATCACTGGTCGGATCAGGCTGCGGGAATCGTATTCGCACTCGCGGGAATCACCGACTCGCTCGATGGCTACCTGGCGCGCCGCTGGGGGCAGACAACGCGCCTTGGTGCCTTTCTCGATCCCGTCGCCGACAAGCTGATCGTCGCCACGGCGCTGGTGTTGATCGTGACCGCGGCTCGGGAGCCTCGCTGGGTCGGCGTAGTCACAGTGCTTGCGGCCATCGTGATCATCGGCCGTGAGATCGCGATCTCGGCGCTGCGCGAATGGATGGCGGAACTCGGCAAGCGCGGCAAGGTGGCGGTCTCGGGGCTCGGGAAGTACAAGACCATCGTGCAGATCGTGGGCCTGTCGATGATGCTCTTCCGGTGGAACTTCCTCGGCCTGCCGATCTACGAGTGCGGGCTGTTCCTGACGGTGCTGGCGGCGATCCTCACGCTGTGGTCGGCGATCCAGTACTTGCGCGCAGCGCGCCCCGAGTTGGCTGCAGGCCATTGATCCGGCAGGATTCCTTGACACCCTTCGGACGCACCTTACAATTGCGCCCTCGCATTGAAAGGCCTCAGCGGGAATAGCTCAGTTGGTAGAGCGCAACCTTGCCAAGGTTGAGGTCGCGAGTTCGAGCCTCGTTTCCCGCTCCAGATTGACCGCGTGAACCCCGGGCTCGTCCCGGGGTTTGCCTTTTCGGTTCGGGCGTGGTGGCAGAGTGGTCATGCAGCGGCCTGCAAAGCCGTGTACAGCGGTTCGATTCCGCTCCACGCCTCCAATAGAGCATCCGCTGCGTCCGTTATCGTCGGCCAACTCTCTGATCAGTGGCCTGAAACCCGAGAAACACCGGCTGTAGCCGTCCGCTACCGTCCGTTGACGGCCGGGCGGCCCTCCGGCACGGGCACATTTTTCACATCCCGGCGAATCATGCGTTCACGTGCGTCAGAATCCAGCACACGTGCGCGACCTACGACTTGAATACCGGCAGTCCCTCACGGGGCTCGAGAGTTCGAATCTCGCCCTCTCCCCCAATTTGCAGGGTTTGATGAAGTCCTGCGATTCGAATTGTTACAAGAATCTGCTTTGGTACACTCTAAAATGGCGGGACCACTCATAGGCGCGAACACAGTGGCTCATTTCCGCATTCGTGCGCTCGTTCGGGAGAAGCTACTCAGGCACTCCCCCCAGCAGATATTTTCTCGAATATATCTGCGCAACAGCTGGGCAAACACGGAGACCGTGTCCGGCAATGGCTCCGACCTTACCCAAACGAGAGTCGTCAGAAGAGAGCTGGCAGTGCTCATCAGGAGGCTCGGGATCGAGATGATGCTCGACGCTCCATGCGGCGACTATTACTGGATGAGGACGTTGGATCTGAAGTTGCGAAGATATATCGGGGCGGACATTGTGCCGGACCTGATCCGCGCAAATCAGCAGCAATACGGCAGCGACACAGTAAGTTTCGCCACACTCGACATCACCCAGGACAAGTTGCCGCAAGTGGACCTCATTTTATGCCGGGATTGTCTGGTTCATCTCCCCCTTCAGCGGGCGCTCGATGCTCTCGGGAATTTCAAGAGGACGGGATCGAAGTATCTCCTAAGTACAACGTATCCGGGTCTGCTGAAGACGAACAGGCAATTGATCATCACGGGCAACTGGCGTCCGCTCGACCTGCAGCTGCCACCGTTTTCACTGCCCGAGCCTATCCAGATCATCAACGAAGAGTGCACCGAGGCAGAGGACTACAAGGAGAAAAGCCTAGGCCTGTGGGATCTCGCGCAGCTCGCGATCTAGCGAGCTCGTTGTGCCGGGCGCGCGTCTGCCGTCGTGGGCCACGCGCGGGCAATCGTCGCAGGGGCACCTTGTACGGCGCGCCGTAGCCGCCAGCGTTGCTCGAGCGTGGGGCGCTGCTGCGGGTAACTTTGCGGGTAACTGTGAAGTCAGCGTTACGGACTCCTGCACAAAATGGCTGCAGGATGCCGCCTATTCGATTCCGCTTCACGCCTCCAGTTGAGCGTCCCTTAACTTCCGAGAGCGCGCAGCTCGAACCGAGATTCCCGGTTCCACCCGGAGAATAGCGTCCATCTTCGTCCGCTGGCGTAGTCTCGAACTTCGAGGGTGGCTTCGGCCGGAACGACCTCAACGCAGGACCGTCGCTCACGACCTCGACGACGCTAGGCTGCCCGACTGGCCAGCGGGGCTCGGCGCAGCACTGCAGTGATCTCCGCCATGATCGAAATGGCGATCTCGGCGGGAGTCAGCGCGCCGATCGCGAGACCGATGGGGCCGCGAATGCGCTCAAGCGCAGCTGGCTCGAGGCCGGCCTGGAGCAGACGTTCGGTACGTTTGGCGTGGGTGCGTCTTGAGCCGAGGGCGCCGACGTAGAACGCAGCCGAATGCAGCGCTTTCTCCATCGCCGGATCGTCGATCTTCGGATCGTGGGCCAGCGTCACAATCGCTGTACGGCGATCCGGCTTCAGTGCGCCGAGCGCCTCGCCGGGCCAAGCGTTCAGCACGGTCGTGTCGGGAAACCGTTCGGGTGTGCCGAAGGCCGTGCGCGGGTCGATTACGGTGACTTCGTAGCCGGCGAGTTTCGCGAGCGGTACCAGGGTCTGGGCCACGTGAACGGCGCCGACCACAATGAGACGCAGTCTCGGACTCCAGACCTCGACCAAGACAGAACCCGCTTCGGTTTGGATTAGACGGCTCTGATCGTCGTCGAGCGCGCGGCGCACTTCGGCCAAGTCCTTGGCATCTAGTGCGAGTTCACCTTCGACATTCCCGTCCGTGATGAGCGCTTGCGCACCGCTGACCAGGTCGGTGACCAGGGCAATCGACGTTCCGCTGCGCCCAACGGACAGGAGGCGATCGAGTACCGCGAGCTTCATGTGAGCTTCTCGACAAAGATCCGGACTCGCCCGCCGCAGGCGAGGCCAACCTCCCAGGCGCGCTCGTCTGTCACACCGAACTCGAGGAGTTTCGGCGCCCGAGTGCGAATGACCTCGAGTGCGGTCTCGACCACAGCGCCTTCAACGCATCCACCGGAAACTGAGCCGACCATGCGTCCTGCGTCATCGACGACCAGTCTTGAACCGACAGGGCGCGGCGAGGAACCCCACGTCTCGACGACTGTTGCGAGAGCTACGCCATGGCCATCGCGGTGCCATTGGCGTGCGGTGATCAATGCGTCCTGCGTATCGTTCATGAGCTGCACCCAAGACCAGTGTAAGCCATTCGCCTCGTTCTACGAGGCGAGCCTGTACCTCATGCTCGCGATCGCAGAGCGGTTCGAGCGGCCGATCGAAGCAATGTTCTCGCCGGGCCGCCGTTAGCGAAGGCAAAGCCGGGCATTACATGCTTTCGCGTCGACTGATTTTTGCGTGGGCGGCGTCAAACGCTTCAGAGGCCCCTCTGCCGATCGGCGCAGCCGCCGTCGGCGGGTGCTTAGCCACTTCGAGGTTGCTGCATCAGCTGCGCCCGACAGACCGCGAGCACGAGCACCGCCAGTGCCAGCCCGGCCACAACATCGACGACGTAGTGGACCTTGATGTAGACGGTGGCAAATACGATCGCCGCCGCCCAGACCCAGACCGCGGCGGCCGCGCCTCGCCGGGTGCGGGTGGACGCCGACCTCCAGAGCTCCAACGGGCCGTGTCTCGCCGGCGGCTGGTTGCGCTCAATCGCGCCGAAACGGCAGCGTCAGCAAGAAGAAAAGGTTCCGCACACCCAGAAGCCGCAGCGCTTTACGGGCCTCTTCGGGCCTGAGACGGGCCGAAAGCGGCATGGTGCCGAAAATCTTACCCTTCACGACGAGCGTGGAACCGTCGCGCTCGATCGCAATGACAGTCATCAGCTCCTTGCCATCCGCGCCGTAGAGCTTCATGCGGGCCGGTTGACGAGGAGATCGATCGAAGCGCCGAACATGCAGATTGCACCTTCACGTTTCATTCGTGCCCGGGGCCGGAATCGAACCGGCATGGGGTTGCCCCCAAGGGATTTTCTTACTCACTACAGCTTTCGCTGCTGTGCTCTGTGCCAGGCACATTTGGAGTCTGGACTTTACCTTTACCGTGTCGCAGCTGCGTGCGATTTAGGCAGGGGCCGTCAAGTCTCTACACTTTCCCGGACCTCGATCCGGGCTTAGCTCGGGATTGCAGTCACCCAGGACGTGCTACTGTTTCCCCGAATTTGACCCCATTCGCGCGAGCGTTTCCGACCCGCGTGCTCAAGTACTCAAGTCCCTTGCGTCTACCAGTTTCGCCACCCGGGCATCTTGCGGCGGCGGCGGAATTCTACTACGGCGCTCCATGTATAATGCGATTGCTGAGATAGTGAATTTAAGCTTCTGAATACACGACGCTTATCTGCTAAGGATGCGACGGCCATCATGCCCCGGAGTGAACCCCTTCTGTCCGCCGAGAACCTGCACCTGTGGCGCGGTGAGCGCCACGTGCTGCAAGGCGTGTCGTGCGGTATCGGTGCGGGAGAGGCGCTGCACGTTTGCGGCCCGAATGGTTCAGGCAAGACCAGCCTGCTGCGTGTCCTGTGTGGCCTGCTGCAGGTGGAGGAGGGCGAGGTGCGATGGCAGGGCATCTCGATTGACGATGCGAGCAGCACCTATTACGCAGCGCTGGCGTATCTCGCCCACGACACTGCGCTGAAGGGCGATCTCACCGCTGTCGAGAACCTGCGCTACAGCGTTGGCCTGAGGCGGCCGCTTGCCGATGCCGAGACTCGTGCACTGCTCGTCGATCTCGGCGTCGGCGAGTGCGCAGACCTGCCGGCCCGAGTGCTTTCCGCTGGGCAGCGTCGGCGCGTCGCTCTGTGCCGGGTCATGCTCTCGCGCGCGAGATTCTGGGTACTCGATGAGCCCTTCACCAATCTTGATGTGGCGAGCAGCGAGCAGGTCTCGAATGCCATCGCGACGCATCTTGAAGGAGGCGGTCTGGCGCTCATCGCCGCGCACCAGGGGCTCGCGCTGCGTTCGGGCAACGTGCTGCAGCTGGGCTTGTGATGACACCCACTCGCGCGCTCACGGCCGGCCGCCTGATCTTCGAGCGTGATCTGCGTCTCGCCATGCGCCGCTGGGGGCAGGTCGCCGACCCGCTGGTGTTCTTTCTGATCGTCACTACACTGTTTCCGCTCGGATTAAGCCCGGAGCTGTCGCGCCTGAGAGACGTGGCGCCCGGTGTGCTGTGGGTGGCGGCGCTGCTATCCTCGCTCCTCGCCGCGGATTCGCTGCTCAAATCGGACGCGCAGGATGGAACTCTTGAGCAGTACGTGCTGTCGGGACAACCGCTGACGTGGTTGCTGCTGGCCAAGACGGCCGCTCACTGGGTGCTGAGTGGACTGCCACTCGTGCTGCTTTCGCCGCTCGTAGCCATCGCGCTCGGCGTGCCCGGACATGCGCTCGGCGTCGTGGTGTGCAGCTTGATGCTCGGGACGCTGACGCTGAGCCTGCTCGGTGCCATCGGCGCGGCGCTGACGATTGGACTGCGACGTGGCAGTTTGTTGCTGTCGCTGCTGGTGCTGCCACTCGCGATGCCGCTGCTGATCTTCGGGGCGCGCGCCGTGGAGCTCGCGATGACTTCCGAACCGGTGGCCGGGCCGATGTACTTGCTCGGCGCACTGTGCGTGATGGCATTCACGCTCGCGCCGTTGACCGCGGCGGCTGCAGTCCGGATCAGCATCGATTGAATTTGAGTTGAATCAAAGGGAGCGCTGGAACAGAGCATGTGGACCTGGTTGCACAAGTTTGCATCACCGCCGCACTTCTACCGGCTTGCCGGTCAGCTCGCGCCGTGGTTCGGTTGGACGGCACTGTTGCTGATCATCGGCGGGCTCTACGGCGGGTTGGTCCTGGCGCCGCCCGACTATCAGCAAGGCGACGCTTTTCGCATTATCTATGTGCACGCGCCGAGTGCGTGGATGTCACTCTTTATCTATGTGGTCATGGCGGTTGCGGCCGCAATCGGCTTGATCTGGCGCATCAAGCTCGCGCACGCCGTCGCTGCCAGTTGCGCGCCAATAGGCGCGTCCTTTACGTTTGCGGCGCTCGTGACCGGCGCGCTCTGGGGCCAGCCGATGTGGGGCACCTGGTGGGTGTGGGATGCACGACTGACTTCCGAGCTCATCCTCCTGTTCCTGTATCTGGGCTACATCGCGCTGCGTTCCTCCATCGACGATCTGCAGCGCGCGGATCGTGCAAGCGCGGTGCTCGCGATCGTCGGCGTGGTTAACGTGCCGATCATTCATTACTCGGTGGTGTGGTGGAATACGCTGCACCAGCCTGCGACGGTGACCAAGATGACTGCACCGTCGATTTCGACCTCGATGTTGATCCCGTTGCTGGTGATGATGGTCGGATTTAACCTGTGCTTCGTTGCACTGCTGCTGGTGCGTGCGCGTGGTGAGGTCCTGCGGCGCGAGCGCAACGCCGGCTGGATCCGGGAGGCGACGGCGTGAGTCTGAGCCACTTCCTGTCGATGGGCGGCTACGCCGCGTTTGTCTGGCCTTCGTACGCGATCACGCTATTCGTGATCGTTGTCAATGTGCTGGCAGCCCGGGCGAGCCATAAGCGCGCGCTCGAAGAAGCGCGGCGGCGGATCGGAATGCAGGAGCTGGCGGGATGACTCCACGACGTAAACGTCTACTGGTCGTACTGGGCGTGCTGGCCGGTGTCGGCATCGCTGCCGGACTCGTGTTCCGGTCGCTGAATGAGAACATGATGCTGTTCTACGATCCGAGCCAGGTGGTCGCGGGCGAGGCGCCCCACGAGCGTCCGTTCCGCATCGGCGGCATGGTCACCAAGGGCAGTGTCGCGCGCGCGTCCGGAAGCCTCGAGATTCGCTTCGTGGTTACGGATTTCAGGAACAGCGTACCGGTGACTTATACGGGTGTGCTTCCGGATCTCTTCGGTGAAGGCAAGGGGGTCGTGGCGCACGGGCGCCTGACGCGCGACGGCGTGTTCGCGGCCGACGAAGTGCTCGCGAAGCACGACGAGAAGTACATGCCACCGGAAGTAGCCAAGTCCCTCAAAGGGCCGCCACCGAGCACTACATGATCCCAGAACTCGGTCATTTCGCGCTCATCCTGGCGCTGTGCCTGGCGCTCGCACAGAGCGTGTTCGGCCTCGCCGGTGCATACACCCGGCGAATTGAGTGGATGAGCGTGGCGCGTCCGGCGGTGGCCGGCCAGTTCGTGTTCGTGGCCCTGGCCTTTGGGTGCCTCACCGCGTCCTTCCTGGGCAATGACTTTTCCGTCCGGTACGTGGCCCTCAACTCGAATTCGGCGTTGCCGGCGTTCTATCGCGTGGCGGCCGTCTGGGGCGCGCACGAAGGCTCACTGATGTTGTGGATCCTCGTGCTATCGATCTGGTCGATAGCCGTCGCGGCGCTGAGCCGGTCGCTGCCAGATACCTTCATCGCTCGCGTCCTGGGCGTACTCGGACTCATCAGTGCCGGTTTCTTGACATTCACGCTGGCGACCTCCAATCCGTTCCTGCGCCTGCTGCCGCCGGCGATGGACGGAAACGATCTCAACCCGTTGCTGCAGGACTTTGCGCTCGCCGTCCACCCACCGATTCTCTACACCGGCTACGTAGGCTTCGCGGTAGCGTTCTCGTTCGCCTGCGCAGCGATGCTCGAGGGCCGGCTCGATCAGGCCTGGGCGCGCTGGACCCGCCCCTGGACGATCGTCGCCTGGATGTTCCTGACGATTGGCATCGCGCTCGGCAGCTGGTGGGCCTATTACGAGCTGGGTTGGGGCGGATGGTGGTTCTGGGATCCCGTCGAGAACGCGTCCTTCATGCCGTGGCTGGCCGGCACCGCGCTGATTCACTCGCTGGCGGTCACGGAGAAACGCAACTTGTTCCGCAGTTGGACGCTGCTGCTCGCCATCTTCGCGTTCTCGCTGAGCCTGCTCGGCACCTTCCTGGTGCGCTCCGGCGTGCTGATCTCGGTGCACGCCTTCGCCAGCGATCCGGCCCGCGGTGTCTTCATTCTCGCGTTCTTGACGCTCTGCATCGGCGGGGCATTGGCGCTCTTTGCCTGGCGGGCGCCGAAGCTCGGTTCCTCGATGGGATTCGAACTGTGGTCACGCGAGTCGTTTCTGCTTTTCAACAACGCCCTGCTGGTAATCGCCGCATCGTTGATCCTGCTGGGCACGTTGTATCCGCTGTTCATGGATGGCCTTGGTCTCGGCAAGATTTCGGTAGGCCCACCGTACTTCCGTGCCGTCTTCCTCGTACCCATGCTGCCGCTGCTCGCGCTGATCGGCGTGGGCATGCATGCGGCCTGGAAGCGGGCGCGTCTCGCTGACCTCAAGCGCCCGCTGCTCATTGCTCTGGCCGGCGCATTCACTCTGGTGTTGATCGCGACCCTGACCGCGTTCGGTCGCGTGACGATACTGGCGCTCGTTGGTCTGACCGCCGGGCTCTGGATCATCTCTTCCGCGCTGCGTGAGCCCGTGTCACGGCTGTGGAAGCGCCAGAGCCTGCCGACAGCCATTCTCGGTATGTCGATCGCCCATTTCGGCGTCGGTGTGTTCACGATCGGCGTTGCAGGCGTCGAGGCCTACAAGATCGAGAAGGATGTCGCCCTCAGGCCCGGGCAGTCGGTGCAGATCGCCGGCTATGACTTCGCATTCCGCGGCGTGCGTGACGTGGCGGGCCCCAACTACAACGCGACCGAGGGCGAATTCGACGTGACGCGCAAAGGCGCGCTGGTGCGCGTCTTGCGGCCGCAAAAGCGGGTGTACCGCGTTCAGACAATGCCAATGACCGAGGCCGCCATCACCGTGAGCTGGACACGCGACCTGTTCGTTGCCCTTGGCGATCAGCTCGGGGGCGACGCGTGGAGCGTGCGCATTCAGTACAAGCCGCTGATCCGCTACATCTGGCTCGGTGCTGTGCTGATGGCGTTGGGCGGGCTCACCGCCGCTTCGGACCGGCGCTACCGTCCGGTTCGCGTTACCGACACGCTGCCAGCGAAGGATGCCACCGCGCGAGATACCGCCTGATGTGGCGCTACCTGCTCCCGCTCGGCGGTCTCGCAGTTCTGGTGGTGTTCTTCTTCTTCGGGCTGCAGCGCGAGCCCGGGACCATTCCGTCACCTCTGATCGGCAAACCCGCGCCATCCTTCTCACTCCCGAGTGTGGACAACCCCGGCCAGCGCGTCAGCAACGCCGATTATCGCGGCCGCATGTACGTGCTGAATGTCTGGGGGACCTGGTGTGTCGGCTGCCGCGACGAGCATGCCGCCTTGCTGGCCATCGCACACACCAGTACCGTTCCGATCGTCGGGCTTGACTGGAAGGACGAGCGCCCCCTGGCCATTCAGTGGCTGAAGGAACTCGGCAACCCGTACACTGCATGCGCTTTCGATGCCGACGGCCGCGTGGGCATCGACTGGGGCGTGTATGGCGCCCCCGAAACCTTTCTGGTGGATGCGAATGGCGTCGTGATCCATAAGCACATTGCCCCGCTCACTGAGGAGATCTGGCAGCGCGATTTTCTGCCGCGCATTCGCGCCGCCAGCAAGGCTGCACCATGAAACGACTGCTAACGCTGTTGGCGCTGCTGCTGCTCGTGACGCGTACGTTCGGCGTCGACACGGGCGAGGAATTCGCCGATCCGGCCCTGCAGGCGCGCTACGAGCGTCTGACCCACGACCTGCGTTGCCTCGTGTGCCAGAACGAAAGCATCGCGGATTCGAATGCCGGGCTCGCCGCCGACCTGCGCCGAGAAGTGCGCGAGATGTTGAGTGCCGGAAAGTCAGACCAGGAGATCCTCGCCTTCATGACGGATCGTTACGGCGACTTTGTTCTGTTCCGGCCGCCGTTTGTCGCGCGCACATGGCTCCTGTGGCTGGCACCGGCCTTGCTGCTTGCAGCCGGGGCCTGGATTGCAGTGCGCATCATCAGGCAGAAGTCGCAGCTCGCCCGTACGGATACTGACGATTCGGATCTGGATTCGAGATCCGCTTGACTGCATTCCTGGGCATCGCGGCGCTGATGGTGCTGACGGCGATCGTCGTCGTACTCTGGCCGCTGCTGCGCGCGAGCCCCGCCCAGTCTTCCCGCTGGCCCATCGCGATCAGCGTCGGCGTGCTGCTGCCGGTGCTCGCATTCGGCCTGTACGGGTGGTGGAGCAACTGGCCGTGGAAAGCTTCGCCGCAGACGACGGATGCCACAGCCAACGTCACACAAAAGGTCGCGGATCTCGAGGCGAAGCTGATCGCGAACCCGAAAGACATCGACGGCTGGCTTCTGCTCGGGCACTCCTATTTCGAGCTCCACCGCTACTTGAGGTCCGCAGACGCCTACGAGCAGGCGTATGCGCAGAGCAGCGGCGAGAACGTCGACGCCGTCCTGGGCCTGGGTGAAGCCTTGGTATTTGCCGAAGATCGGACGATCACACCTCGGGCCGCGCAGCTGTTTGAGCGTGCCGTGCAGCTCGCTCCCCGTCATCCGAAGGCCCTGTGGTATGCGGGGCTCGGTGCATACGAGAACGGACGCCTGGAGGTCGCACGCGAGCGCTGGGCGGCACTCCTGGCTCTGGATACCCCGCCAGAGGTCAAGCGCGTTCTCGAGGCCAAGATCGCCGAGCTCGACACGCAGCTGAAGCCTGCGGCGGGTGCTGCGCCGGCGGTGCCCGCGAATGCGCCTGTCGTGAGGGTCCGCGTCCGGGTCGATCCCAAGCTCGCCGCTCGTGTTCCACAGGGCGCGCCGCTCTTCGTCATGGTGCGTGCAGGGGAGGGTGGCGGCCCACCGCTTGCGGTCACCCGGCGCAGCAGCGCGCAACTGCCACTATTGGTGGAGTTGTCCGATCGTGACTCCATGATCGCAGGGCGAAGTCTTGCCGATGTGCCGCAGCTGACCGTGGTCGCGCGCATCGCACGCTCCGGGGATCCGCGGGCGCAGAGCGGGGACCTGGAAGGCAAGGTGGGCTATGATTTGAAAAACAGTACGCCGGTCGATCTGCTGATCGACTCGATCGTCCCGTAACAGACTCTCACCGATGGCTCATACCGTCTCGATGAACTTCGCAACACCGCCCTCGCTGTGGTGTGCCTTGCCGAAGATGCTCCTCGCGCGCCGACCTTCCCATGTGCCGGAGGGGCGCTCATTCCCCCACATCGAGGCGCGCATCAAAGGCCTTAGCGCCCGCAGGGACAACCTCGAGGCCTACCGTCGCGTCTGTGGCTTTGCGGCCGATGGCAAGCTGCCGATCACCTATCCGCACGTGATGATGATGCCGCTGCACATGGCCGTGCTGACATCAGATGCGTTTCAGATCCGGCTGCTCGGACTCGTGCACGTGCGCAACGAGATTATCAGCCACCGGCCGATCGCGCAGGATGAAGCCCTCGACGTGCTGTGCTCCTTGCCGGCACACCGCGAAACCGATCGGGGCCAGGAATTTGACTTCAGCACCACGGCGAGTGTGGGCGGGACCGAGGTCTGGTCGGAAACAAGCACCTTCCTGGCGCGCCGGCGGTCGGGTCGAGGCGGCGGCAGTGCGAAGAGCGCACCCAAACCGCCCGGAGACGAGACACCGGCAGCGGTGCAGACCACGAGCTGGCACGCGGATGCAGATATCGGCCGACGCTACGCGTCCGTCTCGGGCGACTACAATCTGATCCACATCAGCGATCTCACCGCACGCTTGTTCGGGTTCCAGCGCGCGATTGCCCACGGCTTGTGGTCACTCGCACGCACGGCGGCGGAGCTGCGGCCGAGACTAGCCTCGGACGGCGTCAAGCTCTCAGCCGAGTTCAAGCTACCGATCCTCTTGCCCGCGTGGGTCACGCTGCAGAGCTGGAACAGTGATTCGGGGATCGCGTTCGCCTTGAAGGATGCACAGGGCGAAAAGCCGCACACCACGGGCAGTCTGGCCCGTCTCTAGCACGCCCTGCGCGGCATGTTGCACGGATGCACCGGCTTTTCGCCGCGTAACACCCGCAAGACGTCTTCGCTGCTTCGCTGGCGCAGCTCCGCGAGCGAGGCATCGGACAGGAAGGCAATGTGGGGTGTCGCAATGACATCTGCGCGGCCGATGATATTCGTCGGGGGCGCGGGTTCGCCCTCCACGACGTCGAGCGCTGCCCCGCTCAGCTGACCGGTGTCAAGCGCGTGCACGAGCGCGTCGTTGTCCACGAGGCCTCCACGACTGGCGTTGACCAACAGCGGGCTGCGCACGCACGCAGCAAGAAACTTCGCGTTGATGACGTGACGCGTCGCGGGAGTGAGAGGCAGGTGCAGAACGATCGCATCGGCTTCACGCCGCAGGGTTCCAAGATCGGCGACAGACACTCCCGGGTCGCACTCGCGCCCGGCCCCTGGGCTCAAGAGAAGCCGCGGACTGTTCACGAGAACACGGCAACCAAAGCCCTGCGCGAGCTTGCGCGCCGTGGCGCGCCCGATGCGGCCGTACCCGATGATGCCGACTGTCATGTTACGCACGCGGCGCGGTGCCGCTGACGCCGGATTCCAGTGCCCTTGTTTGGACTCGCGATCGAGTGCGACGACGTTGCGCCAGTGGCCCAGGAGGAGGGCGAGCACGTGATCGGAAACCTCCTCCACGCAGTAATCCGGTACGTTGATGACCCAGGCGCCCCGCTCGGTCGCTGCGCCCACGGCGATGTTGTCGAGTCCGACGCCCATGCGTGCGACGACTCGCAGGTCCGTAGGATGGGCGATCGCCCGCGCCGACACGTCCGCCCAACAAGTCATGATGGCAACGGGATCGTGGGCGGCGACGAGCTTCTCGACCTCCTGCACGGTGCCCGCCCGGCTCGGTCCGGCGTGGAGATCAAATCCAGCCGCTCGGAAAATCTCCTGCTCGATGTCCACGTCCGGCCAAGGATGGTCGGTAATGAGCACGCACCTGCCCGTGGGCGGGTTGAATGCAGCATCGGGTGCGGCGGGAGAAGGCACAGGATGAATTGATAGCGCCTATACTTCGGTTCGACAACAACGATTTGGCGAATTCGAATGATGCTCATGTCGTCTGATCAAGGGCCCTGGCCTTCGGATAACGTATGGAACCGCAAATTGAAAAGATACTGATCGACTACGAGAAGCGCTCGGACGCCGAACACGCCGAGATCGACGCGCTTTCACGCGAGGAAGTTGGGAAGCGCCGCGATCGGATGCTGCTCGCCGTCGGCCGCGCCACCGGCACGCTGCTCAATCTTCTCGTTAAAGGCTCGCGGGCGCGCTCGATACTCGAGCTGGGCACCTCGTTCGGATACTCGACGATCTGGCTCGCGGAGGCTGCCCGCCAGACAGGCGGTAAGGTCACCACCACGGAACTGCGCCCCGAGAAAAGTGCGCATGCCAAGAACACGCTCGCAAGCATCGGTCTCGCTTCCTACGTGGACTTCCGGGTCGGCGATGCGCTCGAGATCCTCCGGCAGCCGGAAGGACCCTTCGACTTCGTTCTGCTCGATCTGTGGAAGGACCTCTATCTCGACTGCTTCGAGCTGTTTACGCCGAAGCTCAGCCCCGGCGCGATCGTCGTAGCCGACAACATGCTGCTTCCCGAAGCGACCCGCAAAGAGGCGGAGATGTATCGCAGGCGCGTACGCGAGAGTGCTCTGTACGACTCGGTGCTCCTGCCGATCGGAAGCGGTCTGGAGGTCAGTCGCTTCCGTGGCAGTTGACCGCCCGGAGGAGCGACGGACGATGATCGATGCGATTGAACGCGCGTGCCAGAGGCTCGTGATCGAGTTTGCTCAGGTCGTCGATGCGCAGGAGTACGAACGGCTGCGTGAGTTGTTCGCACCCGATGCGACGTTCGCGCGCCCGACGGACCCCGACACCCTCATTCGCGGCGTGGACAGCATCATCGAGGCGTACGCGGCGCGACCGCGCAAGCGCCTGACACAACACTTATGCACGAACATCCGCATCGCCGCCGACTCGGAAGATACTGCCCACGGAACGTGCCGAGTGTTGCTGTTCCTCGCTGACGCCTCCGAGCCGGAGTTGCCCGGGAAAGGGCGCAAGGCGGCGGCGAGCCAGTTGCTCGGCGAATTCGCCGATCGTTTCCGTCGCACGTCGGCGGGCTGGCGCTTCGTCGAACGGCGCGGGCGGCTGTTGTTTCACACCTAGAGGGCAGGCCCGTGGCCGACGTCAACACTCCACGCACCATCGCCGTCATCGGCTTCGGTGAGGCCGGCGGCATACTGGGTGAGGATCTGGCCCGTGCCGGACTCGAAGTAGTGACCTACGACATCCTGTTCGAGTCACGTGCAGCGCGCGATGCAATACTCGACAAGGCGCGGGCGGCCGGAGTGCGTGCGGTGCGAGCGTTAGACGAGGCGCTGGCGGGCGCCGACATCGTCATTTCGGCCGTGACGGCAACCGCGTCGACCCAGGTCGCTGGCGACTCCAGATCCCTGCTCACACCACGACAGATATTCCTGGACATCAATTCGGTCTCGCCGCGTACCAAGCGCGAAAATGCCCGCCTGGTCGAGACGAGCGGCGCCCGCTACGTGGAAGCGGCGGTGATGGCCCCGGTGCCGCAGCAACGGCTCGCCGTGCCAATGCTGCTCGGTGGCCGGCATGCACCAGCAACTGCGCGGACCCTTTGCGCACTGGGAATGAACGCAACGGCGGTTGCGGGAGATATCGGCGCGGCCTCCGCCGTCAAGATGTGTCGCAGCATCGTGATCAAGGGCCTGGAGGCGCTCACCGTCGAATGCGTGATGGCAGCGCGGGAATTTGGTGCCGCCGAACAGGTCTTCGCCTCGCTCGACGGCACCTTTCCGCACATGGGCTGGACGACGACTCTCCCGGATTACCTGGTCGGTCGCGTAGCCGAGCACGGCCGGCGCCGGGCGGCGGAAATGCGCGAGGTCGAACGCACCTTGGCGTCGGTGGGAGTCACTCCGGTCATGGCCCACGCCACTGCCGAGCGCCAGCAACGCCTGGTCGATGCGATGGCTGCGAAGAATATCTCCTTCCCGCGCAGCGCCGTCTTTTCATGGCGCAGTTTCCTGGACGCGCTCGACGACTGACCGCACCACGGCCGCGTCCCCTGCTCAGTAAAGTCAACGGCGCGTGCGAGCTTTCTTTTGCGACGAGCGACGCGATTTTGCGCGTCGCGCCTTAGCACTGCTGCGACCCGATACGCCACGTCGGGGCGGCTCGTCGACCGTGTGAACCGCCGGCGGGTCGCTGGCGGGAAACGATTCCGTCAGGGCCTCATCGAGCCGCTCGTCGATGTGCAGATCGCGCTTGCGACGTTCCATCAGGTCCTGATGCGGAAGACCCGTTCCGCATTCCCATGGTAGACCTTCCCCTTGACCTCATCGGCGAGCGGCGCCGAGTCCATGAAGGCTACGGCGGGGGAGGTGGGCTGATAGGGATAGTCGATCGCCCACAGTACGTTTTCGGGTCCCAGTACCTTGAGCGAGAACTCCAGCGCCGCGTGCGATTCCTGCCCGCTGGTAGTGATCACAAAATTGCGTTTGAAGTACTCGCTCGGCTTGAGCTGCAGTTTGGGCATGCGTCCGCTCGCCTGCGCACGGACCGACATGAAGTCGATGCGCCACAGCCAGAAGTGCACCGCTTCGCCCATGTGGCCGAGGCAGATCTTGAGTTTCGGAAAACGGTCGAACACACCGCTGAGGATGAGACGGACGGCGTGCGTGCCGGTCTCCACCCCGTAACCCCACAGCGCACCGTCCATTCCGTAGTGGCGGAAGGGAACGTCCATGCCATCCGACGGCGCGCGCGGATGGATATAGATGCACGCGCCGAGTGCCTCCGCCGTCTCCAAGAATCGGCCAGAATTTTGGATCGTCCAGGTACTCGCTGTTGGTGTGCGAGTTGACTATGAAGCCGTTGAGCTTTAGTCGGTTGATGGCTCGCTCCATTTCCTTGGCTGCGTGCTTGGGTGCCTGCGGCGGAAAACTCGCGAGCCCCGCAAAGCGGGTCGGATGGCGGCTGATCACCTCGGCGAGACGATCATTGGCCAGGACCGCGAGCTCGAGCGCCGTGTCCGCATCGAACATCTGAACGCCGGGAGCCGTGAGTGACAGCAGGTGGACGGCCACGCCGTTATCGTCCATTTCCTTGAGACGCACGCCCTCCAGATCGAGCAGTCGCTCGCGCAGCATGGCGCCAAAGTCACCGGGCGAGGAGTCGTAGATCGCGCGCAGCAACAGCAGGTCAAGACTGTCGCCTGGCCCGCGTGAAATCGTGCGTAGCCCCTCGGCGACCTCAGGGATCGAGAAGGCCTCTTCGGTCGCGACCCGCCTGGTTGCAGGCCCCCTGGGTTTCTCGGCTGCTGAGCCGCTTGCGGCGCTCAGGGCGGCAGCGGAGAGGGCGAGAGAGGTGGCACCCATGAAAGTGCGGCGGTCAATAGACATTGGGATATCGCTTATTTACCATAATATACATTATACGAAGTACACTGCATCGGTTAGGAAAGGCATTGATCCTGTCGGCGGATGACTCGCCCCCGAAATCATACGGGTGATTGTCGATATGCGCAGGCCGCCTTCCCTGCCTGTGGGTCGGCGCGCCAGCGAAACATCTCGCGCACGCGGCTCTGCTGGGCGGCACGATCGCGCGAATGACGTGCTGCGCCGTCTGCTATCGGCACGTCGCGCGAGGCAGTCCGACGATCGAGCAAGACGCGAGGATATAGCTCGTCTAAACCGAGAGTTACGACACCCTCCTTACATTCCAAAACAGCCCAGGGCTCAGACGATAAGCCACGCAGAGCGCGCGTCTACTCCAGGACGCCGGCGCAGATTTCCCTGCAAAAACCAGCCCCGGAGCAGCGCTTCGCCTCATCGCGCTGCCTGATCGGTTAGGTCATTGACGCTTTTTTTTACGTTGCCTTTGCGATACGTTGGTATATATTTCGCCGGTAGGCTATTGATGTGAAAAGAATCCTCAAACAACAACAATTCAAAGCGTCACCTGAGGTTTACGGTACACGTGGAACGCGCTGAGTAGCGCGCTCAGGTCTAAGCGGGGATTTCTACATGTTGACTACCTGGGAAAGACTTCACTCCGCCACGGTGGAACTCGCCGGCGCCGGTTCGATCAAGCAGCGCCTGTTTTGCGCGTATGTCAATCATCTCGCGGCGTTGAAAGAGGAACAGGTGCCACGCGAAGTGCACGATGACTTCAGTGCGCTCGTGAGCGCCATGCACGCGGTGCGGCCCCTGCCGGGCGAAGATGCAGTGCGCGCGTCGGTTCGCAAAATGTCCGATGGCGAAGCCAATCGCCACGCGGTGCAGATCGTGAACATGTTCGGGGCTGTAGCCCGCGCACAGATGAGCCCGCGCGCGCTGCAGTCCGGGCCCGTGGTGCAGCTCTACGCTGCCGAGGCCTGAGCATCAGTCCAGTTTGAATTCGATCGTGTCCCAGCGATGCGTCTCTTCGTGACGCGCGTGACGACGGATCGCATCTACCAGCGTGCGCTTGTCCCAGTCTATGACCTCGTCCGCCAGGTCACGGACCGGCTTGGGTATCTGTTCCTTCACCCCGTATGACTCGAGCAACAGCACCGGCTTGTCGCTCGCCTTGGCGTAGTTCATCTGGAACAGAATGAGGTCACCGTGCTTGCGGCACAGGCTGCTCGGTACGATGACGATCTCTGCCGGACTGATCTGCTTGCGCAGTTCCTCGCGTAACGCCTCCTTGTCACCGACCGGCCGCTTCTCCGGGGTGCTGAAATTCTGGTAGTAGAAGTTAGTGTCACTCTCCAGGAACTCGAACACACGAAAGTAGTCGTCGTTCTCTTCCCAGACGTGACTCACGAACAGCTTGATCGGATTGCGTTGTGACACAGCCGCTCTCCCGCCTGGCCTCGCTGAAGTAGTGTAGCATTGCGCGGTTTTTGCGATCCTGCACCCGCCTCGACATGAAATGCGCCTGCTGATTTACAACATCCGCTACGCCACCGGAACCGGCCCGACGTTCCACCTGCCCGTTCCCGGCGCGGGCTACCTGCGCAGCAGCCGCCAGGTGCTCGGACGCATCACCGACTTCATCAAGTCGAGGGACCCGGACATCGTCGGCCTGCTCGAAATCGACACCGGCTCGATTCGCACCGGCATGCTCAACCAGGCCGAATTCGTGGCGCGTTCGCTCGGCCACTACTCCTCCTACCAGTGCAAGTACGGCGCAACCTCGCTCAACCAGCTGGTCCCGATCGTGCGCAAGCAAGGCAATGCGTTCCTCGCCGCGCCCCGTGTGCACGGTGAGCGCTTCCACTACTTCGATACCGGCATCAAGCGCCTGATAATCGAGCTCGAGCTCGAGCATGTGGCGGTGTTCCTGGTGCACCTGTCGCTGAAGTTCCGTCACCGTCAGTACCAACTGCGCTATCTGCACGAGCTGGTGGAAAAGTCCACCAAGCCGGTCATCGTGGCTGGGGATTTCAACACTTTCTGGGGTGAGCACGAGATCTATCTCTTCATGCGCGCCTCGGGCCTGAGAAGCGCCAATGCGGACAGCAGTCCGTCCTTTCCAAGCCGTAGTCCGCGCAAAGAGCTCGATTTCATCCTTTACAGTAACGGTATCCGGGTCACACATTTCGAGGTGGCCGACGTGCGGCTGTCGGATCATCGACCTCTGATCTGTGATTTCGAGATCACCGGGGCGGCGGACGCTCGCGATCGCTTAAAAGTAGGATGAGATCTACACCCAGCGGCGACGGCGGGAGATGTCGATGAGCCAGTCGAATCATTGGAAGATCGAGACGGACGCCGACCGGGTCGCGTTCCTCATCATCGATCGCGCCGGCAGTTCGACCAACGCGCTGGCATCCGATGTGATGCGAGAGCTCGACGCGCGCCTGGCGGAGCTGGAACGCACGAAGCCTGCCGCCGTGGTGGTCTGCTCGGGCAAGACCAACGGCTTTGTCGCCGGCGCCGACATCAAGGAATTCATCGGGCTCAAGAGCGCGGAGCAGGCGTACGAGCTGATCCACGCCGGTCAGCGTGTCTTCGACCGCCTGGCTGCTCTGCCCTGCCCTACAGCCGCCGCCATAAACGGGTTTGCGCTGGGCGGCGGCCTCGAACTCGCGCTCGCGTGCCGTTACCGCGTAGCGAGCGATGACGGCCGCGTGAGCCTCGGACTGCCTGAGGTCCAGCTGGGCATTCACCCGGGTTTCGGCGGCACGGTACGCGCCGTGCGGCTGATCGGCGTGCGCGCAGCGATGCAGCTCATGCTGACCGGTCGCCCGGTAAAGGGAGATGAGGGTTATGAGCTCGGTCTCGTCGATCAGCTGGTGCCGGTCGCCGACCTGCGAGCGCGGGCAAAGGCGCTAGCGCTCGCATCGCCCTCGCCGCGCAGCGCGGGCTGGCTCGATTTGCTGCTCAATCTGGGACCAGTGCGCGGACTGCTCGGCGGTCGATTGCGCAAGCAGGTGAGCAGCAAAGCCAGACGCGATCACTACCCCGCACCCTACGCCATCATCGAGCTGTGGGAACGCTATGGAGCCCGCGGTGCACGGGCGTACGAAGCTGAGGCACGCTCGATCGCGGCGCTCATGTGTACGCCGACGTCGCGCAACCTGGTGCGCGTCTTCCTGTTGCAGGACCGGTTGAAGTCACTCGGTGGCAAGACAAAGATGGAGTTCGGGCACGTCCATGTCGTCGGCGCCGGCGTCATGGGCGGCGACATCGCGGCGTGGTGCGTAGCGCGTGGCATGAGCGTCACCCTGCAGGACCGCGCCGAGGAGTACGTGCGTCCCGCGCTCACAAGGGCACGGGAGTTCTTTGTGAAGAAGCTGCGGGAGCCGGCGGCGGTGGAGGCTGCAGCAGCGCGCCTGCAAATGGATCTTGCCGGCGATGGCGCCGCGCGTGCCGATGTCGTCATCGAGGCGATCTTCGAGAATCCCGACGCGAAGCGCGAGCTGTACGCCAAACTCGAGCCGCGCCTGAAGGCCGGAGCGATCCTGGCCACGAACACCTCCAGCATCATGCTTGAGCAGCTCAACGAGAAGCTGCAGGACCCGGGCCGCCTGGTGGGGCTGCACTTCTTTAACCCGGTGGCCAAGATGCCGCTGGTCGAGATCATCGCGTCGAAGCAGACTCGTCCTGAGATCGCGCAGGCGGGTGCCGCGTTCACGCGCAAGCTGGACAAGCTCCCGCTACCTTGCCGCAGCGCTCCCGGGTTCGTCGTGAACCGAATTCTCATGCCTTACCTCAACGAGGCGATGTTCCTCGCCGAGGAAGGCGTCGCACTCCGGCAGATCGATGCGGCCGCAGTGGATTTCGGCATGCCGATGGGCCCGATCGAGCTCGCCGACACGGTTGGCCTTGACGTGTGCCTGCACGTCGGGCGGATCCTGGCCCAAGCGTTCAATCGTAAGGCGCCCGCACACCTCGAGCAGCTGGTGACCGCCAAGCACTTCGGGCGCAAGAGCGGGCGTGGGTTCTACGAGTGGCGCGACGGCAAACCCAGCAAGCCGCCAGCGGGGAGCCGGCAGCCACCGTCGGACATCACCGACCGCATGATCCTGCCGATGCTCAACGAATCCGTGGCCTGTCTGCGCGAACGCGTAGTGGATGAGGCCGATCTGCTCGATGCTGGCGTGATCTTCGGGACCGGATTCGCGCCCTTCCGCGGTGGACCTCTCGCCTATGCGCGCGCGCGCGGCGCCGATTCCGTCGTGCGTCGCCTGGCTGAGCTCGAGCGCCAGTACGGCGAGCGTTTTCGCCCTGATGCCGGGTGGCGGGAATTTGCTGCAAGTGTGTGATCGTTAACGGTTCGCGTGCCGGTACGGCGCGGGGGCTGTGCTAACATCTCGAAGCACCCGGCCGCCGGCGCCGCGGACTTCATTCCCGACTCGACAGGCAGTCAGCTTTCGAATGGACGAAAAGCCCCTCGATCTGGCGCTGCTGAAGCAGTTCTCGCCCCTCGATGGCCTGAAGGTCGAGAACCTGCATGCGCTCGCGAAAAAGACCTCGCTGCGCGACCTAGCGGAAGGGAAACTGCTGTTCAAGGAGGGCGACAACGACAAGCGCACCTACTTCCTGGTCGCGGGCACCATCGAGGTCTTCGACAACGACGGTGTGCTGTCGACGCTGCGCGGCGGAACACCTGCGGCCCGCAACCCGATCACGCCCTCCCTGCCCCGCCGCTTCAGCGCACGCGCGGCCGATCCGGTGCGCTACATCTCGATCGACAGCGACCTGCTCGATGTAATGCTGACGTGGGACCAGACCGGCTCGTACGAGGTGAATGAGCTCGACCGAGGGACACCGGCCGGCACCAGCGATGACTGGATGACGACGCTCCTGCAGACCAAGGCCTTCCACCGCATTCCGCCCGCGAATATCCAGGCGATCTTCATGCGCATGCAGCGGATCAATTGTCGTGCGGGCGACGTTGTCATCAAGCAGGGCGATGAAGGCGACTACTTCTACGCCATCGTCAGCGGCCGCTGCCTCGTGACCCGCGAGACACCGCTCAACAAGGAAGGCATCAAGCTGGCCGAGCTGGGCATGGGTGACACCTTCGGTGAGGAGGCATTGATCTCAGAAGCCAAGCGCAACGCCACGGTGACCATGCTGACCGAGGGCACGCTTATGCGGCTTGGCAAGCAGGACTTCACCACGCTCCTCAACGAGCCGATGTTGCAGTGGGTGGACTACGAACAGGCTAAGCAGATCGTGGCCCGTGGCGGCAAGTGGCTCGACGTGCGCTTGCCGAGCGAATATCAGAACCAGCACATCGAAGAGGCGATCAACATCCCGCTGTACTTCATTCGACTCAAGCTCAACGTGCTCGACAAGGCCGTAAGCTATGTCGTGTGCTGCGATACCGGGCGTCGTAGCTCGGCCGGCGCCTATATCCTGAGCGAACGTGGCTTCGATGCGCACGTGCTCAAGGGTGGTCTCGGCTCGACGGATCTCATGAAGCCACGGCGGGCCTGAGCTCGCCGCGCCCGCGAGGCGCACACGGAGTCAACCCGGCCTGCCTTGCAGCCCGTGCGGTCGTGGCAGCGTCAATCGTAGCCACGTAAAGCCAGCGACTGCTGACAGCAGTGAGCCGGCGATGATTCCGAGCCGATCGGTCACGATTGGTCCGGATGCGGTCTCGTCGAAGGCGAGCGAGCCGATGAACAGGCTCATGGTGAACCCGATTCCGCACAACAGCGCCACGCCGTAAAGGTGTCGCCATGCGGCGCCTTCGGGCAGGCGTGCCGCTCCCGCCCGGACCACGGCGGCCGCAAACAGGAACACACCGAGCTGCTTGCCGATAAAGAGGCCTGCTGCGATTCCCAGCGGTATCGGCTCGACCAGGCTTGCGGCGTGCAGTCCGCTGAAGTTCACACCCGCGTTGGCGAAGGCAAACAGCGGCAGGACGCCGAACGCCACCCACGGGTGCAGGGTCTCTTCCAGTACGTGCAGCGGCGATTGACCGCGCATGTCCCTCCCGCGCAACGGAATGGCAAAGGCGGTCGCCACCCCCGCGAGCGTGGCGTGCACACCAGACTTCACCACGCAGATCCACAGCACGATCCCTACCAGCAGGTACGGTGCCAGTCGCGTGACGCCCAGGCAATTGAGAAGGACCAACGCACCCAACGCAAGAGCTGCTAGGCACAGCGACAGGAACGACAGCTGGCTGGTGAAGAAGACGGCGATGAGCACGATCGCGCCGAGGTCATCAAGCGTCGCCAGGGTCATCAGCAGAACCTTGAGCGCCAGTGGCACGCGCGACCCGAGCAGCGCCAGGACGCCGAGCGCGAAAGCGATGTCGGTAGCGGACGGGATGGCCCAACCGCGCAGCGCCGTTGCGTCGCCAAGATTGAACAGCGCGTAAATGGCAGCCGGCACCACCATCCCGCCGATTGCGCCTGCGGCTGGCAGCACGATTTGCGAGCGGTCCGCGAGCTCACCTTCGAGAAATTCACGCTTGAGCTCCAGGCCCACAACCAGGAAGAACAGGGCCATCAGCCCATCGTTGATCCAGAGCAGAAGCGGCTTCGCGAGTGCGAACGTGCCGATGCTGAGCACCAGGGGAATCTGCAACGCACCCGCGTAGGCGGAAGCGAGGGGCGAGTTGGCCGCGAGCATTGCCAGCGCGCCTGCGAGCATGAGCAGGACGCCGCTTGCCGACTCAAGCTTAAGGAACTCGCGGATCGCTTCGAGCGGCGCTCGCATGGGCGCCAAGATATCAAATCGGACTCCGGAGCCCGCCGCCCGCCTTGCTGCTCACGGTATGGCTCCTGAGTACCGCACCGCCCGGTTGTCGTGCCCGAATGCTGCAACCCCAACCGTCACGAACCTTCGGGAGTATTCTCTGGCCGGTCGTGAAGCCGCAACCGCATAGGCAAGGGATCGCCAGGAGGACAGCCATGGATATGCCTCGTTTGCAATCGCTCGCCATGGCCGCAGGTTCTTGGCTGCTCACTGCGTGTATGTCTGATCCGGCAGCCAGCCAGTCAACTCTCTCCGGCACGGCGATGTACCGGGAGCGAATGCTCCTGCCTGCCGATGCCGCATTCGAGGCAAGTCTCGTGGACATCTCGCGCGCCGATGCGCCGGCCGAAGTACTCGCCCACACTCGCATCGAGTCGCCCGGCAATCCCCCGATCAGATTCACGATCGCGTACAACCCTGCGCGCATCAACGCGGCGCACCGCTACGCGATACAGGCTCGAATCGTGCGCGGCGACCAGCTCCTGTTCACGACTGATACGTCTTATCCGGTTCTGGGCCCAGGTGAGTCCAATCGCGTCGAGATACTCTTGCGCAGGGCCGGAGCCAGTACGACGGCGCCTGGGAGCGCGACGGCGGCACTCGAGAACACCTACTGGAAACTGATCGTGCTGGGAGCCAATCCGGTGCAGGGCGTGGAGCCGCAACGCGAACCGCATCTCATTCTGCAGCGTGAGCAGAAGAGCGTGACGGGCTCAGGCGGCTGCAATCGACTGACGGGAAGTTACACGCTCGACGGCGATCGAATCACCTTCGGGCAAATGGCCGCGACAATGATGGCATGCGTACGGGGGATGGAGCAGGAGCAGGCATTTCATAAGGCGCTCGCAAGCGCGACGCGCTGGCAAGTTGTCGGACGCAAGCTCGAACTCCTCGATGCCGACGGCAAGTCGGTCGCGCAATTCGAGGCGCGTAACTAGCTCAGCACGTTCGGGTACAGTGATTGAGACCGGGGGCGGTCTTGCATCACATGGTGTGAGTCGGCTTGTCTCCGCCAAGCGCGCCAGCGAGATAGTTCTCGATCTTCTTTTGTGTCTGTCCGCGATCCTGATCGCTGAACTGCACGCCGATGCCGGCTGTGCGCTTGCCCTGCGCGCCCTTCGGCGTCATCCAGATCACGCGCCCGGCGACCGGGAGCTTCTCATCCTCGCCCATGAGGTTGAGGAGCATGAAAACTTCATCGCCCAGCCGGTAGTTGCTGTTGGTCGGAATGAACAGGCCGCCATTGCGCACGAACGGCATGTAAGCCAGGTACAGCGCACTCTTGTCCTTGATCGTAAGTGTGAGCAGACCAGGCTTGTTGAGGGGTTGACGCACTTTCTGTCGGTTCCAGCGCTAGCGATCGGGTCCTAATCAGCTCAGCTCGCCAGGGCATCCTGCGCCTGCAGCAGCAGCTCCTCGGCGGCCAACTGCATGTTCAACGGCGTACCGAGTTCCAGCTTGAATGCCCGGATGCGGTCGAGCAAGCCGTAGAGGCCGCGAATCTTGCGAATTCCGCGCGATGATTGCAAGTTTGTGGCCTGCAGGAACGCATCGCGTAGTGACTTTGTGATCCAGGTCTCGATCCACGCGAGCCTGCTCTCGAGCGAGTCGCGCGCCCAGCGTTCAGCCGTCGTCGGAAGGTCGAGCGACCGCTCCTGCAGCGCCTGCAGGGACGCGCTCATTTCGCGGTGCAGGTCTTCAAATCCACTCGCATGCAGATCCAGCGCGCGTAACGGCGCGCCGCTCGCGAACTCGAGCAGCTCGCTCCAGTCGCTGACCGCGCCTCCTTCGTTCGCCAGCCACTCCAACGCGACAGCTCGCGGAGGAACGCCGATCATGATGCGCTGACAGCGACTCACGACTGTTGCCGGCAAACGCGACGGGCGCTCTGAGATCAGTACCAGGAGCGCATCGGGTGGCGGCTCTTCCAGCGTTTTGAGCAATGCATTCGCAGCGTTCGCGTTCATGAAGTCCGCCGTGGCGATGACGCCCACCTTGCGCCCGCCGCGATAGCTCTTGAGCGCGAAGACCTCGCACAACTCGCGAATCTGGCCGATCTGCAGCTGCTGCGCGTCTGCGGCACGCGTGACCCAGTGAAAATCGGGGTGAGTGCCCGCTGCGAACAGGCGGCAGGCGCTACACACGCCGCAGGGTTCATCGCCGGGGGCTGAACACAAGGCGAGCTGCGAGATCCACATCGCTAGCGTTTCCGCTCCGACGCCACGTGGCGCGTGGATCAGCCACGCATGCGGCAAGCGCCCCTGCTGCAGCGATGCGCTTAGGCGCTCCCGGGCAGCTGCCAGCCATGGCAGCGCTTGGACCCTTGTGTTCTCTTTTCTTATCATTAGTTTACGATACTAACATAAAGTTAATCAGAGCTCAGTAATGGGCCGACGTGCTGTTGAATCGACACGGCCACACTCTCGACGGCTTGATTGCCATCGATGATCTTGATGCGTCCGGGCTCCGCCCGGGCGCGCCTGAGAAAACCCTCACGCACACGCTCAAAAAACCTCGCCTCCTCCGTTTCGAACCGATCGTGAGCCGCACCACCGCGGCGCGCACGCGCACGTTCGAGTCCCACGGCCACGGGAACGTCGATCAGCAGCGTGAGGTCAGGCTTGACGTCGCTGTGCACGAGCACTTCAAGGGCGCGAATATGCGCTTCCGCGATGCCGCGCCCTGCCCCCTGGTAGGCGTACGTGGCATCCGTGAACCGGTCGCACAGCACCCACGTGCCCCGCGCCAGTTCCGGCCGTATGCGATTGGCCAGATGTGTCGCACGTGCGGCGAACATCAGCAGCAACTCGCACTCGGGCGGGATCCTCTCAGCCGAGGCGTGCAGTACCAGCTCGCGGATACGCTCGGCCAGCGGCGTCCCTCCAGGCTCACGCGTAGCTGTGACCGCAATGCCGCGGGCCTCGATCCAGTTCTTGAGCAGCGGAATCTGCGTGGACTTCCCGCAGCCTTCCAGCCCCTCCAACGTGATGAACCTGCCTCGCATGCTCCTGCTCATGGCGTTACGCCGCGGGCGCGGATGCGCGCCAGGTAGCGTTTCACGGCCGCATCGTGCTCGGCGAGCGTCGCCGAGAAATAGTGACTGCCGTCGGCCTCACCGGTTGCCACGAAGAATAACGCACCGCTGTCTTCTGGGTGGGTCGCGGCTTGCAGTGAACCGGCACCCGGAAGTGCAATCGGCGTCGGGGGCAGACCCGCTCGCGTGTACGTGTTGTAGGGCGTGTCGGCATGCAGATCGCGCGTGCGAATGTCACCGCTGTAGCCTTCCCCCAGGCCGTAGATCACGGTTGGATCGGACTGCAGCCGCATTCCGACTCGCAGCCGCCGCACGAACACCCCGGCAATGCGGGCCCGCTCCGCGGGCAGCGCGGACTCTTTTTCAACGAGCGATGCGAGGATGAGCGCCTGATAGGCACTCGCCAACGACAGACTCGCAGCGCGGCTCGTCCAGGCCGAGTCAAGCCGGGTGCGCATGGCCGCGTGCGCCTTGCGCAGGACCTCGATGTCGCTCGTGCCGCGGGCAAAGCGATAGGTGTCGGGGAAGAACTGGCCTTCCGGGTGAACATCGGGCTCGCCGAGGCGCGGCATGATCTGCGCCGGCGGCACGCCTTCAAGCGTGTGTTCCAGGTAGGGACTGCTCACCAGCGCCCGCAACATGTCGCGCACCGTCCATCCTTCGACGATCGTCACCTCGCGCAGCAGCACATCGCCGCGCACCAGGCGTGCGAGCAGATCGACGGGCGTAGCGCCGCTGCGAATCTCGTATTCGCCGGCGCGAATCTTCTGCGCCTGCCCCCGCATGCGGGCGTACATCGACAGCACCTGCGGGTGCCGCAGGACGCCTTGTTGCGCCAGCTGAAGAGTCACTGCAGCGAACGACCTGCCCGGCGCGACGGTGAACACCACGGGCTGTTCGACGCGCAGCGGTGCATGCAGGTAGTGACCGATCCAGCTTGCTGCCGCGAACGCGGCTATCGACAGGACGACGAGGCTGACGAGGGCAACTTTGAGGGCCCGTTTCACGGCTCAGCGCGGGCTGCAGCGCCTCACGCGATCTTGCGGAACACCAGCGTCCCGTTGGTGCCGCCGAAGCCGAACGAGTTCGACAGTGCCACGTCGATGCGCATGCGCCGCGAACTGTTCGGTACGTAGTCCAGGTCGCAATCGGGGTCCGGATTCTCGTAGTTGATGGTCGGCGGTGCGACCTGGTCCCGGATGGCGAGCACGCAGAAGATCGCTTCGACCGCGCCCGCGGCGCCCAGCAGGTGGCCGGTCATCGACTTGGTCGAGCTCACGGCAAGCTTGTAGGCGTGGTCGCCGAACGCACGCTTGATGGCGAGCGTCTCGGCCTTGTCGCCAAGCGGTGTCGACGTCGCGTGCGCATTCACGTAATCGATCTGCTCCGGATTGAGTCCCGCGTCGCGCACGGCATTGATCATGGAGAGCCGCGCACCTTCACCGGACTCCTGCGGCGCCGTCATGTGATAGGCATCGCCGCTCATGCCAAAGCCGGCGAGCTCCGCGTAGATCCTGGCGCCGCGCGCCTGCGCGTGCTCAAGTGCCTCGACGATGAGCACACCGGCGCCGTCGCCCAGCACGAACCCATCGCGGTCTCGGTCCCACGGCCGGCTGGCGCGCTGGGGATCGTCGTTGCGCTCGGACAGCGCCTTCACGGAACAGAAACCGCCCAATCCCAGTGGCGTTGTCGCCATTTCGGCGCCACCGGCCACCATGACATCCGCATCGCCATACTGGATCGTGCGCGCTGCGAGTCCGATCGCATGCGTGGAAGTCGTACACGCGGTAACGACGGCGAGATTCGGTCCCTGCAACCCGTAGCGGATCGAGACGTGGCCGGAAATCATGTTGATGATGCTGCCGGGGATGAAGAAGGGCGAGATCTTGCGCGGGCTGCGCGCTTCCAGGTACTTGGCCGAGGTGGCCTCGATCGTATCGAGACCACCGATTCCCGCACCCATGATCACTCCGACACGCGCGGCATTGGCCTCGGTGATGGTCAGACCGGAGTCATTCATCGCCTGCACTGCAGAGCCGTAGCCGTAGTGCATGAAGGGGTCCATCTTGCGCGCCTCTTTGGGCGTCAGGTACTCCTCGACGTTGAACCCCTCGACCGCGCCGCCAAAACGCGTCGCGAATGCGCTGACGTCGAAGCGCGTGATCGGACCGATGCCGCTGCGCCCGGCGAGAACGTTCTCCCATGCACCGGCCACCGTGCTGCCCAGGGGCGAGGCAATGCCGAGGCCGGTCACGACCACCCGACGTCGCGTCACGGGCACACCTTATGGAAGCAGTCCATCGAGGAGACAGCGCGTTCGATCGGCCGCTCCGTGGCCGAGGTTAGGGCCGCGGAACTCAGGCCTTGCTGCGGTGTTCGTTGATGTAGTCGATGGCCTGCTGGACCGTCGTGATCTTCTCGGCATCCTCGTCCGGGATCTCGGTCTCGAATTCTTCCTCGAGCGCCATCACCAGCTCGACCGTGTCCAGCGAGTCCGCCCCGAGGTCATCGACAAAAGAGGCGTCGTTGGTCACTTCTTCTTCCTTCACTCCCAGCTGCTCGGCGACGATCGCTTTAACCTGCTGTTCGACAGTGCTCATCGCTGTGGTGTCCTCTTTTGGTCGTACTCGTGGCGGCCCCTTACGACCGCATGGGCGCGGTATTCTAGGGGAAGCCCCTGCACGCTGCCACCCAGATCCTGCCCTAGTAGTTGTTTTTCTTGACCTATCGGTGGGTTCTGTGCCTTAGCGAGCGTAAAGGATAGGTGAAGGCACGACCTCCCGGAACTCACGCTGGGCGTCACCGCTGACCGCTGATCCCGCACCAATGCCGGGCCTCCATCAAGGCATGTACATCCCGCCGTTGACGTGCAGCGTTTCGCCGGTGATGTACCCAGCCTGTGGCGAAGCGAGGAACACCACCGCCGCCGCCACGTCATCCACGGAGCCCAGACGCCCCAGCGCAATAGGGCCCAGTAACGCCGCACGTTGCTCCTCGCTCAGTGCTCGCGTCATATCGGTGTCGATGAATCCCGGAGCGACCACATTGACCGTGATGCCGCGCGATCCCACCTCGCGCGCCAGCGACTTGCTGAAACCGATGATGCCCGCTTTGGCGGCGGCATAGTTTGCCTGTCCGGCGTTGCCGATCAGGCCTACCACGGAGGCGATATTGATGATGCGGCCACGGCGTTGCTTCATCATGCCCCGCAGGCACGCTTTCGAGAGCCGGAATACAGAGGACAGGTTGGTATCGAGGGTCGCCTGCCAGTCCTCCGCTTTCATCCGCAGCAGCAGGGCATCGCGCGTGATACCGGCATTGTTCACGAGAATCGTTGGCGCGCCTTCGTGCCCTTCGATGTCGGCGATGACTGCCTCGATACTCGCCTCATCGGTGACGTTGAGCACCACGCCCCTGCCTTTATGACCGGCCTCACGTAGTGCCGCGGCAATTGCTTCGGCGCCCTGTGGCGTCGTTGCCGTGCCAATTACCGTGGCGCGCTGCGCGCCGAGCCCCAAGGCGATGGCCCGGCCGATACCGCGCGAGGCTCCCGTGACCAGGGCCAGTTGTCCCTCAAGCATTCGATGTCCCCCGACAGCTCGCGATCGCCTCGTCGATGGCTGTGCTCTCTTCCAGCGCTGACATCGCGATCTCCTTGCGGTGCTCGATGCGGCGGTTGAGCCCGGTGAGCACCTTCCCCGGACCACATTCCACGATGTGGGTCACGCCCCCGGCGATCATCTGCCGCACCGTATCGGCCCAACGCACCGGGCTGAACAGCTGCTTCACCAGCGCCTGGCGAATGTCGTCCGGCTCGCCGTGCTTGCGTACATCGACGGTGTAGATTTCCGGAACCTGCGGGCGGCGGACCTCGACGTTCTCGAGACGCTCCCGCAGCTTCTCGGCTGCTGGGCGCATCAGCGAGCTGTGTGAGGGCACGCTCACCGGGAGCTCGAGCGCGCGTTTTGCGCCTCGTTGCTTGCACGCTTCGATCGCCCGACGTACTGCCGCCGCGTGACCCGCAATCACGACCTGGCCCGGTGCGTTGAAATTTACGGCTTCAACCACTTCTCCCTGCGCGGCTCCCGCGCAAGCCGCGACCACGTCGGCGTCCTCCAGACCCAGCACCACCACCATCGCCCCCTGCCCTGCCGGCACGGCCTCCTGCATCACGCGTCCCCGGAAGCGAACGAGGTCCGCAGCCGTGCGAAACTCGAGCGCCTCAGCGCACACGAGGGCGGTGAACTCGCCGAGACTGTGGCCCGACATCACCGCAGGCTGCGGACCGCCACGGCGCCGCCAGACGCGCCACACGGCGACGCCGGCCGCCAACAGCGCCGGTTGCGTACGTTCCGTCGCATTCAAATCTGCTTCGGGCCCGGACTGACACAGCCTCCACAGGTCGTAGCCGAGCACTTCAGAGGCCTCGGCAAAGGTCTGAATGACTAGAGGCTCGCTCGCAGCCAGCGAGCTCAACATGCCTACGGATTGGGACCCCTGGCCGGGGAAGACGACTGCGAGTGACATGGTCCGCCGCTGATGAGTGAGCGCGGCGAATTATAGCGGCTTGCGTCGCAGCGTCAGCGCCGCAACCGCGAAGAGTGCCCCGATGGCGCCATAAAGATGTGCATCGACCACGACGGGACCGCCAGCCGACTTCGCGCTGTAAGGCATGACGCCCACGGCCTGCTCGTAGGCGAGCTTCACCACTAGAAACACCGCAAGAATCCACGCGTCGGGCTCGCGTCGGCGCCAGTGTGCCACGGTGCCCGCGGCCATGACGCCATGCAAAGCGCCCGAAACGCCCACGTACCACACCAGATTCGGATTGAGCAGCAGAAATCCCGCGTCGATGACGATGATCGAGCTGGCCAAGATGATGAGCCAGTGCCGCGGCGTGTAGTCGGCAGCGAACAAGGCCCACATCAGCGCGAGCCCGAGAAGATTCAGCGCCAGGTGCGACCAGCCCAGATGCACGACGTGGGCCGTGACGAGTCGCCACCATTCACCTCCGAGTATTGCGTCACGCTGATATCGCAGCAGCAATCGACCCACGTCACCGGTACTGGCAATTGTCGCCAACAGCAAACAGATGAACAGCAATGCCCACAGCCGTCGGCCGTCCAGGTGCAGGAATTTCCGCCAGGCCGTGAGCCGCTCGGTAATTGGTATAACCCCTTTGTGCTATGGTGACGTTGACTGTTTATAGCTCAACTTGCGCAATCGAGACATCAGCATGCGTATCATCGCTTCGGGGGTCGCGTCGCGTCGTGCCCTGGGATTTACCCTGATCGAAATTCTGGTCGTCGTCGTCATCATCGGCATCCTCGCGGCCATCGTGGCGCCCCGAATCATGGGTCGTATCGACGATGCGCAGATCGCCAAGGCCCGGCAGGACATCCGCGTTTACGAGACTGCCCTCAACCTGTTCCGTCTCGACAACTACAAGTACCCGACCACTGATCAGGGCCTGCAAGCACTCGTGCAGCAGCCGGCGGACCCGAGCATCCGCAACTGGAAGCAGGGTGGCTACGTCGATGGGCTGAAGAAGGATCCGTGGGGGTACGACTACCAGTACGTCTACCCCGGCACCCACGCTAGCGAATACGACCTCTTTACCCTTGGCGCCGACAATCAGCCGGGCGGCGAAGGCATCAACGCCGATATCGGCAACTGGAATCTCAACTGACAGCCCGCTGCGGGAGTCTGTCTGACGGTTCCACATGGGCCGAGTTGCGATGAGCAGGCGCTGCAAGCCGCGAGCCTCCCTGGGTTTCACGCTCATCGAGATCCTCGTGGTGGTCTTTATCATCGCCATCATGGTCTCGGTGACCGTCATCTCGGTTCACTCGCTCGGCCGCGACACCGAAATCCGCGACGAGACGCGCCGTCTGGTCGGACTCATCGGCTCGGTGCATGAGCAGGCAGAGATGGAAGGGCGTGACTTCGGTCTTCGGCTCAAGGAACAGGAATACGAATTCCTGGCCTACGATGCGCGGCGCGACGAGTGGCAGAGCGTCGAAGATGACGACCTGCTGCGCCAACGCCAGCTGCCTCCCGGGCTGAGCTTCCGTCTGCGGCTCGACGGGCGCGAGGCGATACTGCGGCCGCCCGCCGATGCGAAGAAACCGTGGCCGCCCCAGATCCAGATCCAGTCGAGCGGCGATCTCAACGCATTCGAACTCAAGCTCCAGCGCGAAGACAGCGACCACGAAGCCACGATCACCGCTAATCAGAACGGCGAGATCGAGGTCAAAGAAGTGGACGATTCGAAATGATGCGCGCGCGAGGCTTCACGCTGATCGAAGTGCTGGTGGCGCTCGCTATCGTGGCGTTCGGGCTCGCCGCACTTTTCAGCGTCATCAACCAGAGCGCGCGCGCCTCGAGCTATCTGCGGGAAAAGGCATTCGCGCAGTGGATCGCACTCAACCGCATCACCGAAGCCCGCCTCGCCGGTCAACCGCCCGCCGACGATGACATGAAGGGCGAGATCACGTACGCAGGGCAGGACTGGCGCTGGGAGCTCAAGACCCTGACGACTCCGGTGAAGGGCATCGTGCGCCTCGAGGCGCGCGCCCGCCTCGACAGTGGGGCTGAGGATAGCTGGCCCGGCTTCGCCGTCGGCTTCATCGGTGATGCCATGGCGCAGCCCGGCACACCCTCACCAAACTGGCTGGGCGATCAGAATGCCGCCAAGAAGAATCCGGGCGCGCAGCCCGCTCCGACGAATCCGACCCCGCCGGCCGGCACCCCGGGGCAGGATTAGACGCGATGACGAAGAAGACACCATCGCTGTGCGGGTTCACGCTGATCGAGCTCTTGATCGCAATCTCGATCTTCGTCGTGATCGGTGTGCTGGCTTATGGTGGCTACAACAACTCGGTCAAGCAGGCGGAGATCGCGCGCGCGGCGATGAAGCGCCTCGGGCAGGTGCAGACCACCATGCGCCTGCTCACGCAGGACTTCGAGCAGCTTGCACCGCGCCCGGTGCGTGACGTGCTGGGTGACGGTCGCCTGCCTGCCCTCCTCGCTGATGGCAAGGGACAGACACTCTTCTCACTGACACGGGCGGGCTGGACCAATCCGGGCGGCCTGCCGCGCGCCACGCTGCAGCGAATCAGCTACGTGCTCGAAAAGGACAAGCTGCGCCGTGAGCACTTCACCGTGCTCGATGCCACGCTTGCGAATGAACCCGTGAAGCGCGAGCTGATCGATCAGGTCAAGTCGGTGCAGGTGCGCTTCATGGACAACCAGAAACAGTGGCAGCAGCAGTGGCCGCCGCTGACGGCCGCGCCGGCAACGGTGTCACGCCTGCGGCCGATCGCGGTCGAGATCACGCTCGAGCTCGAGGACTTCGGCGAAATTACACGCCTCATCGAGGTGGACGATTGACTCCGATGGTTGAGCAGCCACATCAACGCCAGCGCGGCGTCGCGCTGATCACTGCCGTTCTGATCGTGGCGCTTGCCACGATCCTGGCGACACAGATCGGCTTCGATAGCGCCCTCGAACAGCGGCGCAGCGGTGCCGTCATGTCGCTCGACCAGGCGTTCCTCATCGGGCTCGGAGCTGAAGCCTGGGCGGCCTCCTACCTCAAGACTGACGCGGAGAATTCGAAGCAGGACTTTCTCGCCGAGCGTTGGGCGACGCCCATTCCACCGATTCCGGTGGAGGGCGGACAGGTCGAGGGCTTAGTCGAGGACATGCAGGGGCGCTTCAACCTCAACAATCTGATTACGGCGGAAGGCGCGGTAAACCCGGAAGGCCTGCGCCAGTTCCGCAACCTGCTCACCGCGCTGGATCTCGAATCGAAATGGGCGGACATTCTTGCCGACTGGCTCGATACCGACACGCAGCCGGCGTTTCCGGAGGGCGCGGAAGACAACGTCTACACTTCACAGACACCACCGTACCGCGCTGCCAACGGGCCGATCACGAGCGTGAGCGAGCTGCTGGCGCTGCCGGATTTCGGGGTCGACCGTTACCGCAAACTCAAGCCCTACGTCACCGCGCTGCCGATCGGCACCAAGATCAACCTCTGCACGGCGCCCGGCATCGTGATCGATGCACTGAGCGAGGGCACGCGCGAGTTCGGACTCGACGAGCAGAGTCTCGCGCGTTCGCGAACCGATCACTGCTTTCCCACCGTCAGCGATCTGCAAGGATCAATTCAAGGCAAGGACTTTGAGCGCATCTCGGACTATATCGGCGAAACGACGTCTTACTTCCGCGTGACGGCGCTGGTCACTATTGGCACCTCGCAGATGACTCTGTACAGTCTGTTGCATCGCGATGAAACGACGCATCTGGTGCGGCCCGTGATGCGTACGTTCAGCACTGACTGAGCGCCGCTTTTCAACATGGCAGACACTCTCGTCATTCGCCTTTCCGCGCAGCCGGACACCCCGGCAGGCTGGATGATTGTCGATGCGGCCGGTGCGCGCCTGAGCGTCCTGCAGTCCGGGCCGCTGACCCTCGCCGCCCCGCAGGCCATCGGCCGCCGAGTCATTGCGCTGGTGCCGGGCATCGAGGTCCTGCAGGCACAACCGGAGCTTCCGGTGCGCGGCGGCGCGCGACTCATGCAGGTCGTGCCGTTCGCACTCGAGGAGCACGTGGCGGATGAGATCGAGGGCCTGCACTTCGCGCTCGGCAAGGCAAGTGCCGCCCACCCCGGGACGCCCGTCGCCGCCCTGCGCCGCGATCGCCTCGACGAATGGCTCACCGCCCTGCGCGCGGCGCAGATCACGCCCGATGCCGTGTACGCCGACAGCGCCGTAGTGCCGACCAATCCGGGCCAAATCGTCCTGATGATCGAAGCCGATCGCCTGTACGTGCGCCGCCCCGGCGAGCCGCCGCTGGTTCTCGAGGCAGAGCCGTTGAGCGAAGCGCTGGAGCTCATTGCGCTTGCGGCTGACAGCAACGTGGTTCTCTATCTCACGAAAGGCGACTGGCAGCGCCACCAGGCAGTTATCGACCCGCTGCGTGAGCGCCTGGCGAGTCTCAAGGTGCAGTTGCTCCCCGACGGGGCCTTGCCGCTGCTCGCGCAGCAGGCGATCACGGATCCGCCAATCAATCTGCTGCAAGGCGGGTACACGCCGCACACCAAGCTGGGCGATCAGTGGCGCAGCTGGCGCGTGGCGGCGATCCTCGGCGGATGTTTCATCGCCTTGAATCTGCTCGGCAAGGGCGTCGAAATCTGGCATCTCAAGAGCACCGAGAAAGCGCTCGATGATTCGATCGTCCAGGTGTTTCGCGAAGCGATGCCAGGCGAACAGAACGCCGTCGACGCGCGACGGCGCATGGAAGCGCGCCTCATGGTGCTGCACGGCTCGAGCAGCGGTCCGAGCGCAAATCTCCTCGATATGCTGAACGTCATCCGGGCCGCGGTGTTACAGGTTCCGGACGCCAAGGTCGAGGCTTTCAGCTTCCGCGGTACGGTGCTCGACCTGCGCGTCGCCGCCAGTGACGTCGATAGTCTTGACCGGCTGCGCCGTGTAGTTACGGATGGAGGGCTGCAGGCAGAACTGCAGTCGTCCAACGCCAGCGAAGCGGGTGTCGAAGGGCGCATCCAGGTCAAGGGGCGCGGCACCTCATGAAGGAGCTGTGGGAGCGTTTCAATGCCTGGCGCGCGGGCCTCGCCGAGCGCGAGCGCCGGCTCGTGACCTGGGGCGGCGTCGGGGCGGTGGCGCTGCTGTTCCTGAGCCTGATCGTATTGCCGCTCTACTCCACGGCCGGCCACGCTGAGCAACGGGTTGAGCGCAAGCGCAATGACCTCGCCTGGATGCACAGTGTTGCCGGCGAGCTGCGGGCAGCGGGACCCGCGCAGGCTTCGAGCCAGTCCCTGGTGCTCATCGTCGATCAGACGGCACGAAGTGCCGGACTGGCCGCGTCGTTGCGTGATACGCAACCCAGCGGCACCGGCGGTATCCGCGTGCGTCTCGAGTCCGCGCCCTTCGACGTGATGGTAGCCTGGCTGGCCGATCTCTCGCAGCACCAGGGACTCGTCATCGAGTCCGCCACCGTGGATCGCACTTCCGGCACCGGCATCGTCAACGCCAGCCTGATCATGCGCAAAGGCTGACCGTGCGCAAGGCGCTGCCGCTTGTTGCCGCGGGCATCATTTCCTTCCTGCTGACTCTGCTGGCCATCTTGCCGGCCAGTATCGTCGCGAGTGTCCTGCCGCCGGCGATCACGCTGGGCTTGACCAGCGGCACCCTCTGGAACGGCAGCACGGACTCGCTCGTCGTTCATGGCCAGCCTCTCGGCGCATTGCACTGGACGCTGCGCCCGCTGAGCCTCTTCATTGGCCGGCTGGCGTTCGATGGGGAGCTGTTACGTAGCGACGGACAGGCACGTGGTCGGGTCGCGCTCGGGATCGGCGGCCGTGTCTCGGCACGCAACCTCGACATCCACCTGCCTCTGTCCGGCCTTCCGGCCGGCATCGCGCCCCGTGGCTGGGGCGGAGTCGTTCACGCTCAGGTGCAAAGTTTCGAGCTGGCACCACGGGCGGCGCCGCGGATCGTGGGATCCATCGAGCTGCGCGGCCTGCAGGCGCCTCCTCCGGGAGGCGCCGCCATTGGCAGCTATGCCGTGACTTTCCCCGAGGCACCGGCACCTGATGGGAGACTCGTCGGTCAGTTGAAGGATCTCGAGGGCCCAATGCAGGTGAGCGGCACAGTAGCCATCGCTGCGGATCGCAGTTACGTGATCGAGGGTGTGGTCGCGCCGCGCGCCGGCGCTTCGCAGGCCGTTACGGATACCTTGAAATTTCTGGGCGCCCCCGACGCGCAGGGACGTCGCCCCTTCTCACTCGCTGGCACCTACTGACCCCGCGCGCGCGGTCCATTCGCGCCAGCCACCGATCAGTGGAAAGTACAGACCGACGTGCAGATCGAAGGCCCGGTCGGGAGCGAGCAGACGCGCGTAATGCTCGAGCTGTGGCCGATAGCGCTCGACCTCGCGATCGAGAAACGCTTCGCGCTCGCCGCCTTCGTGGCTACTGGTCTTGAAGTCGATGATCCAGCGCTCGCCGTCCTCCGTGACAAAGGTGCGATCGATGACGATGCGGCTGAGCACGCCGTCGGCATGGCCGGTCAAGCCCAGCTCGCTGCGTGCGTCGTGGTGGCTCTCGCTGAAGATCCAACGGCCGCGCGCGTCCTCGCGCGTTCGAACCAGGGCTTCGATCACCCGCTCGACGGCGGCTTCGAGCCGTTCGGCCGGAACACCGCTCGTCTCGAGCCTGCGCCCGTAGTTGCCGCGCCGTAAGCGGATTGCATTCGCCGGCGGCAATTCTGCGCTGCGCGACCAGAGCTCGAGCTCCTGGTGCACCAGCGTGCCGACGCGGCGACTCGTTTCACTTGCCCAATCGAACTCTGGCCGCACGCTGAGATACGCGCGTGCTATCGCGCTCGGTCTCGAGCCCCGCGGGGTGGAGGCGGCAGGATCCAGTTCGTGGTGAGCCTTCTGATGACGACCGGCAATCGCTCGCCGCCGACGTCCTCGCCTCGTGCACACTGCCGCGCTGCGAACTCATGCGCAAACTGTTGCGCAACCACGGGCCAGAGCAGCGCGAGAAGCGAGTTCGCCTCCGGAGTGCCAAGCCCCTCTTCGGTACCCCTGCGGCGGGGATTCACGTGGCCGAACAGGTGCAGTTCGTCGGCAGCGCGCGTCACGGCGACGTACAGCAGTCGCGCGCGTTCGAAGGATTCCTGCTCTCTTTCGCGCTGTTTGAGATATTCAAACAGCGGATCGCCTGTTGAGCCCTTCTGCCCGATCGGCGCCAGCAACAGACCGGGCTCGCCAGCTGCACGTGGAATCTCGAGCCAGCGCAACAACGGCTCATTCGGCGGCTGGCGGCCATCGCCCAGACGCGGAATCACGACAACGTCGAATTCCAGCCCTTTGGCCTTGTGGATCGTCATAAGCTGAATCTGCGGACCCGCCCTTGGATCGGGTCGGGCATACAGATCCGCAAACCCCAGCTCGAATCCCGGCCCTGACTCGACTCCTCCTCGCGCCTCGAGCTGCTGCAGCCGCATGAAGAAGGCCGCCGCATCGTCCAGGGCGCGCGGCTCGCCCAGCGTCGCCGGACCGCCGAGACTCATCCACGCCTGCTCGACGCAGGCGCGCAGCGACTGGCGCCTGACCTTGTCGAGCGCGTGGCCCAAGACTGTGGTGACTGCACCGGCCCGGCGTGCGCCTTCCGGGGACAGCGCTTGCCGCCGCTGTGGCTGGTTCAGCAACTCCCAGCAGGCCGAATGCTCATCGCCGCCGATCAGCGCCTCGAGATCCGCCAGGGTGAGCCCGCACATCGGCGCTCGCAGCAGCGCGAGCCAGGCGGTACGGTCGCCCGGATGCAGCAGCGCGCGGCTCAGTGCCATCAGATCGCGCACTACCGGCTGGCTCTCTAGCGTTTCAAGCTCGATCGCCTGAAAGGGCAGCTTGCGCTCGCGCAGCACCGAGGCGACGTAGGTCACGTGCCGCCGATACCTGACCAGGACACCGATGGTCTTCTTCATTCCGGGCTGGTAATGCGCCTCGATCAGATCGGCGATCTCGGCAGCTTCGGCGCGTTCGTCGAGACTGAAGCTGCAGTGGACATGGACCGCGGGCCTGCCCTCCCGCTGGCCGCCGACAGCGCTGGCGACATGCCTGACGGCCCCACGCGTGAGGTCATCTGTGTCCGGCAGCAAACGCGCGAACACGTCGTTGAACCAGTCGATCAGGCCTACGTGCGAGCGGAAATTGCGCTGCAACTGCAGCACCGCCGGCCGGATCGTGCTGAGGCCGAGGTCGCGCGTGCGCAGGAACAGGCCCACATCCGCCTGGCGGAAGCGGTACACCGATTGCATCGGATCGCCCACGCAGAACAGCGTCCGCCCGTCGCCATCGACCCAGCCCGCGGTGAGAGCCTCGAGCAACTGGATCTGCGTCGAGGACGTATCCTGGAATTCATCGACCAGCAGGTGGCGGATTCGATAGTCGAGCGCAAGGGCGAGCTCACGGGGCTCATCCGGCGCTCCGAGGGCGTTGATGGCGGCGCGGTTCACGGCTGGAAAATCTACGGTGCCAGCTTCGCGAAACACCACCTCGAGCTGCGCCGCTGCAGTCAGCAACAGCTCGAACAGCGCCTGCGCCACTTGCCACTGCGCAGTGCTGAAGTGTGGCGGGGGCAGCCTGCGGACCCGCGCCAGTTGGTCGCACAGCCGTGGGACCCGGCTCAGGACGGCAATCAGGTCGCGCCCTGCCGCGCGCGCAGCGGGCGTTGGATATCCACGATTCGCCGTCAGCTGCACGCGCCAGGTGTCGCTGCCGGTCAAGAGCAACCCTGCGAGGCCGCGCCAGAGCTCAAGATCGGCATGGGACGGACCGGGCGGAGAGGTTCGGTGATGCCAGGCCGCAAGCGGCGTTGCTCGCGTCTGCACGTGCAGCGCGGCCGTGGCAGCGAGCTCCACCGTGTCAGCCCACGTCTGCTCGGGCCAGAGGTCCGTGAGCGCCCGCAGCTGTGCCTCGATTTCGATCTGCAGCGCGCGCTCGAGACGTACGCGAAGCTCCTCGCCGCGGATCCCGGCGATGTGCGGCAGCCACTGCTCGCGCCGGCCGAGCATCTCGATCAAGAGCGCCTCGGTCTCGAGCAGCTGGTTGTCGCGATGCGCCAGCAGCGTCAGGAGCAACGCGCCCACCGGGTTGCCTTCTTCGCTGAGTCCGAGCGTGCGACGCGCGGCCGCGGCATACAGAGGCAGTGGCTCGTCCGTCACGTTGAGCTCGGCACCGGCCCGTGCAAGGAGTGGCAGCTGCGCCGCGAGCGAGAGGCAGAAGGCATCGATAGTTTCGACGCGCAGGCGGCTCGGGTGCAGGGCGAGGTTCCAGCCGAGTTCGTCCGAGCGTTCGCGAGCCGTCCGCGCGAGCTCGTGCGTCTGCCGCGCGAACTCACTGGCACCCGCTGGCAGCCCATCGACATTACGCAGGGCTTGCACCACGCGGCTACGCATCTCGGCCGCCGCTTTGAGCGTAAACGTGATAGCCACGATCTGCTCGGGGATGTCCACCGTGCCGAGCAGGCGCAGATATCGTTGCACCAGCAGCCCGGTCTTGCCGGAGCCAGCCGGCGCCTGGATCAGGAAGGAGCGGCCGGGATCGAGCGCCGCTACGCGCGCCTCGAAGTCGATGTCGCGCTCAGTCATCGGCGCGCGCCTCGCCGGCTTGCGCCCGAACGTCCTCGATCCGACAAAGCGAATGCAAATGGCAACGCTTGCAGGTAGTCGCATGCAACGGATCGACGCGGGCATCGCCACGCGCGAAGTCCCCCGCCAGGCGCGCCAACACCGCGCGCCATGCCGCTACTTGTGCCGGCCATTCTCCTGTGCTCTCCAGCTCCGGCAGCGCGGGCGGTGGCGAGCTGAGCCCTTCGAAACGGCATCCCTCCGCGGTGAGAAGTCCGAAGCTCAGCGCCGCCGGTGGAGTGTCGAGCGCCAGCGCGTAGAGTGGAACCTGCGGCTCTTCGGGTCGCTCACCTCTCCAGCGACTTGCCTTCGCATCGCCCGTCTTGTAATCGATCAGCAGAGTCCTTCCATCCGCCAGCCGGTCGATGCGATCGATGCGCAGCGTGAATGTGAGTCCGGCCTGGACCCATTGCAGCTTCTGTTCCAGCGCGACGATTTCAAACGGTGCGCGCGTGCTTTCGAGCTCGAGCCAGCGCTGCAACAGCCCATCGAGACGCCGGCACTCCAGGTCGATGCTCTGCGCGGGCCAACGGCCTGGTGGGTTGAAGATCGCGGTGCGCGCCTGCGCAATGGCTGCGGCTATGAGTGCGCGTCGCTCATCGGCGGACTGCCGCAGCAGTGCCTCACGGTTGCCCAGCGAGGTCCACAGACCTTCGAGTGCGCGGTGGATGAAGATGCCGCGCGTCCGCGGATCGATGCCGGGCAGCGGTCGTTCGAGGGGCTCTGCGTGCAGGCGGCGCTGAGCGAAGGCGCGAAACGGGCACTGCGACTGCAGTTGTAGAGTCTTCGCGCCGCCGCGCAACTGCGCGGGCACGCGAACTGCCGGCGCCTGCTCATCGGACAGGGTTTCAAGTGCACCGCTGCGGAACACCCGCTGCAGGTAGCTCATTGTCGGTGCCGCCACGAGGTCGGGAGCGCGGACCTCCGGCAGCGCGACAAGCAGTGGGCTGGGTTCCGTGTCCGCATCATCGAGACGCAGCGGCCAGCTTACAATCACGTGCGGCGCACTGCTGAGCAGGCTGTGCGTGATGCCTCGCGCCAGCCCGAGCGCTCCGTCCGCGGTCGCTTCGGTGAGACCGGCGGCGCGCTGCAGATGATAGGGAATGAACGGATCGGGTCGTGGTGCCCGGGGCCACGCGGCGGAGTGTAGCCCTGCGATCCAGACACCATCGTAATACGCACACGGATCGGCCACGCGACCGCTGACCAGGATCGGCACTTCCCGCACAGCCCCCGGAAGCGTGCGCGAGGCCGCGAGACCCGAGAGCATCCTGATCGCTTCGACCAGGCGCACTGGGCCCGCGATTGCATCGAGGGTGGAGAGCTCGGCAAGTGTGTCGTTGAAACTCTCCAGCACTTCGAGCTCCCCGGCATCGAGCGCTCGCGTGCCGGGCCACCCGAGCCCGCGCAAGGCAGCAGCAAATGCGCCGCTCCAATGTGAGAGCGTCGCGCGCGGTCCTCGCAAGATCTCGGCAAACCGCTGCAGTGCCTGCACGAGCTCGGGATCAGCGGCGCGCGGTGTTCCCTGCAGAGCACGGATGACCTCGCGCAGCGAGACCTCAGGCTGCGCCACCCGGCGCCAACTCACATCGACTCGTGCACGGCGCGCGATCGCTTCCAACCCTCCGCCGAGATACGGGCTGCGCAGCCAGTCGCTCGCGACTTCGAAGGGCACGTCGCCGCTCGCGAGCTCGAGTGCGGTGAGGGCCGGGGCAATGAGTGGATGTTCCTTGAGCGCCGTACCGCCTTCAATGGCGAACGGGGCCGCCTGCAACGGTGTTTCGATCAGGCTCGCGGCCGGCATCAGCACCGCGGAAAACAGGCGCGCCACTTCCTCGCGCCTCTGTGCAAGATCGGGAACGACAATGAGCAGCCGCGCCTCGGGGCGCGCACGCAGCCGCCCGAGCGCCCACTGCGCGGCACTCTCGACTTCCGACCTTGGATCCGGCAGACCGACGCGCACTGCGTCCGCACGCTCCGCCGCCGGTGATGCCCAAGCGACCTGCGCGCCGCGTGCGGCGAGTCGTTCGCCCAGCCGCCGCTGCGCCGGCGTCGGCGCGTCAAACCCGGCAAACACGATATCTGTTGCCTGCGAGGCGCTGCCCGTCGGAAGGCGCCAGATCGCACGCGCCTCGTCGAGCCAGCGCTGCTTCTCGAGCCGCTCGCCGTAATCCTGGGCCCAACGTGCAAACGCTACGCTCTCATCGCTCCCGCCCTCGCGCGGCCTCGGCAGTGCGATCGCCCAATCGTGCACGCGCTGCCACGCACGCCGCACCGCGCGCGCCGCACCGAACGGCTGCAGGAAATCCTGCGCCTCGGCACTGGAGAGCACGACGCGTTCCCACAGCGCCTGGTCCTGGGTCGGCGAAAGAACGTGGGGGATCTCGCCGCTGTCGTCGGCCGCAGCGATTTGCGACCAGCTTCGTATCACCCAGGCGTGCACGGACAGGACGTTCGGCGTCGGCCAGCTAACGCGGCCATGACGACGCTGGATCGCGCCCCAGCCCGAATGAATGGCGCGCGCCTGCTCGGCGCTCGCCGTGAGAACGGTCGCTCCACGCTCGAGAGCGTGCGTCAGAGTTGCCGGCAACCGTGATGACAAATCAAGCTATAACAAACAGATACAAGACTATGCTGAAGTGATTTATTTGGCCTTGGAATCCGGTACGACCTTGAGGTCTGGCCGTCGCGCGGCCGCAGCGCGGTCAGCGTAAGTCTCGAGGAGTTCTTCAATACGCTGAAACACTGTACGCAGTACCGCCTGCTCCGGCAGGTTGGTGATGCGGAAGTGGTTGCGGTAAGCGACGTTGAAGCTCACGCCCGGTGCGATCAGCACGTGCTTTTGCTCCAGCAGGTCCATGGCGAACGCCTGATCGTCGAAATCCGGCAGCAAGTCGGGGCGCACGCCCACGAACGCGTACATCGCCCCGCTTGGTGGTGCGAGTTCGAGGTACCTGCTGCGCGCGACGGCTTCAAGAATCGCACGGCGGGATTCATACAGCCGGCCGCCTGGAGCCGTCAGCTCTCGGATGCTCTGATGACCGCCGAGCGCAGTTTGCACCGCCCACTGAGCGGGAACGCTGCTGCAAAGTCGCAGCGATGCGAGCAGCTCGAGCCCTGCCAGGTAATCGCCCGCATGTTCCAGCTCACCGGAGAACGCCACCCAGCCGACGCGATAGCCGCAGGCGCGATAAACCTTCGACAGGCCGCTCAAGGTCGCGCACAGCGTGTGGCGCACGAGGGTCGCCATCGGCACGAATTCGGTGCCGTCGTAAATCATCTGGTCGTAGATCTCGTCGCTGAACACCACCAGGTGGTGCTGTTCCGCCAGGCGCGCGATCGTCTCGAGCAGCGCGCGCGGGTACACGGCACCGGTCGGGTTGTTCGGATTGATGACGACGATCGCACGCGTGCGCCGCGTGATGAGTCGCTCGATCTGTTCCGGATCCGGCAGAAACGCCCGTTCCGGCCTGCAGTCGTAATGCACCGCCTTGCCGCGATTCAGGTTGACCGCCGCGGTCCATAGCGGATAGTCCGGGCTCGGCACCAGCACTTCATCGCCGGGATTCAGCAGTGCGCGCAATGTCAGGTCGATGAGCTCGCTGACGCCATTGCCGATGAATACCTCCTCGGCGCTGACTCCGCGCACACCCCGTTGCTGCTGCTGCATCACCACGGCTTCGCGCGCCGGGAAGATTCCTTTTTGGTGACAGTAGCCCTCGCTGGCCTTGAGGTTCTCGATCATCGCCAGACGCATGGTCTCGGGCGTGCGAAAACCGAATGCGCCGGGATTGCCGATGTTGAGCGAGATGATCTCGTAGCCGAGCCGCTCCATCTCCAGAGCACGGCGTGCGAGCCGGCCCCGGATCTCGTAGCGGACGGTGCTCAAGCCTTCGCTAGGAATGATGCTGCGACGCTGCGGCATAATCGGTGGATCCGTTTGTAGGTCAGAGGCTGCAGTGTACCGTCATTTCAGTACGCCGCGATCGGTCGTCGCCATTTCCCGCCAGCGCCAGCAGGCCACGCGGTGCTCGTTCGCGACGTCCTCTAGCGCCGGCACCGCGCTCGCGCAGCCGGCCTGCGCCCACGCGCAGCGCGTGCGGAACACGCATCCCGACGGCGGATGGAGCGGCGACGGAACCTCGCCGGCGACGAGTGCCGCGGGACGCTCGCGTGCAAGCCTGGGGTCCGGAATCGGAATCGAACCGAGCAACGCCTGCGTGTAGGGGTGACGGGAGCTGCCAAAGAGCTCCTCCCTCCCGGCAAGCTCCATCACGCGCCCGAGGTACAGGACCAGCACGCGCTGGCTGAGGTGGCGCACCAGCGCGAGGTTGTGGCTGATGAACAGCATGCTCAGCCTGAGCTCGCGCTGTAGCCGCTGCAGCAGGTTCACGATTTGCGCCTGGACCGAGACGTCGAGCGCACTCACCGGCTCGTCACATACGAGCAGCTGCGGCTCGAGAATCAGCGCGCGCGCGATGCCAATGCGCTGGCACTGCCCACCACTGAACTCGTGCGGATAACGCCGCAGCAGCTCGCCGGTGAGACCGACGCGTTCCAGCATCCGCCTCACTGCGTCTGCACGCGCTTCACGTGTCAGCTCCGGACGGAATTCGCGCAAGGGCTCGGACACGAGCTCGAGTACCGTCATGCGTGGATCGAGGCTGGCGAGCGGGTCCTGGAACACGATTTGCATCCCGGCCCGCAGCGCGCGCAACTCCTCGCGTGAGCGCTCTTCCAGCGGGCGTCCGAGCCAGCTGATGCGGCCGGCGCCCGGCGTTACTAGCTGCAGGACGGCGCGCGCGAGGGTCGACTTGCCACAGCCGGACTCGCCGACGATGCCGAGCGTCTCACCCGCGCGCAGCTCGAAGCTGACGTCATCGAGCGCGACGAGGTCGATGGCAGGGCGCCACGGGCCGCGTCGCACGGGATATACGACGCGCAAGTGCTCCACTCGCAGCAGTGAGGCGTCGGCAGCGTGTACGGAGGGAAGATTCAAGCCGGACGAACCTCCGCACGCGGGTTGTGGCAGGCCACGGCGCGCCGGCCTTCTGCGGAAAATTCGAGCGGGGGGTCCTCGGTCGCACAGCGCGCCAGCGCAGCAGCACAGCGACTCACGAATGCGCACCCACGCGCATTCCCCCGGTGCATCGGCGGCTGACCCGGTATGGCCGCCAGCTCCCGGTCCGCGGGGGCATCGAGTCGCGGCGCGGCCCTCAACAGGCCTTCCGTGTAGGGATGACGCGGTCGTGCGAACAGCTCATCGACACCCGCCTGCTCGACGATGCGCCCCGCGTACATCACGGCAACGCGATCTGCTAGTCCTGCGACGGCTCCCAGATCGTGCGTGATCAGCACCAGCGCCATCCGGGTGGTCCGACGCAGTTCGCGGAACAGATCGAGAAGTTGCGCCTGGATCGTGACATCGAGTGCGGTGGTTGGCTCGTCCGCAATGAGCACTGCAGGCTCGCCGGCGAGCGCCATGGCGATCATCGCCCGCTGGCGCATGCCGCCCGAGAGCTCGTGCGGGTATTGAAGGAGGCGTTGCGCGGCATCGCCGATGTGTACGCGCTCGAGCAGCTCGAGCGCACGCCCGCGAGCCGCGCCCTTGCGCCACCCGCGGTGTCGTACCAGGACTTCGCCGATCTGTTTCCCAAGGCTCAGGTGTGGAGTCAGCGACGTCATCGGATCCTGGAAGATCATCGCGAGCTCGGCGCCGCGGATCCGGTTGAGCTCGCTGCGGGAACAGCCGATGAGCTCCGTGCCGCGCAAGCGCGCACTCCCTCTAGCTCGCCCCCTCGCTGCGAGCACGCCCATCACGGCATGGAACAGCTGGCTCTTGCCGCTGCCGGACTCCCCGACGATGGCCACGCATTCGCCAGCCTCGATGTCGAGGTCGACGCCATCGACGGCTCGCACCGTGCCCTCAGGTGTGTGGAAATCGACGTGCAGGCCCCGGATTTTGAGTAGTGCGCTCATGCGACTGTCCCCGGATCGAGCGCATCGCGCAGGCCATCGCCGATGAAATTCAGACAGGTCAGGAGCAGCACCAGCAGTGTCGCCGGGACGATCAGGATCCAGGGCGCGGATTCCATTTCGGTTGCGCCCTCGGCAATGAGACTGCCGAGGCTCGCGAGCGGCTCCTGCACGCCGAGCCCTAGAAAGCTCAGGAAACTCTCGAACAGGATCATCTGCGGGATCAGCAGCGTCGTGTAGACGATTACGGCCCCGGCGACGTTCGGCACGATGTGGCGCGTGATAATGCGCCGTGGTGGAACCCCCAGGGCCACCGCCGCCTCGATGAATTCCCGCCGCTTCAGGCTCAGGGTCTGACCGCGGACGATGCGCGCCATCGTCAGCCACCCCACGGCGCCGATTGCGACGAACAGGAGAACGATATTGCGCCCGAAGACGACGGTCAGAATGATCACGAAGAAGATGTAAGGCAGCGAATACAGGATGTCGACGAAGCGCATCATCGCCCCGTCGAGGCGACCGCCCGCGTAGCCGGCGACGGTACCCCACGTGACACCGATCACCAGACTCACGGCGCTTGCGAGCAAGGCGATCAGTAGCGATGTACGCGTGCCGTACAGCGTGCGAACCAGCAGATCCCGCCCCAGGCGGTCGGTTCCGAGCCAATGGGCATGCCCGAGCGTCGGCGCGCTGGCGAGGGCGCGCCAGTCGAGCTCATCGTACCGATACGGGCTGAGCCAGGGCCCGAACAGCGCGGCAGCCGCAATGATCAGGAGCACGATGGCGCTGACTGTGGCGGCGCGGTTGTCGCGCAGGCGCCGACCGGCATCGCGCCAGAACCCTGGCTCAGTCATGGCGGATGCGCGGATCGAGGGCCCCGTAGATCAGGTCCACTACCAGATTCATCAGCAGCGTCAGCGCCGCGTACACGATCACCATGCCCATCACCAACATGTAGTCGCGGTTCAGGGCCCCTTGTACGAGGTACCTGCCCATGCCCGGTATATTGAAGAGTGTTTCGACCACGAGTGATCCAGTCAGCACCACGGCGGTGGCCGGACCCAGGTAACTCACGACCGGCAGCAGCGCGGGTCGCAGCGCGTGGCGCACGATCACGATGCGCTCCGGCATGCCCTTGGCGCGCGCCGTACGGATGAAGCCGCTGCTCAGGATCTCGAGCAGACTCGCCCGCATGAGCCGCGAGACGAACGCGATCAGCGGCAGCGACAGCGCCACGACCGGCAGCACCAGAGTACGCAGCGATCCGGGCTCCCAACCGCCCACCGGCAGCCAGTGCAGCTTGATTCCGAACAGGAGCGCGAGCAGGGGCGCAACCACCAGGCTCGGCAGCGCGATGCCGACGATCGCCAGGAGCATCAACGCGTGATCGAGGGGCTGGTTGTGGCGCAGCGCCGCGACCGTACCGAGCGGCACGCCAACCGCAAGCGCGAGCGCCAGCGCCGCTATGCCGAGCGTCAGGCTGACCGGGAGCCCCTGAGCTATCAGCTCCGTGACAGTGAAGTCGCGGTAGCGGAAGGAGGGTCCGAAGTCACCCCGCACGAGCCCTTGCAGGTACCGCAGATACTGAACATGCACGGGCTGATCGAGCCCGTACGCGGCCTGCAGGTTGGCGCGAATCTGTGGCGGGAGCGTCTGCTCCTGGTCGAACGGTCCACCGGGCGCAATCCGCATGACGAAGAACGTCAGTGTGATGATGACGAGCAGCGTCGGAATGGCGCCCAAAAGCCTGCGCAGCGAATAACTCAACATCGCCTTCAGGATACCCCGCGCAGGATGGCGTTGGGCAGCCTCGCATCATCCCAGTCCGTGCGACGCGCACCGGTACGCACGATCACCAGTTGCTGCGACGGAATGACATAGACGCGTTGGCCACCCCCGTCGTCGAGATACACGACATCGGGCGCGAGAAAGGGCTCGGACTGCCGCACACGTACGCGAGTCGCACTGTTGTACTCGCGCTCGCCTCCGGGAGCGTTGCCGAGCCAGATCTGCAGCCCGAAGTTCCGATTGGCGGACGAGGGTGTCAGCATCTGCTTGATCCAGGCTGCAGGCACGATCTGCCCGGTGTCGCTGCGACCCTCGTTGAGAATCAGCAGGCCCACTTCGAGCCAGCCGCGTGCCGTCGCCTGCAGCCCGCAGAACGTGCGTGCCATGCCGTTGCCATGGTCGAGCCACACGCCCGCGGGCCCCGCCCCCAGCGGCGTCCAGAGCTGCTGCGCGAGAAAGCGCGCATAGCGCTTGCCCGAGGCGCGCTGCAGGATGATCCCCAGGATCTCGGCATCGAAGTCGCTGTACTCGAAGCGCGTCGCCGGCTCCGCGACCGGGAGCGAGTCGAGCGCCAGCGCCGTGCTGTTGCCTCCGAGGAAGAGCCTGAGGGCGCGATTCCAGGGATTACGCGACGGCGCAACGATTTCAAGGCCGCTTGCCATCTGCAGCAGATCGCGGATCCGAATCTTGGCGCGCGCATCCTGGCGCCACTCCGGCAGGTAAGTCGCTGCCGGCTCCTCGGGCGAACGGATGATGCCTTGGTCAATGGCGATGCCATACAGCAGCGCCAGCACGGTCGCGTGCATCGCGCCGCTTTCGGTGCGCGAGTCGGGGCCGTAACCCGGCCAGTACTGCTCGAGCTCAAGCTCGCCCCGATGCCACACCAGCAGCGCCACGGATTTCGTCTGCGTGCCGTACGCCACGGCCTGTTCGATCGCGGTCCGGGCAACGTTTTGGCGCTCCGGGGTCGCCGTATTCACTTCATTGCGCGTCGCGCCGGCGACGGCCTCGAGCGGCCGATACCACTCGACGGCCGTCACGGCGTCGACAGTCGGAAAGGTCATCAGACGTTTCCAGAACCAAGGGTCGGCCAGGTAGGCGAGCAGTCCCGCGACGCCAAGTACGAGTCCGCTTCCGATCAGGGCCGGCGCGAGACGTCCGCCGCTGCTCATCGATACATTCCCGGTCGCCCGTTAGTGAACCAAGGCCGCGGACGCAGACTGAACGACCGCCTGGCAACAGCGCAAGGCTGCGTTTCGACGCGCTCTCGACTACGATTGCATCCCCGCGGTCTTGGGTGAGAGTCGATGAGCCTAATCCTCGTGTGCATCAAGCGCGTTGTCGACTACAACGTGCGCATTCGCGTCAAGCCCGACGGCAGCGGCGTGATCACGGACGGCGTCAAGATGAGCATCAACCCCTTCGATGAGATCGCGCTCGAAGAGGCGCTGCGGATCAAGGAGCATGGTGCCGCACAGGAAATCGTGGCGGTAAGTATCGGCCCGACGGACACCCAGCAGCAGTTGCGCACTGCCCTCGCCATGGGCGCGGATCGGGCGATCCTGGTGCAGTCGGATACCGCCATCGAACCCCTGAGCGCGGCACAGGTCCTGCTCGCGTTGGTTCAACGCGAGCAGCCGCAGATCGTGATCCTCGGCAAGCAGGCGATCGACGACGACAACAACCAGACGGGCCAGATGCTCGCTGCGCTCTGGGGCCGGCCCCAGGCGACGTTTGCATCGCGAATCGAGTTCGCTGACGGGCGCGCCACGGTGACGCGGGAGGTCGATGCCGGACTGGAGACCATCGAAGTTGAGCTGCCAGCCGTCTTCACTACCGATTTGCGGTTGAACGAGCCGCGCTACGTCAAGCTGCCGGACATCATGAAGGCGAAGAAGAAACCGCTCGAAACGCTGGCGCCCGCCGCCCTAGGTGTCACACCCGCGGAGCAGGTACGGGTCGCGCGTTGTGATCCGCCGCCCCAGCGCCAGCGCGGCATCAAGGTCAAAGACGCAAGCGAGCTGGTGGCCGCCCTGCGCAAGAAAGGATTGCTCTGATGGCCAAGGTACTGATCGTCGCCGAGCATGACGGCAAGCGGCTCAATCCCAGCACTGCCCGGTGCGTGAGCTGCGCCCGTGCCCTGCCCGAGCCGCAGATCGCGGTCGCGGTGTTGGCGGCGGACGGCGGCGCGGTGAGCGAGCAGGCCGCCGCGCTGAGCGGAGTGAATCACGTGCTGCGCGTGGACAATCCCGCAAATGCACACGCCCTCGCGGCGACCTGGGCGCCCCAGGTGGCGGCACTCGCCAAGGGATTCACGCATGTCTTCGGACCCTCCACCACTTTCGGCAAGGATCTGATGCCCCGGATCGCGGGGCTGCTGCGCGCGCCGCAGGTGAGTGACATCATGGCTGTCGAAAGCGCGCAGCGCTTCCGGCGGCCCGTGTATGCGGGCAATGCCATCCTGACGGTGGAAGTTGCGCCCGGCGTGCCGATCGTCGCTACTGTGCGCGTCGCTTCCTTCGAAGCGGCACCGGGTGGCGGCTCAGCTGCCATCGAGTCCATTCCCCTCTCGATCGAGCTACCGTCGCACACGCGGTTTGTGTCGCTGGCGTCGGGCGCCAGTGATCGCCCGGACCTGCAGTCGGCGCGTCGGGTCGTTTCCGGAGGCCGCGCCTTCGGCAGCGCGGAAAAGTTCAAACTGCTCTATGCGCTCGCCGACAAGCTCGGCGCCGCTGTCGGCGCGTCGCGCGCCGCGGTGGATGCGGGCTATGCACCCAACGATCTGCAGGTCGGTCAGACCGGCAAGATCATCGCGCCGGAACTCTACATCGCGATCGGCATCTCCGGCGCCATCCAGCATCTGACCGGCATCAAAGATGCGCGTACCATCGTCGCCATCAACAAGGATGCCGAGGCACCGATCTTCGAGGTCGCAGACATCGGCCTCGTGGGGGACCTTTTCACCGTATTGCCAGAACTCGAAACGCTGCTGGGATCCTAGCCCGACGTCCCGGTAAGCCTTCGACGCGGAGTCTCGCCACGTGGAGCTGTCGGCAGCCGCTCGCATCCGCAAGGGATATATCGGCATCAGCAGCGGCCAGCTGCACTACCGAATGGCCGGGCAGGGACCGATCGTCCTGCTGCTGCCGGATCCACCTCGCTCGTCCGCAATCTATGCCGGGCTGATGGAAAAGTTGGCGGACGAGTTCACTCTCATCGCCCTCGACCCGCCGGGATGCGGCAATTCAGCACCACTTGCGACACCCGCCACTCCGGCGATCACACATTTCGCGACCTGCATTGCGGAGGCGCTGCGGGCACTCGGCGTCGAGCGCTGCGCGGTATACGGCTACCACGGCAGCTCGAAGATAGCTCTGCAGCTCGCAACGAGTTACGCCGACCAGATCGCCATCGCGGTGCTCGATGGTCTCTCGCTGCCGTTGCAGACCCCTGACGCGCAGTTTCTGCAACGCTACCTGCCACCATTCGAGCTCACCGAGGATGGCAGCTATCTCGTGCGTGAGTGGACGCGCCTTCTCGATACGCATCGGTTCTATCCCTGGTTCGCTCGCAGCGAGCGCGCTCGCCTCAACGCTGACTTGCCGGATGCAGCGTCGCTGCACGCTCATGCCCTGGACCATTTCAGCGCCGGGTCACACTACGCGACCGCGCAGCTCGCGATCCAGAATTGCGATGCCTTGCAGCTGGTGCCGCAAGTCCAGGCCCGCACCATCGTGATGGCCCGCGAAGATGATTTTCTGTATCGAGCCCTCGATGCGCTGCCGGAGAGGCTGCCTGCAGGAATGACCGTGGAGCGCATCCCGGGGAATGACGACGACTGGCGTGCACGCCTGCGCCTCATCTTGCGCGAGCACTGCGCCCGCGGCGCCCGATCGACACCCCACCAGCCGCATGCACAGTCCGCTGTGGGGCTACGCGGGTATCTCGATCTTGCCCACGGTCAGGTGCACGTGCGGCGCCGGGGCACGGGCAACGGGCGCCCCCTCCTCATGCTTCACGAAGCGCCCGGCTCGAGCGCGCAGTTGCGCCCGCTCATGCAGGAGATGGCCAACGAGCGTCCGGTAATAGCGCTTGACCTGCCCGGGAATGGTGATTCCGACCCGGTGCCCAACCCGGAAGTAGCCAATTACAAGTTAGTGTTGCTGGATCTGCTCGATGCGCTGCAGCTACGTGCAGTCGATGTCTTCGCGGAATTCACCGCAACACCGCTCGCCATAGAGCTGGCACGTACGGCGCCTGATCGCGTCCATCGGCTGATCCTCGATGGAATCTTCATTCTGAGTGCGAGCGAGCGTCGCGCACTGCGCAAGTGTTACTGCCCCGCCATCGCGCCGGCGCGTGACGGTACGCATTTCATCGCGCTGTGGCAGCGTTTGCGCGACCAGGAATTGAGCTGGCCCTGGTACGAGGCGCATTGCAGTGCCGTGCGCCGCCGCACCCCCGAGATCGATGCCAACCGCCTGCACGCGATGCTGGTCGATATCATGAAGCAGCCAGCTCATTACGGTGAGTTGTGCCTGGCCGCGTTCGACTATTCGGTGAAGGAGATACTGGAGCAGATCGGCCATCCGGTGCTCTTGACTCAAGCCGCGGATGACGTTCGTTACCAGTGGGTGAGCAAGGCAGCCCGCCGAATCGCCGAGCGCTCGGTGGTGGCGTTGCCGGCGACGCTCGCCGAGCGGGCGCGCCAGTGGAGCAGCTTCCTGGGCGGCAGCTAGCGAAAATCGGAGGCGCGGGACCTGTTGCGTCGCCACCCGCTCGATCCGCCGCACCAGCAGCAGCTCGACCCTTTTCTCAAGCAGCAGAAAAGGCGCTGGTAGCTACGCCGGCCGCCGGCGACCGACCTTGGGCAGCAGACGCGCGAGTGGCGACTTGCGACGCACGATCGACACGGATAGGTGGCGCACACCGCTGTCGCCGAGCTCGTCGTGGCTTGCGCCCGGATCTATGTCGAGGGCGCCAGCTCCCAGCTCTTCAAGCAAGTCGTCCATGCTCCTGTTGGCGCGCTTCAGCGTGCTCTGCCGTTGCGTAGGTGCAACCTGTATCGGCTTGCTCGGCTTCGCAGCGACACTGTTCGTTCTGACGGGTTCGGCGGATGCCGGCATTACCGGCAGACTTTGCGCTAGTAGCGACTCCTGCAGGGGTGCGGATCGCGTCCGTGGGGTGTCATCCTCCTTGAGCTCGATCGTGTCCTGATCCGTCCTCGGCGCTGCCCGGTGGCTGGCACGCTGGTTGTGCGCCAGCGCAACCTCACTCGCCTTCGCGCACTCGCGCTCGCTCACCGGGACGACGGCCGCGGCCGAGAAGTCCGAACGCGCGTACAGCGCTACCTGCCGCGCAGACACGGGGTCGCTGAAGAAACCAAGTCTCAGGCCGTGCCAGCGACGCCCGGCGCGCTCGACCTGCACGCTGTACAGGGTATAGGCGTCGAAAATCGCGAGCTGCGGTACGCGTGCTGCGTCGACAGTAGCGGTCGACCAGATCAGCTGCACTGCGAACTTCTGCGGCGAGGCCACGGAAACGGGTGGTGCATTAGGGGCGTTGGGCGCCCTCGCCTCGTGTAGCGCGGCTGGCGCCACCGTCCTGGCTGCCCGGGGTGCCGATTCCAGCAGCTGCAGAACCTCAACGGGCGAGAGCCGCGATTGTGCAGCCTGGGACGGCGCTGCCGAGCGGGACTGCGCCGGAGCAACCAGAGTTGCCCTGAGGGGGGCCGCCCTTACCGGGCGTACGGGCGCCGCCACCTGTGCAGGTGCCGCGGGCTGGGCGAACTGGTTCTTCGCGGGAGCGACGGCGGGCTGTGTACGGCGGCGGCGAACCAGCTGGAACTGAGCGACGCTGGTGTCGTCGAGCGATCCCATGCTGTCCTTAGGCGCGAGGGCCACCCAGGCCGCTGGGTAGCGCGTGCGCACCACCGTCAGCGCGCGCTCGGCCTCCTGTATTGATTCGAAGTAGCCGAGATGCAACCGGAAACGGTCACGCCCGTCTTCGACGCGGCGCGAACGAAACACGGCGAACCCTTCCAACTCGGGCGCGTAAGGCACCTCGAGCGCCATCGGCGTAGTCGACGACAGCAGATTGATGATGTAAAGCGTTGCCTGGCCCTGGCCGCCTTCGGCCGGAGCGCTTTCTGCAACGCGTGCGTATGCCCCCACCCGCTCGCTCATCTCACACCCCCGAATGTCTCAGCCCGTTTTCCCTGATTCGCGGCCTGAAGGGTGGTCCCATGAGTTACGACATGCTGTGAAATCGGTCGCAACCGACTCAGCGCTTGTCCGAACGGAAGTTGCCTGATGCGACTCGAGCCGGCGCCGGAATGGCGCGGAACTTGAGTGGCCTGATCGTGGCAACCCCGCTGTCATTGGGAAACTCCCTGAAGACCGGTGGCTTTGCGTCCCCGCCTTTCGACGGGTTTGCCTTTGTCACGCAATGGAATATGCAACAGAGTTCAACCAAACTCAACAGGTGAGCGCCGATTAAGTTAAGGCGCGGCTACTTCGCCGCGGGGGTTTTCACCCGGTCGTGACGGTTGGGCGCAGGTCGATAGCGAAGTGGTGGCTGGAGATCTTCATTCGTAGACCCAGATAGAAGCGGTGCGACCCAAAGCGCTGTACGCCCGAGTCGAGGTGCAATTCCTCGCAGCCCTGGGAGCGTGCGTACTGGAGCAACCAAGTCATCAACTTCTCGCCGTAACCTTTTGATCTTTCGTCGCTATCAGTGACAAGATCATCGACGTACAGGAACCGGCCCCAGGCCAGAATCTCGCCCAGGCGAAAACCCGCCACCCCGCCATCGAAGAGCAGCCCCGTGTGAGCTCAGAGCTGACCCAGCACGTGCTCGGCGCTCGAGACCTTGAACTCGCCCGGCGCTTCGATGTTGAGGTGCGTAACGACACCGTCTTTCACGACGACGGCGAAGCGCTTGCCGCGCAGGCCCATGCCGTAACCGCTCGCATCCATCTCCAGGCCCAGCGCCTTGGCGTACTCACCGTTGCCGTCAGCAAGCATCAGGACGCGATCGCCGACGTTGCCGTGCTTGCCCCAGGCGTTCATCACGAAGACATCGTTCACGGCCATGCAGGCGATCGTATCCACGCCCTTGCCCTTGATCTTCGCCGCCTGCTCCACGAACCCCGGCAGATGCTTCGCGTCACAGGTCGGGGTGAACGCGCCAGGTACCGAGAACAACACCACGCGTTTGCCCTTGAACAGCTGGTCCGTCGTCAGATTCTGCGGGCCGTCCTTGGTCATGGTCTTGAAAGTGCCGGAGGGCATCTTGTCGCCAACCTTGATCGTCATGTGCGTCGCTCCTCGCCGTGCTGAATGATTGCCCGTCGGTCAGGCGGGCTCATGGGGGCGGCCATTATGCCGAATCGCGCGGCTCGGGGCCTCGCGTGTTGAATGGGCGGCGCAACACCTACGGCGGAACGTTGCACTCGGCCGTGGCCGCGGCGCGATGCTCCTGGCGTTCGCGGTGAATGAGATAGAGCCCGCTGGCGATGATGATGGCGGCGCCCGCCAGCATGTGCGTGCTCGGCGCATGTGCCCAGAAAATCCAGTCGATTGCCACCGCCCACAGGAGTGCCGTGTATTCGAAGGGCGCGATCGTCGCAGCCGGAGCGTGGCGAAACGCTTCGGTGACAAAATGCTGTCCGAGGGCACCCAGCACGCCGATGCCGACCAACAAGGACCAGTGGTCGCTGCGCAGAGGCACCCAATTTGGGGCAGCCAGCAGGCCCGCGAAAACCGTCAGCATCGACATGAACCAGAAAACCATGCTGGCCGTCGTGTCGGTCCGGGTCAGGACCCGAATCGTGATCGCACTCAAGGCGTAGCAGGCGGCTGAGGCCACGGCCGCAAGGGCCCCGACCGTAGCCAGGCTTGTGGCGCTGGGGCGCAGCAGCGCCAGCGTGCCGCAAAGGCCGACGGCAACGGCCACCCACCGGCGCCAATCGACCCGCTCTCTCAGCATCGGCATCGACAGCGCCGTGACGATCAGGGGTGCTGCGAGAAAGAGCGCGTAGGCGTCCGCCATCGGGAGCAGGCGCAGCGCGTAGATGAATGAAGTCAACATGATGATCGCGAGCACGCCCCGCGCCAGATGCAAGGACCAGCGCACGGGCTTCAGCTCGCGCAACCTTCCTCGCGCCCAGGTCACGCCGAGCACAAACGGAAGGGACGCAGCTCCGCGCAAGGCGCTCACCTCGAGCGGCGGGTAGTGCTGCGCCATGAGTTTGAGCAACGCATCCATGCCGGCGAAGAAGCCCACCGACAGGAGCATGGCGGTGATGCCGCGCAGCCGTGGACTCACGGCCGACGGGAACGGGATCTGCCTACGGGTGAGAGGCGATTCAAGCGTGGGCCCTTTCGGGCACGCGAGGACGGCAAACGGATCAGGTCAACAGCGAGGGTCTCGCGCACCAGGCGCAACTGCGCAATGAATCGCTCCTGTTCATGTGCATCGAGCGCCCGCAAGGCATGAGCCTGGAGGTGATCTGTCAGCGCACGCAGTTGCGGGCGCACGCGATGGGAGCGCTCGGTCAGATAGAGCCGGTACGCCCGCCGGTCGGCCGGCTCGCCGCGCTTCTCGACCCATCCCGCCTTCTCCATTCGCTCGACCAGCTTCCCCAAGGCGATCGGCGTGATCTCCAGATGTTCTGCCAAGTCGTCCTGACTGGAGCCCTCGCGCCGGAACAAGGCGGCGATCAGAGCCCATTGGGCGCGAGTCAGGCCGAGGCGGCGAGCGCGTTCCTCGAAGCGCTGCGCCATGAGGCGTGCGAGGTCCTGGATCAGGTAGTTCAGACTGCCGTCGCGTTTGGGATCGGTCATGCGCGGAAAGATTAGTGGGCACGCTGGCACCTCAGCAAGCTCCTCATGACATGAGGCTTGCTCGATCTTATAAGCCGCATCGTCGCAGCCTGCTCCTCAGTAGGCATTGCGATCGCGCAGCACGATGAATGCCGTTCTCAACAGAATGTAAAGATCCAGGGCAAGAGACCAATGGCGCAGGTAGTCGAGGTCGAACTGCACCCGCAGGCGCATCTTCTCCAGGTTCGCTGTTTCGCCACGCAGGCCGTTCACCTGTGCCCAGCCCGTGATCCCCGGCCGCACTTTGTGACGTAACATGTAGCCGCTGACGAGCTTGCGATAGTGCTCGTTGTGCGCCACTGCGTGCGGTCGCGGCCCTACGAGGCTCATCGTTCCCTCCAGTACGTTGTATAGCTGCGGCAGCTCGTCGAGCGAGGTGCGGCGCAGGAGTCGCCCCACTGCGGTAGCACGCGGGTCGTCCTGGCGCGCCTGCCGAACCTCGCCGCCGTCTTCGCACACTTTCATGGTGCGGAACTTGTAGACGACGAATTCCTCGCCCTGGAGCCCGTAGCGGCGTTGACGGAACAGGATCGGGCCGGGTGAAGAGCGCTTTACGGCAATGGCGACCGCAACCATCAGCGGTGCCGCTAGCAGCAAGCCGACAATTGCCAGCAGGATGTCGCTGCCGCGCTTGAGCACGCCGTTCAACCCACAGAACGGGCTTTCGCAGATCGCCATCACTGGCACACCCTTCACCTGCCCGAAACGGGCCTGGATCAGGTCAAACGCGAAAACGTCCGGCACAAAATAGATCGATGCCGTGGTGTCACGCAGATCCTGGAGCAAGGCGCGAATGCGAGGCTGCGCGCTGATCGGCAGGCAGATATAGATCACTTGAACGCCGTGCCGACGCACGTAGGCGGCCAGGTCGGCAAAGCGGCCCAGCAGCCGATCTGCGCTCACTCCCGGCAGGCGCTCCAGCCGCCGATCATCGAAGAAGCCGAGTACCGCGCCTTCGCATGGATCCTCGACGAGCCGCCGCGCCAGCTCATAGGCGAGCTCATTGGCCCCCACAATGACCTGTTTGCGTGCGACCGCACCGTGCTCGACGAGCCAGGTCATCGCCCATCTCGCCGTCAGTTGCGCCCCGAGCAATGCGGCTGGTGTCGCCAGGAACCAGGTCAGCATGATCTTGCGGGAGAACAGACCAGAGACCTTGAGCACGAAGCCAAGGAACAGCAGCAGCGCTACCGCGCATGACCACTGGAAGACTACGCGCCGCAGGTCGCGGAACAACCGTGGTGCACTGTCGAGAGATTCCAGCCTGGGTCGGCCCAGCACCTCGACGCCCACGATGAAGGCAAGCACCGCCAGCACACGATACGGTCCATCGAAGGCATGGTCGTGCACGAGCGTACTCATGAGCAGCATCAGCACGATGATGACGGGATTCAGGAGTTGTCGGATCAGCGCGAAAGCCGGCTGCTCTCCCACGCCGGCTCCCGTCCAGTGGCGCGCGGCCTGTGCCAGGCGGCGCGATCCGCCCGCACGGTGGGATATTCGGTTCCCTTCAGCCCTGACTCTTCCCACAGCCGGCCCCCGCTCTCCTTAGCTGCCTCTCCATTGAACTTGTGCGATATGGGAAAGTTCCCATTCCCGCTGATAACGCTAACAAGAGCAGCAAGCACTGTGCCAGTGCGCTCAACCTTGTGAATTTGTCAGGTGCGCGTTCAGGTGCGGCTCGCTGACGCACTCGCTTGTCGCCGAAGAGTGACGGCGCTACGAAAGAAGTCAAATCGACTAGAGGGCGGGACACTCACGCGCACCGGGGTACGGCGACAACGCGCACCAGCGTTCAGATTGTTGCGGGAGCTATGCCGCGCGCCGTGCAAGAATGTTTGCAGAACTTACACGGCGCGCTTCTTCTTCGCGTGAACGCGCCACGCCAGCAGTGTCAGAGCCGGCCGGACTGATAATCGATCAGTGCCTGGTGGATTTCCGCCTGGGTATTCATTACGAATGGTCCGTACCGCGCCACGGGTTCGCGCAGCGGATGGCCGGCGACCACGAGAAACTGCGCGTTGCCGTCTTGCGCACGCGCAGCGAAAATCAGCCCGGCGCTGAGCACACCCAGGTCGCCGCGCTTGAGCACGCGAGCCTTCTCCCCCTTTCCTGTGGAGATTGCACCGTCATAGACATACACGAAGGCGTTGTGGGCCTCCGGCAACAGCGTGTTGAAGGCCTCGCCCGGCTTGAGCTTCACGTCGAGATACAGGGGCTGCGTGGCGCCGGCCTGCACCGGGCCTCTCGTGCCGTTAAACTCGCCGGCGATCACCCGCGCGACACCGCCGGACTGGAGAGTGACCTCCGGAATCAGTGCGGGTGCGATGTCCTGATAACGCGGTGCGGTGAGTTTCTCGCGCGCCGGGAGATTCACCCACAGCTGAAAGCCCCACATCAGGCCGTCTTCCTGCTCGGGCATCTCGGAATGCACGATACCGCGACCGGCGGTCATCCACTGCACGCTGCCGGGGCCGAGCAGACCCGTGTTGCCCTGGTTGTCGCCGTGGCGCATGCGCCCGGCCAGCATGTACGTGACCGTCTCGAAGCCGCGGTGCGGGTGGTCGGGAAAGCCCGCGAGGTAATCGCCTGCGTGATCGGAGCGGAACTCGTCCAGCAGCAGGAACGGATCGAGATCAGGCAACGCCGGTGAGCCGATCACGCGCATGAGTTTCACGCCCGCGCCATCGCTGGCGGGCTGGCCACGCACAACGCCCTCGACGGTGCGCACCGACTCGGCCGGATCCGCTTTCATCGTGACAGGTGAGTTCATGCCAACTCCGCTTGAGAGACAGATTCCGCCATCTGGGGACACAGGCGCAGAATTTCCAGTAGCTCTCTCCCAACGCCCGCGACTGGCGAGCTGCCCGCTACAGCGCCCTGGCGCGCCTCAATGGGCGGACGCCGGGCTTGGTCGCGGGAACGTGCCGGCTTTGACCAGCAATCCCGGAACTGGCCGCCCGAGCTGCTCCTGCAGCCATTTTCCTGCTTCGATGAGCCGCTCGAGCTCGACGCCGGTGTCGAATCCCGATCGATGCAGCATGTAAATCAGGTCCTCCGTCGGAATGTTGCCGGTGGCTCCGGGGGCGAACGGGCAACCACCGATACCGCCTACGCTGGCATCGAGCACCTGCACGTCCGCCTGGACCGCCGCATAGGCATTTGCGAGCCCAGTGTTGCGCGTATTGTGAAAGTGGCAGCGGAGCTTGAGCCCTGGGAGCACCGCACGCACGCGCCCGATCAGGTCCGTCACTTGTGCGGGCACACCGACGCCGATCGTATCGGCGAGCGCGAGCTCGATCGGGCGCCCTGCAGCCACGCGCTGGGCTACTTCTACGACGCGCTGCGGAGGCACTTCGCCTTCGAACGGGCAACCGAACGCCGTCGACAACGTGATCTGCGGCGCGATGCCGGCCGTGTGCGCGGCCTGCGCGATGTCGAGCCATGCAGCAATCGACTCGTCCGTGCCCGCGCCCTGGTTGCGGCGATTAAAAGTGTCGCTGACGGCAAGCGCCATGCTGATTTCCCGGCAGCCTGCCGCGCTCGCCCGATCGAAGCCCTTGCGATTGAGCACCAGCCCGATGTAACGCACGCTGGGGTTCACGGGCAGCGCCGCCAGCACCTGCTCCGCGTCCGCCATCTGCGGCACCTTCTTGGGATTGACGAAACTCGCGACCTCGACGCGCTTGAGACCTGCGGCCACCAGGCGCCTGATGAGCTCCACCTTGGTTGGCGTAGCAAGCACCTCGGGCTCGCTCTGCAACCCGTCCCGGGGGCCAACTTCCACGATTTCGATTGACCTGTTCATACGGGAAATGTCGAATGATGCTGAAATTGTAGCGAGCGTCCCCGACGCGGACCAATCAGCGGTGTACTTGCCTCGCACGGCGTCGCAGAATCACTCACACGGGACGCCACGACTATCCTTTCATTATGGAAAACACCGATTTCGCCGCCGGCTCGAGCCTGCACATCCTGATCCTTGCGGCCGGCGCTTCTACGCGGCTCGGTCAGCCAAAGCAGCTCGTGCGGCTCGACGGTCGCCCGCTCCTGCACACGATGGTCAGCCACGCAGTTGCGGTCGCGGGTCACGCCGTGACCGTGGTCGTGGGCGCTCATGCACAGGAGCTCGCGATGCTGCTCAAGCACTCGCCGGCCTCCGTGATCGTCAATCGACAGTGGCAGGAAGGCATAGGCGCCTCGATCCGCTGCGGGATCAGTGCGCTGCCGCCCGCTTGTGATGCGGTACTGATTATGCTCGCCGATCAAGTAGGGGTCTCGAGTGACGACCTCAAGCGCCTGGTCTCAGCCTGGAAGGGCCAGGACAGTTCGATCGTTGGCAGCCTGTATGCCGGAACGGTCGGGGTGCCGGCGATTTTTCCGCGCTGGTGCTTCTCCGATCTCGCAGCCCTGCGCGGCGACATCGGCGCCAAGCGCGTCCTGCAGCGACACAGCGACCGGCTGATTCGCGTACCGATGCCGAACGCTGCCACGGACTTAGACACGCCCGAACAGCTCGAGGAATTGCGGCGCGTGCGCCAGCCGCGCGCGAGTGGCGAGATCCGTTTGCCCAGGATCGGAACCGACAGCATTCAGGACTCCGACGGCTTTAGTCTTAACAGCTGATCGCCTTCGCTCACGCGCTCTCCCGCGCTGAAGTGAACCGACTCCACGACGCCGTCGGCAGGCGCCAGGATCGTGTGTTCCATCTTCATGGCTTCGACGATCATCAGCGGCTGGCCGCGCCGCACCGCGGCTCCCGCCGCGACTAGGACCTGCAGTACCTGGCCAGGCATGGGTGAGACCAGCCCTCCTCCGTGGCGCTCTCGCTTACCGCCTTGTACCGGATCGCAAAACTCGAATTCCAGCGTGCGCCCCTCGCACATCACGCACAGGCGCTCTGCATCGGCAACCCACCCTGCACTGTAGGGTCGGCCATCCACCTGACCGACGAGCGTTCCGCCTTCGAGCCGGCATGCTTCTACTGCAACCCGTCGCGTCCCCACTGAGACCTGCCAGCAGTCACGTTCGCGTTCCAGCTCTACCACGACCGACGCGTCGCCCTCTGCGAACTGCAGCGTTGCGCGTGCCGGCAGATTAAGCTGCCAGCCATCACGCCGTTCCCATGGGTTGCGTATATCCGGCGTTCGATCCCTCGCGGACCTCGCGCCCAGCAGCCAGCCCACGGCTGCCAGCGCTCGCAGCGCCACCGCCTCGTCGGCGTCGGGCGCCTTGAGTAGTTGCGCCGCTTGCTCTGCAATAAATCCGGTGTGCACCGCTCCTGCGGCAAATTCCGCGTGTGAAACGATTGCGTGCAACAGGGATAAGTTCGTGATCACCCCGGCGATCTGGCACGCACCCAGCGCGTAGTGCAGCCGTCGAATCGCGCCGGCTCGATCCTCGCCCCAGGCGACGACCTTCGCGATCAGCGGGTCGTAGTGAATGCCGATCTCGTCCCCTTCCTGGACACCCGTGTCGATTCGCAGGCTCCCGTCCGACTCCGGCCAGCGCAGATACAGCAGGCGACCTGTCGACGGCAGGTTCTCGCGCTGTGGATCTTCGGCGTAGAGCCGCCCCTCGATGGCATGCCCTCGCAGGGGAACCTGAGACTGCTCCAGGGGGAGCTTCTCGCCGGCCGCGACGCGCATCTGCCACTCAACGAGATCGAGCCCAGTGATCATTTCAGTCACGGGATGCTCGACCTGCAGGCGCGTATTCATTTCCATGAAGTAGAACTCCCCGTCCGCGACGATGAATTCCACTGTGCCTGCGCCCACATATCCGACTGCTCTTGTCGCCTTGACCGCGGCCGCGCCCATCGCCTTGCGCCGCGCCGCGGTCATTCCCGGTGCCGGCGCCTCCTCGATGACCTTTTGATGGCGGCGCTGGACCGAGCAGTCGCGCTCGTTGAGGTGGATGCAATTACCGTGTCGGTCCGCGAACACCTGCACCTCGATGTGCCGCGGTCGTGACAAGTACTTCTCGAGCAGCACCCGCTCATCACCGAAGGCCGCGCGCGCTTCGCGCCGCGCGGCTTCGAGGGCCGGAACGAAGGCGTCGGGCGACGCGACCACGCGCATCCCCTTGCCACCGCCACCCGCGGAGGCCTTGATCAGAATCGGGTACCCGAGTTTGCCGGCCGCCGCCGCCAGCCGACCGGATTCCTGATCGTCTTCGTGGTAGCCCGGAACGATCGGAACTCCGGCACCCGCCATCAGCCGTTTGGCCTCGATCTTGGAGCCCATGGCCCGGATCGATGCTTCCGGGGGCCCGATGAATACGAGGCCTGCCGCCTGACAGGCCGCCGCAAATTCCGCGTTCTCGGAAAGAAATCCGTAGCCCGGGTGAATCGCGCTCGCGCCGCTGCGGGCCGCGGCATCAATGATCGCCTCGATGTTCAGATAGCTGTCACGAACTGGCGCAGGACCGATGCGGACGGCCAGATCAGCACTGCGGACGTGCAGTGCGTCGACGTCGGCGTCGGAATACACCGCAATCGTGCGGACGCCCAGCCGGCGAGCCGTGCGCATGATGCGACAGGCGATCTCGCCGCGATTGGCGATGAGGATCGAATCGAACACGTCTGCGCCTTACATCCGGAACACGCCGTACGGGCGTTCACCGGTGTCAGGGGCATTGCGAGCGGCGGCCAACGCGAGTGCGAGCACCCGTCGTGTATCGACCGGATCGATGATCCCGTCGTCCCAGAGGCGCGCCGATGCGTAATACGGGTGGCCCTGCCGCTCGTACTGCGCACGGATCTCCTGCCGGAAAACGCTCTCTTCCTCCGCGGGCCAGCTGTTGCCGCGTGCTTCCTGAGCATCCCGACGCACGATCGAGAGCACCGTCGCCGCCTGTTCGCCGCCCATCACTGAAATGCGGGCGTTGGGCCACATCCACAGGAAGCGGGCTCCATAGGCGCGACCGCACATTGCGTAGTTGCCGGCGCCGAAGGAGCCTCCAATGATAATCGTGAACTTCGGCACCGTGGCGCCGGCGACGGCCGTAACCATCTTGGCGCCGTCCTTCGCAATGCCCGCATTTTCGTACTTGCGCCCGACCATGAAGCCCGTGATGTTCTGCAGGAACACGAGCGGGATGCGGCGCCGGTTGCAAAGCTCGATGAAGTGAGCACCCTTGAGTGCCGACTCCGAGAACAGAATCCCGTTGTTGGCAATAATCCCCACCGGCATGCCGGCCAGGTGAGCGAAGCCACACACCAGCGTCGGCCCATAGAGCGCCTTGAACTCGTCGAGGTCGGAATCATCAACGATGCGCGCGATCACTTCGCGCACCTCGTAGGGAATGCGCGTGTCGTGCGGCACGACGCCGTAGAGATCCTCCGCATCATAGCGTGGCTCGCGTGCTGCAGCTGGGGGCGCGGCTGCTGGCGCCCGATTGAGATTCGCGACGAGGCGCCGCGCCAGCCCGAGTGCGTGCTCGTCGTTCTCGGCAAGGTAGTCCGTGACCCCCGAGATCCGGCTATGAACCTCACCGCCCCCTAGCGTTTCGGCATCGACGATCTCGCCGGTTGCGGCCTTCACCAACGGCGGGCCACCGAGGAAGATCGTTCCCTGGTTACGCACGATGATGCTTTCGTCGCACATCGCCGGCACATACGCGCCGCCCGCCGTGCACGAACCCATCACGATGGCGAGCTGGGGAATGCCGCGTGCGGACAGGCTGGCCTGGTTGAAGAAGATGCGACCGAAATGCTCGCGATCCGGGAATACTTCGTCCTGCAGCGGCAGGAACGCGCCGCCGGAGTCCACGAGGTAGATGCACGGCAGTGAATTCTCGAGTGCGATCTGCTGCGCACGCAGGTGTTTTTTCACCGTGATCGGAAGGTACGTGCCACCCTTCACCGTGGCGTCGTTGGCCACGATCATGCACTCGCGGCCGCTCACGCGGCCGATACCCGTCACCAGGCCGGCGGCTGGAATGACATCTTCGTACAGCTGGTAGCCGGCGAGCTGGCCGATCTCGAGGAAGGGCGAGCCCGGATCGAGCAGATGCTGCACACGATCGCGTGCCAGCAGCTTGCCGCGGCTCTGGTGCCGCGCCCGCGCCTCGGCAGTGCCGCCCTCGCTGATGCGCGCAATCAGCGCGCGCAACTCGGCGGCGAGCTTGCGATTGGCGGTGGCATTGCGGCGGAAATCATCCGCGTGCGTGCTCAGCTCGCTGTGGAGGGCCGGCATGCGTGCGCTCTCAGGTCGTGGCTTCGAACAGCTCTCGCCCGATCAGCATGCGGCGGATCTCGCTGGTCCCCGCGCCGATCTCGTACAACTTGGCGTCCCGCAACAGGCGTCCCGCCGGAAAGTCATTGACATAGCCGTTGCCGCCGAGCGCCTGGATGGTCTCCAGCGCGCAGGCGGTGGCACGTTCGGCCGCGAACAGGATGCAGCCGGCGGCATCGAAGCGTGTCGTGCGCCCGCGATCACAGGCGCGCGCCACCGCATACACATACGCGCGCGCCGCATTCAGCGTCGCGTAGAGGTCGGCGATCTTGGCCTGCATGAGCTGAAAGGTGCCGATCGGCTGGCCAAACTGCCGCCGGTCGTGGACATACGGCAGCACCGTGTCGAGGCAGGCCTGCATGATGCCGAGCGGCCCGCCCGCCAGTACCACCCGCTCGTAATCAAGCCCGCTCATCAGGACGCGCGCTCCCTTACCCACCTCGTGCAGCACGTGGGTGAGCGGCACGCGGCAGTCGCGGAACACCAGCTCGCTCGTGTCCGAGCCGCGCATCCCCAGCTTGTCGAGCTTCTGCGCGCTGTAGAACCCGGGCATCCCCTTTTCGACGATGAAAGTCGTAATGCCCTTCGGGCCGAGCGCCGGATCGAGGGTTGCGTACACGACCACGACATCGGCCTCCGGGCCGTTCGTAATCCACATCTTGTTGCCATTGAGGACGTAGTGATCGCCCTCGCGCTGCGCCCGCGTGCGCATCCCGATCACATCCGAGCCGGAACCGGGTTCGCTCATGGCAAGCGCGCCCACGTGTTCGCCGCTCAACAGCTTCGGCAGATGGCGGCGCTTCTGCTCGGAAGTGCCCCAGCGGCTCAGCTGGTTAACGCACAGGTTCGAGTGCGCGCCGTAGGACAGGCCCACGGCGCCGGAGGCACGGCTGATCTCCTCCATCGCCACGACATGCTCGAGGTAACCCATGCCTGCGCCCCCGAACTGCTCTTCGACCGTCGGTCCGAGCAGGCCGAGCGCGCCGAGCTCGGGCCAAAGGTCGCGCGGAAATTGATTACTGCGATCGATCTCCGCCGCGCGCGGCGCGATTTTCTCCTGCGCAAAGGTGCGCACCGTAGCGCGCAGCAAGTCGATGCTCTCACCGAGCCCGAAATCGAATTCGATCATGGGCCCTCCGGCCGGCGCCGCCGGGGACGCACGGAATACTGTCTTGGGGACGCTGGACATGGGCGATATTCTGTCCGACAATCCGACCATCAGTCAATCATCGCCGATGCTGCAGCGCAGTCTTTATTCTGCCTATACATATATATGGCGGCCTTGTTCGAGCCCCTGAACCTGCAGCCCGCCTACCGGCGGGTCGCCACCACCATCGAAGGCAAGATCATGGCGCGCGAGCTGAATGACGGCGATGCGCTGCCCGCGGAGATGGACCTCGCCCGCCAGTTCGGCGTGAACCGTTCAACCGTGCGCGAAGCATTGCGCGAGCTGCAGAGCAAGGGGCTGCTTACCCGCCGGGAAGGTGGCAAACGCCTGTTCGTCACCCATCCGCAGCCCGCGAACGTCGCCTCCGACGTCAGCCGGGCTCTGGCGCTGCACGGCGTGACCTTTCTGGAAGTGTGGGAAGCGATGATGATCATCGAGCCGCAGGCCGCGGGGCTCGCCGCACGCAAGCGTGAGGCGGCCCAGATCGAGGAGCTCGAAACCCTGCACCGGGAGTTCGAAGCCGTGGGGACTGAGCGCGACCGCGCGGTCGCGGTCGTAGTGGAGTTCTTTCGCACCCTAGCGCGCTGCTCACAGAACCACGTGTTGGTGCTGGCGCAGGCGCCGCTCACGCGCCTGCTGTCGCCGACGCTCGGTCGCATGATCGACCAGGTACCCCAGGCGCGGGCGCGTATCATCGCCGCACAGCGACGTCTGATCGATGCGATCCGCGCGCGCAACGCGGAGGAAGCCCGCAGCTGGATGGAAAAGCACATCCGCGATTTCAAGCGCGGCTACGAGCTCGCGGGAATTGAGCTCGACTATCGCGTGAGCGTCTGACGCGCGCGCCTGATCAGGCGCGCGGCGTGCCGCCCGCTCTCTGCGCATCCAGGCTGGCGAAGCTGCGTCCACTGGCTGCCAGTTCGAGCAGCAGCGGTGCAGGAGCCCAGCGCTGGCCGTGGCTCGGCGCCAGTGCTCGCATCGTGGCGATGATCGCCTCGAGCCCAACCCCGTCGGCCCAGAACATCGGCCCGCCCCGATACGCCGGGAAACCGTAGCCGTTCACGTACACGAGGTCGATGTCGCTCGAACGGATGGCGATGCCCTCGGCCAGGATCTTCGCGCCCTCGTTCACCAGCGGGTGCAGCAGGCGCGCCAGGATTTCTGCCTCGGGGATGACACGCCGCTCGATGCCACGCTCGCGCGAGATGGTCTCAATGAGCGCCATCACCTCCGGATCCGGCAACCGCCTGCGTCCCTCGTAGCCGTAGTAGCCTTTTCCGGCCTTCTGCCCCAACCGCCCGAGCTCGACCAGTCGCTCCAGCAGAGGTGAGGTGCGCTCGTCGGGCGGCAACTGGCGGCGCTTGCGGATCATCAGGCCCACGTCATTGCCCGCGAGATCGCGGACCGCTAGTGGCCCCATCGCAAGGCCGAAGGTCTCCATGGCACCGTCGACCTGCTCCGGCGTAGCGCCCTCTTCGAGCAGGAATTCAGCCTCTGCGGTGTAGTACTGCCACATGCGGTTGCCGATGAACCCGTCGCAGTTTCCGGCGAGCACCGCCACCTTGCCGATCTGTCGCCCCAGCTCCATCACCGTTGCTATGGTCTGTGGCGAGCTGCGCCGGCCGCGGACGTTTTCGAGCAGCTTCATTACGTTCGCCGGGCTGAAGAAGTGCATGCCGATGACGCGCTCCGGATGCGAGGTGGCGGAGGCGATTGTGTCGATGTCGAGCGCCGAGGTATTGGTCGCGAGGATGGCGGACGGTGCAGCGATCGCATCGAGGCGTGCGAAGAGATCGCGCTTCACGTCCAGATCCTCGAACACGGCTTCGATGATGAGGTCGCGATCCTGCAGGGCCGAGATGTCGGTGACGCCGGTAATCATGGACTGCGCGCGCTCGGCAGCATCACGTGTCATGCTGCCGCGTTCGACAGAAGTCGCGTACGTCTTGCGTACCTTTTCCAGGCCCTTCTCGAGGGCCTGGGGCGAGGCTTCCAGTACCCTCACCGGGATCCCGGCACCAGCGAACACCATGGCGATGCCACTGCCCATGGTGCCGGCACCGATCACGCCGACGCTGCGAACGGGCAAGGGTGCGACGTCCCGCGACAGATCTGGGATCCGGCGTGCCGCACGCTCGGCAAAGAACAGGTGCGTCAGCGCCGGGTGCTGCGGGCTTTGGCTGCACTCGAGGAAACTGGCGCGCTCGAACCGAAAAGCCTCGTCTTGCGGCTTTGTGCAGGCGGCCTCGATGCAGTCGATGATCTTCCACGGCGCGAGTTGGCCGCGAGCCTTGCGCTCGATGCGAGCGCGAAAGTCTGCGAAGAGCGCGGGGTTCACGCCCCGGATCTTGTCCGTCAACGTGCTTACTACTTGCAGCGGCCGCCCATCACGCACGGCACGCTGCGCAAACTGGGCCGCCGCGGCTGCAGCATCCTCTGCCACTTCATCCAGGAGTCCGAGCTCGAGCGCCCGGACCGCGGGAATGTGCTCGCCGCTGGTGATGTATTCCAGCGCCGCCTCCGGACCCGCAAGTCGTGGGAAGCGCTGGGTGCCGCCCGCACCCGGTATCAGACCGAGCTTGATCTCCGGCAATCCGACCCGGGATTTGCGCGAGGCAACCCGCCAATGGCAGGCCATGGCGAGCTCGAATCCGCCGCCGACCGCCGCCCCGTCGATCGCAGCCACGACCGGCTTGCGCGCCTGCTCGATCTCATCCTGCAGCGAGCGCAGGGTCGGTTCCCTGCGGTTCACGCCGGACTGGAACTCGCGAATGTCGGCACCGGCAATAGGGCGCCCGCGGCTGCCCGTGAGCACGATGCCGCTGACGCCGGGGTCGCCCAAGGCGCGCCTCAGCTGCTCATGCAGCTGCTGGCGTATGTCGTGACTCAGGGCATTAACCGGGGGATGGTCGAGCTCGATAAGTGCGATACCGTCCGCGACGCGACAGTGAACTTCATCCATATGCTCTCCAGCGCCGCTCAGGGAACGACGTCGCGCGCCCGCAATTCATCGAGCACGCGGCGCGCACAGTCTTCCGGCGAGGACTCGCGGGTATGGACGGCGATTTCCGCAGCCTCCGGTGTCTCGTAGGGCGAATCGACGCCCGTGAAGTTCTTGATTCGACCCTCAAGCGCTCGCGCGTAGAGCCCCTTGGGATCACGACGCACGCATTCCTCGAGCGGAGTGTCCACGAACACCTCGATGAACTCGCCCTCGCCGACGAGCTCGCGCACCATGCGACGCTCGGCGCGAAACGGCGAAATAAACGAGCACAGGACGATCATGCCGGCGTCGACAAACAGCTTCGCTACCTCACCGACACGGCGGATGTTCTCCACCCGGTCCGCGTCCGTGAAGCCCAGGTCCCGGCTCAGGCCGTGCCGCACGTTGTCCCCGTCCAACAGGTAAGTGTGAATGCCGCCGGCGTGCAGTTCACGCTCGACGATGTTGGCGATCGTGCTCTTCCCGGAACCGGGCAGACCGGTGAACCACAGGATCGCCGGCCGATGGCCATGCAAGCGCGTGCGTGCGACCTTGTCGATAAGCAGGCTCTGGCGGTGGATATTGGTCGCGCGCCGCAACCCGAAGCTGATCATTCCAGCACCGGCCGTGGCATTGGTATAGCGATCGATGAGGATGAACGCGCCGGTCTCGCGGTTCTCAGCATAGGGATCGAACGCGACCGGCGTCGCGGTCGCGATATTGCACAGCCCGATCTCATTCAGCGCGAGCGTGCGCGCGGCGATGTGCTCGAGGTTGTTGATATCGACTTTGTGCTTGAGCGTGGTGATGCGCGCCGGAACGTACCGGGTGCCGATCCGCAGCAAGTAGGAGCGACCCACGAACATCGGTTCCTCGGCCATCCACAGCACGTGGGCTGCGAACTGATCCACGACCTCCGGCCGGGATTCAGGCCGTGACAGCACGTCACCGCGCGTAATGTCGACTTCATCCGTCAGCGTCAGCGTCACGGCATCACCCGGATGCGCAACGGGCAGATCGCCATCGGCGCTGACGATGCGCGCGACGCTCGATTCGCGGCCGGACTGCGCCACCACGATGCGCTCGCCCGGATGAATCGAGCCGGACACTACCGTGCCGGCGTAACCGCGAAAATCCTGATTGGCCCGGTTCACCCACTGCACCGGAAAGCGGAACGGCTTCTGCCCGAGCGCGGCGTCGACCTCGACCGACTCCAGATACTCGAGCAGCGTCGGTCCCTCATACCAGCCCATGCGGGCCGAGCGGCGCGTGACGTTGTCACCGAAGCGCGCCGACACGGGAATGGCAGTGACGGAGCCAAAGGCCAGCGACTGGGCGAACCCCAGGTAGTCGCCGACGATGTGATGGAAGCGCTCGCCCGAAAACTCCATCAGATCGATCTTGTTGACCGCTACGCACACGTGCCGGATGCCGAGCAGCCAGCAGATGTATGAGTGACGGCGCGTCTGAGTGAGCACCCCCTTGCGGGCATCGATAAGGATGACAGCAACATCCGATCCGGAGGCGCCCGTCGCCATGTTGCGCGTGTACTGCTCGTGACCCGGCGTGTCTGCGACGATGAATGAGCGCCGCGGCGTAGAGAAAAAGCGGTAGGCGACATCGATGGTGATGCCCTGCTCGCGCTCCGCTTCGAGCCCATCCACCAGCAGCGCGAGGTCCAGGTCGTCGCCGGCGGTGCCGTGCCGGGCGCTGTCGCGCGCGAGTGCCGCGAGCTGGTCGTCAGGAATCAGTTGGTTGTCGTACAGCAGCCGGCCGATCAGTGTCGATTTACCATCGTCCACCGAGCCGCAGGTGAGAAAGCGCAGCAGGTCATGCCGTGCCGGCGTCGGTGCGGCCGGCTCGGATACCATTTCACTTGAGGCGCGACGGGCCATCAGAAGTACCCTTCCCGCTTCTTGCGTTCCATCGAGGCGGCTTCGTCGCTGTCGATCAGCCGTCCGGAACGCTCGGACGTGCGCGTGGCCAGCATCTCAGCGACGATGTCATCGAGCGTCGTCGCGGCGCTCTCGATCGCCGCCGACAAGGGATAACAGCCCAGCGAGCGAAAGCGCACGGTCCTGGTTTCCTCGACTTCACCTGCCTGCAACGGCAGGCGCTCATCATCTCTCACGATGAGGAGCCCGTTGCGTCGGACGACCGGGCGCGGCGCCGCGAAGTATAGCGGCACTACCGGAATGTTCTCGGCACGCGTGTACTGCCACACATCGAGCTCGGTCCAGTTGGACAACGGGAATACGCGGATCGTCTCGCCCTTGTTGATGCGCGTATTGTAGAGATGCCAGAGCTCGGGTCGTTGATTGCGCGGATCCCAGGTGTGTCCCGCCGAACGGAAGGAGAAGATGCGCTCCTTGGCACGGCTCTTCTCTTCGTCACGGCGCGCACCGCCGAACGCCGCATCGAATCCATACTGGTCCAGGGCCTGCTTGAGGGCCTCGGTCTTCATCACCTGCGTGTGCAGCTGCGAGCCCGAGGTGATTGGATTGATCCCGCGCGCGAGACCGTCCGGGTTCGTGTACACGATCAGCTTCACGCCGTAGCGTCTTACTACTGCATCGCGATGGCGAATCATGTCGCGGAACTTCCAGCCTGTATCCACGTGCAGCAGCGGAAACGGCGGCGTCGCTGGATAGAAGGCCTTCATCGCGAGGTGCAGCAGCACGCCCGAATCCTTGCCGATCGAATACAGCAGCACGGGATTGCGAAACTCGGCCACGACCTCGCGCATGATGCCGATGGACTCGGCCTCCAGACGCTTGAGGTGCTGCGACCCGCGCAATGAGTAGTCCCCCATGCAGCTCACTTCGGCGGCAAGGCGTCCATCGCCCCGAAGGCGACGAACCAGGGGTTGCGGTATCCGGGCTTGCCGTAAGCGAGCGGCGAGCCGGTTCCCGTGATCACCCGGCCGCCGGCCGCGGCGAGAACAGCGTGGCCGGCGGCCGTGTCCCACTCCATCGTAGTACCCAGGCGCGGATACAGGTCCGCTTCGCCGGCTGCTACCTTGCAGAATTTGAGCGACGAACCGATCGAAACCAGGTGCGCGACCTTCTGGCGCGCGAGGTAAGCGTCAGTTGCGGCGCTTCGATGCGAGCGCGATGCCACGACCGTGAGGCCATCTCCGGGAGGTGTGCGCACGCGGATCGGTTGTCGAGCCGACACTCGCCCGGCGCGCGGATCCTGCTCGCTGCGCCAGGCGATTCCCGCCGCGACGTCGCCAGCAAACAGGGCGGCAACGGCAGGGGCATAGACCACGCCGAGCAGGGGCGCACCGTCCTGGACGAGAGCGATATTCACCGTGAACTCGCCGTTGCGCTGGACAAATTCACGCGTGCCATCGAGCGGGTCGACCAGCACGAATTCGGCGCCGTGGCGCGGCGTGCGCCCCTGCGCCACCTGCTCTTCGGCGATCACCACGAGTGTCGAAGCATGCCGGCCGAGGTGCTCCAGGATGACCTGCTCGGCGGCATGATCCGCGGCGGTTACCGGCGAATCGTCGGCTTTGTGCTGAACCTCGAAGTGCCCCTGGTAGACTTCGAAGGCGCTGCGCCCGCCGGCCAACGCGGCGTCGATCATGATGTCGAGCAAGGCTTCATCGGACATTGAAAGCGAAGTGTACAACGAGCCCGCTGCAACGTACGTTAGGCCGCCGAATCCCGCCAGATCTTGTGGCAATGAACATATTCCGCGAAGGGGGCGTCTCTCGAGCGCAGCGTCGCGCATTGCTTCGCAGCCTCGCGACGGCGAGCGGCCTGTGCTGGATTCTCGCCGACCCGCAAGCGGCGGGCGGTGCGGCGGAAGAACCCGCCGCCAGCGATCCCGCGACCTGGGCGAGTTACGCGCTGGATGAATCCCACGCGGCCGCGCAAAGCATCGCGGATCCGTACTACAGGAGCGAAGCCCTGGTGCGCATCGCCGCCCTCAACACTGGTTTCAATGACATCGATGCGACCCGCGGCTCGCTGCGCGAAGCACGCGAGGCTGCGCTCCAGATCCGTACGGCGCCAGGGCACGATCTCGCGTTGCGCAATATCGGACTTGAGTGGGTTCGCATTCGCGACACCGATGCCGCACTCGACGTTGCCGAGGCGATAGACTCGCAAGACCTGCGGGCCGCCGTCGTGGGCGCCGTCGGCGCGGCCCAACTCGCCGCCGGCGACTTCGCCGGCGCGACCGTCAATGCCCATCGCCTGCCCTCCACCACTGCCACCGATCAGGCATTACGGCGGATTGCACAGGCGCAGGCGCACAACAACCGGATTACCGATGCACGCGCGAGCGTCGCCGCCATCCAGGATGACAGCACCCGCGCAATCGCCGCTGCCGATGTCGCGGGCGCGCTGGCCGATGTCGACAACTCCGACAGCGTGGCGCGAGCGTTGAGTCTGGTGCGCGCCATCCGCAGCAAGAGCGAACGTGATGCAGCCTATGTCTACACCGCCCTGATCCAGGGGCAATCGGGCGATTTCAACGGCGCACTGTCCTCACTCGCGAGAGTCAAGGACCCGGCGTCACGCGCACTCGGTTTCGCGCGCCTCGCGACGATGCGCGCGCAGGCGCAGGACGCGACTCATGCTGCCTCCCTGCTGACACGCGCCACCACGGAAATCCGCACGCCCGGCGCAACGCGCACGCGGACGCTCGCCCTCAGTGAGATCGCTGTGGCCCAGATCACCATGGGCGAGCGAGAAGCGGCGCGGGCGACACTGCAGGAGGCCCTGCGCAACGAAGCCGCGCGAGGTCCGCGCGAGGGCAACCAGGGATTGGAGGCGCTTGCACGTTTGCAGGCACGCGCCGGGGATATTCCCGGAGCCCTGGCGACCGCAGTACGCATAGCCGATGAGGCCGCGCGTGGGCTGCTCATTCACGATATAGCGGCAGCCCAGGCCGAGTCCGGAGACCGCAGCGGCGCTCGGGCGACCGCCGAGGGTCTCGAGAGCGCGCGCCTGCAAGTACCCGCGTGGTTCGGAATCATCGGCGTGCAGATCGCTGCGGGTGACCGTGTCGGCGCCAGCGAATCCCTGCAGGCTGCAGCGCAACGCGCTCGCGCCATCGATGACACCGAGTATCGTACGCAGTCACTCGCTGCTATCGCGGCGGCATACGTGAAGCTCGGCGATGTCACTACAGGCTGGGCCCACTACCAGGAAGCGAGAGCGGCGGCCCAGTCGCTCGAGCCGGGAGCTGCACGCGCCGCTGCGTTCGCGAACCTCGCCGACCCGTTTCGCGATCAATGAGGAGCATCGGTGCCCATCGACCGCGACCAGTACCTATTGACAGGGGCGACTCGAACGCGGATTTTCCGTGCAGGCCCTCGACGCAATGTCAGTACTGCAAACCACTCGGGGTGCGACGGAGGTCAGCGCATGACAGAAGCAAAACGACCGTACGTGCCCGACACGACGGCCAGATCAATGCGGGAGCTGAGACAGGATTTCGCACAGAGCGACCGCGATCACGACGGCCGTATCGATCTGCAGGAGTTCAAGGAGTTTCTCGCCGGCCTCGATGCGGCCATGAGCGACGAGGAGGCGCGGCTGGGCTTTCACGAGATCGACACCGATCACGACGGCCGCATCAGCCTCGAAGAATTCACGCAGTGGTGGGCCAACGATTGACCCGCGCAGTGTGGCGAGCCGTCAGAGCGGAGCCAGATAGAGTTGTTTCGCGGAGACCCGACGCGCTACCGGCGTGCGAAAGCCCCGCGGCTTGATGACCAGCACATCACAGTTGAGCCGGTCGATCACCCGCTCTGCGGTGCTGCCGATGAAGAGTCGGCCCAGCCCGCTGCGCGAGGCCGCGCCCATCACCACGATGTCGGCCCGTAGCTTGCGCGCCTGGTCGGAAATCGCACTTGCCGCATCGCCGATGAGCAGATACTGGTCGCCTTCCTTCACGTTGCGCCTGCTCGCCAACCGCGCCAGCATCCGCCGCAGGCGCTTCTCGTAGTCCCGTTCCACATCAGGCGCCACTGGCACCACGTAGGGCATCCCGACCGAGTCGGGCATCTGCACCGACAAAGGCAGGTAGGCGTGCACCGCTGCGAGCCTGCCGCGACAGGCATCGGCCAACTGGCGACCCGCATCGAGAATCCGCGCGTCCAGTCCGGCCGGTTTGGCATAGGCGTGCAGCGGATCTACCGCGGCAAGCACCCGCGCCGCGCCGTAGTGCCGCGCTGACTTCACGAAGAGCAGCGGGATTGGGCACACGCGAATCAGCTGCCAGTCAGTGTTCGTGAGGAAGAGCCGGGCACCGCGGCTGCGCCGGTGACTCTCGGCCACCACGAGGTCCGCTTTCTCACGCCGCCCCGCACGCACTATCGCGTCGGGACTCGGGTAGTCCCATTCGACCCGCGCCGTCGCCCGCAGGCCCCTGCGGCGGACCCCTTGAGCGAGCTTCTCGAGCGCGCGCTTGCGCTCGCTCAGAACGGTCTTCTTTCGATCGACCAGCGGCGCGAATGCAAACGGGGTGACGACGGTGGGTTCGAAGGCGGCGTGCATCAGAATCAGACGCGCACCGGTGCGCCTGGCAATCTCGACCGCCTTGCCGAGACCGGTTTGGGTGCGCTCATCCGGGAATTCGATCGCGACCAGTATTCTCTTGTAAGAGGGCATCGCCATGGTTCAGACCTCTGTGCCGCAACTGATTGATGATGCTACCGGTCCGTGGTACAGGCGATTCGAGCTTCCAGCTAGCCGGTTGCTACAAGTACTTATGCGAGGTTCGCGCTGCCGCGCTTGACAGATGGACGGCTCTGGCCGTGACGCTCCGACCCTCGCTCACCGTTCGACCCGGCTGCAAGCGCCCGCCTCGGCCCTTGCAGCTTCAACCACCGGTCGAACTGGCGCCGGGCGAGCTCAAGTAGAGCGCGAGTGCGTCGAGGTCCGCGTCGCTGATCTCGGTCTTTCTGAAGAACGGCATCACCGTGACGCCGGTGCGCACGAAGTGCTTGACGATGTCCAGCGTAAGGTCGGTTCTTTCCTCGAGCATCGCTGGCTTCGCGCCCTGGTAGAGAGTGGCGAGCGCCACGGTTCCCGGCTTGTCAGCGCCGCGCCCGTGACAGGGAGTGCACCACTTCTCGAACACTTCGTGGCCGCGCGGTGACTTCGATGCGTCTGCCGCCAGCGCCCCGCTTCCGCCACCGAGCGCGATGCTCGCCACCAGCAGCAGTGCCGTAGCGCGCCCGCTCACTTGCGCTGCTCCCGCAGGTGCCGCGGCCAGATTCCGTAGCGCCCCGGCGACAGGATTCCGTTCGGGTCGACTGCATCCTTCAGGCGCTCGTGGAAACGACGCAGCGCATAATTGTTGAAGGAATACGTGTTCATGATCAGGTCCTGGTACGCGGGAGCCGTACGGTATTCGCCGAAACCATGCTCCGCCGCGATCTGCACGAGCTTGGCAAACGCGGCGCGCGTCTTGTTGTTCTTCTCGACGTCGTGCGTAACGGGGAACCCGAATAGAAAGAGAAACGAGCGTTCCCAGAAGAAGAACGGGATCGAGAACGGTGGCACCGGCAGGCCGAACTCCCGGCCGGCTTGTGCGAATACGTGGTTTGCTTCGAACACGGCTTCGCCCGAACGCGCGATGATGGGCGAGAACCACTGGTGACCGTTGGTCGGCGTCGGATTGTTGGCATTGCGCGCTCCCATGGAAAAGACCGAGAGTGCCGGCAGCCCGAATTCGGGCTTGTGTACTTTGTCCTTCAGTTCCGGCGTGAGGGGCAGTTTGATCAGTTCGCCGTCCTTGAATGTCGCACCGGCGATTTTCGAGAAGCGTTCGCGGGCGTATTCCCACTGCACAGGTAAAGCCTTCGCGGGGCCGTAGAACTTGATCTTCGCACTCCACGCACCGAGTCCCCTGGATTGCGCGTAGCGATCAAGGTCGGCGGAATTGCCATCGACCGCCCGCGCGATGATCGCCGCGAGCTCCGGGCTCATCGGCGCGGCATCGTCCGCCGCTGGTAGTCCCATCGCCGGGCTCGAGAGCTCGGTGAAGCCGTTGCAGATGCGGCTGTTCTCCAGGTAATTGAGCGTGTCGATCAGCGGCACGAGATCGTTGTGCCTGGGCACGGTCACGGTGCCGGAGAAGAACGCGTCGGGCTCCGGCATCAGCCAGAAGCCCATCTTGGTGACGACGCCGAAATTCGACTGCGAAAAGATGCCATCGACCCACGGGCCGAATCCGCTCTTGTACTGTTGCCAGGTCTTGGCGCCCGGTAGTGCGCCCATGCCGGTGCGCAGCAGCTCGCCGTCCGCCAGCACGATCTCCATCCCGCAGTGGCAATCGAAGTGAAAGCGGAATTCCGGCATGGTGTAGCCGCCGCCGCGATCGAGCGAATTGCCGACAGGGCTGCCCCAACCGGGATCCGGAACGTCGAGCCAGACCTTGAGGTTGCGCTCCTGGATGTAGCGATAGAGATCAAAGTAGCTCACACCCGGTTCGACGAGCGCGTACGCCATGCTCTCGTTCACGTCGAGCACGCGGTTCATGCGCTTCAGATCGAGCACCACGCTGCCCGAGTAGTTGGGCGCGGAGCCGCCGTAGCCAAGGTTGCGCCCGGTGGAAATCGTGTACAGAGGGATCCTGAATTGATTGGCGATGCGCACCACCGCCTGCACCTGCTCCACCGACTCCGGAGCGACTGCCGCGGAAGCAGCACGCTCCTCGGGCTCGCCCCAGAACGGCGAATAGGCGTCGCGATAAAGGTCTACGTCTTCGTCGCTCGTGAACACATACTGTTTGCCGACGGCAGTCTCGAATTGAGACACTGCCTGCGCAAAGTCGCTCGGCTTGACGCCCGGCGGAGTTCTCATGCAGCTTGCCCTGGTGCTCGGGGCGCTATGACCCAGGAAATCAACCGGTCGTTGTCCTCAGCGGATACGGTGCCGACGCGGCTCGCCGTGGGATAAGCGCGCGTGTCGAGCGGACAGCTGGCCACGAGTCGCGCCGCGCAGCGCGCCCAGTCGTCCTCCCGGGCATGCTGCGCGGAAGCGAGTGGCAGAAAGCCCTGGGGTGCCTGGATCAGATGGGTCGTGGGGCCGCTGCGCGCCTGCACGTGCTCCGCACGGTACACGACGCGCATGCCGACATCCCACGCCAGCCGTTCGAGGCAGAACAACGGGCCGTGGAGCGTCATCCCTGCAATCGCCAGCGTCTCGCGGCGCCATTGCAGATCGAGATTGTGATACCAGAAATCGGTGATGTCGCCGTCGATACCGTGCACGGCGGCGCCGAGCCGCACGGCCTCGGCTCCAAAAGCGCGCGCGGCGCCAAATCTGTCATCGAACACCACTCGGTACAGCGTCCCGGCCGAAGCTTTGGTCGCAGGTCTGGTGTCCGCAGCCCACGCGACGTTCGCGACGATGGGAAGACTGGTGAGAGCGATGCCGCCTTGAAGGACTTCTCGACGGTTCGTCATGGATGCCCTCGCGTTTGCCGGGAATCCTACGCCAGCCTCCAGCCGGCAAATCGACCGTCAGTGAAGACGACTCTCAACTATCCGTGAGCCTGCAATCCCGCTGGCCAGGGCGATGGGGACGGAACTCATCGTCGCGGGCAACGCCGCGGCCATGCACAATGACGGGGCGTTGACCCGCAAACCCTATGCCGCATGAGTGATCCGAACGCGCTCGCCCTGCTCTCGGTCCACCGGAACGAGACGCTGCTCTTCTTTACGCTGTTGCAGCTCGCCGTGATCGTGATCGCCGGACGGTTAGGTGCAGCGCTCGCGTCTCGCTGCCGACAGGTGCCTGTGGTCGGCGCCATCATCGCGGGAGTGCTCCTGGGCCCCTCGCTCTTCGGCTGGGTGGCGCCCGACGCGTTTGATCTCGTGTTTCGCTCGACTCCGCCGGAGCCGCTGCAGATCCTCTCCGGTGTCGGGCTCGTGCTGGTGATGTTCCAGATCGGGCTCGAGTTCGATTTCTCGCATCTCACCCAGGCCGCGAATCGCCACGCGGTGCTGTACCTCGCCGCGGCCGCTCTCATCGCACCCTTCGCTATTGGCCTCGTGTTTGGATTCCTTAGCGCGCCGGCGCTGTCGCCCGATGCGAACCGGCTGCAATCCGCTTTGTTCGTCGCCACCGCCTTCTCGATCACGGCGCTGCCAGTGCTCGGCCGTATCCTGATCGAACTCGACCTCACGCGAACACGTCTGGGCGTCATTGCCATCAGCGCCGCGGCCATCAACGACGTGATCGGCTGGGTAATGCTGGCGCTCGTCACGGCGCTGACGGCCGCAACGTTCGAATCCGGACGCTTCGGCCTGCGCGTGGGACTCGTCGCCGGATTCGTGCTTCTGTGTGTCTACGGACTGCGCCCCTTGCTCCGGCGCGCCGTAAGACGCTCCAACCCCCGCGACGGCATGATGTCCGGCAATCTCCTGGGCGGATTGATAGTGCTGGCCTTCGTTGCGGCCATGGTCACGTACAAGCTCGGTGTGTTCGCCATCTTCGGGGCCTTCATGATGGGCGTGATCCTCTTCGATGAACACGAGTTGGTCCGGGCGTGGCGCGAGCGGATGGGCGATTTCGTGACGGTCTTCTTTCTGCCGCTATTCTTCGCATACACGGGCCTGCGGACATCGATCGGCATGCTTAACACATTCGAGGCGTGGGGCTGGTGTGCCGGCGTGGTCGCGCTGGCGACGCTGGCCAAGCTCGGATCCGCCTACGCCGCCGCACGCTACTCGCGCCTGAATCACGCCGAGGCAATGATTCTCGGCTACCTGATGAATACGCGCGGACTGATGGAGCTTATCGTCGTGAACGTGGGCTACGACCTGGGCGTCATCTCGCAACAGATGTTCACGATCCTCGTCATCATGGCAATCGTGAGCACGGTCATCACGACGCCCGCCCTGAGGCATTACCTGCCGCGCGCGGGTCTCGCCGCGCCGGGCCGCAGCGTTCGGCTCAGCGCTTAGGACCGATGAGATCGGGCCGTGCAGCCGTCGCTACGCCGGTGGTCGAACGACGCCTGGAGCAGGTATGAATCCGCCCAGGGCTTGCTCGGCGAGCTGAGCAAAACGCAGCGTAGTGCGGTCCTCGAGATAGGGCCCGATCACCTGCACGCCCATTGGCAAGCCGTCGATGTGCTTCCCAGTCGGAATCGCGGTCCCCGGCAGGTTCACCACGGTTGCGAGGCCCGGCCATTGCAGTACGTTCATGTACGGGCAGGGTCGGCCATCTACCGTGATTGTGCGACTGTACTGCGCGACGTGGCCCGGTCCGCTGCCGGAATGATCGTGTGGGAATGCCACGGTCGATGTGATGGGACACAGGATGACATCGTAGCGCTCGAAGAATCGCCGCCACGCGCGGCATAGACGCTGCTGCTGTTCGCGAAGAGCGCAGAACTCTGCGTAGCTCATGCGCACCGCACGCGCGATGCGTGCGGGGTAACTGCGGGCGTCCGCCTTCATGTCGACAGCGACCTGCTCAATGAGCGCGAGGATTGGCTCCGGCATGCCCGCCGTCACGATGCTGAACAGCATCGCCACATACAGATCATCACTGGCCGCGACGTCGATGTCCGGGCGTGCCTCATCGTCGACGTCAACGCCGGCTCCCCGCAAATCCTTGGCGTAGGCGTGCATCGCTTCAACGCACGCTCGATCGACGCTGTAGGCCTTCTGATCCGCCCACAGCGCTACTCGAAACTCCTCGAGGCGTTCGTGGCGACTCGGCGGAATGCGAACTGACCAGGCCGTGCGGTCGGGCTCGGCAGGTGCGGCAAGAATGTCCAGCGCAAGTTCGAGATCCGCGGCACTGCGAGCGAGCGGCCCGCCGATACCGAGCAAGGGCGCCGTCAACGATCCCGGTGGCGGCGGGATGTGCCCACGCATCGGCACGACACCATAACTCGTCTTATGACCATAGATGCCACAGAAGTGCGCTGGGATTCGAATGGAGCCGCCGATGTCGCTACCGAGTTCGAGAGGCGTAAAGCCCGCGGCCACCGCGGCGGCAGCACCGCCGGATGACCCGCCCGGCGTGCGTTCGGGATTCCACGGGTTGCGGGTCACTCCGTAGACCGGGTTGTAGCTTTGGCCATCGGCTGCCCCTAACGGCACGTTCGTCTTACCGAACAAGACGGCGCCCGCTGCCCGCAGCCGCGCCACGGCGTCAGCGTCTTGCTCGGGCCGGTGCCGCGCGAGCTCCGGCATGCCGCACGTTGCCGGCATGCCGACGACTTCCCACGCGTCTTTGATCGTTATTGGCATTCCGTGCAGCGGCCCGCGCTGATCTCGCGGCAAGTTATCCGCCGCGCGTGCATCACGACGGGCGCTCTCGATGTCCATCGCGACCACGGCATTCAACCCCGGATTCAGTCGCTCGACGCGTGTGAGCAACATTTCCAGCAGTTCGAGCGAACCGAGCTTGCGCTCGCGGAGCAGCGCAAGAATCTCCGTGGCCGATCGCAGCTCGACCGGGAGCGTGCTCTGACTGGTTGAACTGCGCATGGTTGTCACTGCCGCAGCACGCACTTCGTGTACAGGTCGGGGAGCGTGCCGGCGGGATCGTAGCGGGCCTTGAGCGCCGAGTAAGCCGTGCGGTCGAAGACGCTCCAGAACTCGTCCTGCGTGTAGTAGGAGTCCGAGTAGAGCCCCTTCAAGCCACCCAGCTCGGTCAGCTTGCGCTCGATCTGCCGATTTCGGTAGCCGGGTGGATGCGGCTCGCGCTCCCGCACGACGTCCCAGAAGCCGAAGTTGATATAGATCGTTCCGGGACGCAACGGATAGAGCGCAAACGGCGCAGCGGCCGCCGGCGCCCGGATCGGACAGAGCCAGATCGGCAGGATGCCGATTTCGCTGTGCAGGAACGCCAGGAACTCCGCCGCACGGTCGAGCGGGATGTCCACGTCCTGGATCACCGGTTCGGGCTGTACGCCGGACAGTCGTGCCAATGCCCGCGTGACACCCCAACGCGCGTTCCAGCGCATGATCCGCTGGTACGTGATCGAGTTGAGCCGCTCGCGGCCGAGGAGCCGGCGCACGAGTGGATGCTGCGCGCCGACGTTCTTGGAGCACCAGAACCAGTCGGTGTCCCAGCGCCAGAGGTAGTCGCGCACTGTGAGGAAGTCCGCCTTACGCTCGCGGATCGAGCGGTAATAGATGTGCTCGAACGTGTAGTCGCTGGTGTACGGTGCGGCCTCGGCGAAGCGGCCGAGCGTCAGATAGATCTCGTCGGGCGCAAAGATCACGCCGTCGAGGAAATCGAGCTCCGCATCGTCGCAGTGCCGGGCCACGGCCCCGAAGCAGGCGTCGGCCGTCTCATAGCGAACGTGCTCGAGCGCGACGAACGGCTTGACGGGCGTCGTGCGGGCGCTCACGGAAAGCGCGTAGCCCAGCGTCCCGTACGAGTTCGGAAAGCCGAAGAAGAGGTCGCGATATTCGTTCTCGGGCGTGCAGGCCAGGATGCGCCCGTCACCGGTCAGCACCTCTAGCCCTGCGATCGTGTCGTGCACGAGACCGCGCCGGAACGACGACGACTCAATACCGACGCCCGCTACGGCGCCCCCGAGAGTGATCGACTTCAGCTGCGGCACGACCGCCGGCATCGTCCCTTGTGGCAGCGTCGCGTCGGCGAGCGCGACATAGGGAACCATCCCTTCGGCCTCGACGATGCCGGCAGCGGGGTCGACGCGGATCACCGCGTCGAAATGCGCGAGATCGATCCTCGGCGGCGATCTCGGCGCGCGGTCGCGGAACAGGTTCGACGTGGTCTTGGCGAGTCCGACCGCGGCCCTGCCCTCTGCAGACACCGCAGCGAGGGCGCCGGCGAGTTGCGCCTTCTTGTCAGCGTAGGCGCTCACGCGCGATAGAGAAACGAACGGCTCATTGGGTAGTTGTTGCCGACGCTGTTCTTGCTGACGGTAACTTGGAACAGGTCGAGCAGTGGAATCTTCGTCCGGAACACTTCCGCGCACGACCACAGGTACGTGCGCCAGATGCGGCGCAAGCGCTCGTCGAAGCGCTGCGGATCGAGCGCGTGGATCGCGTCCCAGTTACGGTCGAAGCGCTCGGCCCAGACATCGAGCGTCAACGCGTAATGGCGGCGCAGGTTCTCCACGTCGAGGATCTCGAGCCCGCAGCGCTCCATCCAGTCGATCGCCTGCGACAGGCTCGGGAGCCAGCCGCCGGGGAAGATGTACTTGCGGATGTAGAATTCGGTGTCGCGCACGCCGACGTGACCGATGAAATGGATGACGCCGAGCCCGCCCGGCTTGAGCGCCGCGGCGTGCGCGCGCACGACCTCGGGCAGCTGGTCGCGCCCCGCATGCTCGAGCGTGCCGATGGACAGCAGCTTGTCGTACTGGCCGGGGATCTCGCGGAAGTCGCACTCGAGGACGCGGATCTTGTCGGTGAGGCCACGACGCTCGATCTCCGCCTGCGTCTCCCGCACCTGCTCGGTCGTCACGTTGACCCCGGTGCCGAGCGCACCGTAGTGGTCCCACGCGTGGAACAGGAGCCCGCCCCAGCCGGAGCCGACGTCGACAAACGTCTCACCCGCTCTGAGCTGCACCTTGCGACACACGTGGTCCATCTTGTTGCGCTGAGCTTCTTCCAGCGTCTTCGTACCTTCCTTCCAATACGCGCAGGTGTACATCATTGACGGATGGTCGAGCCAGGGCCGGTAGAACTCCTGGCCGTGGCCGTAGTGAAACCGCGCGTTTGCCTTTGCCTGCGGCAACGAGCGGTTCGAGAAGCGGAATTCGAACCATTCGCTGCGCAACCGGACGAGCGGCATCTTCACCCGGTCGAAGCCGCTGTCGAAGCCAGCACGGAACGCGAGCCCGAGGTCGCCGTCGATGTCGACGCTGCCGTCGAAATACGCTTCGAGCAGCCCGACGTGGCCGAAGAGAACGACGCGCCGTTCCGCTGCCGCTGTGCGGAACGTGAGCGTGAACGCGGGCGCACCGTCGCGTACCTGGACGATGGCGCCGTTAGGCAGGACGACGCGGAACGGAATGTCGGTCGCTGCCTGTACGGCGGCGAACCTGCGGGCGACCGCCCCGACAGGGCTCGCAGGGGAAACTGCCGAGGGGCTACGGATGACGTGGTTGTGGTTGCTCATGCATGACTTGGGGGAATAGCCCCGACACCTCGCGATGCCGGGGCACTCCGCTTCAGATTACAGCGTCCTATTGCTTGTCAAACACCAGCGTGTTTTGGAATTTCTCGCCTTTTGCATTCGTCCCTTTCGACTTGATCGTCATCACCTTCCCATCCTTGGAGATCACGCGCGTGCTGGTACTGACCACTTTACCGGCCTTCTTCAGCGTCGCTTCGCCAGTTGAGTCGTCGATGCGCTTCAGCGAGATAGTATCCGCATCCGGATTGCCAGTAGTGGGGAAGTCCTTGCCGTCGTAGCTGCCCGTATAATTTATCTGCATATCCTTGCCTTCGGCGTTTACTCCTTTGGCGCTCATCTTGACGACTCCGTCGGCGACCTCGTAGGTCCGCGTCTGGCTCTTTGGTGCGGGACCGGGATCAAACTTCGATTTCGCGAGATTGAGTACCCATGTACCATTTAAGGGATCGGCCGCCTGCGCCAACACCTGGCTGACAGGCACTAGCGTCGCTGTCATTGCCGCGAGAATGATTGTCCGCAAGAGTGTATGCATCGAACTCCTCCTTGCTTCTTAGCGTCGTTGCTCGTGGAGATATTGTGCTTGTTCACTATGCGCTTTGCAGCGCCGTTGCGCGACGGCGTTTGCAGCCCATGATCAAGCAAAAGCCCCGACCGTCGACTTCTTAAATAAGATTAACGTGTATGGTGGGCCGCGCGCGAATCGAACGCGCGATCAACAGATTCCCTTCTAGATCACTGCCCTACCCTCCGCGCGTGCGCACGCGGCCTAGAGTTCTGGTCCGAGGCGCATGGCGAGCCGTTCGTGTTACGGACGGCGAACGTACAAGAACTCGAAGCAGCGCTCGCGGCCCATGGACTACGCAGGACACATCGCCTGGCCAGCGAATTCTGGGATATCGGGCGTTTTCCGGCCGGTTTCATGCGCAATTCGGCAATTCGCTTCAACCACGCCTGGTTTGCCCTGCGTCTGCCATCGCTGCCCAGCGTTGGCAACGTGATCCTTGCTGTGAAAGCGAAACGCAATGGGCCAGTGCTACGCGTCCCTACGGCGACTCAGTAGGTAACTCAGCATCGCCATCGAGCCCTGTTCTATTGCGGTGCGACTGGATTCCCCGGCGTCAACGGCAGCTTGCCTTTAGCGAGGCGGGCTGCACGTAACGCCCGCGCGATTGAGCGACGAGCCGCTGATAGACATCCTGCAAGCGCAGCGCCAGGGCCGAGGCGCTCCATAAGCGGGCATAGTCCCGGGCCTCCGCGGAGAGCCGCTGACGAAGTGCAGCGTCACTCAGGATTCGGATCACCTTTGTGGCAAAGTCCTGCTCGCAATCCTCAGGTACTAGCGCGCCTTTGCCGGGACCGACGATGTCGCGTGTCCCCATCACTGCCGTCGAGACCACTGGGACGCCGAGCGCCATGGCCTCCAGCAGCACGAGACCCTGAGTCTCCGTGCGCGACGCAAACACGAGTGCATCCGCCGCGCGATAGCAGTCGCGCAACGCCGTGGCGCGGTCCAGATAGCCCACGAATCGCACGTTCTCGGTGATCCCGGAATGACGCGCGAGTGCGCGCAATGACTCCAGGGCCGGACCCTCGCCGCATATCACCAATAGAACGTCGGAAAGTTCGCGGCGCACGTGCACGAGCATGCGCAGCAGGAAATCGATGTTCTTCTCGAAAGCGACGCGCCCCACATACACGAGCACCGGTCGCCCGGGAGGAATGCCGTGCGCGCGGCGGAAGCGCGCACCGTCGCCGCCCGAGAATTCGCCGAACGGGATCCCGGTCGGGATGATTTCGATCCGGTCGGGTACGCCGTAGCGATGCAGCGTATCTCGCATCGCGGTGGAAGGCACTATCACCGCGTCGACATCCCGGCACTGGCGGCGCGAGAAGACACGCGCAAGGGCGCGTGTCGCGCGCCGCGGCGCGAAGCGTGCGTAATGATGCAGGTATTCCTCGAAAAGCGTGTGGTACGTGACAACGCAAGGCACGCGCCACCTGCGCGCGAGCCGAACACCCGCGTAGTGGGCAAAGAATGGTGTCTGAATATGCACCAGATCGAAGCGCTCGTCGGCGAGCGTCCGACCGATGCGCGCGAGCTCGTGCCAGCGCATTGCGCGATCTTCCGGATCGAACGGCACGCGTCGCGACGGCACGCGTAGGACGCCGTGCTCGTCCCCACGATCGGCCCCGTAGGCGGGTGCGACGAGCGTTGTCACGTGCCCGAGCTCAGCGAGCTCGCGGCGGAAGGTCTGAATCGAGGTGGAAACCCCGTTGACCCGGGGAAAGTACACGTCCGAAATGTAGAGGATCCGCAGCGACCGCTGCAGTCTCATGCGTTCGATGCGTGGATAAGCATTAAGCGGTCAATGTAGGGGGCGAATGTTACGGGAGTGTTGCGTGAAATGCTTCTCAGTCCGCGGCGCCCGTCATGCGGGCGACATGCAAACGCAACTCTCATGTCACGGTGCGGCCATAGACTGCCGCGCCAATGGCTTGGACCCAACACTTCAAGCTGCGCGGGAGATAAGCGTCGAGGGCGACACAGATGACTCACGTGCGATCGATCTTCCTCTCCGATGTCCACCTCGGCACACGCGCCTGCCAGGCCGAGCGCCTGCTCGACTTCCTGGGCGAGCACAGCTGTGACAACCTCTTCCTGGTCGGGGACATCATTGATTTCTGGGCGATGGGGCGAAGCGTGCACTGGTCGGCGGCCCAGAACACCGTCGTGCAGAAGATCCTGAAGCGCGCACGCCACGGGGTGAACGTCGTATTCGTGCCCGGAAACCACGACGAGATCGCGCGCGAGCACGTGGGAATCTCGATTGGCGACATCCGGGTCGTGCGGGAGCACGTTCACACCGCGGCCGACGGCAAGCGCTATCTGCTGGTGCACGGCGACGAGTTCGATCAGATCACCAAGTATCACCGCTGGATCGCCGTCCTCGGCGACCGCGCCTATGGTTATCTGGTGAATCTGAATCGCCTCCTGTCCAGGATTCGCCGCGCAATCGGCATATCGGGCCACTGGTCGCTCTCGGGCTACGTGAAAACAAAGGTGAAGCGCGCGGTCACCTTCATCTTCGACTACGAGGAAGCAGTCATGCACCACGCCCGGGACCGGTACGTGGACGGCGTCATCTGCGGGCATATCCACGCCGCAGTCATCCGCGAGGTGGACGGTCTTGTCTACATGAACTGCGGTGACTGGGTCGACAGCTGTACTGCGATCGTGGAGCACACGGACGGACGAATGGAGCTCGTGGACTGGCTTGCGGCCAGGCCTCCGGCCGTGCAGCGCGCCGTGGCCGAGGCGCCGCCAGAGCCCGCGCACAACACGCTCCCGAACATTGCCGCGCGCGAGGACCTTGCTGAGCGGGAGCCGCTTGGCGCGCGGGTGGCCGGGCGAAAAGCCGCATGACGTGCGCGCGACGATCGTCGTCGGCCGGCAATGTGCCCCCAGGCGATCAACCGATTAGGACAAGCGCCCAGACCACGACGACGTTCACGAGCGAAAGGAATACGGCGGCGCTGCCGATGTCCTTCGCCCGCTTTGAGAGGCGGTGATTATCGAGGGAGATCCGATCGACTGCAGCCTCGATCGCCGAATTGAGCAGCTCGACGATCAGCACCAGCAGTACGCTCGCGATCATCATCGCCTTGCCGGCGCCGCCGACCTTCAGCATGAGCGCGATCGGAATGAGCGCCGCCGCGAGCAGCGCTTCCTGCCGGAATGCGTCCTCGTGACGAAATGCCGAGCTGAAGCCGTGCAGCGAATAGCCCATTGCGTTGAGCAGCCGGCGCAGTCCGGTCTTTCCCTTGAAGGGACTCTCGTGTGCGTGCGGTGCAGCGTCCTGTTTTGGCGCGGTTGCTTCGAGAGGGGTTCGCTCCATTTGAATGTTTCCCATGCCTTACGAAGTGTCAAACTCTAACACTGGCGCCACGTCAGTTGATTGGGCCGTGCGCGAATCGAACGCGCGACCAACAGATTAAAAGTCTGCTGCTCTACCGACTGAGCTAACGGCCCATTGCAGCGCGGTCGCTGGAAAGGCGCGCGATGATATCAACGGCCCGGGTTCTGTGCACGACGCGCCCAGGCTGGCGTGATGATGCGCCCCTGGCTCCGGGCGACCGTCAGCAGGACGATGGCGGCCGTCAGGCAGACGAGCACCGCCACCAGCGAGGCCTCTGGGCCGAATGCCCCACCTGTGAGAATTTCGGGGCCGTGAAAGTGACTGTCGAAAAGCCCCTGTACCTTGGTTCCGGAGACTCCTGCGCCGAATACGCCGCCTTCGGTGAAATTCCACGCCGCATGCAGCCCGATTGCCAGCCACAAGCGACGCGTGAAGATGTAGGCAGCCCCGAGCAGGATGCCGGCTTCGAGTGCAATGGCGATGCTGCTGACGACTGTCGCCCCAGGATTCAGCGCGTGCAGCGCGCCGAAGACCGCGGCCGAGAGACTCAACGCGATCCAGGTGCCCAGGCTTTCCTCCGCGATCCGGAACAGGATCCCGCGCACGATGATTTCCTCCGTGACTGCCGCGATCAGTGCGCTGAGGAGCGGAAAGCTGAGCGCGATCCATCCGGCGCCGGTTGTCAGGTCGGCCACTCCCGCAAACCATAGCGCCAGCAGCGTGAGTCCGAACAGCGCGCCGCCGATGAGCGCGCCGAGCGTGAGTTCACCCGCGAACCCCGCCGTTCCCAACTCGACTACGGGCCGCCGCTCGATCGCGCGCACGTAGCCGGCGTACGTCGCGAGCACAGCCGCGATGAGCACGATGCCTGTCAGTGCTCCGGCCACTGAGTGCGGCTTGATGTGCGCCAGCTTCGAAAGTCCCTGGACCAGCGCGACGATTCCGGCCACGGCGATCGTCGCGAGGAGGATGCGCACGAGTGGAAACTGCAGGACTTTGAGGAGCCTGGATGGCGCGGAGTGAGCCGGCGCGTTCGCGCTCACGTTTGTGGGGTCGGCCCGCCTACTTGAAGATGACTGTGCGGTGACCGTTCAGCAGGATCCGCCGCTCGACGTGCCATGTCACCGCGCGCGCCAGTACCAGGCACTCGATGTCGCGCCCGGCGGCGGCGCAGGCTTCAGCGCTCATCGCGTGATCGACCCGCGTCACGTCCTGCTCGATGATCGGGCCTTCGTCGAGGTCCTCAGTGACGTAGTGTGCCGTCGCGCCGATCAGTTTCACGCCGCGGTCGTGCGCCTGCTGGTAGGGCTTGGCGCCCTGAAAGCTCGGCAGAAACGAATGATGGATGTTGATGGCGCGCTCGCGCAGGCGTGCGCACAACGCGGGCGAAAGGATCTGCATGTAGCGCGCCAGCACCACGAGCTCGCAGCGTTCCTCCTCGATGAGCTCGAGCAGACGCGCTTCCTGGCGTGCCTTGCTGGCGGCGTCGATCGGTAAGTGATGGAACGGGATGTCGTGCGTGGCTGCGAGCTGATAGAAATCGCGGTGATTGGAAACGATCGCGGGAATCACCACCGCCAGTGCGCCGGTGCGGTAGCGATACAGCAGATCATTCAGGCAATGACCGAACTTCGACACCATGATGAGCACGCGCGGTTTGATGGCCGCATCGTGCAATTGCCACTGCATGCCGAAGCGCTCTCCCACCGGCGCAAATGCGCGTTGCAGCGCCGCCAGCTCCGTCTCGGCGCCGGGCGCGAATGACACGCGCATGAAGAACCGCTGGTTGAGTGTGTCGCCGAACTGTGCGCTGTCGGCGATGTTGCATTCGTTGGCGAGCAGGAAATTGGCGACGCCGGCAACGATGCCGATGCGATCCGGGCAGGAGAGCGTCAGGATGTAGCGGCGCTCGCTCCTCCGCAGATCGGATTCGGCCTTCGACATGAATTGTGCTCCTTCAGCCCGCGAGCGTGACGTCGAAGCCCGATTCGGCATCCAGCTCGAAGCGGCCATCGTGCACCGCACGCAGCCAGCGGCAGGTCCGGATCAGCCCACCGAAGGAATACAGATGAATGCCGTCGATCGCGAGCTCCCCGGAGAGGGTCGCGCGGGCCAGCTGGCGGATGACTTTTTCGGGGCCGCGCTCGCCGATCAGCTTGGTAAACGCGCCGCCGCGGGCGCCGAGCGCCCGCAGGGAAGGCCCGACGCCGCAACGCAGGCCGTAGTTGAGGAGCGTCGTCAGGCGCGCCGGCCCGGCGAGGCCGATGTCGATCCTGCCGAAGATGTCGCGAGCGCGCATCTGACCGGCCCAGGCAACGATCGGCTCGCTCTCGAATGAAAACTGCGTCACGAACGTGAGCTCGAGATGAAGCTGGCGCGCGAGTTGCCCCTTGCGTGCCTCGCTCGAGCGCAGCTCATTCTCGCTGATGGCCGCGTTTCCTTCGGGATGACCCGCGACGCTCAGGCGAGTGATGCCGTGCTTGCCGAGCAGTCCGCTCTCGATGACTTCGAGGGTGGAAGGAAACGGTCCATGCGCCTCCTTCATATCGCCGGCGATCAGGAGGACGTGGCGCACCTGTGCCCTGGCGGAGAGTTGCTCGAGAAGCTGCTCCAGCTCGTGCTGCGAGGCCAGTTTGCGCACCGGAATGTGCGGCACCGGCTCCAGCCCGTTGGTGCGAAGCGCCGATGCGGCATCGATCGTCTCCTGCCATCGCTGGTTTGGCAGATGGCTTACATACACGGGTACGCCGGGGGGCAACAGGGCGACGCATTCGGGCAGCTTGGGCACATCGTGCACCGACATTTCCACGGACACGCGCCGGCACAGGTCCGAGATGGCACTGCGTTCATCGCCGGGCGCGGTGGGTGCCCCGTGGGCGCGATCCGTGGGCGGCCGCGTACTCAAGTGCGCTGGAATATCGGTGTGATTCATCGGGCGTAGCGGTGCCTTGAAATGACGTACGACTCGTTATTGAACCAGAGCTTGCCGTATTTTTGCAGTACTTCGCGCGTCGCGTCCAGGTAATGCGGATCGCCCATGACGGACTCGAGGCGCTGATCATCCACCTGCGCCACGTAGATGGCGGCGTTCCAGGCGGCGAGCAGCGTCGAGGTGCCGATCGAGGAAGTGATCTCGGTAGGTAATGTGTGCATTTCGTAGCGGAATAGCGAGCGCTGGTCCGAATACGCGCTGAAGTTCAATCCCCGTGCTTCCCCGCCGAGCGCCTGGCGCGTGGCCTTGAGCAGCTCGTGGCGGTCCATGGTGAAGGGGTTCTCACCAGGCCACACGCGCTGGATGATCTCCAGGCCCGGATCAGCGCCATGCGAGTGGATACCGATGAGCCGGCCGCCCGGCCCGAGTGCGCGCGCCAGCGGCGCTACGACCTTGGTCGCCTTGAACTGCGTCGAGGCGCGTGCGCGATAGGGCTGCGAAGCGAGCACGAGATCGAATTCCGCCTTCACGGCACCCTGTGCCGGGCGCACCGCGTCGAGGAGCAGCTTGTGGTCCTGGCGATAGAGCACCAGAACTACCGGCCGCTCGTAGATCGGATTGCCGGATTTCGGACTGATCTTTGCGGTCCAGTTGGCAGTGAGGAATGACTGCAGATCCGTGATCTGGCGTTCGAATGTACCCGACGTACTGCCGGTCAGCGCGACCTCGTGCCAGACCAAGCCGCTCGCTGCCGCGAGCGAATTCGGTCGCAGCCACGGCGCCTCTGCGTAATACATGTTGGTCATCACGAGCACCGTCGCCGGGTGCTCGTAGAAGCGGTCGGGCATCTTCTCGAGCGCGAGGCGCACGTCCTCGAGGCTGATTTCCTTGCCCACCAGGTAGAACGGAATCGTCGGGAAGCGATCGTGCATCGAGCGCATTACCCGCGTGAGGATCGTCCCATCGCCGGTCCCGGCATCGAATACACGGATCGCCGGCGGGCGCGGCCGAATGTGTGCGAGCTCCATCTCGATCCGCTGCGCAACCACCCATTTTTCGGTGCAGGTGTTCACGAACAACAGGTATTTCTGCCGGTTGTCATAGAAACGAAAGTGCGCGGGGCGATCCTCGCCAGCGCCTCTCGCCGCGACGGACTGAACAGACGGCGCCCGCTCGGAGCCGTCGGGCAGTGGAACGACGTGTGTAGTGGGACGAAGGGCTGAGCCTGCGTGGGCCGCAACCTCGGCGGTCGCACCGCCCGAAATCGGCGCCGCGCCGTGTTTGGTCATGAAGGTCCGCACGCGTTCGACGGTGTGCGTCGTGACCCGTCCGCCAAAGCGCAGGCGTGCGACGAACTTGCCATCGTTGACGGCGCGCCGGCCAAACGTGCTTTCGGCCATCGCGGCGCTTCGGCAAAAGGTCGTGATCTGCTGCAACAGCCTGTCGTTGTCGGCCCGACGACGGCGGGTGATGGGTAGTTTTTCGGCGGGCGTTTGCATCGCTGCGTTGCGCGACCCCTCTTACGGCCAGCTTTCCGGCCCAGCGATTAAAATACGCCACTGTCCCACTTTCAAGTGGTGGGACAAATGTGGGATCTATCCCACACGCCCATTGCTACTGTTCAGCAGGCACCAGACCGGAGCAAAGCCTATGGCCACCGACTATCTCTTTGCTTCCGAGTCCGTATCCGAGGGTCACCCCGACAAGGTCGCCGACCAGATCTCCGACGCTGTGCTCGACGCGATCCCGAGCAGGATCCGCGCGGACGGGTCGCGTGCGAAACGCTGGTCAAGACCGGCGTGGTCGTAGTCGCCGGCGAAGTCACGACCAACGCCTGGGTGGACATCGATGCCCTGGCGCGCCGAACCGTTCTGCGGATCGGCCGCCTGAGGGCGTCTTGATCACGCTCGCGCATCGAATCGACTCTTCCGTCACGCCGCTGCCGGACCTCGGTCCCGCGTACCTGCTGCGCCGATGGCTACGCGAGGCAGGATTTGAAACAATCGACCTCGCCGACAACCGGGCGCCAGTGTGGAGGCCTTTGCCGCAGCCAGCCCGCTCCGGTTGACGCCTGAGCGCCTGACGCGTCACACCTGACTACGAGGTCAAATTGGCAGCCAGAATCATCGATGGGAAGGCCATCGCGGCCGAACTGCGCACCCGAGTGGCGCAGCGCGCCGCGGAGCTCAAGAAGCAGCGAGGCATCGAACCGGGATTGGCCGTGGTCCTCGCTGGAGATGATCCGGCCAGCCGCCTGTACGTCGACAGCAAGAGCAAGCAGGCCGCGGCGGTCGGCATCCGCAGCTTTGATTACCGGCTGCCGGCAACCGTGTCGACTGCGGAACTGTATCGACTCATCGACGAGCTGAACGCGCGCAGCGACGTCCACGGCATCCTGGTGCAGCTGCCCCTGCCGAAGCAGGTCGACGAGACCGGAGTGCTGCTGCGAATCGACCCGGCCAAGGACGTCGATGGCTTCCATCCCATCAACGTCGGCCGCCTGGCGACCGGGCTTGAAGCCATCGTTCCATGCACGCCGCTTGGCAGCCTGATCCTCATTCGCAGCGTCCGTCCCGACCTCACGGGTGCGCGTGCGCTGATCGTGGGACGCTCGAACATCGTCGGCAAGCCTGCCGCGCAGCTGCTGCTGCGCGAGCATTGCACGGTCACGATCGCGCACTCGCGCACTCGCGATCTGCCCGCATTGTGCCGCGAGGCCGAGGTGTTGGTCGCAGCGCTGGGCCGCCCGCGTGCGATCCACGGTGACTGGATCCGCGAAGGCGCGATCGTGATCGACGTCGGCATCAACCGGATCACGGACGAATCCGGCCGCAGCCGCGTGGTCGGTGATGTGGACTTTGACTCCGCCGTGAGCCGCGCCGGCGCGATCACGCCGGTGCCCGGCGGCGTCGGCCCGATGACCATCGCCTGCCTGCTGCTCAATACGCTCAACGCGGCCATTCGCTCCACGGCCGGTGCAGGTGAAACGCTCTCACCCTTCCAGCGCTAAGGCCGCCTTACTGGTAGCGAGTCGGGTCGACGACGCCGGCCGCCTCGAAGCCCGCACGGCGGATGCGACACGCATCACAGCGGCCGCACGCACGGCCTCCCTCGTCTGCCTGATAGCACGACACCGTCTGCGAGAAGTCGACGCCGAGTTCCAGACCACGCCTCACGATCTGCCCCTTGGACAGCTCGATCAGCGGCGCGTGAATTCGTACTGGCGCCCCTTGCACGCCGGCGCGCGTCGCCAGCGCCGCCAACTTTTCGAACGCCGCGATGAATTCCGGGCGGCAGTCGGGATAGCCGGAAAAGTCGACGGCGTTCACCCCGATGTAGATGTCGCGCGCGTTCAGAACTTCCGCCCAACCGAGTGCCAGGGCCAGGAGCAGCGTGTTACGCGCCGGCACATAGGTGATGGGAATACCCGAGCTCGGATGTTCAGGTACCGCGAGTGCGGGGTCAGTCAGGGCTGAGCCGCCGATGCCCGCAAGATCGACGCGCATGACTCGATGTTCTGCCGCGCCCAGCTGCTGCGCGACGCGCGCGGCCGCCTCGAGCTCCGCGCTGTGGCGCTGACCATAGGCGCAGCTCAGTGTGTGACAGGCGAAGCCTTCCTGGCGTGCGATCGCCAGTGCGGTGGCGGAATCGAGACCGCCTGAAAGCAGCACGACCGCGCGCACGTCATTTCCCCGCTACGTTGCCCCACAGGTACTTGTGTAGCTGGATCTGGAACCGCACGGGCAACCGATCGGAGAGGATCCAGTCGGCGAGTTCCGCGGCAGGCAGCTGCTCGTGGCTCGGCGAGAACAGGATCGGGCAGCGCGCCACGAGCTCGTGCTCGCGGATGAACGCCTTGCTCCACTCGTAGTCGGCCCGATCGCAGATGACGAACTTGACCTGGTCGGTGCCGCGCAGCTCGGCCAGATTCTCGATGCGGTTGCGATGGCTCTCCCGCGAGCCAGGCGTCTTCATGTCGAGGACCCGCACCACCCGCGCGTCGACCGCGCTCACGTCGATGGCGCCGCTCGTTTCGAGCGAGACACGGTAACCGGCATCGCAGAGTCGGCCCAGCAACTGCAGGCATGCGCGCTGCGCCAGCGGCTCGCCTCCGGTCACGCAGACGTAGCGCGTGCCGTGTCGGGATACCTCGGCCAGGATGTCCTCCAGGTCCCACCAGGCGCCGCCCTGAAACGCGTAGGCCGTGTCACAGTACTGGCAGCGCAGCGGGCAACCGGTGAGGCGCACGAAGACCGTCGGGATGCCGACCGTGTCCGCTTCGCCCTGCAAGGAGTGGAAGATCTCGGTGATCTTCAGGCGGGCGGGATCAGTCGACACATTCACTCTGCCTCAGGCTGCCGCCCGGCTCAATGCCCTTCGTCGTTCATCCGGTCGAGCCGCTTGGCGGCCTCGGGTGCGGCGCTGGAGTCGGGGAAGTCCTTGCCTACGCGCGCGAGTGCGTCACGCGCGGGCTTCCAGTTCTTGAGCTCGTACTGGCAGTAGCCGATCTTGAGCCAGGCATCGGGAAGTTTGCGCGAGTCCTTGTAGCGCTCGACCACCACGCGAAATGCTTTGAGCGCTTCCTCATAGTTGCGCGTCACGTAGTAGCTCTCGCCCAGCCAGTACTGCGCATTATCGGAAAGGGGACTCGCTGGAAATGCGACGAGGAACTGCTGGAACGCCGTGGTCGCCTTGTCGTACTCGCCTGCCTTGAGCATGTCGAACGCTGCCTGGTAGTTGGCGCGATCGGAGCCTCCCGGTACCGGCAATGCCACCCCGCTACCCTGGTCGCTCGCTGCGCGCGTGCCGTCCTCGAGAGCCTTCACACGCTTGTCGAGGTCGGCATAGAGGTCGCGCTGCTGAGTCTTGCTCTTGTCATTCTGGAACTGCAGCTCCTCGAGCGAGCCACGCAGGGCGCGCACTTCTGTTTGTAGTGATTGCACCTGCTGCGCAATCTCGAGCAGGCTCTGGTTGGCGATCACGCGCTCGATGCGCTCGAGCCTGCGATCGAGATCGTTGAGCTTGATCGTGACCGGATCATCCGGCCCCGGCGTGCTCGCACAGCTCGCAAGTAGCGTGATGCAGACAGCGGCCAGCACGCCGCGAATCGCACGGCGTGCCATGGCGGCGAGCGGCTCAGTTGCCATAGACGATTTCGACACGACGATCCTTCGCCCAGGCCACCTCGTCACTTCCTTGCACCGCCGGGCGCTCCTCGCCGTAGCTCACGGTGGTGATCTGACCTTCTCCAACGCCGAGCAGCATGAGTGCGCGCCGCACGGATTGCGCCCGTCGCTCACCCAGTCCGATGTTGTATTCACGCGAGCCCCGTTCGTCCGCGTGCCCTTCCAATCTGATCTTGAGCGATGGATTGCTCGCGAGCCGTCGCGCATGCGCCGCGACGATGTCGTGAAACTCCGCCCGGATGTCGGCATTGTCGAAATCGAAGTAGATGATGCGCTGGCTGAGGTTCGCCTGCTCGCGTGCCGCTTCATCCCCGACTGCCTTGGCTTCGCCCGTGCCGCTCGTTTCGAGACCTGGCGTGGTCGCGCCAGTGCCTTCCGTCGTTCCCGCAGGCGGTTCCTTCACGGCATTCTGTTTCGGGCAGCCCACCAGCAGCATCGTGGCGGAGAGCATCGTCAGCAGCAGGGCGTTTCGCATTTCCCGTATCTCCAGTGCGCAAACAATCAGGGCGTCGATTTCTACCACAGACGCTGCAGCGGCGACACCCCTGCAGACGGCGTCAATCCGCTCATGAAGCCGGCCACGGCGACCAGATCGGCTCGCGAATGTCGCCCTGCTCCGCTGCGATGCGCTGATGCACGCTGCCGTCGACCGAAACGGTAGCCAGCACGCCGCGCCCCTTGTCCTGCGTGCCGTAGATCAGCACGGCGCCGTTGGGTGCAAAGCTGGGCGACTCATCGAGACTGCCCTGCGTGAGCACGCGCGTCGCTCGGTTCTTCAGGTTCATGACCGCGATGCGATATGCACCGCCGTCGAGCGTCACCATCGCCAGCTGTGTGCCGTCAGGCGAGATGCGTGGCCGCGCGTTGTAGGTGCCCTCAAACGTGATGCGCTGGGCACGCTCGCCCGTACCGAGGCCGGCGCGATAGATCTGGGGCGCACCGGAGCGGTCGGACGTGAAATACAGGCTCCTGCCATCGGGGGACCAGGCGGCCTCTGTATCGATGGCGTTGTCATCCGTGACGCGTGTCAGTGCCTGATCGCCCAAACTCAGTACGTACACATCGAGATTGCCATCCTTGTGGGAGAGCGTGAGAGCGAGTCGCCTGCCATCGGGCGACCACGCGGGCGCGCCATTGATGCCGGCGCGCGCCGATACCCGGCTGCGCTCGCCGGTGCGCAGAACCTGCACGAACACCGCGGCCACGCGATTCTCGAACGATACGTACGCCAGGCTCTGACCGTCCGGAGACCAGGCCGGCGACATGATCGGCTCGGAGGACTGCGCCACGACGCGCGGATTCATGCCGTCCGCATCCGCAACCACCAGCTGGTATCGCAGTGCCGGCGCCCGGCCCGAGACCGCCACGTACGCGACGCGAGTGGAGAATGCGCCGGGAATGCCGGTGAGTTTCTCGAAAATCCGGTCGCTCACCCGATGGGCAGCCGCGCGCAACGTCGCGCTTGCCGCCGGCTGATCAAACTCTAGGAGCTTCTGCCCGTTCAGTACGTTGACGAGCGCAAAGCGGATCATGTATTGGCCCTGGGCCTGTGGCTGCAGCTCGCCCACCACGACGAAGTCATTGCGCAGCATCCGCCAGTCGTCCGGCACCACGTCACTTGCCCGGGTCGGCAAGTCCACGATGTCGTTACGCGCCATCGGCCGAAAGCGCCCGCTGCGCTGCAGGTCGCTGCTCACGACCGCGGCGACATCCATGGGCGCTCCATCGACGCCCGACCAGCCAAACGGCACGATCGCGATCGGGATCGGGTCACTCACGCCTTCGGTGATCTCGACAGTCAGTTCGGCGCGCGCCGGAGCGCTGTGCATGAACGCACCCGCGACGGCAGCGGTCGCCATCGCACCTATCAGCCCAATTACCTGCTTCCTGCCTGGATTCACCCGTCACCTCGCATCAGATTGCAATTACAGCCCAGGATCACTCGCCGGGCTTGAACTCTAGCTTGAGATTCCTTTCGAACAACGCCGGGTCCGGCGGTTCCGGCAGCGGCGAGGCCCGATAGACCGCGGCCTCGATCGACTGACGCACGACCTCATCGCCGTTGCACTCTCCGATCTTGACGCCCACAACCTCACCGCCCGGTACCTGTGTCACGTTGACTATGCAACGCAGGCCTTCACGGGCACTGGCCGGACGAATCCATGCGCGCTGGATCCGCGCCTGGATCTGCGCCACGTACTGAGCCAGCTGACCCGAGTCTACGGCTGCACTGCGCCGCTCCTCTTCGGCCAGCCGGCGCTTGAGCTCCGCCTCACTCTCCTGGCGCTGCTTGGCTTCCTGCTGCTTGCGCTTCTTGTCCGCGGCGGCCTTCGCCTGCTGCTGGCGCTTGGCCTCTTCGGCCTTCTTCGCCTCCTCCTGCTCCTGCTGGCGCTTCTGCTCGCGCTCCTGCGCCAGCTTCTCCTCCGATTCGCGCTGTTGCTTCAGGTCCTCGAGGCGCTGCTGCTCCTCTGCGCGCTCACGCCGCGCCTGTTCCGCCTGCTCACGCTCTTGCTGCGCCTGGCGTGCGCGCTCCTTCTCCTCTTCGTCCAGACGGCGCGCCTCCTCATCGATGCGCCGTTCGTCCACCACCGTGGCTTCGATCGCCGGCTGTGGATGCGGCGTGGGCCGCGAGCGCAACGACACGAATCCGTAGGCCAGCAGTCCGATGACGATCGCGTGCAGCAGTATCGAGAGCGTCAGCGTCAGCGCATGTTCGCGGGCGAAGCCTGCCATGACTAGCGATCGGTCCGTTGGTCCTCGGGAAGCTTCTCCGGATCGGTGATGAAGCCCACTTTCTTTGCGCCCGCTTTCTGCAGCAGCACCATCGCCCGCACCACGCGCCCATACGAGACCGACTCGTCGGCCTTCACCAGCACCGGCGTCTGCTGGTCCCGTCGCAAGACCGCAGCCGCGCGCGCCTGCACCGTGGCCGGGTCGAGCGGCTGGTCCTTGTCGCGCCCGATGTTGAGATACAGCCGCCCCTTCGCATCCACGCTCAGCACCAGCGGCTGGTGCTGCTTGAGCATGTCGGGATCGAGCGGCTCCGCGCCGGCATCGGGAAGCTCTACCTTGATCCCCTGCGTCAGGAGCGGCGCCGTGATCATGAAAATGATGAGCAGCACCAGCATCACGTCGATATACGGCACGACGTTGATCTCGCCCATCAGCTTGCGGCCGCGACTGCGCTTCGGCTGCGGCATCTCAGACCGCCCGGGCGGCGGCGTGCCGCTGCAGGATCGTGGCGAACTCTTCCATAAAAGTGTCGTAGCGCAGCTCGATGCGGCCGACCTGGTCCGCGTAGCGGTTGTAGGCGATGACCGCGGGGATCGCGGCGAACAGTCCCATCGCTGTCGCGATCAGCGCTTCGGCGATGCCCGGCGCGACCATCGCGAGTGTCGCTTGCTGCACGTTCCCCAGCGAGTGGAACGAATTCATGATGCCCCACACCGTGCCGAACAGCCCGACGTAGGGGCTGGTCGAGCCGATGGTCGCGAGCATCGCAAGATTGTGCTCGAGGCGGTCCACTTCCCGCATCTGTGCGACGCGCATCGCGCGCTGCGCGCCTTCGAGCAGCTGCGCCGGGGCGACGCCGCTCTGCTGGCGCAGCCGCCCGAACTCGCGAAAGCCGGATTCGAAGATGCTCTCCATGCCGTTGCTGCCGCCCTCGCGCGCTTCGATCGAGCGATACAGGGTCGACAGGTCGCCGCCGGACCAGAAATTACCTTCGAACGCGTCGGCCTCCGTGCGGGCACGGCGAATCAGGGCACGCTTGCGCAGAATCACGGCCCACGATGCGATCGAGGCGCCGAGGAGCAGTGCCAGCACCAGCTGCACCACGAAACTGGCGTCGAGCACCAGCCTGATGACCGAAAGATCCGACGTCATTCCTTAATTACTCCTTCTGCGTGGCCATGGCCTTGAGCAGACTCTCCGGCAGGCGGCGGGGTCGCAGCGTGGCGCAGTCGAGACAGGCCGCGCGTGCGCGCGCGCGCACCAACAGCTCGCCCCCAACCTGCTGCCGATAAACCTCCTGCGAGAACGCGAAGCTCGCGCGCCCCTCGGACTTGATGGTACAGGTCACGATGAGCAGGTCGTCGAGGCGCGCGGGCAGGAGGTAGTCCACGCTCACCGACACGATCGTGAACATCACGCCCTGCTCCTGGGCCATCCGGTTCTGGTGGATTCCGATATCGCGCAACAGTTCCGTGCGCGCGCGCTCCATGAACTTGAGATAGTTGGCGTAATAGACGATGCCCCCGGCGTCGGTGTCCTCCCAGTACACGCGCACTGGAAAAGTGAATGGACTCATGCCAGCGTGCGCTCCCGCCTGGGTTGCAGGCGCATGCCGCAGTTCACTGCTTGCCCTCGCCGAACAACGGCAGGCTGCCCGGTCCGCGCTCGGCATCCGGCGCCCTGAGACCGAAGTGCAGGTACGCGACACGCGTCGCCATCCGTCCGCGTGCCGTGCGCATCATGAAGCCCTGCTGGATCAGGAACGGCTCGATCACATCTTCGATCGTGTCGCGTTCCTCGCCGACTGCGGCCGCCAGGCTGTCGACGCCCACGGGGCCACCGGAGAATTTCTCGATGATCGTCAGCAGGACTTTGCGGTCCAGCGTGTCGAATCCCTGCGGGTCCACCTCCAGCAGGTCGAGGGCCGCCGTCGCCACCTCGTCGGTAATATGACCTTGGGCTTTTACCTCGGCAAAATCGCGCACCCGGCGCAGCAGACGGTTGGCAATGCGTGGTGTGCCGCGCGAGCGCGTCGCGATGCGGTGCGCCCCGGCCACATCGATCGGCAGCCCGAGAATGCGCGCCGAGCGCGCGACGATGCGCTCGATCTCCTCGACGGCGTAGAACTCGAGCCGCTGCACGATTCCGAAACGGTCGCGCAGCGGCGAGGTCAGGAGTCCCGCCCGCGTCGTAGCGCCGATGAGCGTGAACGGCGGCAGGTTCAGCTTGATCGAGCGCGCCGCTGGTCCCTCGCCAATCATGATGTCGAGCTGGAAGTCTTCCATCGCCGGGTAGAGGATCTCCTCCACCACCGGGCTCAGGCGGTGGATCTCGTCGACGAACAGCACGTCGCGCGGCTGCAGGTTGGTGAGCAGCGCGGCGAGATCGCCGGGGCGCTCGAGTACCGGGCCGGACGTCTGGCGCAGGTTCACGGCGAGCTCGTTCGCGACGATGTGCGCCAGCGTGGTTTTGCCGAGACCTGGGGGGCCGAATATGAGCACGTGGTCGAGCGCATCGCCGCGATTGCGTGCGGCGGTGATGAAGATATCCATCTGCGCCTTTACCGCGGACTGGCCCACGTAGTCGGCGAGCACGCGCGGACGGACAGCGCGCTCCGCGGCTTCATCCTCGCCGGTTTCCGTCGGACCGATGACGCGCTCTTCGCTCACGTCAATCCCTCACCGCGGCCTGCAGCGCGCGTCGAATCAGGTCCTCCGTCGAGCCGTCGCCGCCGTCGGCGGCCTTGAGCAGCCGGTTCACTTCGGCCGGCTTGTAGCCGAGCGTGACCAGCGCGCTGAATGCCTCGGCGTGCGCGGCGCCCGCACCCGCGCCGGCATCGGACCGCGCGACCTCGCCGACGGCAGCGAGGTTCTGCAGGCGGTCACGCATCTCGATCAGCAGCCGCTCCGCGGTCTTGCGCCCGACCCCCGGAATGCGCACCAGGCTCGCGGTATCCTCGGTTTCAACGCAGCGCGCAAACCCCTCGACGCTGATGCCGGAGAGAATTCCGAGTGCGATCTTGGGACCCACTCCCGACACCTTGAGCAAGGCCCTGAAGAGCCTGCGCTCGGCATCGGTCGCGAATCCGTACAGCACCTGCGCGTCCTCACGCACGACCAGATGCGTGAACAGCTGCACCTCGTGGCCCGCCGCGGGCAGATCGTAAAACGTCGACATCGGTGCTTCGAGCTCGTAGCCGACACCGTTGACGTCTACCGTCAGGGCCGGCGGATGCTTCGCGATGAGGCGACCGCGCAGGAAGCCGATCATGGAACCCGCAGCAGGCGCCGCAGCTCGCGGCCGTGCGCGTGGCACAGGGCCACGGCGAGCGCGTCGGCGGCATCGGCGCTCAGGCGTCCCTGCAAGTGCAGCAGTGCTCGTACCATGTGCTGGACCTGTGTCTTCTCTGCACCGCCGGCGCCCACCACCGCCATCTTGATCTCGCGCGCTGAGTATTCGAACACGCGCACCGTGCCGCTGAACGCGCCGCAAAGCGCGGCGCCGCGTGCCTGGCCGAGCTTGAGCGCACTGTCGGCGTTCTTGTTCACGAACACGCGTTCGATCGCGACTTCCGCCGGCTGATATTCGCTCACCAGCGCACGCACGCGTGCGAAGATCTCCTGCAGCCGCCCGGGAAACGATTCGCCCGAAATGTTGATCGCGCCGCTCGAGACGTAGACGGCATTGCCGTTCGCGAAATCGATGATCCCGAAGCCGGTGCAGCGCGATCCCGGGTCCAGCCCGAGCACGCGGACCGGCGTCGCGGCTGCACCGACCCCAGGCTCGCCGCCCGGCGAGGCGGCCGGCCTATACGCGCGCCAGGATCTCGTCCGGAATGTCTGCATTCGAGTAAACGTGCTGTACGTCGTCGAGGTCTTCCAGCGCTTCGAGCAAGCGCACCATCGACTCCGCCTGCTCGCCCGCGAGCGGGGTGGATGCCGCGGCGCGCATCGTGACTTCGGCATCGCCCGGTGCGAATCCATCCCGGTTCATGGCATCGCGCACCCGCTCGTATTCGGCGGGATCCGTCAGGACGTCGATCGAGCCGTCATCGTTGGTGACCACGTCTTCCGCGCCCGCATCGAGGGCCGCCGACATGACCGCATCCTCATCGCTCCCCGGCGGATAGCACAGCATTCCGACCTTGTTGAACAGGTACCCGACCGAGCCTTCCGCGCCGAGGTTGCCACCGTAGCGTGTGAAGGCGTGGCGTACATCCGCGACCGTGCGGTTGCGGTTGTCCGTAAGGCACTGGACCATCACGGCGACACCGCCCGGTCCGTAGCCTTCGTAGTGCACTTCCTGGAAGCTGTCGGCGCCCAACTCGCCGGTGCCGCGCTTGACGGCACGCTCGATGTTATCGCGCGGCATGCTGGCGGCGCGTGCTTTGTCCATTACCATGCGCAGGCGCGGATTGGATCCCGGATCCCCGCCGCCGACGCGGGCTGCAGTCGTGATCTCACGGATGAGCTTGGTGAAAATCTTGCCGCGCTTCTTGTCCTGAGCCCCCTTTCGATACTGGATGTTGGCCCATTTGCTGTGACCTGCCATGTGCTTAAAGCCTGCGCGAGAAGTGCGGGTATCATAGCCGCAATCCCTGTTCGCGGACACTGCCAGAGCATCTGATTCGACCGTGGAAACAACGACTTCCACCTTGCGTCCGACATCCGCCGCGGTGCTTGCAGCGCAGGCGCAGCTGGCCTTGCTCGAAACCGAGGACGGCGGCGATGCAGCGCGCGTGCGGGCCTTCGCGTTGTCCAGGATCGTGGCGGCACTGGCGATCGACGACGACGTGGTTCTCGCCGCACTGGCCGTGCCGCTGCTCGACGCCCACCTGCTCGATGAGAGCGGCGCAGTTGCCCGCTTCGGCACCGAGGCCGTGCGCCTGGCGCGTGAGCTGCGCCAGATCGGGAGCGTCGGATTGCCTGCGCAGTGGCGCCCCGAGCAAAAGCTCTCCGCGGCGCAGGCGGAAACGCTGCGCAAGATGCTGCTCGCGATCGTCACTGATCCGCGCCTCATCATCCTGCGTCTGGCCGACCAACTGCTGCGTCTGCGCGAAGCCAAGGACCTGAGCCCGGATGTGCAGCGCCAGCTCGCGCTCGAAGCACGCGAGATCCACGCACCGCTCGCCAATCGGCTCGGCGTGTGGCAGCTCAAGTGGGAGCTCGAAGATCTCTCGTTCCGCTACCTCGATCCGGAGAACTACCGCCGCATCGCCGCCGCCCTCAAGCTGCGTCGCACCGAGCGTGAGCGCTACATCGATGCGGTCATCGAGCAGCTCCAGTCCGAGCTTGGCAGGGCCGGCATCCAGGCGCTGATCGTTGGACGGCCGAAGCACATCTACAGCATCTGGAAGAAGATGCAGCGCAAGCAGCTCTCGTTCGAGCAGGTGCTCGACGTGCGTGCGCTGCGCGTGCTGGTGCGTTCGATTGCCGATTGCTACGGTGCGCTCGGCATCGTGCACGGCCTGTGGCCCTACATTCCCGGCGCCTTCGACGACTACGTCGCGACACCGAAGGACAACTTCTATCGTTCACTGCACACCGCGGTGTTCGGGCCGGGGCACGAGCCGCTCGAAGTGCAGATCCGCACGCACGAGATGCACGAGCACGCCGAACTCGGCGTCGCTGCGCACTGGAAATACAAGGAGGGTGGCCAGCGCGATGCCGCTTATGAAGCCAAGATCCGCTGGGTGCGCGGCCTGCTCGAGCCCGAGGACGATGCGGAATCAGAGCGCGATTTTCTCGATCGCGTGCGCTCCGAGATCTTCGAAGACCGCGTTTACGCGCTGACGCCCAGGGGTGAGGTGATCGACCTGCCCAAGCAGGCGACGCCGCTCGACTTCGCCTATCACGTACACACCGATCTGGGTCATCGCTGTCGTGGCGCGAAGGTCAACGGGCGGATGGTGTCGCTCGATCACCACCTGCAGAACGGCGAAATCGTCGAGGTCATCGCTGGCAAGAGTGCGCAGCCGAGTCGCGACTGGCTCAGTCCCCACAACGGATTCCTTGCCTCGCCCCGCAGCCGCGCCAAGGTGCGTAGCTTCTTCCGCAAGCGCGACGAGGAACAGAACCGCGTGGAAGGCCGCGAGATCCTCGAGCGTGAGCTCGAGCGTCTCGGCGCTCGCGGTGTACCGCTGCCGGACCTCATCAGCGAGTTCGAGCTGCGCAGTGCCGATGCGCTGTATGCTGCCATCGGTGCGGGCGATATTCATGGCGCGCAGATCGCCGCCGCACTGCAGCGGCGCACGCACCCGCAGGCTGAAACCCCGCGGGTCAGCCCGCGCCGCACCCCGAGCATTGGCACGGGCAGCGACTTCATGGTCGAACAGGTGGGTAACCTGCTCTCCCACGTGGCCCGCTGCTGTGGTCCGGTGCCGCCCGAACCGATCGTGGGTTACATCACGCTCGGTCGCGGCGTCAGCATTCACCGCGACAGCTGCGCGAGCCTCTTGCGGCTCAAGGCGCGCCAGCCCGAACGCATCCTCCAGGTGGCCTGGGGCGAGAAGCGCGATCAGCTGTTCCCGGCCGACATCGCCGTCGACGCGCTCGATCGGCGCGGCCTGGTGCGCGACGTGAGCGCGGTGCTCACCGACGAGAAGATCAGCATCGACAAGATGTCGACGTTGACGAATGCACGCGACGGCACGGCGCATCTCACGCTGCGCGTCGGTGTACATGGGCTCGAGGAGCTGAGCCGCGTGCTGGCCCGCATGAGCGCACTTGCGGGCGTGGTGCGGGTCAGGCGTATGGCCTAATGGCAGGCGGCAGACAATGAGCACTCGACACCCGGATGTCGTCATTGTCGATCATGACCTGGAGGCGCTCAGGGCGCTGGTCGCGCCGCTGCGCAAGGAGTTCGAGCTCTACCTGACGGTGAGCGCCAACGATGCGCTCGCGGCCCTGGCGCGCTTTCCGATTCGAGTTCTGGTCGCGGCGCAAACGCTCTTCACTGGCTCGGGCCTCGAACTGCTGACCCAGGCACGAAGTCGCTCCGCGGCCACGGTGCGCGTGCTCATGGTGAGCGCGGCCGAACGCCGCGCCATCGAGCCGCAACTGCCCAACGCGGAGCTCTTCTATATCCTCCGGCGGCCCTGCACCTCGGAACAGCTCAGGGAAGTGCTCCACGCCGCAGTGCGCACCACGGAAGTGCAGACCGGGGGCACGACGGCCGAACACGTCGTGCTCGAGTCACAGGGCGAGTCCACACTTGCTGATGCCGCGAGCAGCGGCGACCCCATTACGGTGCTCACCACCGACGTCGACCTCTTCGAGGCGATCCGCGCCGCCGTTCACGGCCGGCACGAAGTGCACCTGGCCGCCAAGCTGGAGGACGCCGCGCGCCTCGCGGCCGCCGGCAGATGCGCGGTGCTCGTGACCGACGTAGCGCTGACCGAAGCCGCCTTGCGCCGTATCACGGCGCACCTGCAGGCGCGGGAAGAGGCCCTCGTCACGATCGCCGTGGGCGACCGTGAACAGGGCAACGCCCTCATGGGACTGCTGTCGACGGGGTCGATACACCGCTTCCTGCTGAAGCCGGTGACGCCGGGCCTCGCACGTCTCGCGCTTGAATCGGCCACCCGCCAGCACGCTTCGGCTAGGGCGCATCGACGCACGGAGGCGCACTTCGAGCTGCGCCCGGCGCCGACGGCCACGCCGGCGCCGGTGCCGCCCGAGACTCCTACTGCTGACGAGGTCCCGCAACCGGCGCCCCCGCCGGAGCGTAGCAGGCGCATCGTGCCGATCGCGGTTGCGGCCGTGGTGCTGCTCGGCGCGTCTGGCGCCGCCGCGTGGTACTTCACGCACCGCGCGCCGGCCCCCGATCCACGCGCACTCGCCATTGCTTCCAATCTGACGGCCGCGCAAACCGCGACACGCGACGGTCATCTGCTCGAGCCGCTGCCCGGCAGCGCGTACGCTTTGTACTCAGAGGTCCTGCGCCTTGATCCCCAGAACGCCGCCGCCCGCGCGGGGATCGACCAGCTTGCGAACCGCTTCATCGAGCAGGCGGAAACGGAGCTGATCGAGGGGCAGCTGGACGCAGCGGCTACCTCCCTCACCCACGCCCGGCAAATGCAGCCTGAGCACCGGCGCCTGAAGTTTCTCGATGCCCAGCTCGCCAAGGAGCGCCAGGAACAGTTGCTGCTGCAAGCGCGCCAGTCTGCAACGGCCGGCAACCTGCAGCAGGCACAGGAGTTGTTGCAACAGGCACAGCAGGTCGAGAGCCGCTCCTCCGAGGTAACCTCGGCGCAGCAGATCATCGATTCACGCACCCGCGAACAGCAGGTGGCCGCCTGGCTCGACCTGGCGCGCCTCAGGGTTGCACAGAACCGTCTCGTCTCGCCCGACAACGACAGCGCGAAGTACTACCTGCGCAGCGCCCAGCGTCTCGAGCCCGGCAACGTCGCCGTGCAGCAGGGGCTGCGCGACCTCGGCAATCGCGTGGTAAGTTCCGCTGATGCCGCGGTCGAAGCGCAGCGCCTCAACGTTGCGCGCGACTGGGTGGTACAGGCGCAGGACCTCGCAGTCGATAAAGCGCAGATCGACCGGCTCAATGCGCGCATTGCCTCGAGCGTCGATCTGAAGACCAAGAGTGATCTGCTGGCGCTGGCGGTCAAGCGCACGGACGAGAACCGCCTGCTTGATCCGCCGCAGGACAGCGCACGCTACTACCTGGACCGGCTGGCGCAGATCGATCCCGCCTTTCCGGGCGCCGACCGCGCTTCCCAGACGCTCGGTGCCAAGCTCGTTGGACGTGCCCAGGGCGCGGCCGCGTCACGTCAATACGATGTCGCGACCCGCATGCTGAACGAGGCGCGCGCGCTCGGCTATTCGAGCGCAGAGCTCAGCAGCACGGAAGCCGCGGTGCGTGCCGCGCAGGCACCAGCCGCCGCGCAAGTACCCGAACCTCCACCCAAGCAAGTCAAGTACGTCGCGCCGCAGTACCCTCAGGACGCGCTCGCCAGGGGCATCGAGGGCTGGGTGGACGTCACCTTTGGCGTGGCCGGATCCGGCGAGGTGATCGATGCGCGCATCGAGAACGCTCAGCCACGCCGCCAGTTCGATCGCGCTGCGCTCATCGCCGTGCGACAGTGGAAATACGCGCCGAGCGCGGACGGCGCGGACCGCGCGCAGCGCCTGAAAACCCGCGTTCAGTTCAAGTTGCAGGACTAGGAAGCGTCTTCCTAGCGATTCGGAAAATCGATGGCGCGCTTGTCAGCGGCGAGCGCGGCCTCGTGCACCGCCTCGCTCAGCGTCGGATGTGCGTGGATCGTACGCTGCAGGTCCTCGGTGCTGGCCGAATATTCCAGCGCCAGCACCGCTTCCGCGATCAGCTCTCCGGCCATCGCGCCGATGATGTGCACGCCCAGGATCTCATCGCTGACCGCATCGGACACGATCTTGACGAACCCCGCGGTTGCCTCCATGGCGCGGGCGCGGCCGCTCGCCATGAACGGAAAGGAGCCGACCTTGCAGGTGCGTCCACTCTGCTTCACCTGTTCCTCGGTCTGACCTACCCACGCGATCTCGGGCGCGGTGTAGATCACCGACGGGACGGTCTTGTAATTCACCTCGGAAAACTTTCCAGCGATCAGGTCCGCGACCATCACGCCTTCCTCTTTCCCCTTGTGCGCGAGCATCGGTCCGCGCACCACGTCCCCGATCGCCCAGACACCCTCGGCGCTGGTGCGGCACTCGTGATCGACCTTGATAAAGCCACGCTCATCGAGCTCAACGCCCGTGCCGGCGGCAAGCAGCTCGCCGGTGTAGGGCCGCCGGCCGATCGCCATGATCAGGCGATCGACTTCGATCGACTGCTCACCCTTCTGGTCCGCAAAGCGCACAGTCACCGTCGCTCCGGCGGGCGTCGCGCCCGAGACCTTGGCGCCGAGCCGGATATCAAGGCCCTGCTTCTTGAAGTGGCGCAGTGCTTCTCGCGCGAGCTGTTGGTCCGCAATAGGTAGAAAATCCGGCAGCGCCTCGAGGATCACGACTTCGCTGCCGAGCCGCCGCCAGACACTGCCCAGCTCGAGCCCGATCACGCCCGCTCCGATCACACCCAGACGCTTCGGCACCGAAGTAAATTCGAGTGCACCCCACGAATCGACGATCTGCTCGCCGGCGAACGGCACGCTCTTGAGCTCCATGGGCACCGACCCGGATGCAAGCACCACGTGTTTCGCCTCGAGTTCACGCTGAGCGCCATTCGCTGCGGTGTACTGGACCCGTCGTCCGGCGAGGAGCTTGCCGTGCCCCTGGAGTCCCATCACTCCGGCCGACTTGAAGAGCGCCGTGATCCCGTTGGTGCTGGTCTTCACGATCGTCGCCTTGCGCTTTTGCATAACCGCGAGATCGAAGCCTACGTTGTCGATGCGGATGCCGTGTGCCGCAAATTCGCTCTGCGCGCGATGGTAGAGCTCGGTTGATTCGAGCAACGCCTTCGACGGGATGCATCCGGCGTTCACGCACGTGCCCCCGAAGGCGAAGGCACCGTCGCGATTCTTCCACTCATCGATGCAGGCCACCTTGAGCTTGTTCTGGCCGGCGCGGATCGCCGCCGGATAGCCCGCGGGACCGGCGCCAATCACGATGACATCGAAAATGTCTGCCATGTCGCGTCCTGTGTCAGATTCCCACCAGCATGCGTGCCGGATCCTCGAGACATTCCTTGACGGTCACGAGAAACTGCACCGCTTCGCGACCGTCGATGATGCGGTGGTCGTAAGTGAGTGCGAGATACATCATCGGCCGCACCACGATCTGCCCGTCGACCACCATGGGCCGCTCCTGGACCTTGTGCATGCCAAGAATCGCGCTCTGCGGTGCATTGACGATCGGCGTCGACATGAGCGATCCGAACACGCCGCCATTGGTGATGCTGAAAGTGCCGCCGGAGAGGTCCTCGAGCCGGATCGTGCCCGCACGCGCCTTGGTCGCGTACTCGCCGATCGCCTGCTCGATCTGGGCAAAACTCATCAGGTCCGCGTCGCGCAGGACCGGCACCATCAGGCCGCGTTCCGTGGAGACGGCGACGCCGATGTCGTAGTACTCGTGGTAGACGATGTCACCGCTCTCGACCGAGGCATTGACGACCGGGAAGCGCTTGAGTGCTTCGATCGAGGCTTTGACGAAGAACGACATGAAGCCGAGGCGCACGCCCTGCTCCTTCTCGAAACGTTCCTTGTAACGGGCGCGCAGGTCCTGGACCGCCTTGAGATCGGCCTCGTTGAATGATGTGAGCAGCGCTTGCGTTGCCTGAGCCTGCACCATGCGCTCAGCAATGCGCGCTCGCAGGCGCGTCATCGGCACACGTTTTTCTCCGCGCCCCGATGATGGGGCGGGCCGCGCCGCCGCTGGTGCCGCCTGGCGCGACTCCGGCGGCGTCGCCGGTTTCTGGCCCATGTAGTTCACGACATCCGACTTCGTGATGCGGCCGTCTCTGCCCGAGCCAGGAATCTGCAACGGATCGAGCCGATTCTCTTCCACCATGCGGCGCACCGAAGGGCTCAGCTTCGATGACGAGCCATCGTCCTTCGGCTTCGCCGCCTCGTCGCTGGTGCGGGCTGGCGCAGCAGCGGCCGTCGCTGCGACGGTGGCGCTGCGCGCCACGCCGGTCTCTGTCTTCGCCGCCGGCTTCGCAGTCGCAGCGGCCCCTTCCTCGAGAATGGCCAGCACCTGTCCGCTCGTGACGGTGGCGCCGTTATCGACCCTGAGCTCCTTGATGATGCCCGCCGTCGGCGCTGGCACTTCAAGTACGACCTTGTCGGTTTCCAGGTCGACGAGGTTCTCGTCGCGCTGAACCGGATCACCAGGCTTCTTATGCCAGGCCACCAGCGTCGCGTCCGCCACCGATTCCGGCAGTTGCGGGACTCGAACTTCGATGCTCATGAGCTCTTCCTGATGGCGATGGTCTTGAGACGCGCCGTCTCCCGGCCGGTGTCTTCAGTGGCAGTGGCACGCAACGCGGCTTCGACGACTCCCCGCTGCTGTTCCTCGTGCATGTGGTGGATGCCGGTAGCGGGCGCGGCCGCGGGCGGGCGCCCTGCGTACAGCAGCTGTGCCTGGCGCGAGTTGAGCGGTCCCTGCAACCGGTGCCGGATCTGATACCACGCACCCTGGTTTTGCGGCTCCTCCTGGCACCAGACGATCTCACGCGCGTTCGCGTAGTGATGCAAGACCGCCGCGTATTCGTCAGCCGGAAACGGATACAGCTGCTCGAGGCGCACGAGCGGAATGTCGCGCAGCTCGAGCGCGTTGCGTCGCTCGAGCAGGTCGAAGTAGACCTTGCCACTGCAGAACACAACCCGCTGCACCTGTCCCGCTGCGTGCTCCGCCGATTCGTCGATGACCGTGCGGAAATGGCCCTCGGTCAATTCCTTGAGCTGCGACACTGATTGCTTGTGGCGCAGCAGGCTCTTCGGCGTCATCACGATCAGCGGCTTGCGGAACGGGCGCACCATCTGCCGGCGCAGCATGTGGAACATCTGCGCCGGCGTCGAGGGCACGCACACCTGCATGTTGTTCTCAGCGCACAACTGCAGGAAGCGCTCCAGGCGCGCCGAAGAATGTTCCGGTCCCTGCCCTTCGTAGCCGTGCGGCAGGAACAGCGTGAGTCCGCACAGCCGACCCCACTTCGCTTCACCCGAGCTGATAAACTGATCGATGATCACCTGCGCGCCGTTGGCAAAATCGCCGAACTGGCCTTCCCACACGTCCAGCGTATCCGGGTCGGTCGTCGCATAGCCGTACTCGAATCCCATCACCGCTTCTTCGGAGAGGACCGAGTCGATCACGGCGAAGCGCGTCTTGCGCTCCCCGACGTGCTGCAGCGGTATGAAGGTGTCGCCGCTACGCTGATCGTGCAGCACGGCGTGACGATGGAAGAACGTGCCGCGCGCGGTGTCCTGGCCGACGAGCCGTATCGGGTAGCCCTCGCTCAGCAGGCTCGCATACGCAAGCGTCTCAGCGCAGCCCCAGTCGAGAGGCAGATCGCCGCTCAGCATCCGCGCGCGGTTAGAGATCACCTGTGCGACGCGCGGGTGCAACGTGATTCCTTCGGGCACCGTGGTGAGGCGCTTGCCGAGCGCTCGCAGCTGGGGCAGCTCGACTGCGGTGCGTACGCTTTCATACCAGTCCGCGCCGCGGTAGCGGCTCCAGTCGACCGTGTACTTGTTGCCGATCAGGCCCGGCGAGGCACGCGTCTGCGCCTTGCCTTCGTCCAGGCCGCGTCGATACTGCTCCACGATCTCGGCCGCTTCCTCCTCTCTAAGTAGCCCCTCGGCACTCAAGCGGTCGGCGTAAAGCTGGCGCGGGGTCGGATGCTTGCGAATCGTCTGGTACATCATCGGCTGCGTGGCCGCCGGTTCGTCCGCTTCGTTGTGACCGTGGCGCCGGTAGCAGACCAGATCGATGACGATGTCCTTGTGGAAGCGCATGCGGTACTCGAGCGCGAGACGCGTCACGAGTACGACGGCTTCCGGATCGTCACCGTTCACGTGAAAGATCGGCGCCTCGATCATCTTGGCGACATCGCTCGGGTAGTGCGTGGAGCGGCAGTCGCGTGGATCGCTGGTGGTGAAGCCGATCTGGTTGTTGACGATGACGTGTAGCGTGCCGCCGGTATAGAACCCGCGTGCCTGCGACAGCTGCAGCGTCTCCATCACCACGCCCTGGCCCGCGAACGCGGCATCGCCGTGCATCAGCACCGGCAGGACCTTGTCGCCATCGCGGTCGCCACGGCGTTCCTGCCGCGCGCGCACCGAACCCTCTACGACTGGATCGACGACCTCGAGATGTGACGGATTGAAAGCCAGTGCCACGTGTACGTTGCCGCCAGGTGTCTTGAGATCCGCAGAGAATCCTTTGTGGTACTTGACGTCGCCCGAGCCCGTGCTCGCATCGTCGTCGTAGTGGCCTTCGAATTCGGAAAACAGGCTTGCTGGTGGCTTGCCGAGCAGGTTCACCAGGACGTTGAGACGACCGCGATGCGCCATGCCGAGCACGCACTCCTCCACGCCCCCCAGCCCGCCCTGCTGGATCAGGTCGTCGAGCAGCGGGATGAGACTGTCACCGCCCTCCAGCGAGAAGCGTTTCTGGCCCACGTACTTGGTGTGCAGGTAACGCTCGAGCCCTTCTGCCGCCGTGAGCTGCCAGAGAATGTTGCGCTTTTCTTCGGCGCTGAATTGATGCAGGACGCGCCCGTCCTGAAAGTGATCCTGCAGCCACAGACGCTCGTCGGAATCGGACACGTGCGCGAACTCGGCACCGATGGTGCCGCAATAGATGTGCCTCAGCTGCGCGAGGATGTCACGCAGCTTCATGAAGCGCGCGATCGCAGCCGTGCGACTGCCGGTGAAGAACTCCGAGTCGAGGTCCGCCTCCGAGAGCCCGAAATACTCGAGCTCCAGCACGCGCGGGACCGGGCGTTGCAGCAGGCCGAGCGGGTCGAGATTCGCGATCAGGTGGCCCCGGTTCGCATACACCTGGATCAGTCGTGAGACAGCGCCCTGTTTCGCGCTCGCTTCGTGGCTGTCGGTCGCCACGGCGCGTGGGCGCCGCGCTCGCTCGCGCAGCTCAGCGAGAATCGGGCCATGCGGAGTTTCACCGCCCGCCCCCAGGCGCGCGAAGTACTCCCGCCATTCGGGACTGACAGAGCCCGGATCGCGCACAAAGCTCTCATACAACGCTTCCACGAACGAAGCGTTGCCGCCGTACAGCGGAGTGCTCGCGTACTGTTCGCGCAGGGAGTCTGTCATCGCTTGAAAATCAACGGCCTGGGGCGAAATCGGGGTCGGTTAGTGTAGCCGAACCTATATGACATCCCAAGGGTAGAGCCCCCGCCCAATCACCGCGGCCGCGATCGCCTCCACGGCCTCGTCTTCGTTGCGCTCGAAAGCGCGCACATTGCGGCTCATGCGGCGGCGCGCCTGACGCGTAAACGCGGTCGCGATCGCGTACACGTGCGCGGTCGCTCCCACGTCGGCCCTCGCAATCGTGTCCGCGCGCGACAGGACACACAGGCCTACGAACAGGTCGATCGTCAGGTCCGCGATTCGCTTCTGCAGCGGCTGATGTTCCGCGATGTCCTTGCCGTACCTGCGTAGCGACTCGTCGGTCACGCGCGCGAGCTCGGTGACATACTTTTCGTAGATGCGCGCCAATGGTCGCAGCGGCGGCGCCAGCCGGCGCATGATCCGGTCTCTGCCCAATCCTGTGGCCTGCGTGAAGCGCCGCTCGGCATATCCGCTCAGCACGCCGAAACCCTTGATCGGTTCATTGAAGATCGAGTTCGCCGCCGCGCGCAACTCCGACAGCGAAGCGCCCACACCCTTGAGCCCGGAGAGTGCGATGTACAGGCGCAGGATCTCATTGGTGCCTTCGAAGATCGGCAGGATGCGGCAGTCACGCGCAGCCTGCTCGTAGGGGAACTCACGCATGAAACCGTTGCCGCCCGCGATCTGCAGCGCTTCGTACGCGGCGCGCTGCATCGCCTCGCTCGCGAACACTTTGCTGGCCGCAGCCTCGACCGAATAATCCTCGCAGCCCTCGTCGATGTAATGAGCAACCATCCAGACCGTGCTCTCGGCGGCGAAACAGTCCACCGTCATCTGCGCGATCTTTTCGCGCACCAGGCCGTACTGCGCTATGGGCTTGCCGAACTGGCGGCGTTCCTGCGCCTGTCCGCTGGCTAGCTTGATCAACGACCTCATCCCTCCGACCGCCCCTCCTCCCAGGCCGGTCCGGCCGTTGTTGAGGATGCTCATGGCCAACTTGAAACCCTTGCCGACCTCGCCCAGGACATTCCCGGCCGGAACGCGCACATCGCTGAAGGACACCGTGGTGGTCGAAGAGGCTCGGATTCCGAGCTTGTCCTCGTGCGGCCCGTGGCTGACACCGGGCCAGCCAGCCTCGACGATGAAGGCGCTCATCTTGCCCTCGGGCGTATCGGTGCGCGCGAACACGGTATAGAAGTTCGCGATGCCGCCGTTGGTGATCCAGATCTTCTCGCCGTTGAGGAGCCAGCTGCCATCGGCATTGTGCCGGGCCGAGGTCCGCACCGAACCCGCGTCGGAACCGGCACCGGACTCGGTCAAGCAGAACGCCGCGATCATCTCCCCGCTTGCGAGCTTGGGGAGATAGCGTGCCTTCTGCTCCTCGGTACCGAAGAGCAGCAGGCCCTTCATCCCGATCGAGCTGTGCGCTCCGATGGTGAGCGAGACGGAGCTGTCGTGGCTGCTGGTCTGCGCCAGCACGCGTGCATACGCGGCGTTCGACAACTCGAGACCACCGAACTGCTCGGGGATGATCAGCCCGAAAAGCCCGAGCTCGCGCAACGCCTGGATGAACTCCTGCGGCTGCTGCGCCTCGCGATCCCAACGCTTGAACTCCTCGCGCTTGTCGGCGAGGAAGCGATCGATCGACTCGACGATGTCGCCGAGCATCTCGCGATCACGTTCGCGAATGGCGGGATAAGGGAACAGGTTCTCTTCCAGGATCTCGCCGAACAGCAGGCTCTTGGCGACACTCTGGTCACGCCGCAGTTGGGTTGTCATGTTGCAGCCCCGCGTGCTCCGGGTACGACAGCATGCAGAGTATCACGCGTGACGCCGCCAGCCCGACGCAGCGCCGTATCAGGCCCGGATCACAGCCCGGTCAAGTCACTGCGGCGAACAGCGACAATTCGTACAGGATCAGGACCACGTAGATGAGAAGAGTCGCATACAGGGCCTGCACTACCTTGATGCGACCGAACAGCCGCAAGCGCGACAGGGCGACAAGCAGCACGACGCCTCCCCCGGTCAACACCATCTTGGCGACAGCAAAGGCGGCGATGTCGCGGTACACGAGTGCCGCCATCAGCGGGTTCGCTTCTTCAGCGCCGAGGAACAGGAGATTGAGCGTTAGAAAGGCATCCGCACAGGAGAGGAGCAGAATCGTGATCGCGACGGCCAGCAGGTGGGATTCATGCCAGTCGACCACGGGGAGCGTGTAATCTGTGGCGCGCCGCATGCCGCGCCTACGCGGCCGAAATCCCCCGTAGATCACTGACCGGAACGTGAGGTTGCGCCGATTCCCCGAACGGCGGCGGTCTTCGCCCTGGTTGTGTGGTCGCGTACCCAAGAGTTGACTTAAGACAAGCGCGGGGGCCGGCGAGCCGCGGCGGGCTGCCGGCTTTGGTTGATTCATTATTCTCTGGTCCTGAGCACAGGTTCGCTCTCTCCAGGACGATGCAATTCGGGGACCAGACGAAGGGTCAGCACCCCGATCAAGGGCTTGCATGTCACCGGCACAGACCTGCGGCCTTGGACTGTAAACTCTGCCGACGAATTAGCGCGCATTATTCGGATGGATCGATCCGAAACCCTGACGTAACGTAGCGCGCCATGAACGCAGCCACTTCCTCCTCATCCAGCATCGACGCCCTGTGGCGCGCCTGCCTCGAGCGGGACGCAACCTATGACGGACGGTTCGTGTTCGCCGTGCGTACCACCGGGATCTACTGTCGCCCCTCGTGCCCGGCACGCAAACCACGCCGCCAGAACGTGCTCTTCTTCTCGGCACCGGAGCTGGCGCGCCAGGCCGGATTTCGCGCCTGCAAACGCTGCCAGCCGGATCGCAGCCATTTGCGCAATCCCCTCGCCGAGCGGGTGTTGAGCGTCTGTCATTACATCCGCAGCGCGCGCGATGAACAGCTGACGCTCGCACGCCTCGGCCGGCGCTTCTCCTTCTCACCCGCGCACCTGCAGCGGGTATTCAAGCAATACGTCGGTATCTCTCCCCTCGCTTACGCGGAGGCAGTACGTATGGATCAACTCAAGCTCGCGCTCCAGAGTGGCGCCTCGGTGACGGACGCGATCTACGCCTCGGGGTTCAGTTCCTCGAGCCGCGTATACGAGCGTGCCGCGGGCGCCATCGGCATGACGCCACGCCGTTATCGTGATCGCGGTCGAGGGGAGCACATCCGCTTTTCCATCGTGCCAAGCGCGCTCGGTCGGCTGCTGGTGGCATCAACCGCGAAGGGCATCTGTTCCGTGCAACTGGGCGATGACGATGCCGCGCTCGAGCAACTGCTGCGCACGGAATTCAGCGGTGCGGTTATCGAACGCAACGATCGTGAGCACGCTGCTCGGGTGCGCGGCGTAGTCGCCCTCGCCGAGGGTCGCGCGCCGCACGTGAGTCTGCCGCTCGATATCCGTGGCACGGCGTTTCAACAGCAGGTATGGCGCGCCTTGCGCAAGATCCCCGCAGGTCAGACTCGCAGCTACACCGAAGTCGCCCACAGCATCGGCCGTCCGGATGCGACCCGCGCCGTGGCGAGCGCTTGCGGTGCCAATCCCACGGCGCTCGTTGTGCCCTGCCACCGCGTCATCCAGAGCGGCGGCGGGTTAGGCGGCTATCACTGGGGAATCGATCGCAAGCGTCGCCTGCTGGAAGCGGAGCGTAAGAGCGAGCCGTCGAACATCAGTCGGGTCGGCGATAGGCTTCAGCCATGAACTGCTGCTACATGAAACCGTATCGGTGGTACCAGGCGCACGCTGCAACTCCGGGAACCTGGCTCGCCGCGCTCCGAGTGGTCAGCCGACCTTCGCCGTCACGGCGCGCGCCAGCTCGACCAACTCCCTCGATTTCTGCGTGGCGTCCGGTCCGGAGAGCTCGAGATCGATCACCGTGAAACCCTTGTGCACCGTCACGTTCAGTCCCTGATCGCGCGGGTAAACCCAGGCCTCATCGCCGATGTCCACCTTGTCGGCGTTCTCGTAACGGCTGGAACTGCCCTTGATCTCTGCGAAGCGCGCCTCATCGGCCGCGATGTTGAGAATGACGTTGAGGCCATTGGCCTCGGCATCGACGTAGGCGCACTGGTAGGCATCGACGCCCTGGATCAGCGAACCGCCCGAGTGCGTTACCATGCTGCCCGTGAGCTTCGGAACGACGACGCGCACCTGCTCGTCGCTCAGCAATTTGCACGGATCGAGTTGCCCGGAGTCCGCGGACGTGTCGGCATTCGAGTCCGACGCGCTGCCTTGCGCGTCCTTGGAACCGCAGCCGCCCATCAACATCGCGCTCGTGAACAGCGTCAGCGCCAGGAGTACACGTAATTCCCCGTTCATCGTGCGTACCTCCTTGGAAAAACGTTGGGACGCAAGGAATCTTGTTCTCGAACGCTCCGCCGCGGAAGCTCTAGAATGCTCCGCGACACGTTGGCTGGCAATGCGGGTGTCCGGTTCAGCATAGCCGATGCGTATCGCTTGTCCGCGCGCGGCGCAAGTTCCTCGCCGTGCCCTGCGGACGGCAGCCGGAGATGTCATGTTCCGGAACGCAGACCGCTGGCGCTGAGGATCGCGGGAATCTGCTCTTCCCAGCCGAGTCCCATGATATGAACGCCCGCGCACAACGGGCGCACGTCGCGAATCACTCGCGCGGCGATGTCGACTCCGCTCTCGACCTCGCGCGCGTTCCCGGCGGCGCGGTCCATTTCGTGGATCAATGCGTCCGGCACGCGGATGCCCGGAACCTTGTCGTTGAGCCAGTGCGCCATCTTCGCGCTCTTGAGCGGGATGATTCCCGCGAGTACCGCCACGCCGTCCGGCTTCAGGGCCTCGAGGAAGCGCTCCAGCACCGACGCCTCGAACAGCGCCTGCGTCTGCAGGAACTGCGCGCCGGCATCGATCTTGCGGCGCGTGTTCTCGACCTCGCGCACAAACTCGGCGGCGCCCGGATTCGCCACGGCGCCCAGATAGAACCGCGGCGCCCCCTTCAGAGCGTTTCCCGTCATGTCCTGCCCGCTGGCCAATGTGCGCGCCATCTGCAGCATCTCGGTGGCATTGAGATCGAAGACCGGTTTCGCCTGCGGGTGATCGCCGCCGCCCGGAGAATCCCCGCTCATGAAGACGACGTTCTCGATGCCGAGCACGGCTGCGCCGAGCAGGTCCGCCTGGATGGCGATGCGGTTACGATCGCGCCCAGTCACCTGCAGAACCGGCTCGAGGTCGTGATCGATGAGCAGATGCGCGACCGCTTTCGGCTCGATCGCCATGCGCGCCCGCGGTGACTCCGTGAGATTGAGCGCATCCACCCAGGGCCTGAGCAATTGCGCCTTGGCGAACAGATCGGAGAGGTCCGTGCCCTTGGGCGGAGTGAGCTCGCTGGTGACGACGAAGCCTACCGGACCGGACCCTGTCTTGGAGTTTGCTCATGTGCCGACGGCTGAAGATGAATTCACGAAATACTAACCGATGCCCGGTAATCGCGTGGGACACCGATTGTCGCGCCTGAGGTATGCTCAGCGCCGACCACAGACTTGATCACCCGGAGGGCACGTCCTTTGATTGACGCTTACATCTGGCCGACGGGCAACGGCAAGAAGATCACGATCATGCTCGAGGAATGCGGGCTGGAATATCGCGCGATTCCCGTGAACATCAACAAAGGCGACCAGTACAAGCCCGAGTTCGAGGCGCTGAGCCCCAACAACAAGATGCCCGCGATCGTGGACCACGACGTCAAGGGCGGGCCGATCACGATGTTCGAGTCGGGCGCCATTCTCCAGTATCTCGGCGAAAAGACCGGCAAGTTCCTGCCGAGTGACACGCGCGGCAAGTACCAGGTGCTGCAGTGGGTGTACTGGCAGGTGTCAGGGCTCGGGCCGATGGCCGGCCAGGCGCATCACTTCCTGCGCTACGCACCGGAGAAGATCGAGTACCCGATGCACCGCTTCCGGACCGAGGTGGCGCGGCTGTATACCGTCATGGACAAGCAGCTGGCGAAGCACGACTACGTCGCGGGCGCCTACTCGATCGCCGACATCGCCTGCTGGCCCTGGGTTTTCCGTTACGACTGGCAGGGACAGGATCTGAACGACTTCCCGCACGTCAAACGCTGGTTCGAGGCGGTCGGTGCGCGCCCGGCGGTCAAGAAGGGCGCCGCCGTCGGCCAGGAATGGGTGACTTCGGCGGCCCAGATGACGGATGAGGATCGCAAACGCCTCTTCAACCTGCGCGACCAAGACCTCAAGCCCCAGAGCAGCTGATCACCTCACGCGCTCGAGCGGCGCGTGGCGCCTCGCGGCGCACCCCGGAGTCGAACCGCTGTCATCGTTCCGTCATGTCGCGAGGCGTATAGTCATTGATCCTGCGCTCGGCGATGCCGAGCTTCGTTATCACATCGTGTCCGCTCAGCCTGCACAAGTTTCCTTCACTCACCTTTCCGGCCTCGCTCGCGATCTCAAGGAACTACGGGATTCGATGGTTGGACTGGAATCGAGGCATGCGGACGTGCTGCGCACGATCGCGCCCGGATACCGTGCGAGCACGAAGAATCTGCTCCACTACCTGGCCATGCGGCGAGCTGATCTGCGCGAAGTACAGACGAAGCTCGCGGCAATCGGACTGTCCTCGCTCGGGCGCGCCGAGTCGCATGCGCTCTCCGCGGTCGACGCTGTGCTCCATGCCGTCTGCCGCCTGACGGACCAGCAAGGGCCGCTGAGCGAGGTGGCCGCGCCGTGCGACTTGAATTCGGGCGCCGATCTGCTCGATGCGCACACGACCGCCCTCCTTGGGCCGGAGCCTCGGGGTCGAACCGTGCGCGTGATGGTCACGATGCCGAGCGAGGCCGCGGGCAATTACACGCTCGTGCGCAACCTGCTCGAAGCTGGCATGGACTGCATGCGCATCAACTGTGCGCACGATGAGCCGGAGGCATGGCTCAAGATGATCCAGCACCTGCATCAGGCGCGTGAGACTTTGGGCCGTCCCTGTGCAGTGCTCATGGATCTTGCGGGCCCAAAGCTTCGAACTGGCGAGGTTGAGCCCGGGCCGGCGGTGCAAAAGATACGGGCCACGCGCGATGCGATGGGGACTGTAATCGCCCCTGCGGTCGTCTGGCTCACGCCCACTGACGGGCCTGTACCGCCGCCTTCAGCGGCTGCCGATGGCATCCTGCAGGTTGACGCGGATTGGCTGTCCGCGCTGCGCCCGCCGGAAGACGTCACGTTTCGGGACGCCCGTGGACGACATCGCGTGCTCCGGATCGTGGATGTTGATCGTGGCGGTGCATGGGGCGAGCTGCAGCGCACTGCGTACTTTACGAATGGCACTACACTCAAGCGTACTGCAACGAAGAGCGATGAGCCGACGGTTGCCGAAGTGTCCGGCATCGCAGTCCGCGAAGGCGTGATCGACCTAGCGTCAGGGGACTTGCTCCTGCTAACACGAGAGGCATCACCCGGCCGGGGAGCCTCCTTTGACTCGGCCGGCCAGATGCTGAGCCCCGCGCGCGTGAGCTGTACGCTGCCGCAAGTCTTTGCACACGTTCAGGCCGGTGAGCAGGTCTGCCTCGATGACGGCAAGATCACCGGCGTAATCGAATCCGCCTCACCGACCGAACTGCGGATTCGCGTGCGGCAAACTCCGCCGCGCGGCGCGCGTCTCAGAGCCGACAAAGGCATCAACCTGCCCGACAGCGATCTGCACCTCCCCGCATTGACAGCCAAGGACAAGGCGGACCTCAAGTTCGTCGCGCATCATGCTGACCTGGTAGGCGTCTCCTTCGTGAATTGTGAAGCAGACGTGCTCGAGCTCATCGAACTCCTCCACGCGCACGGCGACACGCGGCCCGGGATCGTGCTCAAGATCGAAACCCGGCGCGGCTTTCAAAGGCTGCCCGCGCTGCTTCTCACGGCCATGCGACACGAGCGGGTCGGGGTCATGATTGCCCGCGGGGACCTCGCGGTGGAATGCGGCTACGAACGCCTGTCCGAGGTGCAAGAGGAGATTCTCTGGATCTGCGAAGCAGCCCATTGTCCGGCGATCTGGGCCACCCAGGTCCTCGAGAATCTGGCCAAGCAGGGCATTCCGTCCCGCGCGGAGATCAGTGACGCGTCCATGGGGCACCGCGCCGAGTGCGTGATGCTCAACAAGGGACCGCACATCGACCTGGCAGTGCGCGTGCTCGACGACATCCTCAGACGAATGGAAGCGCATCAATCGAAGAAACGGGCGATGCTTCGCTCCCTCAGGCTCGCAACGGATTTTCAGGGTTTGCAGGAACCCGTGCTATCGAAGCCTTCCGTGCGGGCAACGTAACCCGACGCTCCTTAAGTTATCTGCTACATGGCAGGCTCGATGTGCCAGCCGTTGGAGGGCCGCCACTCACCGAGCTCACGCAAGCGCAGGATGCGCTTGGCTTCGAGCGCTTCGATCTCCTGCTGCGACACCGTCTTGGCCCAAGGTGGCAGGAACAGGATGTCATCGCGCCGCAGGACTCTCAAACCGAGATCTCGCCAATTCACCTTTACCTCCTTACCGTCACGTGCCACGGCTCGCATCGCACGTCGCTCATTAATCATCTGTCGCAGCCAGCATGCCTTCGCGCCGGCCCTCGATAAATCGACTTGGGCGAAATTGTCTGGTGACTTCAGATCATGAATCTGTCAACGACACGACAGACGGTGGTCGCTGAGGATTGGCGCCCCCGGCCGATCGTAGGGCAGCCAAATCACGCTTCCATCGGCAACACAGTGACCGTGGGTGGCGCCGTGCTGTTGGTTGCGGCCATCGCAATCCTGACTTACGGATTGATCAAGACGCCATGAGGCGGGAGGGCGAAGCTCCTGGCGCGTCCAGGGCTTCCGTCTGCGAACCCCACGCTGACTCGCAGTCCCACGCCCCGCCTGGGCGTCCCGCCATGTCACCTAACCGTCATCGAACCTGCAACGGATGTGCAACTGAGGTCGCTATTCTCCGCGCCGGTTATTGCTCACCTCTTGACACAAGGAGACGTCATGGGACTCGCAGCCTATCTCCCCACAAACCTGAAGGCGTGCTTCCAAAGCCTGGGCGGAGCCGCCGCGCTTATGGTCGCCGCAATTGCAACGCCCTCCGCGGCGCCAGCGGCAGTCAACCTGGCATCAACCGCCTCGACCTGCAATCTCGGGTCTGGCATCCAGCATGTCATCTACATCCAGTTCGATAACACGCACCTCACCCGGGATAACCCCAGGGTGCCCTCGGATCTGGAGCAGATGCCGCACTTGCTGAATTTCCTGAAGTCGAACGGCACGCTGTTCAGTAACGACCACACGGTCCTGATTTCGCACACGGCCGCCGGCATTCTGTCGAGCATGACGAGCCTGTATCCGGACCGTCACGGGCAGGTCGTGTCGAACAGCAACGTACGCGTCTCGAGCACCGGAACGTTCTCCTTCCCGAGCTCGTTCGGTTACTGGACCGACCCTGTGTCTGCGACCAATACGCCCACGGTGCCCCTGATGGTCGGGCCCGATGGGACAACCGCCCCCGCACCCTGGGTTACGTTCACGCGCGCAGGCTGCAACTTCGGCGCCATCGCGGCCGCCAACACCGTGCTCGAGAACACGGGCACCGGCCCCACGGGCGACATCACCAAGGTCTTCGGCGTGAATTCACCGCAATGGCAGGAGGCCTCCGCTGCCAACGCTGCACCAGCCGGAACTGCCGCTCGGGCCCTCGCGCAGACGGATTTCGTCGGATTAGCGATTCATTGCGCCCTGAACAGTGCGCTCTGCGCCGGTGGGCAGAGCGATCTCCTTCCGGATGAGCTGGGCGGCTATACGGGGTTCATGGGCTTGTTCGGCGCGAAGGAAATCAACCCGCTGGTTGCGGGCGGACCGCTGGTCGATCTTCTCGGTCATCCGATCACCGATCCGTTCAACCAGCCCGGATTCCCGGGCTTTGATGGCATGTCCGCCGCAGTGACGCTCGCCTATGTGGCAGCCATGCAGGAGAACGGCGTGCCGGTGACCTTCGCATACATTTCAGATGCACACGACTTCCACGGTGTGTCCGGAAATCAGCACGTGGCCTTTGGCCCCGGCGATCCCGATTACGTGCAGCAGCTCGCGGAGTATGACGCCGCCTTCGCGGCATTCTTCGCGCGCCTGGCACACGACGGCATCACCAAGGACAACACGCTGTTCGTCGTCACGGTGGACGAAGGCGATCATTTCGCCGGCGTCCAGAAGACAGACTGCAATGGCGTGAAGATTCCCTGTATCTACGCCGCTGGCGAGGTCGGCGAGATCAACGCCAACATCGATACGCTCATCTCGCACCAGTTCCCCACACTGGCGGCATCCTTCCTCGGCAGCGCGGCCCCGAACGCATACACGGTGCACGGCGACTCGGCGCCGACCTTCTATCTGGCACGGAAAGGCACCGGCTCGCCGTCGCAGAGCGACCCGCTTACTCGCAACTTCGAGCGCACCATCGCCGGTCTAACCGCGGTCAATCCCTATACCTCTCAAACCGACATGCTGATAGAGCGCATGGCCGACCAGGCTGCCATGAAGGCCATGCACGTGTTTACGACCGGTGACCCCAACCGCAATCCGACCTTCGTGTTCTTTGCCGACCCTGACTACTTCATCACCAACTTCCCGACGAACACCTGCGAGACCTGCATCAATCCGTTGTTTGCCTGGAATCACGGTGACATTCAGCGGGAGATCGGCCAGACCTGGCTCGGCATGGTGGGACCCGGGATCAAGCACCAGGGTCTCTCCTTCGAATGGATCGACCACGTCGACGTGCGTCCGACCATGTTGGCTGTGCTCAACGTCAGGGACAGCTATCTTCACGACGGGAGAGTCATCATCAATGCGCTGGTGCCTTCCGCGCTGCCACCCGCTCTGCGCGGTCAGGCCCTGACGCTGACGCTGCTCGGTAGCGTGTACAAGCAGATCAACGCACCATTCGGAGCCTTCTCCCTGAGAACCGTGGACGCGTCCACCAAGGCTCTCGTGAGCGGTTCTGATTCCGATGACAGCACCTATCAGTCAGTGGAGAAGCGCATCGACCAGCTCACAGCCGAGCGCGACGATCTTGCGCTACGCATGAAGACGATGCTCGACGGCGCGCTCAACGGCCATGCAGCCAATGGGCCTCAAGCGCAGCAGATGATCGCGCAGGGCTTGAGCCTGCTGGGTCGAGTCAGAGCGCTAGCGCATCGGGACGATTAGCTGCGGTATAGAGGAGAGCCGACCGGTGAAACGCCGCCGTGCCGTCGAGGCCGGCGGCGTTCTTCGCCGCAGCTCGCGACATCTGCTCAGTTGCGCAGGAGAGTCCGGGCCGTAATCCGTGCCTATCCCCTGCGGCGAGCGCTTCGACTCCTCCCCTTCCCGCCCTTCCCGGATTTCCGGGCCATCCCGGCCTTCCGCGCCCTCGTGCACAAGGCGTTGAATCCTCCGACGCAGAAGGGCACCAGGCGCGCATGCACGGCGTCGAGGTCGGTCGACTTGCAGAGTCCGCCGGACAGGTTATCGACGCGCCGCGTCTCGGCGAAGGTCAACGTCAATGCCCCGGAAAGAAAATGATAGGACCAGTACAGCTCGCGATCGGGGCAATTCGGCAGAGCCTCGCGCAGTGCTTCGATGAACACCTGCACCACGTGGTCGAAGTAGCGCGACATCATCACCCCGCCCCACTCCGGTGAATTGTTGATCTGGGCTACGAGCGCGAAGTAACTCTTCCACCCCGGGCCGCCGCGCGCCGAGCGGTTGTTCAACGGGTAGGTGAATGCATTGATGACGGCCTCGGTACTCGCCGCCTTCGGGGCCGCCTTCTGCTTCGCCTCAGCCAGCATGTGCAGGCGCTCGTCGTTCAGGACCTGGGCACGACGCTCCAGGACGGTCGCCAGCAGGTTCTTCTTCGGGCCGAAATGGTAGTTGGCGAGGGCCACATCGACACCTGCGGCGCGCGTGATGTCGCGGATCGATACGCCGTGAAAGCCGCGCACCGCGAACAGTCGTTCCGCCGCATCGATGATCTTCTCTCGGGTCGCCGATCCTTCCCGCGGCATGGGCTGTCACCGTCTTCGCTGCAGAGCAGCAGTCCGTTCATTTTTCAACAGGCGCGCTCGATCTGCAACAACTGTTGAACTTCAACGAGTGCTGAATTACATTTCATCATCTGTTGAAGTACGCGCCGGTGAGTGCGGCACAAGGGGGGAACGGTCATGAGCAGGATGTGGATGCTGGCCGCGGCAGGCGGCCTGATCGCGGGCGGCAGTACCTTGTTTGCAGCGCGCAGCGAAGCGCAAGCGACCGAGGCCCGGAGTGCGACCGCCCCGGTGGAGGAAGTCATCGTCACGGCGCGCCGGCGCGAAGAGAGCCTGCTCGACGTGCCGATCGCGGTCACGGCGTATTCGGCCGAGCAACTAGCGCAGAGCGGCGCGGCCGATATCACTGCGCTCCAGCAGACCACTCCCAATCTCACCCTGCAGGTCGCACGCGGCACGAACTCGACGCTCATCGCCTTCATCCGCGGCGTGGGCCAGCAGGATCCGCTGTGGGGCTTCGAGCCCGGAGTCGGCCTGTACGTCGACGACGTCTACTTCGCGCGACCGCAGGCCGCGGTGCTCGATATCTACGATGTGCAGCGCATCGAGGTGCTGCGCGGGCCGCAAGGCACGCTCTACGGCCGCAACACCATCGGCGGCGCGGTCAAGTACGTAACCGCGCCGCTCGGCGACACCCCGAAGCTGGAAGCCCAGGTCAACGTCGGCTCGTACTCGCAGCACGACGTCATCGTGACCGGCGCCCTGCCGCTCGGCGAGCAATTCGCGATCGGCGGCGCCGCTGCGATCTACCGTCGTGACGGCTACGGGACCAACCACTTTTCGGGCGCCGAGGAGTACAACAAGGACGTCGATGCCTACCGGCTGTCCGCGGAATGGCGGCCGACCGAGGGCGTGCTGTTGCGGCTCGCGGGCGACTACCTCACCGACGACTCGAACGCCAAGCACGGTCACCGCGAAGCTCCGGGCCTGGGCCTCGCGGCTGGCGACCCCGTGTATTCCGATGTCTATCGACAACGACGCCGGTTTCGGCGATGACAACAGCGTCAAGAACAAAGGCGTCTCGCTCCTTGCCCAATGGGACGTCAACCAGCACGTAACCCTCAAGTCCATCACCGCGTACCGCGAAGGCGACACCGAGACCCTCATCGATTTCGACACCGGGCCGTCGCACGCACTCGACGTGCCGGGCGTTTACGACGACAACCAGACCAGCGAAGAGGTGCAATTCCTCTGGACGAGCGAGCGTGTGCAGGCGGTCGCTGGGCTGTATTACTTCGATGCCACGGCATCCGGAGCATTTGATACGATTCTCGGCATCGCCAACCTGACGATCGCGACTTCCGGCAGAGTCGATACCAAGAGCAAGGCCGCCTTCGCGGACGTCAGTTTCGATCTCACGGACCAGTGGGCGCTCTCGCTCGGAGGCCGCTACACCGAGGACAAGAAGACGGGCACGGTCTATCGGCAGAACTTTACCGGGATCAGGAGTCCCCTGTTCGGTAACCCGAGTGCAATCCCCGGGCTCGTGCGCACGAACTACACCAATGAGCGCACCTTCAGCGAGTTCACGCCGCGCGCCAGCGTGACCTTCAAGCCGACGCAGGACGCCATGCTGTACGCTTCCTACGGTCGAGGCTTCAAGTCAGGCGGCTTCGACATGCGGGGTGACGCTTTCGCCTATCCCCAGACAGTGAACGGCTATGACCCGGAGCTGGTCGACACCTACGAGATCGGCGGCAAGTTCTCGCTTGCAGACAATCGCGTACGCCTCGCCCTGGCGGTCTACTATTCGGACTACCAGGATCAGCAGATTACCTCGCAATTCGCACTGCCGACGGTACCCCCCACGATCGTGAGCTTCGTCGACAACGTCGCGAGCTCGGAGATCCGCGGTGCGGAACTGGAGGGCAACTTCGTCTTCACCGACTCCTTCTCGGCGACTCTCGATGTCGGCTACATCGATGCCAAGTTCAACGAATTCGTGACTTACGATCCGGCCACCGGTACGCGTCACAATCTCGCGGACCAGCGCGACTTCCAGAACACGCCGGAATTCTCCGGCTCGCTGTCGCTCACCTGGCGGCAGCAGCTCGGCACCCATGGCGGAGCTCGCGATCATTCCGGCCGTGTCCTATCGGGACAGCTATCAGCTGTTCGAGACTCCGATCCCGCTTCTCGACCAGGACGCGTACACGCTGGTCGACGCCAGCATCGTGTGGACTTCGCCGAGCACGCGCTTGACGCTGGGGTTGCACGGCCGGAATCTGACCGACGAAGATTACCGAGTGGGCGGCTACTACTTCCCGGGCGCTACCTTCGGCAACGTGGTGAATGGCTTCTATGGGCCGCCGCGCACGTTCACGGTGAACGCGAACTACCGCTTCGACTGAAGCCGGGTTGGCGCGCGTGAGCATGTTCGATCATCCGCGCGCGCTGATTCCCGACCTCATCGCGCAGCACGGTCGCTGGCTCGCCGGCAAGCCAGCCGTAGTCGAGGGGAGCCGGCAGCTCAACTGGAAGGCCTTCGACGAGGCGACCAACCGCATCGCCAACGGTCTTGCCGCGCTCGGACTCGCCCCTGGCGCTCGCGTCGCCGTCCTCATGGGCAACAGCATCGAGATGGCGCAGGTGCTGTTCGGAGCCGGCAAGGCTGGCGTTTCCGCCGTGCCGCTCAATGTCACCGTGAACGACGCGGCGGTGGCAGCGATGATCACGGACAGTGGCGCCGGCGCGGTGGTGGCCTCCGGAGAACACTGCCTGCGCATCGATGCGCTCGTGGCCGAGAAGCACCTGCCGGCATCGCTCCTGCGCCTTGGCGTTGATCCACCCGGTCCCGAGTGGCGCGAACTCACTAGCTTCCGTGATGCTCAATCCGCCGAGCCGCCCGGCGTCAGCATCGGGCCGGACACCGAGTGCAATATCATCTACAGCTCCGGCACCACGGCGCTACCCAAGGGCATTGTCCACAGTCATCAGTGCCGGGCGCACTGGGCAATCGACCTCGCAATCGCGTTGCGCTATCACAGCGGTGCGGCGACGCTTTGCTCGCTCGGCCTGTATTCCAACATCAGCTGGGTCACGATGCTCGCCACGATTCTAGTGGGCGGCACGCTGGTGATCATGCCGTCCTTCAGCGCGCCGGGAGTCATCGAGCACGTCCGGCGATATCGCATCACCCACGGGGCATTCGTGCCGGTGCAACTGCAGCGCCTGCTGGAGTGCCCCGAGTTCGACGCACGGGCATTTGCCTCGTTGCAGACCATCATGTGCTGCGGTTCACCGTTACCGGTGCCGGTCAAACGCGCGACACACGATCGACTCGGCTGCGAGTTGATCGAGCTCTATGGCCTGACCGAAGGGCTCGTCACGACCCTCGCGCCGGAAGACTTCGACCGCAAGATCGAATCGGTCGGCCAACCGATCCCGGGTCAGCAGATCCGGATCATCGGCGACGATGATGTCGAAGCTGCAGCCGGTGATGCGGGCGAAATCGTGGGACTCGGACGCCTGGTGATGGAGCGCTATCACAATCGCGAAGACGCGACGCGGGAGGCGACCTGGATCGATCCGGATGGTCAGCGCTGGCTGCGCACGGGCGATATCGGCCGGGTGGATGCAGAGGGCTTCCTGTACCTCGTCGACCGCAAGAAGGACCTGATTTTGTCGGGTGGACAAAACGTCTATCCCGCCGACATCGAGATCGTGATGCGTGAGCATCCCGCGATTGCCGAGGTAGCCGTGATCGGGGTTCCTGACGGCAAATGGGGTGAGACGCCGCTCGCAGTGGTCGTGACGCGCACATCACACCATTCTGACGCGCAGGATCTGGTGCGCTGGACCAACGAACGCGTGGGCAGGCAGCAGCGCATCAGCGGCGTCGTGTTCCGCGACTCGCTACCGCGTAACCCCAACGGCAAGATCCTCAAGCGGGAGCTGCGCATTGAATACTCGCGTCATTGACCGTCCCTGGCTGAGGTCGCCGTGAATCACGAGTTCACTTACACCTCGGCGGATGGGCTCGCCCTCTTCTGCCGGGAATACTCACCGCAGGCTCCGGCTGGCACAGTCGTGTGCCTGCCCGGGCTCACCCGCAATTCGCGCGATTTCACCGCGCTGGCCAGCCATCTGGCGGACCGTTATCGCGTGCTCACGCCCGATCTGCGCGGGCGCGGCCGTTCGCAGTGGGATCCGAATCCGGCCAACTATCATTCGGGCACCTATTACCAGGACATTCTGAAGCTACTCGGAGAATTCACTTCAGGGCGTGTCGCGATCGTCGGCACTTCTTTGGGCGGAATTCTCGCGATGCTGCTCGCCTCCACGGCACCACAGCGCGTGACTGGCATCGTGCTCAATGACGTCGGACCCGAAGTGGCGCCGGAAGGACTCGCGCGCATTCGCCAATATGTTGGCAGCGGCCCTGCGCCTGGCTCGTGGCAAGAGGCTGCGGCGCAGGCCAGGGCGAACTACGGCCAGGCCCTACTCGATCTCACCGACGAGCAGTGGCTCGCGTATGCGCGCGCCTCGTATCGTGAGCAGCCGGACGGGAAGATTACCGCCGACTATGACCCTCGCATCGGCGACGCACTGCGAACCGCGTCCGGCACGCCGGCCGATCTGTGGCCACTATGGCCGACGCTCGCCACGATGCCGGTGCTCGCGATTCGCGGCGCCCTCTCCGACATTCTGACCGCCGCGATCTTCGATCGCATGCTACGGGAGAAGCCCGACCTGCAGCGCGCTGAAGTGCCGCAGCGAGGTCACGCGCCGCTCCTCGAAGAGCCTGAAGCCCTGAACGCGATCGACCGTTTCCTGGCGAAGGCCCTGCCGTGAATGAGGCGACGATTCCTACTCCGACCGCTGCAGTGGCGTCACGGGCAAGCTACGCACGCTACGTGCTCGGGATCCTGCTGGTCGTCTACACGTTCAACTTCATCGACCGGATCATCCTGGGTGTGCTGGTACCGCCGATCAAGCTGGAGCTTGCTCTCACCGACACGCAACTCGGCTTGCTGGGCGGAACCGCGTTCGCGCTTTTTTACACCGGCCTGGGTATCCCGATCGGCTGGCTCGCCGATCGTTTCAATCGCGTCTGGATCATGACCGCGGCGCTCGCACTGTGGAGTGTCTTCACCGCGACCTGCGGCCTGGCGCAGAACTTCCTGCAACTGTTCCTGTCGCGGCTCGGTGTCGGAGTCGGTGAAGCCGGCGGCGTCGCGCCGGCCTACTCCCTTATTTCCGACTACTTCCCGCCGTCGCAGCGCGCGCGTGCGCTCGGCGTGTATGCCTTCGGAATTCCCATCGGCAGCGCCGTCGGCCTGGTCTTCGGCGGCGTGATCGCGACGGCAATCAACTGGCGCGCGGCGTTTCTGATGGTCGGTATCACGGGTGTGCTGCTCGCTCCGATCCTGCGTGCGACCGTGCGTGAGCCGGCACGGGGTGCACTCGACGGACAGGTACGCTCACGGCCCTCACCGACGCTCCGCGAGGTGACTCGACTCCTGATGCGGAAGCGCGCGTTCTGGGGACTGTCATTCGCGGCTGCCGCCAGCTCGATCATGGGGTACGGCCTGTTCTTCTGGATGCCGTCATTCTTCGTGCGCAGCTTCCACCTCACGCTGGTGCAGGTCTCGCTGTATTTCGGTGGCATCACACTCATCGGCGGCGTCGCCGGCATCTGGCTCGGCGGCTGGCTTGCGGATCGCTACGGCACGCCGCGCAAGTCCGCTTATGCGCTGATACCAGCGGCCGCGTTGTTGCTCTGCCTGCCGTTTTATGTCGTTGGGGTACTCTCGAACACACTCTCCTGGGCGTTCGTTATCTTCGTCATCCCGGTCGCTCTCGGGCTCGTCTGGCTGGGACCGACAATTTCGGCCGTACAGCACCTTGTCCCACCGAACATGCGTGCGCTCGCCTCGGCCATTTTCCTGTTCATCAACAACCTGATCGGTCTCGGCCTCGGGACCGTCATTATCGGCGCGTTGTCGGACGCGCTCACCGCGCGCTTCGGTTCCGAGTCGCTGCGTTACGCGATACTCGCTGGCACGGGCTTCTACCTGCTCAGCGCCACGCTGTTCGCGCTGAGCTCCCGCCGCCTCGAACGCGACTGGGAGTGACGCGCGTGCCCGCTCAGTCCTGGGGCAGAACCGGCTTCAGGTGCGGCACTCCGCCGTCGTCGATGTCGAAGTCCGGATCGAACACAGTCTGTCCCTGCGCGCCGAGATAGTCCGGCTGCGCCTTCATCCATTCGCTTGGCTTCTGCTGCTTGGCGTAGGCGATCAGGCGGCTCTCCAAATCACGGACGACGTCCGGATTCTGTGCCGCGACATCGTTCTTTTCGCCCGCATCGGCGCTCAGGTCGAAGAGCTCGGTCTTACCGGGCAACAGAGCGATCTTCACCAGCTTCCACTTGCCGTCGATGATGGCGCCGCGGAACGCTTCGACGTTCAACAGAATGTCGCCGTGCGGCGATGTTTTGCCCTCCGCGACGGTCGCCCAGATGTCCTTGCCATCAAGCGGCTTGTCAACGGGATTCGCCTTGGCACCGGCCAGCGCAAGTACCGTGGGCATGATATCCACCATGTGCAGCGGCTCGTTGATGACGCGCGGCTTGAGTTTGGCCGGCCAGTTGAAGATGGTAGGCACACGGACACCGCCCTCGTACAGGCTGCCCTTGCCGCCACGAAGATTGCCGTTGCTCGCCGGCAGCGATTCCTGCGTGACGCCACTCTCGGCGCGCTCTTCCTTGGAGTGCGCTCCGCTCGCAACCACTGCATTGCGGGGCCCTCCGTTGTCGCTACTGAAGATGATCAGCGTGTTCTCGCGCAGGCCCTTGTTGTCCAGTGTGGCTACGATCCGCCCCACCTGGTCGTCGAGCGACGTGATCATCGCCGCGTAAGTGCGACGCGTCGGGTCCTTGATGGTGGACGCATAGCGATCCTCGTCGGCTTTCGTCGCCTGATAAGGCGCATGGGGTGCGAGCGATGCGAAGTAGAGGAAGAACGGCTTGTTCTTGTCCTGCTGCTCGATCAGCTTGACCGCTTCGTCCCCAAACAACGTGGTGACGTAGCCTTCCTCGGAGAGGAACTGGCCGTTGCGCTGCCAGTCGGTTATGCCGCTGCGCTGATGCGTGAAGTAGTCAACTTCGCCGACCGTGTTGTCGTAGAAGTAATCGAACCCGCGGTTCTGCGGCCAGAATTTCTTGTCCGCATGGCCGAGATGCCACTTGCCCACCATCATGGTGTGATAGCCCGTTTCCTTGAGGGCCTGCGGCAGGGTGCGTTCGTCAGTGGGCAAGCCATACTTGTGGTTCGGGAAGATCACCAGCGTCTGCAGCCCGTAGCGCATCGGATAGCGGCCCGTCATCAGCGCCGCGCGCGCCGGCGTGCACACCGGCATGCCGTGAAAGTTCTCGAGCCGTACGCCCTCTTTGGCCAGCTTGTCGATGTTTGGCGTCCTGATGTCACTTCCGTGAAAGCCCACATCCGCGTTGCCGAGGTCGTCCGCCAGGATCACGACGACGTTCGGCCGGCTGTTCTCTGCGGCGACGCCCTGCGTGCCTGCAAGGATGCCGAGGCAGCACAAGGACAGGAGTTTCAGTCGTTGGAATGCGTACATGTTCGAAAATTCGCAAGAGAATAAGCTTGCGAAAGCTAAGGCCGCAGGCACCCAACACGACATCAGGGGTTGACGTAATGAGTAGGTAGATTCCGCAGCAGACGGGTGGTACTACTAGACCAAGAAACACTTGCCCCCTGCAACTGCTGCGAAGCGCCCGAATCCTGCTGTCCCGATGGAGTGGATCACACGCAATCGAACGGCGTGGGCCGTCGGCTTCACCGTGCTCTGTCTCATCGCGGCCTTGCTGCTGCCTGCAATGCCGCAACCCCTCGCCTATCATGCTTTCGCCGATCGCCGCACGCTGTTCGGTATCCCCAACTTTCTCGATGTGACCTCGAACCTCGCCTTTGTGGTCGCCGGTCTCGCGGGGATCATCGTCGTGTTTCATCCGCGCACGCGATGGGTTTCGAGCGCGGAGCGCTGGCCCTACGCTTTCTTCTTTTTCGGCCTGCTGCTCACCAGCGCGGGTTCGGCTTACTACCATCTCGCGCCCGGAAACGAGCGGCTGTTCTGGGATCGCCTGCCGATGACGGTTGCGTTCATGTCACTGGTGTCGGCCCAGATCAGCGATCGGACGAGTCCGCGCGTCGGCGTCGCGTTGCTCGCTCCGATGATCCTCGTGGGAGCGGCGTCGGTCCTCTATTGGCGCTTCACCGAGGATGCCGGGAAAGGGAACGTACTCCCCTATGGAGTGCTGCAGGGTTATGCCGTCGTGATCCTGGCCTTACTCGCGTTCGCCTTTCCATCTCGGTACACGCGGGGCCGAGCGCTCTATGGCGTATTCGCTGCGTACGTTGCGGCCAAAGTGTTTGAAACGCTGGATCGGGAAATTCTGGCGCTCGGTCATGTGGTGAGCGGCCACACCCTCAAGCACCTGGCGGCCGGCGTTGCGGGTCTGATCATCTGCCGCATGTTGTGGCTGCGCGCTCCAGCCGAACCCGCCTATGGTGGCGCCCCCGGCCGGAGTTGAACCGACGACCTACCGCTTAGGAGGCGGTCGCTCTATCCACTGAGCTACGGGGGCGCTGGTTCGAGAATGTACCAGCAACCACGCCTGAGAAGGCCTTCTACCCGGTAGGATCCACTCCAGGCGGGGTGCGACCAGTTGGTTGGCCGCCGGTCAGTGACGATAATCCCCGCCGAAGGCCACACACCATCCCATGGCACAGAGCGATCTCTACCGCCGTCACAGCCTGCTGGTGCGCATCACGCACTGGATCAACGTCATCGCCCTGACGGCTCTTCTGATGAGCGGGCTGCAGATTTTCAACGAACACCCCGCGCTCTACTGGGGCAAGTCTTCCTACACCGGCGAGCCCGCCATTTTCGAGGTCGCGAACGGGTTCCCGTGGGGCAAGTCCTCCTACACCGGCAAGCCCGCCATCTTCGAAGCCGCGAACAAGTTCCCGTCCTGGATCACGGTTCCCAGCGAGCAGTGGCTCGCCATGGGACGCCGCTGGCATTTCTTCTTCGCGTGGCTCTTCGTGATCAATGGCATCGTGTATCTCGCGCACAGCATCGCGAGCCGCCACGTCCAGCGTGATCTGAAACCCACGCGCGATGACTGGCGCGGCATCTGGCGTTCCTTCAAGGATCACCTGCGCCTGCGTCATCCACACGGCGAAGCGGCCAGGCGCTACAACGTGCTCCAGAAGCTTTCCTATCTGCTCCTGATCTTCGGACTCTTTCCGCTGGTCCTCCTGACCGGCTGGGCGATGTCGCCGTGGCTCAATTCGGTCCTGCCTGGGTGGGTGGATTTTCTGGGTGGCCGCCAGTCCGCGCGTACCCTGCATTTCATCGTCGCCTGGATCCTGGTGTTGTTCGTCCTGATCCATGTGTTCCAGGTCATCGTCACGGGATTCTGGAACAACCTGCGCTCGATGATCACGGGCCGCTACAGGATGAGCTCCGAGGAGCAGTCATGAGGTGGCGTAAGCGCTCCCGTCGATACTTCCTGCGACAGGCACTCACCAGTGCGGGTGCCGCGCTGCTGGCAGGCTGCGATGCACTCTCGAACAGCTCCTGGTTTCCGAAGGTTCTCGGCATCGGCGAGCACCTGAGTAGTGCCGCACAGCATCTCGTGACGTCGAGACGCGCGATGGCTCAGGAGTTCACCGAGGCCGACCTGTCGCCACAGTTCCGCAGCAATGGAACTGCGAACCCCGAGGACGGCGAATACCAGGCCCTGGCGGCGCGCGGTTTCCAGGACTGGAAGCTTCTGGTCGACGGACTGGTGCAGGATCCCGCAGAGTTCGCGTTGGCGCAGCTGCGCACGATGCCGAGTCGCACACAGATCACGCGCCACGATTGCGTCGAGGGATGGAGTGCGATTGGCAAATGGACCGGCGTGCCGCTCAGTCACATACTGGCGCTCGTTCGGTTGCAGCCTGAAGCCCGCTACGTCGTCTTTCATTGTGCGGACCCGATGTGGGGGACTCCGGAAAAGTACTACGAGAGCATCGACCTGGAAGACGCCCTGCACCCGCAGACGATCCTGGCGTACGAGCTGAACGACGAGGTGTTGCCGATCAAGAACGGCGCCCCGCTACGCGTGCGCATTGAACGCCAACTCGGCTACAAGATGGCGAAGTACATCATGCGCATCGAGGTGGTGAAGAGCTTCGCGGGAATCCGCGGCGGCAGGGGCGGCTACTGGGAAGACCGCGGCTACGAGTGGTTTGCCGGCATCTGATTGACGTTCTCTCAGCGCGCCAAGGAGGCGGTCGCTCTATCCACTGAGCTACGGGGGCGCGCGGACTCGTATGGCGCGCGCAATTGTCCCACAAGCGCCCGAGTGGGCAGTAGGGACCTGCTTTCCTTTCTACTGGTGGGACGCGCATGATCGCCCCGCGCAGATCAGGCGCAGCCTGTCGCCAGATGGTTGGCCGGAGTTGAAAAAGCTTCTCGCGGAATTTAGAGCACGGGCTCGACATGCCAGCCGTTTGAGGGCCGCCATTCGCCAAGCTCGCGCAGACGTTGGGTACGCTTGGCCTCGAGCGCATCGATCTCCGCCTGGGACACGGTCTTGGTCCAGGTTGGCAATACCAAGACTCCATCGCTCGTCCGGATCCTGGAACTGTCATTTCGCCGAATCACGTTTCGCTCCTTACTGACTGACGCCCCCACCCCAATCAAGCATCTGTCGTGCCAATGTCGGTCTTCGCACCCACATTCTATGATTCAGCTCGTGCCAACCGCCTTCTGAGTGGCAGGTTACCGGTTCAACCCGGCAGAGGACCGTATGGCTGACATCAAAGTTCCCGTCTTCATCGTCGGCGGCAGCCTGGTCGGCATGACCACGGCGCTCCTGTTGGGTCGACACGGCGTGCGGTCGCTCGTGGTGGAGCATCACCGGGGAACCGCCATCCATCCGCGTGCCGCCTCGGTCACGCAGCGCACGATGGAGATCTTTCGCGGCATCGGGCTCGAGCAGATCGTGCGTACACGATCCGAGGCGCAGTTCGTGCAGGATGCCGGCGTGGTCGGCGTCGAGACGCTGGCCGGAGGCGCGACGGCTCATTACATCGCGAATTTTAACGAAGGTATCCGCGACGTCAGCCCAACGGTGCGCGTGTTCCTGTCCCAGAATGTACTCGAGCCGACGCTGAAGGAGGCCGCCGAACAGCACGGCGCACACATGCTGTTCGCAACCGAGTGCATTTCGTTCGAGCAGGATGCGGACGGTGTCACGGCGCTCATCCGTCACCGCGATACAGGTGAGACCCAGACGGTGCGTGCGCAGTACATGATCGCTGCAGACGGTGCGCACAGCCGCGTTCGTGAGGCTCTCGGCGTGCACATGCATGGCCACGGCACCTTTTCCAACAGCATCACGATCTACTTTCGTGCGAACCTGCGCAGCTTCCTGGAAGGCAAGCTTTGGGCCGTGGTCTATGCGAACCATCCGCAGCTGCGTGGGTTCTTCCGCTTTGAGAAGCCGTTCGACAGCGGCTTCCTCGTCGTCAACACGCTGGGTGACCCTGCCCGTCCCAACGTCGACGTCTCGACGGGCCTCACCTCGGAGAGCGTATTGCAGATGCTCCGCACCGCCATCGGCGCCGATATCCCCCTGACCGTCGCAAACGTGATGCACTGGAAGGCGATGGCCAACACGGCCGACCATTTCCGGAGCGGGCGCATCTTCATCGCCGGAGATGCCGCGCACGTGATGCCGCCCACCGGCGGCTGGGGCGGCAACGTGGGCGTACAGGACGCGCACAACCTGGCGTGGAAGCTTGCGCTCGTCCTTGAAGGCATCGCAGGCCCAGAGCTGCTGTCCACGTACGAGGAGGAACGCCGTCCCGTCGCTGAGTTCACCGTGGAGCAGGCCTACACGCGTTACGTGCTGCGCACGGACCCGTCAATTCCGAAAGACACGATGCAGCCGCTGGTGAGCGACCTGAACGTGGAGCTTGGCTACGTCTATCACTCCCCGGCCATAGTGTCGGACATGCCGGGCGATACGACCCTGCACCTCAATCCTCGCGAATCGCGCGGCAGACCCGGAACGCGCGCGCCGCATTACTGGCTGGAGCGCGACGGCCGGCAGATCTCCACGCTCGATCTGGTCGAATGCAACTTCACGCTACTCGCTGCAGAGGATGGCGCAGTGTGGTGCGAGAGTGCGCGGCTCGCGGCAAAGGAGCTCGGAGTCAGGCTCTCGGTTTTCCAGTTGGGGAAGGACGGCCTGCGCGACCCGGCGGGCGAAGTCAACTCGGCGTATGGGCTGAAGCCAACAGGCTGCGTGCTGATCCGGCCCGACGGATTCGTCGCCTGGCGCGAGAAGAACGCCGCAAGTGCGCCGGCGAAGCGCGCAGAGCGCGTCTTCCGAACCCTTCTCTGTCGTCACTGAAGCCCGCGCGATCGCACGAGCGCCGGGCCGGCGCGCAGCACGGAAGTTCGACCAGGGGAAGTTAAGGGCGCTCTTGCAGCCACGCCGTGATGCTCGCGGGCACGATTTGCCGGGCCTTGCTGCTGACGTACATGCCAATGTGGCCGACGTCGACCGGCAAGTCCCGGTAGTTTGTGCTTCCGACGAAGCGCTGCAGCGACTGACTCGCACTCGGCGGGACAATATGGTCCTTGGTAGCGTATATATTCAGAAGCGGCTGGGAGATCGATTTAAGGCTCACTTTGCGGCCACCGATCTCGAGCGTCCCGGCAACCAGTCGATTCTCCTGATAGAACCATTTCGCGAATTCGCGAAAGACCTCTGCAGGAACATCCAGACTATCGAAGATCCAGCGCTCCATGCGCATGAAGTATTCGAGCTGCCGCGGATCTGCCGGCGCGCAAGCCAGAGCCACGTATTTTTGTTGGGTCAGGCGGAACGGCATCAGCGAAAGATATGCGGCGTTGAGAAGGTGACCGGAGACATTGCCGTTACTCACCATGAGATCAATGTCGATCCCTTGCACCCATTTCGACAAGAGATTGTCGGGCGTCTTGAAGTCGACGGGCGTGCCCATGGTGATCAGATTGCGCACGTTGGCCGGATGCAACGCGGTGTAGCAAAGGCTGAAGGTGCCACCCTGACACACGCCGAGGACGTTGAGCGCATCGATCGCGTGCGCTTTGAGCACATGCTGCACGCAGCGATGCAGATAGCCGTTAATGTAGTCGTTGAGGCTGAGAAACCGATCGGCCCCATCCGGGTTGCCCCATTCGATCAAATAAACGTCGAGTCCGCCGGTCAGGAGCGCACGAATGAGCGAGCGGTCCGGCTGCAGATCCATGACATAGGGTCGATTGACCAGCGCAAACACGACGAGCAGAGGCCGCAAACCCGCGGGGCGCGCGATCGCGCGATAGCGATAGAGCGAAATCTTATCGTCGCTCCACACTAGGTCACGGCTCGTGCCGCCGACCGTTGCGGCGCTCGCCGCACGTAAGGCCGGCAACAGCGCCGCAAAGCGCTGCGAGAACTCGGCCATCTCGCGGGCAGCGGCGGCCGCATCGAACGCGTTGGCGCTCACTCGATCACCGTTCGTCAGTTCCCGCCGGGCCGGACCGTCGTTGCAGTTCTTCTTCGAGCCGCTTCACGCGCAGGATCAGCGCATTGAGTTCAGAGCGGGTCGGCAGATCGAGCTGCCGCGCCCATTCCTCCACTTGGCTGCGCAGTTCCGATCTGAGCGCATTAACCGCATTCACGAGCTCGGCCTGCGCGCGGCAATACTCCTCGGCATGCGCACGGGTCGCGTAGACGTCTTCCGCGCATTCGACCCAAACCTCGTAGAGCGCCTGCATAGTCGGCGGATCCGCGTCGACGCTGCTTGCTGCCGGCACGCGTTCGCCGAACTTCAAGATCGTCTCGCGTCCAATGTCCGCCCAGTCGTGCAGCATGCGCGCCAGGAGTTCGAATACGCGCGTCTGCAAAGCTGCAATCCGCCGTGCCGCCTCGGTGTGCGCTCCCGCCGGACCGAAGCCCGACGCCTGCTGACCGAGTCCCGCAAAGACACGCAGCGCGGCGAATGGATCGACGGCGGTGTTCTCGATTTTGCGATGCCACGCCGAGAGCCCATCGACGAAACCGCGGGGGTCGCCGCCGGCGCCGATTTTGGTCATCAGTTCGGCGAGTGCCTGCCCCAGTGCAGAGTACTGCTGACAGGCAGTCACATACTGCTGCAGGGCGTCCGCGCCCTGAGCGGAACCCGTCCAGGCCCTCTGTGACCACCAACGAGCGACGGCGGCCGGGTCGCCCGCCGACCCTGCCATCTCGAGCCACCGTTGGGACAGCGAGCGCTGAGCCTCCGCGAACGCAGCAAACCAGTCCGTGGCGCCGGGACCCTGTCCAGTCATGCGATCATTGCCCCTCAGATGCACTGCAAGAGAGTGTTGTATGGCCCAGGCGAATTTCACGCATGTTGTAAGAGTCTCATAATAGATTGACAAGACGAATGTTTTTGCGAGAGTCGCAATTCAGTCCTTGTTACTTGAACTGCGTCACTTTGCACTGCAAAGACGCTGAACTATGATGCTACGAGTCAACAAGTGAGCCTGATGCTGGGCTCCACGCTCGGGAACTGCAATGGCTGAAGCGCGCGTTATCAAGAAGTATGCGAATCGCCGTCTCTACGACGCCCAAGACAGCCGTCACGTCACGCTCGACGATCTGCGCAAGCTGATCGTCGCGGGCGAAAAGATCAAGGTCGTCGATGACAAGTCGGGCGCAGATCTCACGCGCTCGCTCCTGCTGCAGATCATTTCCGAACAGGAGCAATTCGGCAAGCCGCTACTCTCGAGCGAACTGCTGGAAGCGATCATCCGATTCTATGGGAACCCGATCCAGGAGATGCTTACCCGCTATCTCGAGCAGAGCCTCGGCGGCCTGATGCAGCAGCAGAAGGTGATGCAAGCGGAGATGGCCAAAGCACTTCAGTCACCGATGGCGCCGCTAGCCGAGCTCGCACGCCAGAACATGGAACTGTGGTCGAAGATGCAGGCGTCAATGCTGTCGACCTTTTCGACCGCATCGCCAGCGGAAAAGAAGACTCCACCTGATCGTAATCGCTAGCTCACTACGGAAAAACATTTCATGCAACTAAGAAATGGAACCACGGTTGTCACAGGCGCAGCTCGCGGCATCGGGCGCGCCATGGCCGTGCGCTTTGCAGTCGAGGGCTCGAACGTCGCCCTGATCGATTTGAAGGCGGAACATCTCGAAGAGACACGCGCGCAGGTTGCGGCGCTGGGAGTCGAGGCGCGCAGCTACGGCGCCGACGTGACCGACGAACAGCAGGTCGTAGAAACCATGCAGCGCATTGCCCGGGATTTCGGCCGGCTTGATGTGCTCGTCAACAACGCCGGCATAATCAAGGACGCGCTGCTCCTGAAGGTCAGTGGCAGCGACGTGGTCGACAAGATGTCGCTCGACCAATGGCAGGCAGTTATCGATGTGAATCTCACGGGCGTGTTTCTCTGCGGGCGCGAAGCGGCCGAGCGTATGGTGAGCTTCGGTAATGGCGGGCTGATCATCAACATCTCCAGCATTTCGCGCCACGGAAACGTCGGACAAAGCAATTACAGCGCCGCGAAGGCCGCGGTCGAGTCGATGACCGTGGTGTGGGCGAAAGAGCTCGCGCGCTATCGTATTCGCACCGGCGCGATCGCGCCCGGATTCACCCGTACCGACATCCTTGCAACCATGAAGCCCGAAACACTCGAACGACTCATCGCGCCAGTCCCCGTTGGGCGGCTCGGCGAACCGAGCGAAATTGCTGAGGCAGCGGTGTTTATCGCCCGCAATGACTTTTTCACCGGCCGCTGCCTTGACTGTGACGGAGGGCTCCGGCTCTAAGTGCTCACTGAAGACAATGCGGCGCAGTAATATGAGTTACTACAATGCCGCAGAGACAAAATAATAGTGTTATTAATCAATGTATTATAGATATATTGAGCTAACTCTCTAGGTATATATCGAACTTGTGCACTGCATACATTCGGTGTACGCTCCAGTCTGTTTCAATACAACTGGCAGAGGAGTTTTCATTCATGAGCAACAACCATACTTTCAATGCGAGCGCCTGGTTCGACACATATCGCAGCGCCTTTGCCCCCGCTGTACACGCGCAACAGGAAGGCCTCAAGGCATTCGAGCGCCTTGCCCGTTACCAGTACGCCGTTGCCGGCGATTACCTCGAGTTCTCCGTGTCGGCCGCGAAGGCGGCAATTGGCGCGAAGTCGGGTGAAGACCTCGTGGCCGCGCAGAGCGCGTTGAGTTCAAACCTGAGCAGACAGCTGCAGCAGCGCGCCGAGGAATTTGTCACGATCGCGACCGAGTCGCAGAACACTCTCGCGAACCTCTTCGCCGAAGCGAGCGGCAAGGCCGCAGCCGCAACGAAGAAAGCGGCTTAATATCTCCCTTAGGTGGCGGGCGTCGGGGCGGCGTGAGCCGCTCCGAACCTTTTTCCACGGGGAGTGCAGGTGTCCGAATCCGACTCAGTCGCGGGACGCGCGCAAGCGGGCGAAGCCGAAAGAGCACTGCACAGGGAATTTCGTGTGCGGCTCGCTGCGCTTACCGGCGGTCTCGCTCCCGAGGACTATTCACAGGCCTGGTGGGACTGGTTCCTAGGTCTTTCCCGATCGGCGGAGAAGCAGGCCGCGCTTGCACGCAGCGGATTCGAGAAGATCCTCGACAACTGGACGTTCGCGCTGAAGGCCATGGCCGGGCGGTCCGAGACGCCCGTCCCCGATGACGAACGCTTCGCGCACGGCGCCTGGAACCTCTGGCCGTTTAATTTCTACGCGCGCACGTATTCCAATTGGCAGACCTGGTGGCAGGAGGCGCTCACGCCGGCTCCCGGCGTTCCCGAGAAGAGTGCGCAGCTGATGCACTTTGTCGGACGTCAGGTCGCCCATGCCGCTTCACCCGCCAACTACCTCCTCAGTAATCCCGAACTCCTCGAAAAGACGCGCGCCGAGGCGGGCCACAATTTGGTGCGAGGATTCGCCAACTTCATCGAGGATCTGCAGCGGACCGCCAAGGGCCGTGCGCCGGCCGGCACGGAGCGCTTCCAGGTTGGTGAACACGTCGCGATCACGCCCGGGAAGGTAGTTCTGCGCAACCGCCTGATCGAGCTGATCCAGTATTCGCCGGCAACGGCGACCGTTCAGGCCGAACCCGTGCTGATCACGCCGGCCTGGATCATGAAGTACTACATTCTGGATCTGTCGCCGAAGAACTCGCTCGTGCGCTACCTGGTCGAGCAGGGGCATACCATCTTCGTGATCTCGTGGAAGAATCCCCTGGCGACCGATCGTGAGCTCGGTATCGATGACTACGTGCGCAGCGGTCTTCTCGCGGCGCTCGACGCGGTGACCACGATCGTTCCGGAGCGTAAGGTGCACGCGCTCGGTTACTGCATCGGCGGAACGCTGCTCTTGATCGCAGCTGCCGCGCTCGCGCAGGCCGGCGACTCGCGTATTGAGACCATCAGCCTGCTGGCCGGACAGGGGGATTTCAGCGAGCCCGGCGAGCTATCGCTCTTCATCAGCCCGAGCCAGCTCGACATGCTCGAAGCAGTGATGCATCGCGCGGGCGTTCTCGAAAGCAAGAAGATGGGCGCGGCCTTCGCACTGCTGCGATCACAGGACCTGCTTTGGAAACCCGCGGTCAACAGTTACTTGAAAGGCGAGCGCGACCTGCCGAATGACCTCATGGCCTGGAACGCCGACGGCACGCGCATGCCTTGGCGTATGCACACGGAGTACCTCACGCGTCTGTATCTGCGCAACGAATTGGCGCGCGGAGAGTTCACGTTCGAAGGACAGCGTCTGGACCTCGCGAATGTGCGTCTGCCGATGTTCGTCGTGGGGACGGAGACCGACCATGTCGCGCCGTGGCAATCGGTTTACAAGACGCGCGGGCTCACGCGCTCGAACGACTACACCTTCCTGCTGACAAGCGGCGGTCACAATGCCGGGATCATTTCAGGGCCGGTGCATCCCAAACGCCGTCATCGCGTACGTACCTGGTACGATACATTCACGAGCCTGCCCCCGGATCAATGGGAACACGACACGCCGGTCGAACACGGGTCCTGGTGGCCAGCGTTTGATCGCTGGCTGACGGCGCACTCGACGCCGCAAAGAGTTGCGCCGCCCGCGCTCGGCAATTCAGCCCAAGGCTATCCAATGCTCGGTGATGCACCGGGTCAATATGTTCAGGATCGATAATCCGCGCTGGTCTTTACCAGCGTTCGTCAAAGGAGGAACCTAACACCGGTGTAGACCGGCCTGACTGACAGGAATACTGGGGGGCGCCCAATGAACCAGACAAAGCGGCGAATCGCGTACGTCACAGGCGGCATGGGCGGTATTGGTACCGCCATTTGCAAGCGACTGTGTGAATCCGGCTGCATCGTCGTCGCCGGCTGCAGCCCCGGGTCCGCCCGCAAGGATCGCTGGCTCGGGGATATGCGGGCCGCGGGCTACGACGTTCACGCGTCCGAAGGCAATGTCGCCGATTTGAATTCGACGCGCGATGCCTTCCAGCGCGTCGTCAAGGAGCTCGGTCCGGTCGATGTGCTTGTGAACAATGCCGGCATCACGCGTGACGCCACCTTTCGCAAGATGTCGATCGAGGACTGGCGTGCGGTCATCGATACCAATCTCAGCGGCTTGTTCCATGTCACCAAACAGGTCATCGACGGCATGATTGAGCGCCAGTGGGGCCGGATTATTAATATCTCCTCCGTCAACGGCCAGAGGGGACAGTTCGGCCAGACCAATTACTCGGCCGCCAAGGCGGGTATCCACGGCTTCACGATGGCGCTCGCGCAGGAGGTCGCAGCGCGCGGCATTACGGTGAACACGGTATCGCCCGGCTACATCGGTACGGACATGGTGCATGCGATCCGCTCGGACGTGCTCGAGAAGATCATTTCGGCGATTCCGGTCAAGCGGCTCGGCGATCCGAGCGAAGTAGCGAGCCTCGTCACCTGGCTCGCGTCCGACGAGGCGGCATTTGCAACAGGCGCCGACTTCTCGTTGAACGGTGGGCAGCACATGGGCTGATTGTCGGCTGTACCGTTGGTGAAGATGGTGGAGCAGAAGGGGATCGAACCCTCGACCTCCGCATTGCGAACGCGGCGCTCTCCCAGCTGAGCTACTGCCCCACCCGAAAAATGGGCGCGGGATTCTAGCATCGGCACCCCTGCCGGCAAAGCGCGGTCCACGGTTGCGCGCCGAAGCGCCGCACTCGGTGCACTTGGCGCTATGATTCCTGGCGGGGGACCTGAGGATGGCTGCATGAGCGTCGCAGTCCGGAGCGCGCGGAATACGGATCTCGACTTCATCGTCGACTGCAACCTGCGCCTCGCGCACGAGACTGAAAACAAGCAACTCGAGACCCAGACGCTGCGCACCGGGGTGCGCCGGGCACTCGAGTCTGAACACAAGGGGCGCTACTTCATCGCCGAGCTCGACGGTCGCCCGGCGGGTCAATTGATGCTGACCCGCGAATGGAGCGACTGGCGTAATGGCTTCTTCTGGTGGATTCAATCGGTTTACGTGGTCGCCGACGCGCGCCGCCGCGGCGTGTTCGCATCGCTGTATCATCACATCGAAGACGAAGCGCGCAGCAGCGCCGATGTTTGCGGCCTGCGCCTGTACGTGGAGCACGAAAATAACGCGGCGCAGCGGCTCTACCAGCGGCTCGGTCTCATGCGCACGGGGTATCGAATCATGGAAATCGAATTTCGCCGCGCGCCGGGAGTTTCCTGATGCTGGCCCCTGGTAGCCGCGCGCCCGAATTCACTCTACCCGACCAGAACGGGCGCGAACGCTCCCTCACTTCCCTGCTGAGTGACGGGCCCTTGATCCTCTACTTCTACCCGGCGGACTTCACGCCGGGCTGCACCGCGGAGGCTTGCGCCCTGCGCGACCTCAACACCGATATTCAGCGCGCCGGCTTGCGTGTCGTCGGCATCAGCCCGCAGTCCGCCGAAAGTCACAAGCGCTTCGCCCAGAAGTACGGGCTGAAATACACGCTGCTCGCCGATCCCGACAAGACCGTGATCAAGATGTACGACGCCGATGGACCTCTCGGCATCGCAGTCCGGCGCATCACGTACCTGATCGATCAGAGCCGCATCGTGCAGGACGCGTTGTTGGCCGACTTTCGTATCAGCCGTCACGAGGAATTTGTACGCAAGGCGGTGGAGATCAGGAAAGCGGCGAACTAGGAGTGGCGAGTCAGTGGATAATATACATTAGATTAACTCTATAACTACTTATTCTTGTTATCTTTACAGCCCCTAGTAGCTGATCTTCAGCACTGACGCCCGGCCCAAGGTCGGCACCGATACGACGTAGATCGTGCCGTAATCGCTCTCGGCCATCGGCGGAACACTCGGGTCGCCGCTCAGCCGGCGCACGATCTCGGGGACTGTATTGCTATGCGCGACCACCAGGACATTGCGGCCGCGATAGTCGGTCTCGATCTGCCGCAACAGACCCGCCACATCCACCGCAGGAAGTGTCTTCACCGCAATGCCAAGTCGGGCCGCGAGCGGTTCGGCGGTGCGCTGTGCACGTCGCGTGTCGCTCGCGAACACGGCGACGATACGACCGGCGCCCTCGCGGCTGCCGAACAGGCGCGCTAAGACCTCGGCACGTTGCTCTCCCACCTGGCTGAGCGGCGGATCATCGATCGAGCCCAGCTCCTTTTCGGCATGGCGCACTACGACCACGGTCGTCGTCGTCATCGACAACACGAACCACACGGCGAGGCTCACGAGCAGCAATGCGGCGAGCGCGCCCAGCCACAAGGGCGTCAGCAACGGGCGGCGACGCAGCTCGACATGCTCTTTCTTGGTTGCCGGGGTTCCCATCTTCGTCAATGGGTTACGTAGTGGCTCGGGCGCGCATTCTGACATCCCGGGGACCGAAAGTGCGAATCGGGGCTACTTGAAAACCGACCTCTCCCGAATATAATAAGCATTGCTTATAGTCAGTGGAGCGTATCACTTGCAGAACCGCCCTCGCCTCGGTTACCTCGTGCACGACGTCGCGCGCCTGATCCGCGCCGAATTCGCCACCCGGGCGATCCGGCACCGCATGACGCAGACGCACCTCCGCACCATCGCCTACCTGGGTCGCATGGAGGGCTGCAGCCAGCGCGAGCTCGCGGAAGTGATCGAAGTGCGGCCCATCACGCTGGGTAGACAGATCGACCTGCTGGAGGCATCCGGCCTGATCGAGCGTCGGCCCGACCCCGTCGATCGCCGCGCGGTCTGTCTCTACCTCACTCCCAAGTCGCGCGCCCGCCTCGAGCAACTGCACGAGATCGGCGATGCGATCTATGAGCGCGCCACGCGTAATTTGACCAAGACCGAACGTGAGACGCTGCTGCGGTTGCTCGATACGGTCCGCGAGACGTTGGCCGAGGATCGCGCGCAGCACCGCGAGCAGGGCAGCCGGTCGATCACTGCCTCACCTCATGGCCACTGAAGCCCATACTGCTGAAGCACGCCGCAAGAACTGGCGCCGCCTGCTCCTGTGGATTGTCCCTGCGATCGTGCTGGCGGTCGCGGGCACCTTCTGGATCTACAGCCGCGGTTACGCCACCACCGACAACGCCTACGTCAAGGCGGACAAGACCATCGTCGCCGCGGAAGTCGACGGCACCGTTCGCAGCGTGCCGGTAAAGGAGAACACGCCGGTCGCAGCGGGCGATGTGCTCCTGATGCTCGACGATGAGCCCCTGCGCTACGCCGTGCAAAGCGCGAAGGCCCGCGTCGATGCCGTGAAGGCGCAGATCGCGAGCCTCAAAGCACAGTACGCAGAGAAAGCTGCGGAACTTGATGTCGCGCGGCGTTCGGCTGCTTTTGCGCAGCGCGAGCAGGAAAGACAGCGGGAGCTGGCGGCGAAGCACCTGGTTGCGCAGTCGAAGCTCGATGATGCCGACCAGGCATTGCAGATCGCGGCGGGCCAGGTGCAGGTCACTGAGCGTGATCTCACAGCCATCGCCGCAAGGCTCGGTGGCGATCCCAACCGAACAGTGGAATCGCATCCGGATGTCGAGGCCGCAGAGGCGGACCTGCAGCATGCCGAGCTCAATTTGCGCCGCGCGCGAATCCTAGCGCCCCGGGCTGGAATCGTGAGCCACCTGCCGCAGGTGGGTGATCACCTGACGGCTGGGAGCCCCGCGCTCGCCATCGTTTCCGATCAGGGCATGTGGATCGAGGCCAATTTCAAAGAGACGGACCTCGCGCATGTGCGCAAGGGTCAGCCGGTCCAGGTCGAGATCGACACCTATGGTCGGCGCAAGTGGTCGGGACGTGTGGAAAGCATCGCGCAGGCGACCGGCGCCGAGTTCGCGATCCTGCCGCCGCAGAATGCCAGCGGGAACTGGGTCAAGGTCGTGCAGCGGATACCCGTGCGCATTGCGGTCCTCACCAACGCGGATGATCCGCCGCTGCGTGCCGGGATGAGTGCCAGTGTACGCATCGACACGCGGGCAGAGCCCGTAGACGCTGTAGCCCGTACCGCCCAGGTTGCGCCGTGAAACCGGAGGGCCGCGTGAACCGCGGCCTCGTCGTCGCCTCGACGATGCTGGCGACGATGCTTTACGCGATCGACACCACGATCGCCAACGTCGCCCTGCCGCACATCCAGGGGAGCCTGCAAGCCTCGCCCGACCAGGTCCTGTGGGTGCTCACTTCATACATCGTGACCAGCGCCATCGCGACTCCGCTCGTGGGTTTTCTCGCGCTGCGGATCGGCGAGCGACCGATCCTGCTCATGAGCGTCGCCGGATTCACCCTCGCCTCGATGCTGTGCGGCATCGCCACCTCACTGCCAGAGCTGGTGTTTTTCCGAGCGGTCCAGGGCGCTTGCGGAGCGGCGCTGATCCCGCTGTCGCAATCCTCGCTCCTGAGTGTCTTCCCACGCGAGCGTCACGGCACTGCACTCGCGCTCTGGGGCGTCGGCGTGATGGTCGGCCCGGTGATCGGACCGACTCTCGGCGGCTGGCTCACGGAAACGCTGAACTGGCGCTGGGTGTTTTATATCAACGTACCGGTTGGGGCTCTGGCGTGGCTCGGCCTGACGGCGTCGCTCCCGCACGGGGCGAAGTTCAAGGACCGGGTGTTCGATCTCAAGGGCTTCATCATGCTGGCGCTCGCTATCGGGCTCGCGCAGCTCGCGCTCGATCGCGGCAACAGCCAGGGGTGGCTTGATTCGGCAGAAATCGCGGGGGAATTACTGCTCGCCGGCGTTCTCTTTTATATGTTCGTCGTGCACACACTGACGACCCTACACCCGTTCTTCGATCCGGCCTTGTTTCGCGATCGCAACCTGATGGCCGGTCTGATCACGCCCTTTGTCGTGTTTCCGCTCATCATGGTGCCCGGTGCACTGCTGCCGGTATTCATGCAACAGCTGCAGGATCACACCGCCTACACTGCGGGGATGGTGATGGCGCCGCGCGGGATCGGCATGGCGATCGCCATGCTGAGCGGCGGCCGGCTCATTACGCGCGTCGATTCGCGACTGCTCGCGGCGATCGGCCTCGGCATCGTCCTGGGTTCGTGCATCCCGCTGGTGCATATTACGATCGACACGACGGCGGCCAGCATCGCGGCAATCACATTCTTTCAGGGCGTCGGCATGGGTATGACGTTCCTCTGCATCAATGCGGCCGCCTATGCGACGCTCCCTTCAGCGCTGCGCACGGAAGGCGCAGTGCTGGTGACGCTCGGACGCACGCTGAGCGGCGCCATCGGCATTTCGATCTGCGGCTCGATCCTCACGCACTCGATCGCAGCCAACCAGTCGCGTCTGGTCGAATTTCTCTCTCCGTTCGACACAGAGCGCTGGGCTGCGGCCGCCCACGTGATGGGCGAGCGCGCCAATGCCGTGCTCATGGCCCAGGTCCAGCAACAGGCCACGGTGATTGGCTACGAGAACGTGTTCGCGGTGATCAGCGGCCTGGCGCTGCTCGCCATTCCTTTGCTGCTGCTCTTTAAGCTGCCCCCGCGTAAACTCACGGGCGATGCGACCCGCGCAGAGGCCCTTCCCTAGTCCACGGCCAAACCTCACGGTGATGAGCAAGCTGGTCTCTGTCGATCGGACCGCGCTCAGGCACTCGTTGGTAGCAGCTTGCGCAGCGGGCGCGTGCTCGATCCTGAGTGCCTGCACGTCGAAGCCGCTGGTCGCGTATTCCACCGATACCCCGCCGCTCGCGCTCGTGCCGGCGGAGCAGGCTGGCATCATCGACCGGCGCGCGCGCTTTCGCGAGATTTACTGCGCCGTGCTCGAGGCGCGTGGCTCTGAACTTCCGGACTACCGTCCCTGCGAGGAGGCGTTGACCCGAGTCGGGAGCGAGCCCACGGGAGCCGGACAGGCGGTCGACCTCGGTCCCTCCAAGCTGCACCTCGTTGCGGTGCTGGTACCGGGAATCGGTTACGAATGTTTCGAGCCCTGGTTGGATCCGCCGGGAAGCGTCGCGAAACACGTTCGCCAGTTCGGATACGACCAGATGCAGATCAAGGTCGATGCGCTGTCGAGCGCCGAGACTAATGCCCGGCAGATCCGCGATGCGCTGCTGGCAATGCCCAGAGAGCCCGGCCCGCCGCGCTTGGTGCTGATCGGGTACTCCAAGGGAGCACCGGACATTCTGCAGGCGCTGGTAACTTATCCAGAGATTCGCGGGCGCGTGGCTGCGGTAGTGAGCGCTGCGGGTGCGATCGGTGGGTCACCACTTGCAAACGATGCGGAACAGTACCAGGCGGACCTGATGCGCCACTTTCCTGGTGCAACCTGCGCTCCGGGCGATGGAGGTGGGGTCGCCAGCTTGCGCACGTCTGCGCGACGGAGCTGGCTCGCGCAGAATCCCCTGCCGACCGACTTGCGCTACTACTCGCTGGTCACCTTTCCCCAACCGGAAAGGATCTCCTCGGTCCTGAAGTCGAGCTATCGCAAGCTCGCCAAAATCGATGGTCGCAATGACAGCCAGGTGATCTTTTACGACGAGGTAATACCGGCAAGCACGCTCATGGGCTACGTGAATGCAGACCATTGGGCCATAGCGTTGCCCATCGCCCGCTCGCACCCGAAGATCGGGGCCTGGTTTGTCACGCAGAACGCCTATCCGCGGGAGGCCCTCCTCGAAGCGATGTTGCGGTTCATCGAGGAAGACCTCGCCGACCGGTCCGAGTAAACTCTGCGTGCGGCTTCGGTACAAGCACGAGCCGAGAAGACTAATAACAAGCAACGCCGCTGACTGATCGGCTTACGTCTGCACTATGGCGACACGACCGCTGCTCCTGGCCCTCTCGCTCCTGTGCACGGCAGGTCCTGCATTCGCCTGGGTCTATCCCGAGCATCGTGACATTTCGATTGTCGCGGTCGAGACCCTCGATCCGGAGCGCAGAGCAGTATTCGACCGCCTGTGGGCTGATGCACGCGTCGGCTATGAGAAACGCCTTTGTACTCAGGAAGCTGACACGGCACAAAGCGTGAAGCCCGAGTGCATCGACTGGGCGGCGATGCCTGCAATCTCCGGCGATCATTCCTGTTCGAGCCGAGAGATGCTCGACATCGTCACCAACTCCGAGCGGGTCCTCAAACTCGCCGACATCGCGGCGCAGCTCAAGCTTGACCTCGCGCAGGTCCCCAAGCTGCCGCCTGCCGAGGCCGAAAAGGATGCCACCAGCCGTATCAGCGACTTGCGCCGGCAGCTCGAAAGCGAAGGCGCGCGGGCTCAGCGTACCAACGCACTTCGGGTCGCCGATATCCGGCTGCAGGAGGCCGATCCGGAGTACGCAACCCGGGCGGCATATAACGGCGCCCACTTCCTGCTGGCGCGCCCTACAGTGGACTTCGCTGCCAGGGACTACATGGAGGCCACCCTCAAGAGCGGATCCAAGATCAACGCCGTCGGCGTGTGGGGGTGGTATCACTTGAGTGCCCTGCAGAAGGCCACGCGACTCGCGCACGAAACGCTCCCTCCGGCAGATCGCGTGGCTCTCACGCGCGCCATGCTGGCCGATGAGGCTTTTGCGCTCCACTTCATCGAGGATGTCTATGCCTCGGGTCACGTGGCTGGAACCTGGGGCAACGTGTCACAGCGCAAAGGCACTCACGACTACTACAACGAGAACGGTCTGGAAGTGAGTACCTGGGAGGGAGGCGCAAAGACGGTCGTGTTGATGGGCGATGCGCACATGCGCCCGGAGGACGCCAAGCTCGCCGCCGAGTCGGTTCGCTTAAGCCTCGAGCAGCTGCTCGACACGGCGGCCGGCCGGGCGCGGAAAGTTAATCTGCCATACATGCCTCAGGCTCCGGCGGGGCCCGAAGCATTCGACGTGTGCAAGAACAACACGCTGGGCCAGAGGCCCGAGGGGAAAGCTGTACCCGAGGCTGTACAGTTCGGTGTCGAGGTTGTGCGGCTGACTCCTGTGCCGAGTTTGGGCCCAGGGTTGGGAGCCATGCCGCGTTTCCGAGCGGAAGTCGGCCCTTTCATCGGTGCCGCCGGCTCGCTCGAGGCGCGTTATCTCGATGGTGGCTACACGGGACTCGAAAGCGGGAACGGATTTGTTGGCGGCGCGGACCTGTCGCTGCGCTTCGGCTACGGACTCGAGGGCGTGCTCGATCAGGCCGGAGACGGGCTCATCTTTTTTTCCGTCGGGTACAGGGGCGATACGCCCTCCTCCAACAAGTTCAGCACCAGCACGTTCGCACAGCAGGGTGGCACCCGCACGGCCGCGATCCCGGGACGCACCGGATTCACCGCGCGGCTACGAATGCCGTTCTACTTGATACCCGGAGATCTGCTGCTCCTGTCGCCGCTGTACTTTGTGTCGCCCACGACCTACCAGAACATGGGGGTCGCCGCGGTCAACGGCGGGCTGATCCCCTGGCAGCTCGGCTGGGCGACACGCTTCGGCCGCTTCCAGTTCGTGCTGGGTCGCGAGATTGGCGTGGCGTTCTACGGGCGGCAGTCTGACGACACCCTCCTAGCACCCGGAGCGACTCCGGGTGTACCCGAGGTGATCAGCTTCAACTCGAACTATTTCGACTTCCCGATATTCGAATATCGACCCTACCGCGCATTTGATATGAGCCAGACATCCGAACTGAGGCTGCAGCTATACGGCGGAGTGGACGATCCGCGCGGCGGTACTGTCCTCTTTCCGGCTGGCGCGCCGGGCGTCAAGATGGACCGCGTGTATTCGATCGGAATACGGCTGGTATTCGACTGGCGGCGTTATTTCTGACGGCCTCCGGCGTCGGCTGGTGCAAAGTTCTGACGCCATCCTCAGACGATCCCGGGTGGCGCCGGAACCCGGCGGGCCTCAAGAGGGGCTCGCATAGGGGCGCACTCGGCGTATAGTTCCCCGCACAGGTTCGTCCGGGTTCTCAGCGTGCAACCCTCACGCGGGCGCAGGTCGGCCCTTTCTCCAGAATCAACAAGTACAAAGGCCGTGGCGGCTGGCCCGCTGGATGTGCAGCGCAGTCGGGATTCACACTGACACCGCCCGCGAGCGCTGCGGCGGCGAGCAGCGCGTCTTGAACTGAACGGGGACATGGCGATGGCAACCACACCCTTGCCTGATAGCACGCAACACACTCGAAACAGTGCGGCCCAAGGAGCGAGGGCCGTTGAGCATCTCGAACGAATCGGTGGTCTGAGCCGTATCGTTGACCGTGACATTGAGATACTCAAGACGAGTCTTGTGCAATGCCATTACCGCCGAGATGACACGTGGGCAAGCGCATGGGCACGCCTTGAAAACGCATGGGAGACGGTTCGGTCAGAGCTGGTCGACGACGGCGCTTCAACCCGGCTTACCGAAGATGTATCACCAACTAATGGCGTAGCCGGTGCCGCGCCGGAGGTCGATGCACCGAAGGCTGTGGCGCTGACCGTCCCGTTGGTGAGGAAGCCACTGCACTGGTTCACTGCAGCGCTGGCACCAGCCATTTCCTCGAGCACCATGCAGATCGTGCGTTGGTCACGCGACCCCGCACGTCGTGCCGAACTCCGTGCAGCGGCCTTGAAGGCCTGGAGCTTCGCCGGCAGCGCGGCGTCGGCAGGTGCGAAGCACGTGAGCGATGGGTGGCTGTGGCTGGAAGCGCGCGCCAGAAAGCAGGTGAAGACCTTGCAGTGCGCGTGGGCACGCGTCGAAGAAAAACGGAAGACAGCGAGATCTGAGCTTGCCGAGCGCAAGAGTTCAGCTGGGCCGCCCGAAGTCGATTCACTGGCCGGTCACGCGACTGGTGTGATACCACCAGGCGATGCGCCAGCGGCAAGTTCGCCGACTGCCGGGTCCATCGATCGCGCGCCTCGCGACCTCCCGACTTTCGCACACAAGTTCGAACTCGCTGCCGCGACGCACCTGGGCAGCGGGTGGGTTTGGCGGGGAGCAAATGGCCAAGAGCAAGCGAAAATGCTGCATCTTGCGCAACGCAATTCAGACCGGGCGCGCGCTGACGAGTGGGAAGCAAATGCGCGTGCACGGTTGGAAAGGGCCAAGGAGACGGTGAAATCCAAGCTTGCCGACGGCAAGACATCAATCCCGCTGACGCAAGTCGCGGCAGGCGCAAGGACGCACGTCGAAGAGCCGACCGGCCCATTCATTCTGAAGCCGCTGCCATGGGTCCTGGCAGCGCTGTCACCGGTCATTTCCTCGCGAACTTTGCAGATCCATCATGGTTGCCACCATTCCCAGTGCATCGAGTTGGCCAATCGGCTATCGCGGGATCGCAAGGAGCTGGCGGGTAAGAGTCCCCTGGAGATCGTACGTTGGGCACGCGAGCACGCGCGCGGAACTGAGCTCCTTGCAGCGGCGTCGGATGCTTGGAACCACGGATTCTTCTTCCAATGCCTGACACCGGCGAAGAAACGCCCCGGTGGAGAGCTGCGGCGAGCGCTCGAGCGCTCGTTTGGCGACTTCGCGAGCTTCGCCGATAAATTCGCGCTCGCTGGTGCGACGCACGTGGGCAGCGGATGGCTTTGGCTGGTAGCCAACCGCCGCAAGCAGGTACGAATCCTGACCACATCGGATACGGATTGCCCTGAGGCACGCGGCCACACGTGTCTGCTCGCGATCGACCTCTGGGAGCATGCGTACTACTTCGATCATCAGAGCCGGCGCCGCGAGTACCTGGATGCCGTCATCGATCGTCGACTCGACTGGCAATTTGCCGAGCAACGCTACCGCCTTGTGACGGAGCTGGACCCGTCCGCACCGCGCGAAACCGCATCCCGGGCTGTTGGCCGTAAGCGCGGTCGACATCACAAGCGCCGGCGGAAGTCAGCGGCATCACGCACTCGATGATGGCAATTCCAGGCGTGCTTTCCTTGGGGTGACAAGCGCTGGCGCTGTACTCGCAGCAGGCGCGAGGTTCTATGCGACTGACTCACGGGCGCAAGGCTGGCGGCGTTACTTCTGACGACCTTTGCAATCTCGCGGAGACTCGCGATGAGCTACGAGCTTTACTACTGGCCCGGCGCCCAGGGACGCGGTGAATTCATACGCCTCGCGCTGGAAGAGGCCGGCGCACCATACGTGGATGTGGCACTCGTACCGGAGGCGAAAGGCGGCGGCGTCTCCGCAATACTGAGAGTGCTCGAAGCGCGGGGCGTCGAGCGCGTGCCTTTCGCGGTTCCGATCCTCAAGACCGGCCGGCAGCTCATCGCACAGACGCCGAACATTCTGCTGTTCTTGGGCGGCCGACTGAAGCTCGCACCGCGCGATGAAGCGGGCAAGCTGTGGACGAACCAGCTGCAGCTCACCATCTTGGATCTCTACCTGGAGATCTTTCACACTCATCACCCGCTCGGCGATGGCTATGCGTACGAGGAACAGAGGTCAGCGGCGAAGCGGCGCACGAAGGATTTCTTGTCCGTGCGTCTGCCGAAGTTTCTGGGCTATTTCGAGCGTGTCCTCGAACGCAACCGCGCACGCGGGCCCTGGATGGTCGGAGCGCGCCTCAGCTACGCGGATCTGTCCACGGCGCAGGTCATCGCGGGTCTGCGATACGCCTTTCCCTCGGCAACCCGGAGGGCGCTGCGCAACCGCCCGCGCCTGTGCGCGCTGCACGACGCAGTGTTCGCGCGGCCCCGCATTGCGCGATACGTCGCCTCGGGTCGCCGGCTTCCCTTCAACAACGAGGATCTGTTCCGGCACTATCCCGAGCTTGATCGGTAACGAAAGCTCAAGAAAGTCCCAGCCGTCACGGCCTGCGGGCAGCATCGCCCGCATGTAGAAATGTGTGCAGACGGGCGTCCTGCTGGCGGAAGTGGTCCCCGAACCACGCGTTGAGCTTGGCGGAAAACGCCTCGCGATCGAGCGGCAACTCAGTGTTGCACTCGTCCATGGTGTCTCGGATCTCATCGAGCAGCGCCTCATGATCGCGCTTGTGCTCCGCATACCCGGCATAGCCCCAGGCCTGCATGTTTTTCTCCTCGAGCGCGAAGTGCGCCGAGATGAGCGAGTGGATTTCCCCGAGCATCGCGCTCACCTCCTCGACCGTGGGCTTCTGCCGGAGCGACTCATGCACCGAATTGATCAGGCGAATGAGTTCCTGATGCTCGTGATCCACTTCGGCTATGCCGAGCTCGAAATGCGGTTGCCACTCGAGAAGCGCCATGTGCAACACCTGTCAGCGAATGCTGATGCCACCCGAATCGTGAAAATCGACCACCCGGTTCTCGCCAGGCCTAAGATCGATACGTTCGGAACGCTCAAAATCGAAACCCTGTGGCCGGCCACTGTCGCGCAAGCGGACAGTAAGCTCCGCGGGCCCCGCCGCTACGGCGAAACGCTTGTAGACTGTCGACGGGCCGTCGTCCCAAAGTCCCGCTGGAGATTCCACACCCGAAAACAGCAAGCGGCCATTCATGAGGAGCTCAACCTCGACGGGCCATCGCTCCCGGGGACAATTGCGTGGCCGTCGCATGTTCGGGGCCAGGCGCGCGAGCTCCTCCGCCGAAAGTGGCTCACACGGCTGCTTGACATGGCCGGCGTGGCTGAAACTGAGGCTGATCATTGCGTGATCGGGTGCGAGAATCGGGTGACGCGGCTTCGCCGAAAAGTAGCCTACCAGCGCGGCAATGACGACGTATATGGAGATCTGCCCTAACGCCCTCGCGAAGAGCAGCGTGCGCGGGCGCGCCCCACGCCAAGCGTCGACAGCCGCAACTGCGGTCCGGGTCGCGGACGGCAATTGAGACTGAAACGCCGCGACATCGGCGCGCCGCCTCGCCCCCTGCGTTGACGCGGCCCAGGAAAGCCTGATGCGATCTCGCGGTACGCGCGCCCTCAGTTGGGGATCGCGCGTCATGGCAATGCGCTCGGCGCTCCAGCGGTTTCCCAGACGATGGTAGCACTCCTCCTCGCGACAGCCCGCCAGAAGCACACCGTCGGCGAGACCTCGCGCCAGCACGAAGTCGAGAAACGGCGGCGGCACCATGCCAACACACGGCACCAGAATAACCGCTGTGGACGCGGACTCGCGAACTGGTGCACCTGCGCGGCAGGCGAACACGATCACGCGTTGCGCTCCCGCAAGTTTCGCACTGCGGGCCTGTGCTTCCTCGCGCAGCGCGGCTATTGGTTCATCGGGTAACTCGATACCGGGCACGAGAGCGGTCGCACGTCGGAATGGACTCGCCGTCGGGCACGCGCCGACGCATATGCCGCAGGACACGCAGTGTCCGGCGTTGACGACCGCTTCCTGATCGAAGGCGGCACCGTCTGATCGCGGCTCGAGTGTAATGGCGCTGAAGGGGCAATCCGCCACGCAGCGGCCGCAGCCGTTGCAATTGTCTAGATGGACGAGCGCGACGCGGCCCGTTGGCCGGCGCCCGATCCACGGCAGCAACATGAGCGCGATCCCGCTTCCCAGCACTCCCGACCAAGTGACTATTCCGCTCCAGCGATTGAGTGCGGGATACAGCGGCAGGTAGAACCAGTCGAGACCCACGCTCTCGGCAACATGACGCAGATCGGCTGGCGGTTGACTGACTGCTGGGAAAGCGAGCGAAAGCGCGAAAAGCGCACCGCCCAGGCTCCACGCGAGTCCCCGCGGTACCGTGATCTTTGCGTCAACGTAGCGCGCGATATGCAGCCACATGATGAGCAACATCAGCAGCGGCGCAAATATGTGCACGTAGGCCATCAGTGTGAAAAACCGGCCGCTCAGGTATTCGTCGCCGAGGAAGTTCCGTGCTATCGGCTCGGCGAACAGCGGCAGCCGGTCGAGCCATTCGGAGGTCGTGACTGCCACGTACTGTGCCAGCTGGTCCCACACCATCCAGTACCCGGTAATACCGCAGACGTAGATGAACCCTAGCGCGAAGATTCCTGTCACCCAGGCGTACCAGCGCGGTCCATGCAGCCGATCGAACGCGAACTCCCGAACCAGATGCAGGCACGCGACGACGACGAGCGCGTCGGACGCATAGCGGTGAAGGCTGCGCATGATGCCGCCCGCCCACCACTGCGCGTGAGTCAGGGACTCGACTGATTCGTAGGCCTGGGTGACACCGGTATCGAAGAAGATGTACAGGTAGAGGCCGGTGACTGTGATGATCCAGAAGAGCAGCCAGCCAATGGCGCCGAGCTGGCGCATTGGATTGAAGTCCGAACCAAAAACGCGCTCGGTGAAATCCTCGAGGCGCTCGAAGAGCGTGCGCATCCGCTTCTTGATCCAGCTCATCGGGAATTGGACGCTTTCGGTGCGGCGCGAGGTGCGAGCATAGGCCGCTTGCTAGCGCGGCCGCATCAGCACCCGCCAGTTGCGGCCGATGTAAAGGCCCGCTGTCAGCGTGAAAAGCAGCCCGAGGACGCCAGCGAGCGCGAGTGAATAATCGAACCGGTAGCGGCCGGACTTCGGATCGAAAACCGTGCAGAGAAGCCGTACGCGCTCGAGCATGCCCGGAGCTCCATCGACAACGGGGCTGGACCCCAGGCGTATGCGCCGCAGCGGATCGGTCAGCGTCGTGCCCATGAACGATTGGCCGTAGAGCTGGCGATAGACGCGGCCCCGCTCATCGAGAATCGTCGTCTGCACCAGGTGATCGAAACCACCGGCCGTCGGTGCGTACGTGAAGCCGAGGTCGTTGCTGAGACTGGCGACCTCCGCCTGTGACACGCTCGCGAAATACCAATCCGGGTCCGCGATCTTGAGCTCGCGCGCGAACGACCCCATGCGCTCGGGCGTGTCATTGCGCGTATCGAAACCAATGCTCAGCACAGTGAACGACTTCGCGCCGAGCGTCGTACGTGCCTCACGCACAGCACGCCGGAGTTCAGCGGTAGTCGGTGCGCAGATATGCAAGCAACTCGTGTAGATCATACTCATGACGACGGGTCGACCGCGGAACTCGCTCAATCGCAATCGACTGCCTTGGGCAGTCACGAGTTCGACATCGGCGACGGGCCGGCCAATCGCGGCCTGGCTGAGGCGTAGGGCCTCTTGCGGATCGAAGGCTGCAGCGCCGGCTGCCCCCGCGTACAGCAGCAGCACGGCACCCAATGAGCCGAGCAGCTCGCCGCGCTGCCAGTGCGTCATGAGGCCCCCACCAGCTGCCCACGAACCACGCCGTCGGCGATCGCGCCGGCCAGCAGCAGCGTGAGTTGCACCAAGGATGCTTTGAACGAAGCCCAGGCCCGCGCACGCGTCGGATCGAGCCAAAGGCGCACGGCAAAGTAGAGAAAGTACGCGCCGCCGAGTGCTGCGCAGGAGAGATAGATGAGCCCCGCACCGAAGACTGCCGGCAGCAGCGAGCAGACAATCACGGCGACGACATGCAGGAGGATGATGGCCGCCGATTGCCGCGGACTGATCAGCGCCGGCAGCATTGGCACACGCGTGCGCTCGTAGTCCTCGACGTTGTACAGCGCGAGGCTCCAGAAGTGTGGCGGGGTCCAGAAGAACAACGCCAGCGCCAGCAGTGCTGGCTCCGCGGCGAGACGTGGATCTACCGCCGCTGCGCCGGCGAGCACGGCGAACGTTCCGGCGAAGCCTCCCACGACGATATTGAGCCAGGTGAGCCGCTTCAACCAAAGCGTGTACACGACGCCGTACGTGAACGCCCCGGCAACCGTGAAGACCATGGCGGCAACATTGGTCGCGGCGAGCGCCAGGATCGCGCCAATGGCCAGCATCACGCCGATGATCAACAACCAGCTGCGATCCGCTGTCAAAGCCCCGGTGACGAACGGCCGATGCCTCGTCCGGCGCATCTGCGCGTCGATGTCCCGCTCGGCATACTGATTGAAGGCTCCGGCGGCGCTCGATGCGAGCAAGACCGCTGTCGCAAAGGCGAGCAGACGCCAGGGCGTGAGCCCAAGGCCCGGCGTGATGGCCGCACCCGCGACCGCCGTCAGCGTGATTTCAAAGCCAATCCGCAGCTTCAGGGCAGCGAGGAAAGGCCGCAACCCAGCACGCGGGACCACTCTTTGGCCAGCGGCCAGTGCCGGCGTTCGACTGTCCACCCATCACCTCAGCGGCCAGATCTCCGCCAGGTATTTCCAGTTGACAAAGTAGTACAGCACAAAAGCGACGAAGAACACGCCCACCAACACCACTGTACCAGGAACATGCAGCGTGCCGGCGCTTCCATACTTTCCGACGGGAGCGATTGGCGGACGCGCAGCCGCCTTCTGAGGCGCGCCTGCGGCCACGGTGGCGACCGGCTTGCCGAAGAACACCGAAGACACGGCGATGACGATGAACATCACGCCGCCCAGCGCCGCACAGATCGCAGAGAGTCCATTCAATCCGAGCATCAGATACGCCGTGCTCGGAAATTCATACTTGGTGAGCGCGTCGGCAAACGTGATGTCCCAGTGGCGCCGCGGGACGCCGAGCGTTCCGGCACCCATCATGAAGAGCGAGATGCCGGCGACGCCAATCGCGAAAATGTACGGCTGCCAGCGCGCGAGCCGCGGAAAACGCACTTCGCGCTGGAAGACCAAGGGAATAAGCAAGTACGTCACGGCCATGAAAGCAAGCGTCGTGCCGGCCACAACGGTTCCATGAAAGTGCCCGGGAACGTAGAGCGTGTTGTGCATGATGAGATTGATCTGCTCGGTGCCCATGACGACCCCGGAGATGCCACCCAGGAATCCGAACAGCACGAGCGACAGGAACATGCCGGCAAAGGCCGGGTTTCCCCACGGCGCCTTGCGCAGCCACTGGAACAGTCCGCGATTGAATCCCTTCGCACGCTGCGCGGCTTCGATCGAACCCGGCACTGTCATGCCGTGGATCATGCTGCCGAGCACGGCAAGGTACATGGCGTAGCTCGTATTGAAGATCTTCCATTCCGAGCTGAGAGCCGGTTCAACCAGCAGGTGATGGGCGCTCGCGAGCTGCAGGAACAAAATGTAGAGAAGAAAGGCCGCCCGGCTCACCTTCTCGGACAAGGGCTTGGCTCCGAGCACGATAGCCGCGATCGCATACCAGATCGCCACGTGCGCGGAGACATTGATCTGCTGGGAGGAGTGGCCCATGCCCCACCAGATGAGCTTGTACATGAGGGGATCGATGTTGCTCACGATGCCCACCGACCACAGGAATGTCGGGATGAGAATGATTGCACCGCAGGCAAGTGTGAACACGGCGATGATCGCAGCCGTCAGGGCGCCAAAGGTGACCAGCGGGATCGAGCCGTTGTAGGTACGTTCGTCGCGCGCAACGACGAGCGTGCCGAAGAATACGCCACAGGCGGTCAGCGCACCGACCGCGAAGAGAACCAGGCCGAGGTAGAAGTGGGGCGCCGCCTTCATCGGCACATAGGACGTGAACATGACGCTCGATCCGCCTTGCAGCACAGCAACATTCGTCATGAGCCCGCCGACCAGCATCAGGACGAATGCGGTCCACGCCGCGCGCGGCGCCGCTAACCGGCTTCCAAGCAGCACAGCGCCGGCAAAATAGAGCACGGCAATTTCGAAGAAGATGATCCAGAGCAGCAGCACGTCGAGGCCGTGCGCGGTGAGTGCGAGATAGAACCAATCCGCCGGAAGCAGATGCACCGCCGGCCAGCGGGTGAGTGCTACCGAAAGCCCGAACAACCCCCCGATGGCGAGAAATACGATGCCCGCGACGGCGTTCCACTTGATCAGTGCCTGCGCCCTGAGATCGACGCGTAGTCCGGTCGTTGGACAGATGCGGAACATGTCTTGCGCCATGGCTTTGCCCTCACGTGTCCGCTGGGCGATCGACGACGTGGATCTTGCCGACCATCGTGTGATGACCGAGGCCGCAATACTCGTTGCAGATGACCCCGTATTCGCCCGCTGCGCTCGGCGTGATCGTCAGCACCATTTCGTAGCCGGGTTGGACCTGAATGTTGACGTTGACCGGCTGCAGCGAGAATCCGTGCTCGTAATCCATCGACGATAAGTGCAGCCGATAGCTCTGTCCCTTCTCGAGTTCGAGATAGGGATACCAGAGCCATATGCGCGCGATGAGGTACACATCGCTGCCTGCGGGCGGCTTCACGACGGGCATGCCGTTGTCATCGCGCACCTTGTATTTCGCGATCATCGCGTCGGCTTTGGCGGCGAAGGCCTCGGGCGTGGTCCGATAGGTTTCGTTCGACAGATTCTGCCGGCCGACCACGTGCCAGTAGATCATCATGAAGAACATGACGAGGCCCCACAGGAAGGCGACGATGATCCACACCAGCTCTTCGCGATGAATCTGCTCGCGCCACCAGATGCGTTCCGCAGGAGGAGATATCGCCATGACTTGGGTCTCCGCTCGGGAAGGGTGATTAGGGCGCGGCGACGGGAATCTGCACGAGCTCCATGATTCCCCAGATGATGTAAAGGATCGTGGGAACCGCTACGCCGATGAACAGCAGGAGGAATGGGTTGTCGAGGACCCGCTGCCAAAAAGGAATACGCTCGCTGCCGGCAGACCCGGACTCGGCTGCGCCAGTGCCGCCTGATTTGGGTGCTTCAGCCATGGCGTCATCCCCCTGCGCTTGGACGCACGGCGTCCGTGTACTTATCAGTCCCCTCTGCGCGGGCGCTAGCTGAGCGCGGTCGGCGAGCGCTGGCAATACGGATTTGTGCGGTTATGGCCTGCAGCGCTGCAGCTAGCTCACATCGACCGCTTCCCCCGCGCCTTACTTGCGTAACAGCTGTCGGCCAGGGAGCCCCGCGGATCGCTCGCTATCAACGCAGCTTGAGGAGTGGCTGGTGTCCTTCTCGAGGGCCAGCGCACCATGAGGTGCGACATCGCCGCTTACGAAATACCTGGCTTAATTGGCGGAGAGGGCGAGATTCGAACTCGCGAGCCCCGTGAGGGACTGCCGGTTTTCAAGTCCCAACTGACGCAGGATCACAGCTGCGACACGCACGCAAACGCATGATTTGATTAGGGGCGCAAAGAAGTCTTGGGGCTGAGTTTTCCAGTAGGTTGCTACCCACTGCAAACCGAAGTGCAAACCGGCCGGGCGGTTAAGCACGGCAGAGCGAGCCTCAAGTAGACTGACGCCTCGATGGCGCAACGCTCTTTGCGATTTGGAGTCAGCAACGGCGCGGACTTGCAGGCTTCGACATGGAAGCTATGGACCGAGACCGCCCGTGGAGAATCGGATGTGTACCTCGCGTGCCACCCAGAACCGAACTTCGGACTCCGCTGCATCGTGACCATGGCGGCCACGACCTCGTGCCGCGAGCACTGTGATCGGGCCCGCCGTGTCACCTCATCGAGGCGCTACTTGAGCTGCATGTTATTTGTTACCGACTTCACGCCGCTGACGTCGCGTGCCACCTTGACCGCCTTGTCCATGTCGTCGCGCGAGCTCACGAAACCGCTCAATTGCACGACACCCTTGAACGTTTCGACGTTGATCTCGGATACCTTGAGTCCGGGCTCATTCAGAATGGCGGCCTTGACCTTGGTCGTGATAGCGCTGTCATCGATGTACTCGCCGGTCCCCTCATGCGTGCGCGTGGCCGCGCAGCCGAGAGCCGCTAACAGCACTACGGTCGCAAAGAGCGTCGCGAGAGTTCTGACTGATTTCATAAATTGAAGCTCCAGGTGAATCAGAAACTTCCGAATCCGATCAGATCGGATCACGCCAAGTGCCCCTGAATCGCCTTACCGTGCTGAACCGCGCCGAATGAGGTTCACGACAGCAAGCAGAATGACGGCTCCCAGAAGCGACACGAGCAAGCCCGGTACGCTGAAGTTGCTTTGATTGATGGTCGACACCCCGAAGAGCGGGCTCAGGAACCATCCTCCGAGAAGCGCGCCGACGATTCCGACGACCACGTTGAGAATGATTCCCTGCTGCGCGTCGGTGCGCATGATGAGGCTCGCCACCCATCCGATCAGTCCACCGACCACGAGCCAGATGATGATATTCATAGATGCATCCCCTTATTAGTTATCCCCTTATTTGTGACGTTTACGCGCCTCGCGGGCGCGTGCGTTCGATGGTGTCGCCGCCAGTAATCGCCTGCGATTCGTAGATTTACGTACTGTGGTCGTGACTACGTAGAACGCCGCAGATTGCGCCACTCCTGCGCAAGCAAACACGCGAATCCGCAAATTTGCCTAGCCATGTACGCGCACGCGTTGCCCGAGCCGCGGCACGCTGCTGCGGTGCGCTCTTCTATCTTGGCGGAGAGGGCGAGATTCGAACTCGCGAGCCCCGTGAGGGACTGCCGGTTTTCAAGACCGGTGCGTTCAACCGCTCCGCCACCTCTCCACAGGATTTTGTTGGGAATGATTCTCAACTGTCGTAGGTATTGACCGCAAACTGCTGCCGGAAATGAGGATTTGCTCATCCGACTGACACTCATATGACACGCCCGGCAGATCCGGCTCGTAGCATGCCGCCCATGCTCTTCGACCAGCTTCTCGTCGTACACCAGCGCAAACAGGGCAAGCCTGTGGCGAGCGCTTTCGACGCACTCGCCAGCGGCGAGCATTTTCCGATCGAAACCTGCCTGCGCCGTCTTCTGGTAACCAAGGGCGCGGACTCAGCAATCACCAGCGCTGCCGCTGCACCAGCGGCAGGTGTCGAATTCTACCGCGGGATCGACGCATACGACCTGCTTCTGCGCATCGCGAGTGGCCTCGAAAGCGAAGTACCGGGCGAGTCGGAAATCTTCGGGCAGTTCAAGCAAAGCTGGCAGGCCTACCGCGCGAAACATCCGGAGGCTGCACGCCGCTTTGATTCCCTGATTCGGGACCTCTTCGAGGATGTGAAAGAGATTCGTTCACGCCACCTCACCGGACTGGGTGCGGCCACGTACGGCAGTCTCGTGCGTGCTCTGTTGGGCGCTGAGGCGGATCGGGCGACGCTCCTGATCGGCGCCGGCGAAATGGCGGCGGCGATCCTGCCTTACCTTTCAGGCCGGCCGCTCTACATCGCCAATCGCACGCCCGAGCGTGCAGCCACGCTCGTCGCGCGGATGCGGCGGCAGGCAGATCGTTCCGAACAGATCGTGCTGGTCGAGGGCGACTTCGATTCCGAGCTCGCGGCTTGGCGCACGGCCACCAACGTCGTGCTCTGCGTACCTCCCAATCGCGAACGCGACCGCGCCCGGGTACAGGCCTGGAAGGATCGCGATTCGCAAGCCGGACACCTGTTACATCTCGGCAAGCTCACGCCCGGCGACTCGATCTGGAGTCACCTGGATCGCTTCGCCACCCTCGCCGACCTCTTTGCCCTGCAGTCGGCGAACTCCGAGCGTCGACGAGTTCAGTTACGTCATGCGCGCAATGCATGCCGCGAGCGCGCGCAGTTACGCGGACTCGGCGGCGGCTCCGGCGTCGCGCACGGCTGGGAAGACCTCTCGCTCTTTGCCCACAGTGCCTGATGTTCAGGGGACGGCTGCGCCTCGGCACCCGGCGATCGGCGCTCGCATGGGCACAGAGCCTGTGGGTCGCCGAACGCATCAAGTCTCTCCATCCCGGCACCAACGTTGAATTGATCCCGATCGAGACGCGCGGCGATCGCATCACCGATCAGCCGCTGAGCCAGGTCGATGGCAAGGAATTCTTCTCTGCCGAGATCGATTCCGCCCTGCTCGCGGGCAGCGTCGATGTCACCGTTCATTCGCTCAAGGACCTGAGCCTGGAGCGCCCCGCCGGGATTGCTCTCGCCGCCATTCCGCTGCGCGAGAACCCTCGCGATGTCATCGTGTTCCGCGCCGATGTCCCGCGCCGCGTGCAGAACGGCGAGCCACTGCGCATCGGCACCTCGGCACCGCGCCGACTCGAGAACGTGCCGCGCTTTCTCGCCCAGGCACTGCCGGGGCCTGCTCCGGTGCCGATCGAATGTGTCGAAATCCGGGGCAACGTCGATACGCGTCTCGGCCGTCTGCACGCGACGTCCGACAGCGGACGACGACTCGACGGCGTGGTGCTGGCGCTCGCGGGCCTTATCCGGCTGTGGCGCGATACCCGGCCGGCCGGCGGGCGCGAGCGGCTCGCGCAGTTACTGCGCGACATCCGCTGGATGGTGCTGCCGCTTACTGACTGTCCGTCGGCGCCCGGCCAGGGCGCGTTGGCTGTCGAATGCCGCGCGGACGCGCAGGAGGTGCGCGGCGCGCTCGCGGTGCTCAACGATGCCACGAGTGCGCGGCTCGTTGGTGCCGAACGCCAGGTGCTCGCGGAATTCGGCGGCGGCTGTCACCAGCGCTTCGGCGCAACGTGCATCGATCACCCCGCCTTCGGTGCGCTGCTCTACGTGCGCGGTGCGGGCTCGAAAGATGAGCCGCTGCAGCGTGTGAGCTGGCTCGGTATGCCGCAAGCTCCGGCAGCCCCAGTTCGCTGGTGGGACGGCTTCAGCGCGCGGGAGTCGACTGATATTCCTGCCAGCGAGATCTCAAGCGGCGTCGATGCGGCGCTACGCGACAGCACGGCGCCGGTGTTCGTAGCTCACAGCCGCGCCCTGCCACGCGATGCGGCGGCGCGCCTGGCGTCCCATCGCGTCTGGACTTCGGGTGTCGCGAGCTGGTGGCGCCTCGCACGCCTCGGCGTATGGGTCGAAGGCTGCGCGGAAGGGCTTGGCTACGAATGGATCAGCGCTACGCTGGCGGAACCGGTCCTCGGCCTGCCGCCCTTGCAAGGCTGGCAGATTCTCAGTCACGTCGCCGCGGCCGATCACTGGCCCGCGGGTGAGGTAATCGGCACCTATCGACTGCCCGAGGTCCGCGCGCAGACCATTCCCGACCCATCGGCACTGACCCATGTGTACTGGGCGAGCGGCACGCAGTTCCGCGAGCTCTGGTCACGCCTGCCCGCCTCGGTTCATCATGCCTGCGGCCCGGGGAAGACGGCGCACGTCATCCGTGCCGCAGGAATCAGTAACTTCACGGTATTTCCATCCGTTCACGAGTGGCGACAATGGCTACAGATCGAAACCGCAACGCACGCTACGGACTGACCTTACGGCGCCTGCGCCAGGACCGGCACATTCGCGAGCTGACCCGCGAGGTGCGCGTGTCGGCGACACAGCTCATCCAGCCGCACTTCGTGGTCGAGGGTTTGCGCGGCCGCGAAGACGTGCCAGGACTGCCCGGTGTGTTCCGCGAGACGCCCGATAGTCTCCTCAAGCAGGTGGACCAGGATCTCGAGGCAGGCGCTGACAAGCTGCTGATCTTCGGGGTGCCCGGCGAGAAACGCGATACGGACATTCGCTTCGACTTCACGGCGCGGCAGATCGAGGCGCTGCGCCAGCGTTTTGGCGCAGACCTGTGGATTGCAGTCGACGTGTGCCTGTGCTCGTTTACGACTCACGGCCATTGCGGCGTCCTCAACCGTGAGCAGGACCACGTGATCAACGATGCGAGCGTCGAGCAGCTCGCCCGTGCGGCGCTCGAATACGCGCAGGCCGGGGCCAACTGCGTCGCGCCGAGCGACATGATGGACGGACGCATCGCCGCGATCCGCCAGGCGCTCGATGGCGGCGGCTGCGAGCGCACGTTGCTCATGAGTTATTCCGCCAAGTTTCACTCCCGCTTCTACGGGCCCTTCCGCGAGGCCGCCAATTCCGCGCCGCGCGCAGCGCTCAAGGACCGCGCGAGCTATCAGATCGATCCGGCGCGCGCCGATGACGCCTACCTGAGCTCGCAGCGCGACGCCGATGAAGGTGCGGACATCCTCATGGTGAAGCCCGGCCTGCCCTACCTGGACATTCTCAAGGACCTGTCGCAGCGCATTCCGCGACCGTGGGCGGTCTACGAAGTGAGCGGTGAATACGGCGCCTTCGAGGCCCTGGCGGCGCAACAGCTGATGGATGGCCCGAATGCGCACGTGGAATGCTGGACCGCATTCGTGCGCGCGGGTGCTTCGATGATCCTGACCTACGGGGCGCGGTATGCGCGCCGCTGGCTGGCGGGCGCGTGAATACCGAGCGCTCCGCCGCCCTCTTCGAGCGTGCCCGGCGCGTAACGCCCGGCGGCGTGCACTCGCCCGTGCGTGCATTCCGCGGCGTGGGTGGCATTCCGCGCTTCATTCGCGAAGCGAGCGGGAGCCGTCTCATCGACGTCGACGGCAACAGCTATATCGACTTTTGCATGTCCTGGGGTCCCCTCATCTTCGGACACCAGGATCCGGATGTGCGCGCCGCAGTCGAAGCCGCGTTGAGCCGCGGCTGGTCGTACGGCGCGGCCGAAGCGGGTTCGCTGGAACTGGCGGAATGGATCTGCCGGCGCATTCCGTGGGTCGAGCAGATCCGGTTCGTGAATTCCGGCACCGAGGCGGTGATGTCGGCCCTGCGTCTCGCGCGTGCGGCGACCGGGCGGGCACGCATTCTCAAGTTCCACGGCTGCTATCACGGTCACGTGGACGCCATGCTGGTCAAGGCGGGCTCGGGGCTCGCAGAGGCAGCCAGTCCGGACAGCGCCGGAGTGAGCGCGGAAACTGCCGCGAACACGCTCGTCGCACCACTCGATGACTTGCCCGCACTGCGTGAAGTGTTCGCACGCTCCGGACGCAGCCTCGCCGCGGTCATCATCGAGCCACTACCCGCGAACCATGGTCTGTTGCCGCAGCGACCCGAGTTCCTGCAAGAGATGATGCAGCTTGCACGCACACACGGCGCTTTGGTCATCTTCGATGAAGTGATCAGTGGCTTTCGCGTCGCGCTCGGCGGCATGGCCGAACGCCTTGGCGTGAAACCGGACCTCGTGACCTACGGCAAGGTGATCGGAGGCGGTTTTCCGGTCGGTGCCTTCGGCGGCCGGCGTGACCTCATGGAGCAGATCGCCCCGGTGGGACCCGTGTATCAGGCGGGCACGCTGAGCGCCAACCCAGTGGCGATGGCGGCAGGCCTCGCCACATTGAGCAAGCTGCAAACGCATTCGCCGTATGCGCTGCTCGAGCGGCGCGGCACCGAGCTCGCGGATGCACTCGGGTCGGCGATCGCCCGAGCGGGCGCGGATCTGCAGCTACAGCGGGACGGATCTCTGTTCTGGCTTGTGGCCTCGAAGGCGTCGACGTCAGGTGCACTGGTGCGGCGGGTGGAAGCGATTCCGCCTGCGCAGCGCGAGCGCTTCGCCGCTCTGTTTCATGCGCTGCTCGAGCGCGGGATCTACCTGGCGCCGAGCGGCTACGAAGTCGGGTTCCTGTCCACCGCGCATTCCGCCGCGGATCTCGACCAGTTCGTGACGGCGTTCGAGGCTGCGCTCGGCGCGCGCTCCGCGGCCTGACATTATGGCCGCCCGACTCATCACTGCCCGAATAGGTCTGCGCTGGCTGGTGCTCGTGGCTGCGTTGTGGCTGCTGCTGCTCTTCGCGTTGATGGTCTGGTGGGGATGGGTCGTGCATCAGCAGGCCGTCAGGATCGAAGAGCTGCAGCAATTGGTCGGACACAGCACCTCGGCCGCGCACGCGCAGTGGCAGGTGACGCAGCGCATGCTGGTGTGGGAAGGCGGCACGTTGCTGGTGCTGTTGACGGGGCTTTCCGTGGCGCTCCTCTGGCTCTACCTGCGCGATCAGCGCCGCACGCGCGCCTCACAGGCCTTCTTTGCCTCCGTGACACATGAGCTGCGCACGCCACTCACCAGTATCCGCCTGCAGGCGGAGTCCCTGGCCGACAAAGGTGCAGCGGGACCACTGATCAACCGCCTGCTCGAGGACACGAGCCGCCTCGAGGCGCAGGTCGAAAAGACACTCGAGCTGGCGCGCCTGGAAGGCGGCGGCGCTCTGGATTTGCAGGCGCTGCCGATCCGCGCCTGGCTCGCGCGGCAGGTTGAGGGTGTCAAGACCGAGGGCAGCGATCTCACTGTCGAACTGCCGCGCGACGGTGAACATGATGAGGCTCTGGTACTCGCCGACCGAAATGCGCTCAAGGTGATCGTGCGCAACCTCTTCGAGAACACCCGGCGACATTCGCAGACGACACCGGCGCACACACGTATCGCTATCGTGCGCGAGCCGACGACCGTGACGGTAAGCTTCGCGGACCAGGGCCGTGGCTTCAGCGGCGACCCGCTGCTGCTCGGAACGCTTTTCTTTCGCGGCGAACGCTCACAGGGTGCCGGTGTTGGGTTATACCTCATACGCATGCTGATGCGACGCATGGGCGGCGATGCGCGCTATCAGTCACGGCCGGGTGCCGGATTCGAAACGCAGCTCATTTTCCGTCGCGCGGAAGAACTGGCGTGAGCAACGCGGCGCGCATACTGGTGGTGGAGGACGAGCCCAACGTCGGGCGCACGCTAACCGAGCGGCTGCTCGCGGAGGGTTACGGCATCGACTGGGCGCGTACGGCGAGCGAGGCGCTCAACCTGAGCGACGGCCCGGCCTTCGATCTCGCTCTGCTGGACGTGGGACTGCCCGATCAATCCGGCTTCGACCTGGCTGCGAAGCTGCGCCGCAGGCATCCACGCACCGCCATAGTATTTCTCACGGCCTTTGGCACGCCCGACGATCGCGTGCGAGGGCTGGAGCTCGGCGCCGAGGATTACATCGTCAAGCCGTTTCACTACAAGGAGCTGCTGTTGCGGATCGAGAACGCCCTGCGTCGAGCGAAGCTCCTGGCGAGCACCGAATCGAAGTACGAACGGCCCCTGCTGGTCGGCCGCGCGCGCATCGATCTGAAGCGCATGGAGGCAACAACTGATGGCGACAAAGTCGCGCTCACCCACAAGGAATGTGCCGTGCTTACGCTGCTGCTCGAAAAGCAGGGCGCGGTGCTCGCGCGCGACGAGATACTCGACCGGGCCTGGGCACCGGACGAGTTTCCCACGCCGCGTACTGTCGACAACTTCATCGTCCGCCTGCGCCGCCTGATCGAGCCGGACCCAGCCGTGCCACAAGTCATCCGCAGTGTCCGCGGCGTCGGCTATCAGCTCGACAATGCCGCCGTGCACGAGGCCCCGCCGTGAAGAACCTGTTCCAGTTCGCGCTCGAGCGCAACAACACTTCGCGCCCGCCGGTATGGTTCATGCGCCAGGCGGGCCGCTACCACAGCCACTACCGGCAGTTGCGCGCCCGCCATTCGTTCGAAGATCTGTGCAAGAACCCGGAGTTGGCCACGGCCGTGACGCTCGGCCCGATCGAGGACTTCGACTTCGACGCCGCGATTCTGTTTTCAGACCTGCTGTTCCCACTCGAAGCGCTCGGCATGCCGCTCACCTACGATCCCGGCCCCAAGCTCGGCTGGCAGCTGCGCGGGCTCGAAGATCTGCAGCGACTCGTCCTGCACGACACCAGCGCCGCCATGCTGGAGTTCCAGGCAGCGGCGCTGCGCACGATCCGCGAACGCCTGCCGGCCTCCAAAGGCCTGCTGGGATTCGTGGGTGGACCGCTGACGCTCTTCTTCTATGCCGCTTCCGGCTCCCACCAGGGAGATCTGGGCAGCGCGCACGCCGGGCTGGCCGACGGACGTTACGCGGGCTTCTGCGAGAAGCTGCTCCCGCTGCTGGCGCAAAACATGGTCCAGCAGTGGCGCGCGGGTCCCGATTGCATCGCCGTGCTCGACACCTGCGCCGGAGAGCTCGGGCCACAGGCCTTCGCTCGCTGGGTGGTTCCGCAGCTGCGCACCGTGCTGCAGGAACTGAGGCGCGAGTGCCCGCAGGCACGCGTCGTCTATTATTCCAAGGGCACCGACGCCACGCATTGGCGTCTGCTCGCAGATGCAGGTATCGACGGGATTGGCGTCGACTGGAAGACACCGATCGTCAAGGTGATCGAGGAGTTTGGCGGGCGCTGGACGATCCAGGGCAACCTCGACCCGCATGCGTTGCTGCTGCCGGAGCCGGATTTTCTGCGTAGCGTCGAGCGCTTCTTCGAACCGATCGCGGCGCTACCCCCGGCGTGGCGACGAGGCTGGATCTGCGGCCTGGGACATGGCGTCCTGCCGGGCACGCCGGAGCACCACGTGCGCCTGTTCATCGACCTGCAACGCGAGCTGTTCACATGAACCCAGCAATTTCCGCGCTGCTCGCCAAGTACAACGTGCCGGCGCCGCGTTACACGAGCTATCCCACCGTGCCGTACTGGGAACAGACGCCGTCGCAGGTGCAATGGATCGATGCGCTGCGCAACTCCCTGCCGAGTACCCAGCAGCATGGCGCCGGCGCCGCGGTCTATGTGCACATCCCGTTCTGCCGCTCGCTGTGCACATACTGCGGCTGCAATACGCGCATCACGCGCAACCGTGCCATAGCCCGCCCCTATCTCGAGGCCGTGCTGCAGGAATGGAAACTGTACCTGGAACTGCTGGGAACTGAGCGGCTGGCCCTGGCCGAAATCCACCTGGGCGGCGGAACGCCGACGTTTCTCAATCCGGAGGAACTTACATTTCTCATGGAAGGCTTGCTCGCGCAGAGCACACTGGTCGGCGACGCGGAGTTTTCCGTCGAAGCCGACCCGCGTGTTACGACTGCCGAGCAGCTCGCGACGCTCCGGGCGGCGGGATTTCGGCGCCTCAGCCTCGGGATCCAGGATTTCGATCCGCGCGTGCAGGACATCGTCAACCGCGTGCAAAGCGAGGAACAGGTGCGTGGGCTCACTGAGAATGCGCGCGAGCTCGGCTTCACCAGCGTCAACTACGACCTGATTTATGGTCTGCCGCTGCAGACGCTAGAGTCGATCGAACAGACGCTCGCCGCCGTGCGGCGCCTGCGGCCGGACCGCATCGCCTTCTATGCTTACGCGCACGTCCCTTGGATCAAGCCCAGCCAGCGGCGCTTCACAGAAGCCGACCTGCCCCAGGGCGATGCCAAGCGCGCCCTGTACGAGCGCGGACGCGACATTCTCGAGGACGCCGGTTATCACGAGATCGGGATGGACCATTTCGCTCTCGACAGCGACTCCCTGTCACAGGCGGTGCGCGACGCGACGCTGCATCGTAACTTCATGGGCTACACCTCACGCCACGTGGCGCCCCTCATCGGACTGGGCGTGTCGGCGATCGGCGATGCCTGGACCGCCTTCGTGCAGAATGAGAAGACCATCGAGCCCTACCAGGAACGCGTCCGGCGCCACGAGCTGCCGATACTGCGCGGTCACTTGCTCGACGCTGAGGACCTCGTGCTGCGGCGACTGATCCTGGAGCTGATGACCCGCTTTCGAACCCGTTGGGATGGCCTTACCGCCGGTTACACACATCTCCAGTCCATTCCGCAGCGACTGCAGGAGCTCGTGCACGACGATCTCGTCCGGCTCGAGGGCGAGAGTTGTGAGGTGACCGAGCGCGGCCGCGCGTTCGTCCGCAACGTGTGCATGGCGTTCGATGCGCGCCTCGCGCGGCGTGCGCCCAATGCGCAGCTCTTCAGCACGACGGTGTGAGCGAGCCCTGTCTGACGTCGTGACCCGGCGACATTCGTCTGACATCACCAATCAACGCGTTACATTAGATCGCGCTCGTGACGTCGGGGTCGTGCGACAACGCTGTCGTTTGGCCGGTTTCATGCTGCGCGCATGTGACTCACGCCAATCAGTGGGTTGAACGCGACATCTCGACACCACTCTGCCCGGTACGGCTCTTGCATTTTCTTCAACGAGCTCGCGCACTGACCGCGCGGGTGCGGGAGCTATTGTTAAAGGGCAAACCCACCGAAAGGTGGGGACGCAAAGCCACCGGTCTGATGGGAGCACGTCCCAAGACAGCGGGGTTGCCAAACGCGACCGATTTCATCGCTCGGGTTTAGTCCCCTGAAGGCGGGTTCCTGCCCGCTTCGCTGTCACTCCCTCCAGCCCGTCGGCTGCGCACGCCCGCTGACGACCGTATCGCAACGTTACGGTCACAACCAGGGGGGAATTCATCGTGAAAAGACACGAGCTGCAGATCTTTGTAGCCACAGGTGCACTCATCTCCATGGCGGCGCTTGCCGACGGGGGCGTGCGAGATCCTGGTGTTCGCACCGGCGAAGCTGGTGCAGGCCAGGCCATAGCAGGGCTGAGGGACTACGAACAGGCCTATTTCGATGCCGGCCTCGAGCAGTTCAATGAAGCGGAAATGCTCGAGGACGGACTGGGTCCGCGCTTCAATCTGGACGGTTGCGCCGGATGCCATGCACATCCGGCAACGGGGGGCACTTCTCCGGCGGTCAATCCACAGGTGACTGTGGCGACGGCCTTTGGAGCGCGCAATACGCTGCCCTCGTTCATCAGGCCGAACGGCCCGGTGCGCGAAGTGCGGTTCCGATTCACGGCGAGTGGCCAGCGCGACGGAGGCGTGCACGCACTCTTCGTAACCAGCGGCCGGAATGACGGCACCGGCGACGCCAGTGCCTGCAAGATTCTCCAGGATGACTTCGAACGCCAGGTGGCGCGCAATAACGTAACGTTTCGCATCCCAACACCCGTCTTTGGCGCCGGCCTCATGGAGATGATTCCAGACAGCGTGATCCTCGCCAACCTCAATGCTGACTCGGGCACGAAGGCGCGCCTGGGGATCGCTGGCCGGCCCAATCGCGCTGGCAACGACGGAACGATCACGCGCTTTGGCTGGAAGGCGCAGAACAAGTCGCTGATGATATTTTCCGGCGAGGCCTACAACGTCGAGATGGGCATCAGCAACGAGATCTTCCAGAACGAGCGTGAGGAGAACGCGGATTGCCAGAGCGCGGAGCTCCCCAACGACATCAGTGCTCTCGATGGACCGAGTAACGTGGAATCGATCAGCGACGCGGAAAGCTTTGCCTTCTTCATGCGGTTCCTTGCTCCTCCCACCCCCTCGGTGGATACGCCCGGCGGCAGCACATCAATTGCCAATGGTCGCAAGGCGTTCCTCAGCGTCGGTTGCGGGCAGTGTCACACCCCAACGCTCATGACGGGCAACGCAGGGGTGCCGGCGCTGCGCGACCAGGAGGTCAACCTGTTCTCGGACCTGGCGCTCCACCGTATGGGTCCGCGACTCGCCGATGGAATCCAGCAGGGATCGGCTGCCGGAGACGAATTCCGCACCGCGCCGCTGTGGGGACTGGGTCAGCGCATCTTCCTGTTGCACGATGGCCGAACGCGCGATCTGGTGCAGGCGATCCAGGCTCACGCGGGCGGCAGCCGATTGCCGTTCGCGCCGTCGGAAGCGAACCGGGTGATTGAACAGTTCAACGCTTTGCCCGCCCGAGCCCAGCAGGACCTGCTGAACTTCCTGCGCTCGCTGTAGTGGCAGCGGCTGGCACCGGCCGGGTGGCCGAGAAATCAGTCGCCCGGTCGGAGCTCGCCCGCTCCGCCCAGATAGAGGCGCAGAGCTGCAGGAATGGTGATCGACCCGTCCGCGCGCTGGTGATTTTCCACCACGGCGACCAGCGCACGGCCCACTGCAACGCCCGAGCCGTTCAGCGTGTGAACTGGCTCAGGTTTGCCCGTGTCGGGGTTGCGCCAGCGCGCCTGCATCCGTCGCGCCTGGAAACTTTCGCAGTTGCTGCAGGAGGAGATCTCCCGGTAGCGGTTCTGCCCGGGCAGCCACACTTCGAGATCGTAGGTCTTGGCGCTGGCGAACCCCACGTCACCCGCGCACAGCGCGACCACGCGATACGGCAGCTCCAGCAGCTGCAGTATCTTCTCTGCATGTCCCGTCAGCTCCTCGAGGGCCGCATAGGAGTCCTGCGGCCGCACGATGTGCACCAGCTCGACCTTTTCGAACTGGTGTTGGCGCAGCATGCCGCGCGTGTCCTTGCCGTAGGATCCCGCTTCCGAGCGAAAGCACGGCGTATGCGCGACGTATTTCAAGGGCAGCCGACTCGCCTCCAGGATCGAATCGCGCACGAGATTGGTGACGGGAACCTCGGCCGTCGGAATCAGGTACAACCCGCTCTCGCCACGGATCGCGAACAGATCCTGCTCGAATTTCGGTAACTGGCCCGTACCGGTGAGCGTTTGCGCATTCACCAGGTACGGCACATAGACTTCGCGGTAGCCATGCTCGCGCGTGTGCACGTCGAGCATGAATTGCGTGAGCGCACGATGCAGCCGCGCGAGCCCGCCTGACAAGCACCACGAAGCGCGCACCCGCGATCCGGCCAGCCGCTTCGAAATCGAGCCCGCCGAGGGCTGCGCCCAGCGCCACGTGATCGCGCGCCTCGAAGGCGAAGCGCCGGGGCTCGCTCCAGCGTCGTACTTCGACATTGGCCGACTCGTCGCGGCCTTCCGGCACGCTCGCGTGCAGCAGATTGGGCAATCCGAGCAGGATCTGCTCGAGCTGTGCCTGCACGTCACCGAGCCGCAGCTCAATGGCTTGCAGCTCGCCACCCAACGAATCGGCGCGCGCCAGGAGCGTGGCAATGTCCTGTCCTGCAGCCTTCGCCTTGCCGACCGCCTTGGCCTGCGCGTTGCGCTCGCTGCGCAGGCGGTCCGCCTCGATCTGCAGCTGCTTGCGCTGCTCCTCCAGGGCGGTGAACGCCGCGAGGTCGAACGCGAACCCGCGCCGCGCGAGGTTTGCAGCGATGACTTCAGGTTCGTTGCGGAGCAGCCTGGGATCGATCACGGAACCTTCTTTTCAGTTTCGCTGGTCGAGGCGTTGCGCTGGCGCAGACGCTCGAGCGCTTCGGCGATGCGAATCTCGAGCCCGCGCGGCACCGGATGATAGTACCTGTGTGCCGGCATCGCCTCGGGAAAATACTTCTCTCCCGCCGCGAACGCGTCGGGCTCATCGTGCGCATAGCGGTAGTCGCGCCCGAAGCCCAGTTTCTTCATCAGCCCGGTCGGGGCGTTGCGCAGCTGCAGCGGCACATCAAGCGTGCCGTAACGGTGAACATCCTCCATGGCGGCGCCGTACGCGGTGTACACCGCGTTGCTCTTGGGGGCGCAGGAGAGATACACGACCGCCTGCGCGATCGCCAGCTCACCTTCGGGGCTGCCGAGCCTTTCATACGTGTCCCACGCATCCAGTGCCAGCGCCAGGCCCCGGGGGTCGGCATTGCCGATGTCCTCGCTCGCCATGCGCACCACCCGGCGCGCGACGTACAGAGGGTCACACCCACCATCGAGCATGCGGCACAGCCAGTAGAGTGCTGCGTCCGGATCACTGCCACGCACCGACTTGTGTAGCGCCGAGATCTGGTCGTAAAACTGGTCGCCCCCCTTGTCGAAACGCCGATAGCCACCTGAGGCGACTTCTGCCGCAATGGCGATCGTGATCAGACGGCGCTCGTCCTGCGGCTCAGCGAGATCGGCCGCGACCTCCAACAGATTGAGCGCACGGCGCGCGTCGCCATCAGCCGCCGCGACGATGATCTCCAGCGCACGTGGCTCGAGCGTGAGGCCGAGCGCACCCAGGCCACGCTCGCGATCGGCAAGCGCTGCGTCAACCACGCGCGCCAGATCCTCGGCGGTGAGAGATTTCAGCACGTAGACGCGAGTCCGCGACAGCAGCGCGCTGTTGACCTCGAACGATGGATTCTCCGTGGTGGCACCGATCAGCGTCAGCGTCCCGTCCTCGACGAAGGGCAGGAAACTGTCCTGCTGTGCCTTGTTGAAGCGATGCACCTCGTCGAGAAAGAGCACGGTGCCGCGACCGCTCGCGGCGCGCGTGTCCCGCGCCAGGTCGACCGCAGCGCGGATGTCCTTCACCCCGGCCAGCACCGCCGAAAGCCCGACAAACTCGCAATCACAGCTGCCGGCCAGGATCCGGGCGAGCGTCGTCTTTCCAGTCCCGGGCGGGCCCCAGAAGATCATTGAATGCAGACGGCCGCTCTGCGCCACGCGCTGCAGCGGTTTTCCAGGCCCGATCAAGTGCGGCTGGCCGACAAACTCCGCGAGAGCGCGCGGCCGCATGCGGTCGGCCAGCGGACGGTGATCCTCGCTCATGCGTCAGGAATCCTCGCGGGACAGATGGCGGCGTGTCCACAGGTCCTCGACCCGGCGCGCCCAGGCGCCGAGGCCGAAGCGGGCGAGGAGGAAAGCCGCCGCAACACCCGCACCGTTGGTCAGCGCATCGTCGATGTCCATTTCCCGGGTCATGGTCAGCGCGCCCTGCAGAAGCTCCAACGCTACGCCCATGAGAAAGAAGGCCAGCGCCAGCAGCCAGTGCTGCCGGCGTTCGTACAGACCCGAAAACCACAGCATCAGTACGAAGTAGCTGGTGAAGTGCTCGACCTTGTCGCTGATTCCGAGGCCGAATGTCGGGACTGAGGGAATGAGGCTCCCGACGACGATGGTCACGATCAACACCCAGCCCAGGATCAGCCAGACGCGCGCATGAGGAAGCGACAGCATGCTCAGCCGTGAGGTGCGCCGATGACATCGACGCCCGGCGGCGGCACGAAGCTGAACAGCTCGTCGGCGAGGTGCGGATTGCGACGAATCGCCGAGAACTCGATGCGAGTGCTCTGCTGCAGCTTGTCCTTGAGCTCCATGAGTTTCAGCTCGCCGCCGCTGAACCCGAGCCGGAACTCGAGAAAATCGGTATCCGCGCGCCGCGGAGCGAGCTGCAGCCACTCGATGCCCTCGCGGCTGCCCAGCCGGGTGACTTCGAAACTGTCCCGGATGCTCGCCTTTCCGGCGAGCAATGATGCGGGCGTCATCGACAGCGATTCATCGAGCGACTTGATGGTCACCTGCTCCAGATCCACGTCGTACAGCCACACCTTCTGCCCATCACACACGATGAGCTGCTTGCTCGGCTGGCGGTAATCCCAGCGGAATCGCCCGGGCTTCTGCAGATACAGCGTGCCGCTCGATTCCTGCGCGCGATCGCCCGTCGCGTTGCTCGATAGCTGGCGAAACTCCGCCTGGAAGCTCTTGAAGCCGGCCAGGTAGTCCTGCAGCCAGGCGCCAGCGTCGTCGGCCATTGGCGCGGCTTCGCGGCCTGCTCCAGCAACGGCCGTAAGCAGGAGACCGACCATAACGACTACCACGCGAGTTGAGATGCTCAAAGCCCTGTGTCGTCCATCGCTCAGTCTTCCTCGGGCGGCGGCGGCGCGAGCACCTCGCGCGCACCGTTACTCTGCAGCGGCCCCACCAGTCCCGCGGCTTCCATCGTTTCCACGAGCCGCGCGGCGCGGTTGTAGCCGATCTTCAGGCGTCGCTGCACACCGGAGATCGACGCCTTGCGCGTCTCTACCACGATGCGCACCGCCTCGTCGTAGAGCGGATCCTGCTCACCGTCGGATTCGCCCGACTCCCCTTCCTCGCCGCCATCCTCCGACGGCAGGCCCGGAATTGGACCGCGCGGTCCGGTGAGAATTTCCTCGTTGTAAGCAGGTAGCCTCATCTGTCGCAGCGAACTCACCACGCGATGCACCTCATGATCCGAAACGAACGCACCGTGCACACGCATTGGCACCGAAGTGCCCGGCGGCAAGTACAGCATGTCGCCGTGGCTGAGAAGCGCCTCGGCGCCGCTCTGATCGAGAATGGTGCGCGAGTCGACCTTGGCGGAAACCTGGAACGCGATGCGCGCCGGGATGTTGGCCTTGATGAGGCCGGTGATGACATCGACCGACGGGCGCTGCGTCGCCAGGATGAGGTGAATTCCCGCGGCCCGTGCCTTCTGCGCGAGCCGGGCGATGAGCTCCTCGACTTTCTTCCCGACCACCAGCATGAGATCGGCGAGCTCGTCGACGATGACCACAATGTTGGGGAAGGGCTCCAGATCCGGCACGTCCGCGAGGGTCATGGCTGGGTCGCTCGCCGCCTTGGCGGCAATCAGCGGATCCTTGAACGGTTTGCCCGCCTCTGCCGCCTCCCGTACCTTGCGATTGAAGCCAGCAAGGTTGCGTACGGCCAGCGCGGCCATCAGCTGGTAGCGGCGTTCCATCTCCGCGACGCCCCAGCGCAGCGCGTTCGCTGCCTGCTTCATGTCGGTGACGACGGGTGCCAGAAGATGCGGTATGCCCTCGTAAACCGAGAGCTCGAGCATCTTCGGATCGATCATGATGAGGCGCGTATGCTCGGCGGTGACCTTGTAGAGCAGGCTCAGAACCATCGCGTTCAGCGCCACCGACTTGCCGGACCCCGTGGTGCCTGCGATCAGCAGGTGTGGCATGCGTGCGAGGTCTGCAACAACCGGGTGACCACCGATGTCCTTGCCGAGCGCCAGGGCGAGCGGCGATGCAAGGTCATCGTAGGTCCGCGACTTGATGATCTCCCCGAGTGTCACGAGCTCGCGCTTCTCGTTGGGAATCTCCAGGCCCACCACGGATTTTCCGGGGATCACTTCCACGACGCGCACGCTGATGGCGGACAGCGCGCGCGCCAGATCCTTGGCGAGATTGCTGATCTGGCTGACCTTGACTCCTGGCGCCGGCCGCAGCTCGAAACGCGTCACGACCGGCCCGGGATGTACCGCCACGACTTCGACGTCGACGCCGAAGTCGCGCAGCTTCAGCTCCACCAACCGCGACATCGCCTCCAGCGCTTCGGCCGAATAGCCGGCTTCGCGTGGTGGCGGATCATCGAGCAGCGACAGTGCTGGCAGCTCGGCCGCGGTCGGCGCATCGAACAGCGGCACCTGCTTCTCCCGCTCGACGCGCTCGCTGCGCTCCGGTGCAGGTACCACGGGCTCGATGCGCGGCGGCGCGCGTGAGGCCGACTTCTTCTGCTCCTCACGCATGCTCTCCGCGCGAGCCAGTTTGCGCTCGCGGCCCTCGGCCTGTTCGCGCGAAGCCGAAATACGGCCGCGGACCCAGGCCGCCGTCCGCACAGCGCCATGGCCAAGTCCGTCCATCACAATGAACCACGACACGCCGAGGAACAGTGAGATCCCGGCGAGCCACAGGGCAAGCATCAGGAGCGTCGCGCCCAGGAAGCTGAATGCCAAGGCGAGCCCGTGCCCGACCAGCGAGCCCAGCACGCCGCCTGCACCGCTCGGCAGGCCACCGCCGCTCCAGTGCAGCGTCGCCAGACCGCAGCTCGTGGCAAGCGTCAGTACGAAGCCGATACCGCGGAACGTGAGTGTCGAACGCGACTTGAGTTCCGGCATCGTGTGTGCGCGGTACAGGACCCAGCCCGCGAGTGCCAGCATCACCGGAAAAAGAAACGCCGCGCGCCCGAAGAGGAACAGCAACACATCGGCGAACCACGCCCCGACCGGGCCGATGGCATTGCTGACACTGCCCGGCTCACCGGTAAACGAGAAGCTGGGATCGTGTGGGTCGTAGGTCGCGAGTGCCACGAGCAGGATCAGCGCGAGAACGCTGAACAACAGCAGCGCGCTTTCGCGCAGTGCTCGCACGACGGGCTGAGAAAGCCGGGAAGGGGCTTTTCGGGACTCGGCGATTTCGTTCAAGTATTGATCTCGTACATGAAGGTTGCTTCTCAACCCTTTGATTGTACGAGCCTACGAATCAGCTAAGCAAGGCCGGATGCACGACTTTTCCGCCCATCACGTTAATGCCCTTGCGCAAGTCAGCATCGTCCTGCCAATCGCCGTCCGCGAGCCGCCCGGCATACGGTGCAATCGCCGCGGAGAGCGCCTGCGAAGAGGTGCGAGGCACAGCTCCCGGCATGTTTGTCACCGTGAAGTGCGTGACGCCTTCCCAGACGTACGTGGGCGCGTCGTACGTCGTAGGGCGAGTCGTTTCGACGCAGCCGCCCTGATCGACCGAGATATCGACGATCACGCTCCCCGGCTGCATGTGACGCACCATGTCGCTGCTGATCACGTGTGGAGCCCGCGCGCCCGTCACCAGGACCGCGCCCACCACGATGTCCGCGTTGCGGACGGCGTCCGCGACATCCGCCGTGTGTGGGTACAGGCCCGTGACGTTCGCTCCAATCTCACGTGCGGCGACCAGCTTGTCACGATCCTTGTCGAACACCACTACATCCGCGCCAAGTCCCGCGGCCACGATCGCAGCGTTGCCGCCAGCGACGCCACCACCGAGAATCACCACGCGTCCGCGGCGCGCCGCCGGTACGCCGCCCAGCAGAATGCCCTTGCCACCTTGCGGCTGATGCAGCAGACAGGTCGCGATCTGAATCGACAGTCGTCCGGCGATATCACTCATCGGCGCGAGCAGTGGCAGGCGCCCGGCTTGATCCTCGACTGTTTCGAACGCGACCGCCGTCAGCCCGATGTCGCACAGGCGCCGTGTGAGCTCCGGCAACGCGGCCAGGTGCAGGTAGCAGAACAACAGATGATCCTTGCGCAGCAGGTTGAGATCTGCGTCGACCGGCTCCTTCACTTTGACGACCATCTGCGCACCACCGTACACCTCGCGCGCCGTCGGCAGCACCTTCACGCCGATATCCCGGTAGTGCTGGTCGGTATAGCCGCTCATGCCACCGGCACCCGCTTCGACGAACACCTCGTGGCCGTTTCTCACCAGCTCCGCGCAGGCTGAGGGAATGAGGCCGACTCGACCTTCGCGCGGCTTGAGTTCGCGCGGGATACCGATTCGCATGTGAGGCTCCTTGGTCGCTTTGCCGAACCGGGCGATTCACTTACCATTGATTGCGCGCTCTTGCGCCCTACATTCAGCCGGCGGATATGCAGCAGCAGCGCGCCGACTCTGGTGGAACCCGGATCGTGAACAGCAGGAAAAACTGAGGCGAATTATACATGACGGCAGCGCGGCACAGCCGGCTCATCATCCTTGGCTCTGGTCCCGCCGGCTACAGCGCCGCGGTGTATGCGGCGCGGGCGAACCGCAAGCCGCTGCTCATCACCGGGCTCGAGCAGGGCGGCCAGCTCATGACGACGACCGATGTCGACAACTGGCCGGGCGACGTCGAAGGACTGCAGGGCCCCGCGCTCATGGAGCGCATGCGCCGGCACGCTGAGCGCTTCGCCACCGAGATCGTGTTCGATCACATCAACGCCGTGGACCTGAAGGGACGTCCGTTTCAATTGCGCGGCGACAGCGGCTCCTACACTTGCGATGCGCTGATCGTGGCGACCGGCGCCTCGGCGCGCTACCTGGGCCTGCCCTCCGAAGAGCAGTTCCGTGGCAAGGGCGTTTCGGCATGTGCCACGTGTGATGGGTTCTTCTACAAGGGCAAGAAGGTTGCCGTTATCGGCGGCGGCAACACCGCGGTGGAGGAAGCGCTCTACCTCACCAACATCGCCTCGCACGTCACACTGGTGCATCGGCGCGACCGCCTGCGCGCCGAGAAGATCCTGCAGGACCGGCTGTTCGAGCGTGAGCGCACCGGCAAGGTCTCGGTGCGCTGGAACCACGTGGTGGAACAGATCGTCGGCGACGAGACCGGCGTGACCGGTCTCGACATCAGGAGCACGGACGAGCGCGGCGGTCAGCGCCTGCAGCTCGACGGTGTGTTCATCGCCGTGGGTCACACGCCGAATACGCAGCTCTTTGCAGGCCAGCTCGACATGCGCGGCGGTTACATCATCGTAAAATCGGGCGTGGAAGGAGATGCAACTGCGACCAGCGTGCCCGGCGTGTTCGCCGCCGGCGATGTGGCCGACCATGTTTACCGCCAGGCCGTGACCTCGGCCGGCACGGGCTGCATGGCGGCACTCGATGCCGACAAGTATCTTGAAGGACTGGATGTCCCGCAGCCTGCCTGACACGCTCGCGCTGCGCGGGTGCTCGCCATGACCGCTTCACGACCAGAACCTCAGGCACTGCGCTACCGCTCGCGGGTCCTCGCCAGTATCGACGAGATTTCCGCCGCGCAATGGAACGCGCTGCTCGACGGGGACTCGCTCTTTGTGCGGCACGAATTTCTTGCGGCGCTCGAGCATCAATCCTGCGTCGGCGCGCAAAGCGGCTGGACGCCCTGCCATCTCGCGCTGCTCGATGCGCGCGGGCAGTTGCGTGCCGCGCTGCCCTTGTATCGCAAGCTCCATTCCTGGGGTGAGTTCGTGTTCGACTTTGCCTGGGCACAGGCGTACGCGCGCAGCGGCCTGCAGTACTACCCCAAGCTCGTCGCCGCGGTGCCGTTTACACCGGCTACCGGACCGCGCCTGCTCGCCGCCGCCGATTCGCAACAGACGCTGTGGCGACGCGAGCTCGCACGCACGGCGATCGCGATGGCTGCCGATGAGCACGCTTCCTCACTGCACGTGCTGTTCGCCGACAAGGTACAGGCCGATGAGCTGACAGCAGAAGCCTTCCTGTTGCGCCGGGACTGCCAGTTTCATTGGCACAACCGCGGCTACCGCGAATTCGAGGACTTCTTGCGGCGCTTCACCGCTGTGAAACGCAAGAAGGTGCACCGCGAACGCCGCCGCGTCACCGAGGCCGGGATTCACTTTCGCACGCTGCAGGGTGGCGACATCGACACCGGATTGTGGCAAACGGTCTATGACTTTCACGCCGACACGTTCATGCGTCACGGCCACACACCGTACCTCAGTCTGCGATTTCTACTTGAGCTCGCCGAGCGCCTGCCCGACCGCGTCGTGGTACAGCTGGCGCTTCATCGCTCCACTCCGGTGGCCGCCGCGATCTGCTTTCGCACGGCCACTACGCTCTACGGACGCTACTGGGGCGCAAGCCGCGACTTTCACAGCCTGCATTTCGAGACCTGCTATCACCAGGGCATCGAATATTGCATTCGCGAGGGGTTGCAACACTTCGAGCCCGGCACTCAGGGTGAGCACAAAGTGAGCCGCGGCTTCGAGCCGGCGTTCACCTGGTCCGCACACTGGATCGCGCATCCGCAGTTCGCGCGCGCTATCGGCGAGTATCTGCAGCGCGAAGGCAAAGCCATCGAGGGCTACGCCGCCGAGGTCGACGAGCACGTGCCCTACCGCAGGTCCCCTGCAGCAGGCGCAACACACAGCGGAGCATGAGTCCGATCCATTGGCTGAGCCGTGACGGCGCGCCCTGGTTCCCGCCGGTATCCGAAGCGCTCACAGAGCCCGATGGCCTGCTTGCCGCCGGCGGCGACCTCAGCGCCGAGCGGCTGATCGCGGCCTACGAGCGTGGAATCTTTCCCTGGTATGCGCCTGGCCAGCCCGTGCTGTGGTGGTCGCCGGATCCGCGCGCGGTGCTCTATCCGGAGGAGCTGCGTGTCTCGCGCAGCCTGAGCAAGCGGGCGCGCAACAGTGGACTCATCACGCGGCTCGACACGGCCTTTGACGCCGTGATTCGTGCCTGTGCTGCCCCCCGTACTTCAGACACCGGTACCTGGCTCACGGACGAGATGATCGCGGCCTATCAGCAGCTGCACGCGATGGGCTACGCCCACAGCGTCGAAGCGTGGTCCGGCGCCGATCTCGTGGGCGGACTGTACGGCGTGTGCCTGGGCCGCGTGTTCTTCGGCGAGTCGATGTTCAGCCGCAAGGCTGACGCCTCCAAGATCGCGCTGATCCGGCTCGTGAGCGAATGCCGCCGGCGCGGCATCGTGCTCATCGACTGCCAGGTCTCTTCGGCCCATCTGCAGCGGCTCGGTAGCCGCTCCATCAGCCGCGAGGCTTTTTTGGCCATTGTCAAAGAGCACTGCCGGCCGCATCAGGGCGCGCGTTGGGAATAGGCAAATCAGCGGCTTAGGACCTGTCCGGGGCGTCTGCGGCCGGCGACTGGCCAACCCCTGTACAGACACAGGTGCGCCGGTATAATCGCCGCCTCTTTTTTAAAGGCTTCCGGAGGCACTGATGCCTGCGAAACGAGCGCCGGCAAGGACAAAGGCGAAGAAATCCGCACCTCGCAAAGAGAAGGCGGTAAAGCACTTGAAAGCCAAGGCGCGCACCAAGGCGCATGCGGCCGTTCGCGCGGCGCCAGCGAAGAAGGTCGTGCCAGCCAAGAAGCACGCCACCGCTGCGAGCGCGCGTTTGCATGCCGCCGCGACTCGTCCGGCCCTGGCGTCGCAACAGCCCGCGGCTGCTCTCAAGCCCAATCGTCCACGTCCTGCCACCGCCTCCAGTGTCGAGCCGTTCCTTCCACGCTTGGTGCAGCCAGCGCTCACAGGGGACGGCGACGACGGCGAGATTGGCGATACCAGCCTGCTGGCCGGACCGCGCAATGTGCAGCCGTACATTGCCAAGCGCGGCGAGCAGTACATGAGCAAGGAGCAGCTCGAGCATTTTCGCAACATTCTGCTCACCTGGAAGCGCGACCTGATGGTAGAGGTCGATCGCACCGTGTTGCACATGAAGGATGAAGCGGCGAATTTCCCCGACCCGAATGACCGCGCCACGCAGGAATCGGAATTCAGCCTGGAGCTGCGCACCCGTGATCGTGAGCGCAAGTTGATCCGCAAGATCGAGGAAGCGCTGATGCGGATCGATGATGGTAGCTACGGCTATTGCCTGGAGACCGGGGAAGAGATCGGCATCAAGCGCCTGGAAGCGCGCCCGGTAGCCACGCTGTCCGTCGAAGCCCAGGAACGTCGCGAGCGACGTGAACGCCAGTACGGCGACCGGGACGACCGCTACCGCTGACCCGGTTTATCGCGGCCGGTTCGCACCCTCCCCGACCGGCCCGTTGCACCTCGGGTCGTTACTCAGCGCTGCGGGCAGTTATCTGCAGGCGCGCGTCGCCGGTGGGGCGTGGCTGCTCAGAATCGAAGATCTCGACGCTCCCCGCACCATATCCGGTGCGGCGGAAGACATTGTGCGCACCCTGGAACGGCTCGGATTCGAGTGGGACGGCCCGATCGTTCGACAGAGCGAGCGCATCGCCCTGTATGAAGCGGCGCTGGCGCAGCTGCGGGCTGCCGGCAAGGTATTCGCCTGCTCCTGCAGTCGCAAGGAGCTCGCGGCCCTGCAGCCGGCGGCCGCGCTGGAAGAGGACTCCTTTTATCCAGGCACCTGCCGCAACGGCCCCCGGCACCCGGATCAGGCACTTGCGATGCGCTTGCGCGTCCCCGATGACACGATTGCATTCGATGACCAGCTGCAGGGCCGGTTTGCACAGAACGTCGCGAGCAGTCTGGGGGATTTCGTCATTCGGCGCCGCGACGGGCTATTTGCCTACCAGCTCGCTGTCGTCGTCGACGATGACGCACAGGGTGTCACGGAAGTCGTGCGTGGCTGCGACCTGCTGAACAACACCCCGCGCCAGATCCTGCTGCAGCAGGCCCTGCAACTGGCGAGCCCGCGCTACATGCACCTGCCGTTGCTGACGGAGGCTGATGGTCGCAAGCTCGCGAAATCTCGCCGGACCGTCGCTGCCGGCACCGCGAATCCGTCGGGCACGTTGTGGCGAGTGCTGCACTGGTTGCGACAAGATCCGCCAGCGGAACTCGCCCGCGCCGGGATTCGGGACCTGTGGCAGTGGGCCAAGGAGGCATGGAATCCAGCTTCCCTGCGGAACGTGCGTGAAATTCGACTGGATGCTCTTTAGCGAGAGATTTGGGTCTGCGGCGCGGATGGATTATCGTAGGGCCACAAGATGTACGCCGCCTGCCCGGGCGGTCCAACGCCGATCGACGGCTCTCCGCCCGGACTCTCGCCCGGGAGTAACATGCGATGAGCGAACCGCGAGTTATCAAGAAGTATCCGAACCGGCGACTGTACGACACGGTCGAGAGCCGCTACATCACATTGGCCGACATCCGCCGCCTGGTGCTCGACAAGATCGAATTCGTGGTGATCGACAAGAAGACGCAGGACGACATCACGCGCAGCATCCTGCTGCAGGTGATAGCGGAGCAGGAGCACCAGGGCGACCCGCTCATGAGCCAGGACTTCCTGTCGCAGGTGATCCGCTCCTACGGCGGCGCGATGCAGGGCTTCGTCGGCAGCTATCTGGAGCAGAGTCTCAAGCTTTTCATGAGCCAGCAGCAGCAGGTGCGCGATCGCGTGAAGAGCATGGTGGGGGTCGATCCTGTCGAGACCGTTGCCAACCTGGCGCAGAAGAATTTCGCACGCTGGCGTTCGGTACAGGATGACATCTTCAAGGCGTTGCTGAGCGCCACGAACCGTAGCCGCGCGGAGGCGGACGATGCAGACGGCGGCGACCACAAGCAGCCACCTGCCGCCTAAGACGCGTCAGGCTTGGGCCTTCATCCCCGAGCCCGTTCGGATTTGATTGCACAGACTACACGTTGCCGTACAGCGCGGACGGCAACACGGGTAATCCCACGGCGTATCGTTCGTGTCGGGCTCAGGGGATGAAGGCCCAAGCCTGACGCGTCTTAGTTGACGTTGCGCATGCTGAGGCGGATGCGGCCCTGCCGGTCCACCTCAAGCACCTTCACCCGGATCACGTCGCCTTCCTTGAGCTTGTCGCTGACGCGCTCGACCCGCTCTTCAGAGATCTGCGAGATGTGCACCAGGCCGTCCTTCCCGGGGAGAATGGTCACGAAGGCACCGAAATCCATCAGCCGCGCCACCTTGCCCTCGTAGATCTGACCGACCTCGACCTCGGCGGTGATCTGCGCGATGCGGCGCTGTGCCTCGCGTCCCGAAGCGCCATCGACGGAAGCGATGCGCACGGTGCCATCGTTTTCGATGTCGATGGTAGTGCCGGTCTCCTCGGTGATCCCCCGAATCACGGCGCCGCCCTTGCCGATGACCTCGCGGATCTTTTCCGGATCGATCTTCATCGTGATGATCGTGGGCGCCCACTCCGACATGTTGGCGCGCGGCTCACTCAGGACTGCGTTCATCTTGTCGAGGATGTGCAGGCGCGCCTCGCGTGCCTGCGCGAGCGCCACCTGCATGATCTCGCGCGTGATGCCGTTGATCTTGATGTCCATCTGCAGCGCGGTGACGCCATCCTTCGTGCCCGCCACCTTGAAATCCATGTCGCCCAGGTGATCCTCGTCGCCCAGGATGTCCGTGAGCACCTGGAAGCGCTCACCTTCCTTGACCAGTCCCATGGCGACGCCGGCCACTGCGGCCTTGATCGGCACACCGGCGTCCATCAACGCGAGGCTCGACCCGCAGACGCTCGCCATCGAGCTCGAGCCGTTCGACTCCAGGATTTCGGAGACCACGCGGATCACGTAGGGAAACGATGCCATGTCCGGCATCACGGCCAGGACGCCGCGGCGGGCCAGGTTGCCGTGGCCAATCTCGCGGCGCTTCGGGCCGGTCATCATGCCGGTCTCACCGACCGAGAACGGCGGGAAGTTGTAGTGGAGCATGAAGGGCTCTTTGCGCTCGCCATCGAGCGCATCGATGATCTGCGCATCGCGCCCGGTTCCCAGCGTGGTGACGACCAGCGCCTGGGTCTCGCCGCGCGTAAAGAGTGCCGAGCCATGCGTGCGCGGCAGCACGCCTGTCTTGACGGTAATCGGCCGCACTGTGCGCGTGTCGCGCCCATCGATACGCGGCTTGCCTTCGAGGATCCGGTTGCGAACGATGCGGCTTTCGAGGCGGAACAGTTCATCGTTGACTGCCTCGGCCTTCCACTTCGCCGCTTCGCCGCCTGTCAGTGCGGCGACCGTGGCCGCCTTGATCTCGGCGACTCGGCCGTAACGCTGCTGCTTCTCGGTGATCTGATAGGCGGCTGCCAGCGCTGCTTCCGCCTGCGCCGCAACGGCCTTCTGCAATTCGGCGTGGGCCGCGGTAGGTTCCCAGCTCCACTTCGCCTTGCCCGCCTCGCGCGTGAGCTCGTTGATGGCGCGGATGGCCGTCTGCATCTGTTCATGACCGAATACCACGGCACCGAGCATCACGTCTTCAGACAGACCCTTGGCCTCGGATTCCACCATGAGCACCGCTTCAGCCGTGCCGGCCACCACGAGATCGAGCTGTGAGTCCTTCAGCTGCGTGCGCGTGGGATTGAGCAGGTACTTGCCGTCCTGGTAGCCGACTTTCGCCGCGCCGATCGGGCCCTGGAACGGCATGCCGCTCAGGGCAAGCGCCGCCGAAGCGCCCAGCAGCGCCGGGATATCCGAATCGACTTCGGGGTTGAGCGACAGGACCGTGGCAATGACCTGCACTTCGTTATTGAAGCCATCGGGAAAGAGGGGACGGATGGGACGGTCGATGAGGCGGGAGGTCAGTGTTTCCTTTTCCGTGGGGCGGCCTTCGCGCTTGAAGAAGCCGCCGGGAACGCGCCCCGCGGCATAGGTCTTTTCCTGGTAGTTGACGGTGAGGGGAAAGAAATCGCGACCCTCGATCGCCGTCTTCTGCCCGACCGCGGTCACCAGAACCACGGTGCCTGCCACGCTGACAACAGCGGCCGCGTCGGCCTGTCGTGCCATCTCGCCGGTTTCGATCGTTACGGTATGTTCGCCAAATGAAAACGTCTTCTTAGCTACGCTCACGCTGCCTGCCTTGAGGAATTGAGTGGGGTGCGGATGTCAGTTCGCGGGCGCCGCCAGGGCGCGCCGCCTCAGCGCCGCAGACCGAGGCGTTCTACGACGGCCTGGTACTTTTCGGGCGCGCTGGCCTTGAGATAGTCGAGGAGCTTGCGCCGCTGGTTGACCATCTTGAGCAGTCCACGACGCGAGGCGTGGTCGCGCTTGTGCGTGGTGAAGTGATCGCCCAGCCCGTTGATGCGTTCCGAGAGCAGGGCAATTTGAACTTCGGGCGATCCGGTGTCCTTCGCGCTGCGCCGGTGCTGCGCGACGATGCCGCTTTTCTGCTGGCTATTCAGTGACATTGGCCTTGATTCCTCAGCACTTTTCTCTTGGTCCTTTTACGAGGCCGCGCATTCTACCCGCTGCCCTGCAGTGCCACAAGCCGGCGAAAATTGACCACCGGCTGTGCGCAGTCGCAGGCCGATAACCTTGCGCTGCGACCGAATCGGAATTTCTGGTTTGGCCTGTCATCGCTCGAGCGCGATGACGAGCTGGGTATTGAGGCGCGCCTCGAGGTCGGCGGCGGCTTTGGCCGCTACCTGGTCCAAACCTCGTTCACTGAGTTGTCCGCATTCGCCGGAGTCGGCCTGAGATGAGCATCCTTCTTCTTGTCATTACTGCTAGGGTTAGCAGTACCGCTCAGCCGAGCTTACGAGCGTCTGTCTCGATTCGAGAGATCGGGCCTGGCGCGCGTAAGCAGGATCGCTAAGTCTCTTGCCATGACAGAAAATCAAAAACGAATCGTTTTCTACGTCGTTATGACGATTGCCACGCTCGTCCTCCTTGAGGCGATGCTCACTGTTCTGGCCTGGACGTCCCCGCGGGTCGCTCAACTACTGGCAGCCTCCGTGGCCGACTGTTCCGGATGTTCGGTTAGGCCATCGACCGAGCTCCGGAATTCGCGATCACGACCGCCGAGGCTGGCGTAATCCAACGGCCCTTAACAAAACGGACATTGTCGCCCTTGGCGATTCACAGACGTATGGGGTGAACGTTAGTGCCACGGAGGCTTGGCCCAGCCAACTTCAAGCCATGACGTCAAAGAGCGTCTACAGCATGGCATATGGAGGCTATGGGCCCGTGCAGAGCTTACTTTTGTGGAGCGAAGCTGCGGATCTGCACCCACGGATCGTGATCGAGGCGTTCTATGCCGGGAATGACCTGTTCGACTCATTCGACGTCGTCTATAACCGCAAACAACTTCCAGAATTGAAGAGCACCGAAGCGGGAATCCAGCAACAAGTCCAGGATGCGGAGAAGGTCGAGCCTCTCTCCGAGCAAATTGGAAGAATCTTCTACATGGGAGACGCGGGTACCTTTGCAATACCTCTTACGGCTACGACGGCTACGCCGGTGTCGCTATCCGGGTTGAGGAAGGTCGTGTCGGAACGTTCGAGCATCTATGGGCTGTTGCGGCGAGCTCGCTACGAAATTGAACGAGATCATGTACCTGCGAAGCCTGAGACATGGGAGGTCGCAAAGGCGCTTGCACGGGAAAACTCTGCGTACTGCGAGATCCTGGACACCGGGGAGTTCAAGACAATATTGACACCGGCTTACAGATTGGCTGCGGTCGACTTGACGAATGTGAGGATTGCAGAGGGCTTGCGAGTATCCTTGAAGGCGATCAAGACGATGCAAGACCTCGCAGCCGCGCAAGGCATCAAAGTACTGGTCGTTCTGATACCCACCAAGGAGTACGTCTTTCAGGACGTCTTCCAGGACACATCAATGAGTCTTTCGAGAAGCTACGCTGCGTTAATCGAGAATGAGGAACTACTGTGGCGCCAGGCAAGAGATTACTTTGATCGCTACGGAATCGCATACGTTGATACGCTTCCGGTCTTCCGCGAAGAACTCGCGAATCATGTTCAACCTTACCCTATCACTCGGGACGGGCATCCGAATCAGTATGGCCACCGGGCGATCGCACAGGCGGTGGCCTCTTACCTCGAACAGCTTCCCTCGACTAGCAGTCAGCGTCAGTAAGGGAGGACGAGGAGCACAAAGCTGCGCCGGAGCAAGGAGATGGTGCACGCGTCGCCGGGTCGGGGCGTCGATTTCACTTCGGTTGCATCATGGCGCACGACCTTAACTCTTGCGCGGCCCGCATACTCTTATGCCTCTATTTTGTCGAGGCGGCTGCACTACTGGTCCTGATTGGCGTTTACAGAGCCCCTGCCTGGGACGGCGCACTGGTCTTCACCAAGGCGGGTGCCGCCATCATCCTGGGTCTCGTTGGCGTAACCACCGCGGGAATGCAGCTTCGTCGGCAGAGCAGACTAAGTGGGCCACTGCGCCGCAGAGCAGTCGCAGTTGCGCTGACCACCAACCTCTTGACAGGCGCAATCGCCTTCTTGTTGTTGGAAACCACCGTTCGGATTGCTGGGAGACGGACCGACCAGGGTCTCGTGGTCGGTTCGCTGAACATCCAACCCACCTGGCCCGAGTTAGTGGCCCAGAGTGGGAAGTTATTCGCCGGCGCCACCTGGGCAACCTGGGACACATCGTATTTCGTTTACGACCGCGAGCTCGGTTGGTCGGTGGGCCCCAACCGGCGAAGTCGAAATGGGCTTTATTTCAGCAGCCTCGAAGGTATTCGCAGCGCCGGTCCGAACGTGCGTATGGCGGATATCGATGCGCGATTTCGTGTCGCGCTGATCGGGGATTCGAATGCCTTCTCCTTCGAAGTACCCTACGAGGATTCGTGGGGCTACCACCTTCAGCGGATCCTTGGCGACGATGTACAGGTGCTCAACTTTGGCGTGGACGGGTATGGATTGGACCAGACGTATCTGCGATATCTGCGTGACGTCCGCCCTTGGAAACCTCAGGTGGTTCTGATCGGATTCGTCGAACATGACCTGACACGGGCCATGGTGGTTTACCCGTTCGTGAGTTTCGGGTGGCCCGGATATCTCGTAAAACCGCGATTCGTGGTCGAGAACAACGACCTGAAACTTCTCAATGTCCCGCTGCCCACTCCTCGCGAGATCCTCGGCATGAACCGGATCGAGCAGTTGCCATTCGTCGAGTACGACCTGGGATTTACGACGACTGATTGGTCCTGGCGATTCAACCGAGCCCCTCTGCTTTTCCGCTTTCTAACATCTGCCTTTCCCCGTTCGGTGAGGTCAGGGCCCTATGTCTCGGAGGAGGCCAAGACAGCCTTGAACAGCAGGCTTCTTGCAGAAATCTTCAGATCTATTGAGCAAGCTGGCGCTGTTCCGTTGCTGGTCTACATGTCCCAGTCGAGTGACACACTAGTGCACGAAACGCTGGCAGGTGCCCATGTTCCATATCTGGCCATGGCCCGCTGCGTCGCGCAGGTCCCGGCCGATCGCCGAAGAGTGCCGAGCGGTCACCACTATACTGGCGTAGCCAATGAGGCAATCGCCCGGTGCACGGCTCCAGCCGTGGAGCGCGCGCTCACGATGGTCGCGGTTGATGCTGATCGGCAACCTGTCGAACGTCGCTAGTAGCCACGCTTGACGCCGACCACCGATAGCATTCGCTCGCCCGCGACGTAGCGGCGCAGATTCTCTCGCGCGATCTGCGAGTGCTGCTCGTCGTCAGGTGACCGCGCGGGTGGCGATTCGATCTCGCGTGCTTGCGATGAGGCGCCGTGGCGTTACGCGACCGGACGCATCTCGGTGTGCGATGCCAAGAAATCGGCCGGCGGGTCCGTAGATTCGAATGGCCGCCTCACCTCCTCCAGCGGCTGGCAGGTCGAGGGTCTGGCCATCGAGCATCCGTCGTGCTTGCTCCGTATCGAGATCCACGCGCGGCCAGTTCTCGATCCCGCGGTCCAGAGGCAGCAGCCAGCGTTCTAACGTCTCCGGGTTGTCCGCCAGCTTCTGGAGTTCATCGAGCGTGACCATCGGATCGACAGTGAACGGTTCGACCCACAGGCGCCGCAGGTCATCGATGTAACCGCACGTGTCCAATGCGGCCGCGATGTCTTGTCCCAACGTGCGGATGTAGGTGCCCTTCGAGCAACGCACTTGCAGCGTGAGGCGGTGCCCTTCCATGGCGAGCAGGTCCAACCGTTCGATCTCAATCAGGCGAGGCGTGCGATTCACTTCGAGACCCCGCCGCGCCAGCTCGTAGAGCCGCTTCCCCTGGTGACGAAGCGCGGAATGCATGGGCGGGATTTGCTCGCGCCGCCCCACGAAAGTCGCGAGGACCGCCTGCACTTCTTCCGGTGTAAGCGACGGCACCGCGTGCCGCGCCAGGAACTCGCCTTCGAGGTCGCCAGTGGTTGTTTCCTCGCCGAGGTGCAGCCTGAACTGGTAGCACTTGCGCCCCGCCAGCATGGGTCCCGCGAGCTTGGTGGCTTCGCCGAGGCAGATCGGCAGCATGCCGCTCGCCAGCGGATCGAGACTGCCTCCGTGTCCAGCCTTGCGCGCACCGAACAAACGTTTCACTTGCTGCAAAGCCGAGTTCGAACTCAAGCCGGCCGGCTTGTCGAGCAGCACGATGGCGTCGATGGAATGGAGCTCCGGCACCGGGAGGCCGCCTCACTCCTCGTGCGGAGTATCCGTAGTCGACGGTGTGCTCGACGAATCCTCGACGTGCCGGCGGGCATCGTCAGCCACCGCGGAATCGATCAACGAGCTCAGGCGCACGCCGGCCGCAAGCTGCTCGTCCGGACGGAACAGCAGCTCCGGCGCCACGCGCAGCTTGAGGGATCGCCCCACCTGACCTCGCAGGAATCGAGCCGCGCGCTCCAGACCGGCCTGCACTTCCGCGGCATCGCGCTGCGCATCGAAGAGCGAGTAGAAGATCTTGGCGCTCGTCAGATCGGGAGCAACACGGACATCGGTGATGGTCACGCTGCCTACGCGCGGGTCGCGGACTTCGCGCCGTAGCAGCTCACTGACGACGCGTTGCAGCTCGCCCTCGATGCGGCGGCTGCGATGTGGGTCGCGCGGCATGGGATCGTCCCTCCCCCGGCCTCACTGCAATGTGCGCGTGACTTCGACGCGTGCGAAGCATTCGATCTGATCGCCGACGCGCACGTCGTTGTAATTCTTCACGCCGATGCCGCACTCGGTTCCGGCCCGCACTTCGTTGACATCATCCTTGAAGCGCCGCAGCGACTCGAGCGCTCCTTCGAAGATCACGACGTTGTCGCGCAGAACCCGGATCGGGTTGTTGCGGCGAACGTACCCGTCCATCACCATGCAGCCGGCGACGGTGCCGAACTTGCTGGAACGGTATACCTCGCGCACTTCCGCCAGCCCGACGATCTGCTCTTTGACCTCCGGCGCCAGCATGCCGGTCATGATCTGTTTCACGTCATCGATGGCTTCGTAGATGATGCTGTAGTAGCGCACATCCACGTTGCCTTCCTTGATCGCATCGCGCGCGGCTGCATCCGCGCGGACGTTGAAAGCGATAATGCGCGCTTTCGACGCCGCCGCCAGCGTCACATCGGACTCGGTCAGACCGCCGACGCCACTGTAGATGACCTTGACCGATACTTCTTCGGTGGACAGATTGCTGAGCGCATCGCGCAACGCCTCCGCGCTACCCTGCACGTCTGCCTTGATGAGGAGCGATACCGTACCCGCGCGACTTTCGCCGATCTGCGAGAAGGCATCCTCGAGCTTGGCCGGCCCCTGGCGCGCCAGTTTCGTGTCACGGAACTTGCCCTGCCGGTACAGTGCGACCTCGCGCGCCCGGCGCTCGCTTTCAACCGCCAGCAGCTCATCGCCGGCGTTGGGAGTTCCGGACAAGCCGACCACCACGACAGGCGTTGACGGACCGGCAGTCTCGATGGCATTGCCGCCCTCATCGAACATTGCGCGCACGCGCCCGAATTCCTGCCCCGCCAGAATGTAATCACCGAGCTTGAGCGTGCCGCGCTTCACCAGGATCGTCGCCACCGGCCCGCGACCCTTCTCGAGCGTGGACTCCAGCACTACACCGCCCGCCAGGCCGTCGCGCGGCGCCTTCAGTTCGAGCACGTCGGCTTGAAGAATCAGGGTGTCGAGCAGCTGCTCAATGCCCTGCCCCGTCTTGGCGGACACGTAGACGAAAAGGTTCTCACCGCCCCACTCTTCCGGGATCACGCCTTGCTTCGCCAGGTCGGACTTGACGCGCTCCGGGTCAGCGTCGCCCTTGTCGATCTTGTTGACCGCAACCACGATCGGAACTTCGGCGGCGCGCGCATGCTGGATCGCTTCAATCGTCTGCGGCATGACGCCGTCGTCAGCAGCGACTACCAGCACCACGATATCGGTGACCTGGGCGCCACGCGCCCGCATGGCTGTGAAGGCCGCGTGGCCGGGCGTATCGAGGAACGTGACAGCACCCTTCGGCGTGTCGACGTGATAGGCCCCGATGTGCTGCGTGATGCCACCGGCCTCGCCCGCAGCCACTTTCGTGCGCCGGATGTAATCCAGCAACGAAGTCTTACCGTGATCGACGTGGCCCATAACGGTTACCACCGGCGCCCGCGCCTCACCGACAATGTCTTCGCCTGCAGCAGCCTGCAGGTCCGCCTCGATGGCGTTTTCCTGGATGATCTTGGCGGCGTGGCCCATTTCCTCGATCACCAGCACCGCAGTGTCTTGGTCGATGGGCTGATTGATGGTGGCCATCACACCCATGTTCATCATGACCTTGATGACTTCGTTAGCCTTGACCGCCATCTTCTGCGCGAGTTCGGCGACCGTGATCGTCTCGCCGATGGCTACTTCGCGCTTCATCGGCGCAGTTGGCATCTCGAAGGCGTGCCGGGCTTCGGTCGACACCGCCGTGCTGCGTGCCCTCACTCTCTTCTTCTTCTTGTAGCGCGCGCTGACATCAGTCGTGACGTGCAGCTCCACGCGACCGTAGCGGGTATGACTGTCATCGCGTTGCTGCTGCTGCGCCCGCTCGGCCTCCTGGCTGCGTCGCACGCGGTCCGCCTCTTCGCGTGCGCGCGCTTCGGCCTGGCGCTTGGAATCTTCCGCCGCGGCCTTGCGGCTCTCTTCTTCGGTGAGGCGCCGCCGGCTCTCCGCCTCCACACGTTCACGCTCACGGCGCTCCTGCTCGAGGCGCTCGTTCTCCAGGCGCTTCGCCTGCTCCTCGGCCTCGCGCTTGCGATCGAGCTCTTCCTGCTGCTGCCGCGCTTTCTCTTCGAGCACATCGCGCTTGATGTACGTGCGCTGGCGGCGCACCTCGACGCTGACGGTGCGGGCTCGCCCCTGCACGCTCGCGAGTTTCAGCTCGCTCTGTGATTTGCGCTTGAGAGTGATCTTGCGCGGTGCGGCTGCGGTGTCCTCACCGTGGCCGTGGCTGCGGCGCAGATGGGTCAGCAGCTCCATTTTGGCCTCGTCACTGATCGTGGCATCGGCGCCCGCGACCGGGATACCAGCCTGGTCGAGCTGTACCAGCAGCCGCTCGACCGGCACTTTCAGGACTTCGGCAAATTGTGCAACCGTCACATCGGGCATGGGCTTACCTGCGAAGCTGTCAGCTCTGGTTGGCCGCTTCGAACCAGGGGGCGCGGGCGGTCATGATGAGTTTAGCGGCGCGTTCGGCGTCGATCTTGCCGGCCTCGGTCAGCTCATCGACAGACTGCTCGGCGAGCTCCTCGCGCGTGCGCACGCCGCCACGGGCGAGCGTGAGCGCGAGGTCCGGGTCCATACCCTCGAGCATCAACAGGTCGTCGGAGGGGAGCGCGGACTCGAGTGTTTCTTCGCTGGCGATCGCCTGCGTCAGCAGCACGTCGCGCGCACGATTGCGCAGCTCCTTGACGATGTCCTCGTCGAACTCCTCGATCGCGGTGAGCTCGCTTGCCGGAACGTAGGCGACTTCCTCGATGGTGGAGAAGCCTTCCTGCACCAGGATCGTGGCGACATCTTCACCCACGTCGAGCTGCTTCATGAAGGTTTCCTTCAGCTCGCGCGATTCGGTCTCGCTCTTCGCTTCCGCCGCGGTTTCGGTCATCACGTTGAGCTCCCAGCCGGTGAGCTCGCTCGCCAGACGGATGTTCTGCCCGCCGCGGCCGATGGCCTGGGAGAGCCGGTCCTCGGCCACCGCGATGTCCATGCTGTGCGAGTCCTCGTCCACGACGATCGACTGCACTTCGGCCGGCGACATGGCGTTGATCACGAACTGCGCCGGGTTCTCGTCCCACGGAATGATGTCAACGCGCTCGCCGGCGATTTCGTTCGAGACCGCTTGCACACGCGAGCCACGCATACCCACGCAGGCGCCGACCGGGTCGATCCTCGGATCGTTGGTCTTGACGGCGATCTTCGCCCGCACGCCCGGATCGCGCGCGGCACCGAGGATCTGGATCAGCCCCTGCCCCACTTCGGGGACCTCGAGCTTGAACAGCTCGATCAGGAATTCCGGCGCGGTGCGCGTCAGGAACAACTGCGGGCCACGCGGCTCGGAGCGCACGTCGCGCAGGAAGGCCTTGATGCGATCCTGCGAGCGCACCGGCTCGCGCGGAATCAGCTCGTCGCGCGGGATGAAACCCTCGGCATTGCCGCCAAGATCGACAAACACGCCGTTGCGATCGACGCGCTTGACGATGCCGCTTACCAGCGTGCCGAGACGGTCCTTGTACTCTTCGACCACTTGCGCACGCTCGGCCTCGCGCACCTTCTGTACGATGACCTGTTTAGCGGTCTGCGCGGCAATGCGGCCGAACGCGACCGACTCCATGGGAACCTCGACGAATTCACCGGGCTGCGCGTCGGCGCGGATGTCGTGCGCATCCTCGAGGCGCAATTCGCGCTCGGGAAATTCCAACTCGGTGGAATCGTCCGCAAACACTTTCCAGCGCCGGAAGGTGTCGTAGTCGCCGGTCTTGCGATCGATCGCGACCCGCGCATCCATGTCTTCGCCGTGTTTCTTGCGGGTAGCCGAGGCCAGAGCCGCCTCGAGCGCCTCGAAAATGATCTCCTTGTCGACGCCCTTCTCGTTCGAGACGGCGTCCACCACCATCAGAATTTCCTTGTTCATCGTCGCAACCTCTGAAAACCCTACAGCGCCGGCACCAGCCGCGCCTTCTGGATCTGCCGGTACGCCAGCAGCACTCGTGAACCATCGACGTCGAGCGTGACGCCGTCATCGCCGGCCGCCAGCAGCGCGCCGGTGAAGCGCCGGCGGCCCTCGATCGGCAGCGTGAGCTGCACCTTGATCCGGCTGCCGACAAAACGCGCGAAGTGTTCCGGCGTTCGCAGCACCCGGTCGAGCCCCGGCGAGGACACCTCGAGCCGGTAGTGGCCCGGAATGGGGTCCTCGGCATCGAGCACATTGCTCACCGCGTGGCTGACCCGCTCGCAATCCTCGAGTCCGACACCTGCCGGTGCGTCGATGTACAACCGCACCAGCCCGCCCTCGCCGGAGTGCGAGAATTCAATCTCGACCAGCTCGTAGCCAAGGCCCTCGACGGTCGGCTGCAGCAGGCGGATCAGCTCGTCGCGCATCGGACCGCCGTCGGAAAAAAAATGGGCCCGAGGGCCCATCTATGGTCGACAAAAAGGCCCTCGGGGGGCCTCTTCGCTGTTAAGCGCTTGTTTTCACAAGCCCCAATCCTCCGGGCGGATCGAGGGCGCGAAGTGTAACCGAAGGTGGGGGCCGAGAAAACCCCGCGGACCCGATGTAAGCTCATCACGAACAATAATCAAGACGCGGACGTGGTGGATCCGGGTCCGTTGTCGGGCTCACTGTCTCTTACGGACGCGGTTTCACGCACTACTCGCTGTGCTGGAGCTCACTCAGTCGGAATGTCACCTCAGCGGACGTCGAGCAGGATCTTCCCGATGTGTTCGCTCGATTCCATCAACTCGTGCGCGCGCCACGCGTCGGCGAGTGGAAAGCGGGCGTAAATCGGCGGCAGCAGGTCGTGGGTGGCGAACTTCGGCCACACGTTTGCCCGCAGCGCCTGCGCGAGGCGACCTTTGCTCTCGACTGACTGCGGGCGCAGCGTGGAAGCCATGAGACGCAGGCGCTTCTGGAACAGATGCCGTAGGTCGAGTTGCGCCTCGTAACCACCCAGAGTCGCGATGAGTGCGATCCGGCCTTCGACCGCGGCCGCGTCGATATTTCGCATGAGGTACGCAGCGCCGATCATGTCCAGGATGACGTCGGCCCCTCGACCCGCCGTCGCCTCCTTGACCGCCGCGACAAAATCCTCGCTCCGATAGTTGACGGCACGCTCTGCGCCGAGCACCACGCATGCTTCGCACTTGCGGGCGCTGCCGGCCGTTGCCAGCACCCTGGCGCCAAATGCCCTTGCGAGCTTGATGGCCGTGGTGCCGATACCGCTCGAGCCACCATGCACCAGCAGCGTCTCGCCCGGCTGCAACTGTGCCCGCTCAAACACGTTCAGATACACGGTGAAGAAAGTCTCGGGCAGGGAAGCTGCCTCATCCACTTTGAGCCGCGCGGGTACCGGGAGGCATTGCACCGCCGGTGCGGCGGCGTACTGGGCATAACCCCCGCCCGCCAGGAGCGCGCAGACGCGCTCGCCCACTGCTGGCGTCGTCACCTGGGCGCCGCAAGCGATCACTTCGCCCGCGACCTCCAGTCCCGGGATGTCCGTGGTTCCGGGCGGCGGCGCATAGCGCCCGGTGCGTTGCATGACATCGGGCCGGTTGACGCCCGCGGCCACTACGCGAATCAGAACTTCTGCCGGTCCGACCCCCGGCACAGGCCGTTGCACGGCACGCAGGACCTGAGGAGGTCCGGGTTCGGCGATCTCGATCGCCGTCATGGTGCGCGGGATGTCTGCCACGATGGCCCCGCATTATACTTCCTGCGGTCATGACACCGGCCTGCGGGTCTCAAGCGCGAGGGCAATCCCATTAACAAGCATGTGGTAGTGCGCGAAATCGCGCGTCCCGATCCCGGTGTCGTCAAAGCGCTGGGTGATTATGGTGTCGCCACCGTACACGAGTCGCAGGGGCGAACAGGTCTCCTCGCTGCCTACATGCGGCCGATCTATCCCGGCGCGGCGCTCGGCGGAACCGCGGTGACCGTATTGGTGCCGCCCGGCGACAACTGGATGATTCACGTCGCACTCGAAGTGTGTAAACCCGGCGACGTACTGGTCGTTGCGCCAAGCTCGCCCTGCTCGGACGGTTACTTCGGTGATCTGCTGGCGACTTCGCTGCGTGCGCGCGGCGGCCAAGGACTCATCATCGATGCGGGTGTGCGCGACGTGGCCACGCTCACGCAGATGAAGTTTCCGGTGTGGAGCAAGACCATCTGGGCGCAGGGCACGGTCAAGGCGAGCCTGGGCTCGGTCAATACGCCGATCATCTGCGCCGGCCAGCGTGTCGAGCCCGGTGATGTCGTCGTGGCGGACGATGATGGCGTCGTGTGCGTGAGTCGCGCAGAGGCCGCGAAGGTCGCCGAAGCGGCGCGGCAGCGCATCGCTGCCGAGGAAGACAAGCGCAAGCGCCTGGCGGCCGGCGAGCTGGGGCTCGACCTCTACAAGATGCGCGAGAAACTCGCGGCACTGGGTCTCGAGTATCGCTGAACCGCGGCGATGGCGAAGCTTCAACAGACGGCGATTTCCTGCACGCTGATGCGCGGCGGGACCTCGAAGGGCCCCTTCTTCCTGGCGAGCGACCTGCCAGCGGACAGCGCGCTACGGGACCGGGTGCTGCTGGCCGTAATGGGCTCACCCGATCCGCGGCAGATCGATGGTGTCGGCGGCGCCGAGCCCCTCACCAGCAAGGTGGCCATCGTTTCGAAGTCCACACGGCCCAACGTCGACGTCGATTACCTCTTCGCCCAGGTCTCGATCGACAAACCCCAGGTCGATGTCAGCCCGAACTGCGGCAACATGCTGGCGGGCGTCGGCCCGTTCGCGATCGAGAAAGGTCTGATCGCGGCGCGCGACCCCGCCACCCGAGTCGCGATCTACATGGTCAATACCGGCAATCTCGCCGTCGCCACGGTGCAAACCCCCGGTGGAGTCGTGCGCTATGACGGCGACACGCCCATCGCAGGAGTGCCCGGCACTGCGGCGCCGATCGAGATCGATTTTCTCGATACCGCCGGTTCGGTGTGCGAATCACTGCTGCCGACGGGCCGCGCGCGCGATGTTGTCGCGGGCATCGGGGTCACGTGCATCGACAACGGCATGCCGGTCGTGGTGATTCCAGCCGCAGCGCTCGGCAAGACCGGCTACGAGTCGCCCCAGGCGCTCGACGCAGATGCCGAGTTCAAGGGGCGCCTGGAGAACCTGCGTCTCGCCGTGGGACCGCTGATGGGGCTGGGCGACGTGCGCGAGAAAGTGGTACCGAAGATGACGCTGATTGCGCCGCCGCGCGCCGGCGGGCACGTGTGCACGCGCACGTTCATCCCGCATCGCTGCCACGCCGCGATCGGCGTCCTCGGCGCGGTGAGCGTGGCGACTGCCTGCGTGCTTCCGGGTTCGGTTGCGGCCGGAATCGTGAAGCAACCGTCGGGGCGGCCCCTCATCTTCTCGGTCGAGCACCCGAGCGGTGAATTCACCGTGACGCTCGAAGTCTCCGGAGAAGGCGCCGACTTCAAGGTGGGCCGTTCCGGGATCCTGCGCACGGCGCGCGCGCTGTTCGAAGGTCACGCACTCGTCCCGCGCGCAATCTGGGACGGGCACTGATCTCTCAGCCTCGCGTTCTGCGGCCGAGGTGCTCGGTCGTCGCGAGATCCTCGCGCAGTGTGCGTGCGCCGCGAAAGTAATGGACCGCGGCCCAAAGGTTGACCATTCCCACGATGACGAGGCCGTAGGCGAGCGACTGGTTGCCTGACGAAGGCCGCAGGAGGTCGCTGATCACGCCGACGAAGAATGGTCCGAGTCCCAGCCCGATCAGGGTCTGGATGAAAAGCATCAGCGAGGTGGCGATGGCGCGCATGCGCAGTGTCGCGAGCGACTGTGCCATCGCGAAGGAGGGACCGAAAAAAAATGAGGCCAGCACGGTCATCACCGAGAAAGAAGTGAAGACGAGCGAGAGTCCCGGCGCCAGGTAGGAGAAGAACTGGAACGGCACCATGATGAGCGTCGCATAGCCCGGCACCCACATGTACCAGCGTCGATCGCCCCTGCGTACACTGAGCCGGTCCGCCAGGACTCCGCCCGTGAGCGTGCCGATGGCCCCGATGGCGGCGAACGCCGCGAGCCAGGTTCCGGTCTGGCCGCTGGTCATTCCGTGGGAGCGCATGAGGAACGGTGCATTCCACGTGCTGCCCGCGTACCAGACGAATGAGTGCAATCCTGCGGCGAGGCACAGATGCCGGAAAGAGCGCAGGTTCCAAAGGTACTTGAGCACTTCCAGTATAGGCGGCGTGGGTGCGCTGGCAGTCGCAACGGACACCCGATCGGCATGCCCGCGTGGGGGTTCAACTACGGTGAAACGCACCAGCAGGGCCACCAGCAGGCCCGGGGTCGCGACGAGAACGAACGCATGCCGCCATCCATAGAACTCGTTCAGCCAGCCGCCGGCGTAGCTCCCGACCATCGCGCCGATCGGAACGCCGAGCGCGTAGAGGGAGAGCGCAGTGGCTCGCCCTCGCAGTGAAAAATAGTCCGAGATGAGCGAATGCGAAGGCGGTGTGCCACCGGCTTCCCCGATCGCGGTGCCGATCCGCGCCAGCAGCAGCCACCAGAAGGTCGTAGCGAGGCCGCACAACACGGTCATGGCGGTCCACAACGCGATCGACAGCGCGAGCACGTTGCGACGGTTGGAGCGATCCGCCCAGGCGGCGATCGGAATGCCGAACGTCGCGTAGAAGAGCGCGAACGCGATGCCACCCAGCATAGCCCAGCAACGTGTCGCTGGTGCCGAATTCGTGCTTGATGGATTCGATCAGAACGCCCAGGACCGAGCGATCCATGACGTTGACCACATATCCGAGGATCAGCACGGCCAGCACGTAGCCGCGGTACGCCGGTGTGAATATCACGTCGGCGGCGCGAGTGGCACCGACCTTCGACCTGGGATCTGTTTGAGCCACGTGCGGCGGTCGGTGGGCGAGGTTGCCTCGAATTACCCGCATCCTAAACGAGAGCGACGCACCCGTGCGCGGTGCGTCGCTCTGGTGGGACTACGTGCCTGCTATTGGAAGTTGCGCTCGAACATCAGCCCCCAGGTGCGCGGTGTGCCGGGGTTGCCCTGCTCGCGTCCGAAGAAACCGACCAGGCTCAGCTTGCCGTTGAAGTACTCCTCGTCGGTCAGGTTCTGACCGTACAGCGCCACCTCCCAGGTGTTGTCAGGTGACGCCCATGTCAGCCGTCCATTCAGGATCGTGTACCCGTCCTGCGGACCCTGGTTATTCGTCGTGAAGTAGATTTTTGACTGATACACGGCGTCGATACGCGGCGTGATCGAGCCGCCCTCCCCCATTCCGAAACCGTACTGCATGCCGAGCGCCCAGGTGTACTTCGGCGTGCGCGGCGAATAGCAGCGGTCGCCGTCACATTCGTCGTGTTCGAACAGGAGGTTGTTGCCCTGGTTGTCGACGAGCTCGTAATCAAGGTAGCCGAATGATCCTTCAATTCGCAGATTGTCGATCGGCTCAGCCAGCAACTCCAACTCGACACCCCAGATGTCGGCCTTGCCGGCATTGATCTCCCGGAACCAGTTCTGACCCGAGGAGTCGAGCTGCTGCGCAAACGTCTGCTGATCCTCGTAACGCGAGAAGAACAGCGCGCCGTTCAGGCGCACGCGCTGCTGCGCGAACTCCGATTTCGCCCCGAGCTCCAGCGTCTTCAGATATTCCGGGTCGAACGGATCGGTTTGCAGCGGATTGGACGGGCGCGGGCTGAAGCCGCCGCCCTTGAATCCCGTCGCGTACTTGATATAGGTCATCAAGTCGTCCGACCACTGATAGTCGACCGAGACGGTGTAGTCCGTGTTGGTCGTCGAGGTTGGCACGAATTGGTTGTCGATGATGACGGTGCCGAAGAAATTCGCCCGGTAGATGGTCGCGTCCTTCTGGTCGTCGGTATAGCGAGCGCCGAGCGTGAATGAGAGCTGGTCCGTGGCGTGGAAAGTCCCTTGCGCGAAGACCGCCCAATTCGTGGTGTCCTGGCGATCGAACGAATCGTTCTGGTAGATGATCGTCGGGTAGAGGAAATCGAAGCCCTGGTTCGAATCGTGGGCGTCGTAGTAGAAGGCGCCGGCGGCCCATTCCAGTTTGCCGGCCGTGCCCGTCAGCTGGATCTCCTGGGTGAACTGCCGATGCTTGCTTTCGTCGTAGGTAGAGTTGTTTGGCAGCGGCGTGCCATCGGAGTCGCGGCCGAAATTGTTCCACCAGTCCCGATACGCCGTGATCGATTTGAGGTTCAGGTTGTCGCTCAGGTGCCACTCGAGGGTGGCCGACACGCCCCAGTGCTCGAGGTCGTTGATGTTCGGCACCAGGCGATGCTCCAGCGGATCATCGTAACGGCTGTAGTTCGTGTACAGGTCGTTGGTGACAAACCGGTCGTCATAGCTCATGCCCGTGCCAAACACCGGAGCAGCAAAGACCGCGCCCCAGAATCCGTTCAAGCCATTGTTGCCGTCGATGATCGTGTACTTGTCGCCGGGGCCCTTCTGCCGCTGTTCGGTGATGTCGCCAATCAGGTTGAGCTCGACGTTGTCACTGAACAGAAAACGAAACGCGGCGCGACCCGATTGCACATGCTCATCCTGCAAGGTATCGACCACGCAGCTCGTTCCGGGAGCCTTCATCGAGCCAAGTGCGATACCGGACAGTCCGCCCGGATACCCTCCCGGTACGCCGTACGGTCCGTCCGGGAGACCTGGCCCGCCGGTGCCGAGTGACCCTGCTCCGTTGACGCACTCGTAGTCGAGCACCTTGAAGAAGCCGTCGGCACTCTTGCTGGAGAAGGCGAACCGTGCGAATACCTTATCCGGGACTAGCGAAACATCCATCCAGCCGCGCGCATCGATCCGGTTGTACCTGCCGATCGTCACGCTGAGCGAACCCGTCCCGTCGCCCTGCGGCTTCTTGGAAATCAGTCGAACCGTCCCGCCGACCGCGTTCTTGCCGAAGAGTGTGCCCTGTGGGCCGCGCAGGATTTCGACCCGCTCGAGGTCGAGCAGATCGAAGATCGCTCCCTGCGGACGACCGTTGTACACATCGTCCACGTAGATGGGCACGCCGGGTTCGAACGAAAGAATATTGTCACCGAGGCCGACGCCGCGGATGAATGCCGCCATCGTCGCGCCCCAGCCCGCGCCCAGCGGCGCAATGACGGTGTTCGGTACGAACTGGTCGAGATCCGTGACACTGTAAATGCCACGGGTCTTGAGGTTCTCTCCAGTGAAAGCGGAAATGGCAATCGGGGTTTCCTGCAGGCTCTCATTACGGAATTGCGCCGTAACGACAACTTCCTCGAGGGGCCCGGTTTGCGCTTGCACTTGTTGAGCGGCGGCGGGAACCGCAACTCCCAGCGAGGCCGCGGCAACTATCCCGATCGTGTGACTTGTGCGCTTGGATTGCCCACCCATCCCCGAAATGACCATAGCACCCCCCTAATTTGGCTGATGGATTTCAAAGGCTTGATTTCATTTTCAAAAGACGGTAACACCGAATAACAGGCGAGAGAATCGCACAAAAAACGCGATCAGCTTTCTCGGTACGAGAACAACATCAACACACTGCTCCACATCAACGCGTTTCTCCTGGTCGCCCGGGTCGGTAGTTTCTCCGCGGCAGCACGCGAGCTCGGCGTCGCGCCCTCGGTAATCACGAAGCGGATCACGCGGCTCGAGGACCAGGTCGGTACGCACCCTGATCGTGCGCTCGACGCGCGGACTGACGCTCACGGCGGCGGGCGAGCAGCTCATGCCGCGCTTCATGCGCCTGGTGGCCGAGCTCGAAGACACGATCACCGGCTCGGCGGCGGCCTCGCGCGGTATCGAGGGACATCTGCGCATCAAGGCGCCGACGACCGTGACTTCGCTCTATCTCGGCAAGTTGTTCAGCGAATTCCAGGCGCGTAATCCCGCGGTCAGTCTCGACATCGTGTTGATGGATCGCTCGGTCAATCCGCTCGAGGAAGGATTCGATCTGGTAGTGGGCGCGCGCCCGGCCTCCTATCCGGGCGTAGTCGATGTGCCGCTGTGCGCCTACCCGCTGGCGCTCTGCTGCGCGCCCGCCTACCTGCAAGGCAAGCGCGAGCCCGAGCATCCGACTGAGCTGGTCGATCACAGCTGCCTCACTTCGGTGCTTCTCGGCAGCACCTGGCTGTTCGAGAGCGCGCGCGGGCCGTTGAGCGTCGAAGTGCATTCGCGATTTCACGTCAATGACGGCCGCGTGCTGCGCGAGGCCACCCGGCAGGGCCTCGGGATCGCGACCCTACCACGCTACCTGGTCGAAGAGGACCTCAAGCGCGGCGCGCCTGGTGACCGTTGCTGGAGCAAGTTCCCGCTGGCCGTGTTCTGGCTCAAGGTGCTGGTGCCCTGGGCTCAAGATGAACCGGCCGGCTGTTCGCGAGCTCGTCACTTTCCTTAAGGCGAGCATGCAGCCCCTTCCTCCCTGGGCTTCCGCACCCGCTGACTAAACCATCGTTCTTGAAAAGAGAACACAGATCGCGCCGGGCGGCGTGTTCTATCGCACGCGCGCCGACGCTAACATTCCTGCCGCCCGACCTGGAATGCCCATGAAGAAGGCCCTGCGCAGCAATTACGAGCCCGGTTCGCCTCGCGAGGCCGTGCGCCGTGCGCAATGGAAGGCGCTCGGGCTCACCGATGCCGACATGCAGAAGCCCAAGATCGCCGTCGTGAACAGCTCTTCGGAGCTCGCGATCTGCTTCAGTCACCTGGACGGCATCGCCAAGGTGGTCAAGGAGGCCATCCGCGCGGCCGGCGGCCTGCCGTTCGAGATCCGCACCGCTGCTCCGAGCGACTTCATCATCGGCGCGGGCTGCGGCGGCGGCTACATCCTGGCCTCGCGCGACCTGGTCGTGAACGACATGGAGATCGCAGTCGAGGGCGCGCAGCTCGACGGCATGATCTGCCTGTCCTCCTGCGACAAGACCATGCCCGCGCACCTGATGGCGGCGGGCCGCTTCAACGTCCCGACGATCCTCGTAATCTGCGGCTATCAGCCGAGCGGCGAATATCAAGGCAAGCACGTCGATATCGAGGACGTCTTCTTCGGCTCGGTGCAGACCGCGTTCGGCAAGCTGTCACGCCAGCAGTTGCGTGACATGAGCGATCAGGCGATCCGCGGGCCCGGCGTGTGCTCCGGCATGGCGACCGCCAATTCCATGCACGTGGTCTGCGAGGCGCTCGGCATGACCCTCCCCGGCAGCGCGCCCGTGCTGGCAAACAGCCCCAAGATGTTCGACAGTGCGCGCCGCTCCGGCACCCGCATCGTCGAAATGGTGCTCGAGGATCTCAAGCCGCGAGATATCCTGACGCCCGCGGCGTTCCACAACGCCGTCGCTGCCGTGCTCGGCGTCAGCGGCTCGATCAACTGCATCAAGCATCTGCAGGCCACCGCTGTCGAAGCCGGTGTCGACCTCGATGTGTTCCAGATGTTCAACGACCTGGGCGCACGAATTCCGGTGCTGAGCGCCGTGCGTCCGAATGGCTCCGACTCGATCGAAGCCTTCGAAGCGGCAGGCGGCGCGCGCGCGTTGATGAAGCAGCTCGAGCCGCTGCTCAAGACCAGCGCGCTCACGGTCACGGGTCACACGGTCGCCGAGAACCTCGCGGGTGTCAGGGTCGACGATACTGAGGTCATTCGCCCGCTCAACCGTCCGTTCTCGGACAAAGCACCGATCGTGGTCCTGCGCGGCTCACTCGCACCGGAGAGCGCCATCGTCAAGCTGGGCGTGCGCGACGGCAGCCGCAAGGCAAAGTTCTCCGGCCCTGCCATCGTCTTCGATGATGGCAATGAGGCGATCCAGGCCATCGAGAAGGGCACGGTGCGTCCGGGACAGGTACTGGTCGTGCGCGGCATGGGACCCAAGGGCGGCCCGGGCATGGCCGGACCCGCTTCCATGGTCGTCTTTGCGGTGGATTCGGCCGGGTTGCAGAACGAGGTGGCCTTCGTCTCCGACGGCCAGCTCTCGGGCCTGTGCAACAAGGGCCTCACCGTCGCCGAGGTCTCGCCCGAAGCCGCGGTCGGCGGACCGCTGTCACTGGTCGAGAACGGCGATCGCATCAGCATCGACGTCGATGCGCACAGCCTCGAGCTGCACGTTCCCGCTGCGGAGCTCGCCGCCCGGCGCGCCCGACGCGGTGAAGCGGTTCTGCCGAAGTCACACGGCTACCTCCAGATCTACCAGCGCACGGTGCAACCCATGTCCACCGGCGCCGTACTCGTGAAGCGCGAAGGCGATTGACCCGCTAAGCTTCAGCCTCCGTAGCCCGACCTGAGTCCTGCCGATGTCAGAAACCATTCCGACCCGTACGATCCGTCGTGCCGCGGGCCGCGCCGTGAAGACCGTCGAGGCGGATATCTGCGTGCTGGGCGCGGGCATCTCCGGCGTCTCGGCCGCGCTCGAAGCTGCGAAGCTCGGACGCAAGGTCGTGCTCGTCGACGGTGCGCCCTCGCTCGGGGGCCAGGCCATCGGCTCCATCATCGGCACGCTGATCGGGCTGTTCACGCACGGCCCGAAGGCCTATCAGATCACCCACGGCATCGCCGATGACCTGATTCGCGAGCTGACCGCGGAAGGCTCACTCCTGCGACACCATCATTCGACCGTCACCTTTCAGTACGATGAGGTGCGGCTCGCACGCTGGATGGAAAGCAAGGTCGAGGCGGCCGGGCATTCACGCGATCGTGGGCGCGGTGCTCACCGACGTCGCCTTCAGCAGTCGACGTGTGCAGCACGTGGATTTCGCCACGCGCTTCGGCGCCGTGCGCGTGAAGGCCAACGGTTATGTCGACTCCTCGGGCGACGCCAGTCTGAGCTACGAGGCCGGCCTCGAGGTGCGCGAGCCCGAGGGGAAGGTCTACGGCACGCTCAACTTCCTGATCGAGGGCTACGACCTCGCCACGGTCGGCGAGCTCGACATGAATGAAGTGCATGCGCGCCTGATCGCCAAGGGCAAGGACTACGGCCTGGTGCGCCATGACGGCTGGCTGATGCACTTCCCCGGCAAGAATTTCATGCTGGCAAACATCAGTCACATCGATACGCCGCTGGATCCGCTCAAGTCCGCGAACATGGTATTCGAAGGGCGCCGCCAGGCGGACAGCATCATCCGTTTCCTCAAGGCGGAGTTTCCGCGCATCTTCGCCAACGCGCGCGTGCGCGTGTACGGCAATCCGGGACTACGCCAGACGCGCTGGATCGTGAGCCGGCGTCAGCTCACGCTCGACGACATCCGCAAAGCCGAGCGACCGCCCGATGCCGCGGCGCGCTGCGCGTGGTATGTGGAGTTGCACGACACGAAGGAGCTCGTGCACTGGGAGCGGTTCAAGGACGACCACGTCTACTACATTCCACTCAGCTGCATGGTGCCGAAGGACGCGGACAACATCGTGGCATCGGGTCGCTGCGTGGACGCGGACTCGCACGCGCTCTCGGCCATTCGCGTGATGGGTCCCTGCATCGCGATGGGTACTGCGGCGGCGCACAGTCTCGATCTTGCGGGCACGGGTGCGGTGCACGCGATCGACATGGCGAAGTTCCAGAAACGTCTCGCCGACAATCTCGAGCGTACTGACTGAGACGCGGGAGCTGAAAATCGCGGCCGCCGAGGGTAAGGCTGTGCGCGAGGGTGAACGCCGTGACGGTCGCAATGAGCCGGCGCGTGCCTTTCACGAGAATCAGCAGCGCGAGGATGAACAGCAAATGGTCAATGCCGAAAAGAATATGTTCGACGCCCAGGTTTAGATAAGTCGCCGCCACCTGTATCGCTCGCGGCGCGGCTTCGACGACGAACGAAGGCGCGGACGGCGTGAGGCGTGTGACTTGCGTGGTGCCATCGAGGCGTTCCAAACGCACGAGCACGTCAATCGCTGTCGCGGTGAGACCGGCGATGTGAATCGTGCCGCCGGTCAGTCCGCCCGCGCACTTCACGCGTCCAGCGCTCGGTGAACGCGGCATTGACCATCGACCCGCGCGGCTGGGTGACGTTCGTGCAGCCCGCCGGCAGTTCCACGTAGATTCCGAGGCGCAGGTTGTCGCCCAGGCCCGGCACTTTCCACAGCACGTCGTAAGTGTCCGGCGCGGTCTGGCGCAGTTCGAGATAAGCCGGACGCACCTCGTGCGCGAACGCGCCGGGTGCGAAGCATGGCGAGCAGAACCAGGAGTGAGGAGCGCACGTTTCATCTCGCCACCGCCAGACTCTGCTTCTCCGCCGCAGGTTGCGGGCGCTCGATGGTCACGACGTAACGCTTGAGCATTGCTTCGTAGAGTTTCTCGTTCGCTTCCAGTCGCCGGGCGTTGGCCCACTCACGGCTGCACGGCGTCGCGCACTTCCGCCAGCGCGGGCAGGCGGCCTGCCGTGCGTTCGCTGACGAACACCAGATGCACGCCGTAGCCGGACTCGATCGGCCCCTGCCATCGGCCCGGCGCAAGTCCGCCAAGCTTCGTCGCGAACTTCTCGCCGAACAGTTTTCGCAACCTCGCTGGCCGGGAGCGCGGTGAACTTGTGATCCAGCATGAACGAATCGCCCAGCGCAGAGACGATCGGCCTTGCCGCCGGCCTGGTTCAACTGCGCGAGCAGTTGCGCGGCGTCGCGCGCGAGGTTCTGCGCCGTGCTTCTCCGGGTTGAGATACACCTGGCGGAACGTGAACCGCGGCTCGACGCGAAACTGTGTCGGGGTGCGCCTGCAGATACGCGTTCAACTCGTCGTCGGTCGGCTGGGCCTGGGCGACGACGTCATCGGAGACGAATTCCATCTTCTGTCGCAAGCGACGGCGGATGATGAGGGTCGTCCTTGTCCAGGCCCAGCGCCAGCGCCTCGCGGTAATAGACTTCCTCGCGCACCCGGTCGCGGATCAATCCCTCCAACTCCTCGCTGGTGGGCGGCCGCTGCCAGGTGCGCGTGAAGCCCTCCACCATGGACGCGAGCTGGCCTTGCGTGACGACGATCTTTCCCGGCTCGCCGCCGGTGCCGCTTGGACACCAAGCCGTAGGCCGCGAAAATCACCGCGCCCAGCAGGAGGAAATGCAGCAGCGGTTCTTTGAGGATTCGTTTCATTGTTACAACAGCGAACGAGACAGACAGAAACTCTGTTCTCGTTTCCCTGTCACTTACGGCGTGTACCAGATCGGCGAGGTGTAGGCGCGGTCGGTGACCGTCATCGGAACGTTGTCGGGCATCTTGATGCCGTAACGCTTCTGGTCATAGGCCGTCCAGCGCGGCGACGGGATCTGGATCACGCGCACGTAGTAGAACGCGCGCTCCGTCGCATCGAACGCCGGGTCCTTCCAGTACGCCGACAGCGTCGCGGCGCCGATGGTGTTGGTGTAGGTCGCGTTCGCCACGTCCACGGTGCTGCCGACCGGGGTCTTGCAGCGGCCATCCGGGCCGATCTTGCGCCCGCCGGAGACCGCCACGTCGAAGATGCGCTCCTGCGTCTTGCCGTCCTTGCCGAGCCAGCCCTTGATGACCTGGATGCGGTCGAGGTTGGGACCACCCGGATCACGCATCGCGTAGACCATGAAGACGGGCCGCTTGCCGGCCGGCGCCTTGCTGAGATCACCACCCATCGGCACGCCGTGGGCGTAGCCGTTCGCCGCGAAGTCGGGTCGGGGCGATCGCGGTCCGCCGGCACGAAGTCCCAGCCCGCGAACACGCGTACGACCGGCCGGTCGCCCGTGGTGGCGTAGACTTCCTTGCGCTTGAGCGCGTCCCAGATCCCCTCGCGGGTGTTCTCGCGCGCCCACACGCCGCCCAGGCCCGCGGCGTGTTCACCCCAGACCGACACCAACGGCCCTTTCTTCGGGTCATTGTTGCTTCATCACGAGCGGGGTCTTCCAACGCTCCGGCGACGGCAATCCGTTGGCAAACTCGCCGAAGAAGTTGTCCTCCCGCGTGGTGACCACGCCGATATGGGCATCGTTGCCGCCGATCAGGCCGGCCTTGTAGGGGTTGGCTCCGAGCTTGGCGTCCAGCTCCAGTCCCAGCTTGAGCGCCGAGCGGACGTAGTTGCCGTGGAGCGCGCTTTCTCCGCCGGCTCCATTTTTTGAACGTTCACGTCCCACCATTTCTCAAAATTGGCGAACTCGTCGTTCGGCGAGAGGTCGGGATGGGTCTCGCTGTCACCCTTGATCTGCGTCGCCTCGAAGAGCGGCTCGTGGCTGGCGCGCGCCTCGGCATAGGCCTTGTCCATCGGCTTTCCGCCGAAGGTTTCCGTTTGATACATCTGACCGTTGCTCATGTTGCTGTTGTGCGGGATGGCGAGCACCTGGCCGCCCGTCTTCTTCGCGTACGCGTCCATGTACTTCCAGAGGTCCTGCAGCATCCTGGCTGTCGAAGGTGGAAAAGGGAACGACCTGTTTCACGCGATCCGCGTTGTCGCGGAAGACGACGGTGCGATGAAGGTTGTTGCCGCCGGGCGCGGAAGTCCACTCGAAGCCGTGCAGCGTGGTGAAGACGCCCGGCTGGTTCCACTTCTCGGCTGCCGCGGTGGCGTGCGCCCAGGCCGCGGCCGTGAGTTTGCTGGCGTCGAACACCGGCTTGCCGGTCTGCATGGAGACGACCGCTTCGATGGCGGCTTCGACACCCTTCTGCGGGCTCGTCCTTGGACATCTCGTACCAGCGCTTGCCCTGCGGGTTGGCGAGCAGCTCGGGGCTGCCGGCGCGAATCTGATCGGAGATGCCCATGTACTCGGCATGGTCGGTGATGGAGACCCAGTCCAGCGGCCGGTCCTGTTTGAAGCGCTGGCCGTTGTCGAGGACGACTTCCCCGCCCCTGGCAACCCTGAAGAGATCGTCGGGGGTCAGTCGTTACCCCGAACATTCCCGAGTCGAAGGAGTAGCCGGTGTGGACGTGGGCAACGCCCCAGTAGACGCGGTTGGGAAACTTCTGCGGTCAGTGCCGCAGTCAGTGCGCCAGCACGTAGATCTGCCACGCCACCGTGGCCTGCGCACAGAAACCGACGCGCGAAAGGCAAGCGTCCGCACCCACGGTAGCGCGAAGGTGTACGCGCCCGCGTGCACGACGCGGGCCCAGAAGTAGACCATGGCAGCCGTTGCAGTCGCAGCGTTGCTCACACCCAGGGCCTGCGCCACCAGGATCAGCGTCGCGAACACGACCAGATTCTCTACCGCGTTCGCGTGCGCCTTGATCAGGCGCTGAGCCCAGGCTGATTGCGGCTTGGGGTTCTCCGGATATCCCACTGTGTCCTTCACACCCCGCACGGCAATCCGATCGAGGATGTACGGCACCCACAGCAGTCCCGTGAACGCGGTGACCAATGCCAGGTAACACAGCTCTCTATTCATGCTGTTCTCCTTCGGATTTCTTCTTAGTGGCAGATCAGCTTGCCGTCGCGCAGCTCACAATTGTCAGGCGGACCGTACTGCTTCCAGTACTCGATCAGGCCCAGTCGATCTGCGAGTGCCTGAAAGCGGGGATCCTGCCTGAAGGGCCGCATCTCGGGTATCCACAGCCCGCCCCAACTGCCGCCAATCGTGCCGGAGCGCCGGAACCTGTCCAGGCCCTCATTTGCCACGTCGTATGCAGGATCGAGCGCGCCGAGCATCGTGCACCATTGGGTCGAGAGCACGACCATCAGGCTCGAATCCATTCCAGCGGAGTTGGCGCGCAGCTCTCGTAATGCGTCGAGCGCGGCGCCTTCTTGCTGGCGTCGCCCAAAGCCGCGTAGATGACTTCGACGGCATCCGCGCCGCCTGACTGGCGCACTTCCTGGGAAGTGCTTTCGCCATCTGAGCGCCAGCCTCGCAGTATCGCGACGACGACGCGCCGCATTCGAGTAGACGATCCGCAGTAGAGGGAGATCGGGCGAGGCGCCGAGGTTGACGGCCTTGTCGGCGTAACGCACTGCGCTCCGCGTCGAGGCCGAGAATGGCAGACGCCCGCAGCGTTGATCGCGAAACCCGCAAGCCCTGGCGCCAGTCGGTCCGTCTCACGCGCCACCTGCAACGCTTGCCGGGCGTGTCCGACTTCAGTAGAAGTATCGTGAAGCCGGCGTAGATGCCGGATCCTCGGTATTCAGTGACAATGCCGCTTGAAAATCCCGCCTTGCAGCGAGCCAATTTCCTCGATCGGCATTGACTCGAGCGAGGATCGCGCGCGATTCCACCAGGTCGGGGTCGAGCGACAGCGCGTGTCGTGCCGCTTGCTCCGCTTTGACCAGTTCTTGTGGGTCAACGGAAAGTCCAGAGCCGAAGAAATGAGGTGCGTAAGCCCAATTGAAGAGAACGCGCGCGCGAATTGTGGATCGCGCGCCGTCGCTTTCGCAGCAGTTCTCGGGCTGCGCGCAGATTCTGCCGCACTGCCGAGTCGGCCGATCAACGAGTCGCGCCTGCAGATAGAGTTCGTACGCCTCCAGATCCGGGTCGGCGGCGCCTGACTCACCGTCGACGGCAACTCGGCATGCATGTGCACCCTGAGTGCCGGCACGATTGCAGTTGCCAGCGTCTTCCGAGTTGAACAGGTCGGTGAACTTGCGGTCGTAGGACTGCGACCACAGGTGGTAGCCCGTGTTGCCATCGACGAGCTGCGCCGTCACGCGAATGCGCTCACCGGCGCTGCGTACACTGCCTTCGAGCACAGCGCCCACGCCCAGATCATGCGCAATCTGCCGAACGTCCATGTTGCGGTCCTTGTACGCGAACGAAGAGTCCGTGCGGGTACTTTGAGACCCGGCACCCCGGCCAGCGTGTTGATCAGCTCTTCGGCCATGCCATCGCTGAAGTACTCCTTGGCGGGTTCGCCGGTGAGATTCGCGAACGGTACGACCGCGATCGATGCACGGGGAGCAGCCGTCGGCGTCGACGTCGTCGTGGATGATTGTGCCGAACTGCGCCGGCTGGTCGTGATCGCCGGTGAGCGTTCCTGTGTCGTTGCGAGCCAACATCCACAGGACGGTTCCGCCGACCAGGAACAACACCGAGAGTATCGTGAGCTCCGTGCCGCTCACGCGGTGTTGCGCTCGATCACCGTGATACCAGGCCAGCAGCGCCGCGACTGGAACCCCGAGCGCGAGTACCAAGGTGGCCATGCGCGGGACAACGACCGGCCACTCGAAGGCGTGACCGACCAGCTCTACACCGTGCAACAGCCCATACGCCAGCGCGATGTACGCGAGCGTCCATTGCACGACCTTGCGCTCCTTCACGCGCTGCCACGTATTCAGCGGCTGTGCAGGCGCTGCTTCCGCGGGCTGCAGAGTCGGGATCTCGGTCATCGGCAGATCAGCTTGCCGTCGCGAAGTTCGCAGTCATCCGGGTGGCCGTACTGCGTGGCCTTGTCGAACAACTCCTTGGGTGCGAGCGGATCGGATGGCCGTCAGCGCCGGACAACAGCAGTCGTTGCTGAAGATTCAGTTGGAAGTCACTGAATTCGTAATTGATTATTGCCTCTGGTTCCGGCATCAGCTGTGCTCAGAAAGAATCAGGAACCATCAGGCGGACGCCAAAGATTCTTCAGGGGCTCGAGAGGATTCTACGCCCCAGACCGTTGGATACCCCAGCGGACGTGAAACGATAAACCAGGAACAGGCTCTCAAGGGCCAGCCCTGCACGGTGGCGGCGTAGCGTGTCAGCCCGGTGGCACCTTCAATGCCTGATCGATCAGGAACAGGTCCGTCAGCAACGCTCGCAGGTGTATCGAGGCGTTGAGGTTGTCCACAAGGAGCGAGCTGATCGCTGACCGAGTGAGCACGAGACTGATGGCGCCATGTGCGATGCGCGCATCGCGGCTCACGGCCTCGAGGAACGCGCCGCCATCGGCAGGTTTGCCGGTGGCGGTGAAGGTCGCAGTGACTACTTCACCCAGTCCATCGAGCGCCAACTGCATTTGCGACAGAGTGCGTCGCACCTCCGATCCCGCATCGTCGCGCCGGCCCTGCGCTGCGTAGGCGAGCAGGTACTCGTAACCCGCCTCGATCCACTCGATGCGCTGTGCAAGTCCGGGCGAGTTCATCGCTGCGATGCCGGCCAACGCTCCGGATCGTGGCGCGACTGTGCCTCGCCGCGCGTCATCCAACCGCGCAGCATGGCGCGCAAGTACATGCGGTTCTCCGGGATCAGCGCGAAGTACACATGGATGATCACGAGCGTAAGAGCGAGCAGCGCGCCCAGCCCGTGCAGTACATAGATGAATCCCCACGTGTCCGCGCCGAATACGTAGGGATTGCGCTTCCAGAACGGTGTATCGATCTTGAGGAGCATCAGCACGCCCGTAACTACGACGGCAATCACCGCCGCGGTCATAGCATCGTGCATGAGCTTCTGCGCCAGGCTGTACTTGCCGGGACGCGTCGTGCGCCTCAGGTCGCGCAGTGCGATCCCGATGGTGCGCAAACTCTGCCAGATCGCCGCGCGCACGGTGTGAAAGAGAACAAGGATCACCAGCAGCACGCCCGTGATCCAGTGAATCGTGACCCACGGGAACTTGACGCCAAGCACTGGCAAGAAGCCGGTCGCCAGCAGCGTCAACACGCTGAGGGCCGTCAGCCAGTGAAACAGCCGGTCGACTCCGGTATGGCGCTCGATGCGTTCACTCGCCGCTGCACTCGTCTCGACGCCCGCCGGGTGCTTGCGCCGAAGCAGTAGATAGAGCGCGTGGCCGATGACGACGGCCGCACCCGCGGTCGCGGCCACCGGCAGGAGATCCCAGGAGACGCCTTCGAGTACCCGCTGACCCCAAACGTCCGTGCTGACGCGAACCAGGTGCATCGCGCTACGCGTCGCGAATCGCCCGGCGTACGAGATTTTCCATCAACGGGATCTTGAAGTGATTGAAGTTGAGCGGCGTTGCCCCCTGCACCGCCGTCTTACCGGCCAGCATCGCCGTGTCGGCATTCTGCGGACTGCCGGTGACGGCTTCTTCCACGGCCTTGAGCCGGCGTGGCACGCACTCCACGGCACCGCAGGCGAGACGGATCTTCTTGATCACGCCGCCATCGATCATCATGGCCGCGGCGACGCTCACCAGGGCAAAATCCCAGACATTGCGGTCGGTGACCTTCTCGAAATAGAACTTCCCGCCCGCCCATTCCTTCGGGAAGCGTACGGCGGTAAGGATCTCGCCCTTCTTGAGCACCGTCATGTGCGTGATGTCGGTCGCGGGACCGATGAAGAACTCCTCGGCTGGGATGACCTTCTCGCCGGTCGCGGAGCGCACCACCATGCGGGCATCGAGTGCCACGGCGGCGGTACCCATGTCCGAGGGCGTAACGGCCACGCAACGGTTCGCGCCATACAGGCAGTGCTCGCGATTCTGGCCCTGCGGAGTGTCGGCCAAACACGAGTTGCCCCCAGCGCGATAGCAGTTCACACCCGAACGGTAGTACCAGCAGCGCGCGTCCTGGCTGAGGTTTCCGCCGAGCGTGCCGGCATTGCGAATCTGCGGGCTCGCCACGTGACCCGCGGCACTCGCGAGCAGCGAGTATTTCTCACGCACCAGCGCATTCGTCGCAATCTCCGTGAGCGTGGTGAGCGAGCCGATCTCAAGTCCGTCGGCGGTCTCCTTGATTCCCTTGAGACTCGCGATACCGCCGATGTCGATCACGGCGGAGGGTCGCTTGGCGCGATCCTTGAACCAGTCCAGGCTGTCGTACCCGCCAGCCATGATCCAGGCCTTGTCGTCGAGCTCTTTCGCCAGGTTGAGCGCGTTCTCGAGCGTATCCGGCTGGTAGAGCTCGAACTGCGGCATCATGTCGCGCAACATTTCGTGCCCTCCTAAAAGGTATTGACCTGCAGCGGCTTGTGCGACTGGGCGCGGCCCGCTGTGAAGTTGACGATCATGTCGGGCGACACCGGCGTGCGGTTGAAGACGTGTCCGCCGAGCGCATCGGAGATCGCGCACAGCAGCGCCGCCCCCGCGGCGCCGAGCGGCGGCTCGCCGATGCCCTTCGTGCCCAGGGGACTCGATGGATCAGGTTTGTCGACACCCTCCGCGTGCATTTGCAGCGGCATGTCGAGGTACGTGGCCGGCTTGGCCTGATGCAGTCCGACCGTTGCCGGCAGGCCGTTCTGCGGGTCGTACACGAGATGCTCCAGGCTGGCCATGCCGAATCCCTGCGCCGCGCCTCCTTTGATCTGCGTCTCCAGGCCTCGCGGATGAATCACCGTGCCGCAATCGCCGACCGCCACGTAATCAACTATGCGGTGTTGTCCGGTTTCGACGTCGAGCTCGATCTGGATGAACGCGGCCACGAATGCTGACGGCGCGCCAGCTACCGGCAGGTTGTCCTTGGCGACACCGATGAGACCCGTGCCTGCGAGAGCGGTGACCGATGCCTTGGTGATCGGGTTGATGTCTTCGGGCATTTCCTTGCCGCTGTACTTGCCGCCGAGATCGATCGCACGCTGCGCGGCGGCAGCATAGGTCAGACTCTTCGACGGATTCGACTTCGCGAAGACCTTCGTGCCATCGATGTCGTAATCCTCCGCCTTGCCGCCGAGATCCTTCGCGGCAATCTCTTTCAGCTTGCCTACTGCATCCATCGCCGCCACGTAGTTCGTGCGGCTCATCGTGTAGGACGTATTGCTGCCGAACTGGCCGAGGTTCCACGGCAAGTGCTTGCGGCTGTCGCCCCGTTCCAGGATGCAGTTGTCCCAGTCGCACTTGAGGACCTCGGCCGCGATTCGTGCCGTAGACGAGTGCGAGAACGTGCCGAGATTGCCGACGCCGTTGTGAATGTGTAGCTTGCCGTCGGGCGTGATGCGCACCAGGCCGTCGAAAGCCAAAGAAGCCGGCCGGGTGGTAGGACTGCGCCACTGCGACCCCGGTCACCTTCGAGCCCTGGCGCTGGCCGCTGAGCTTCTTCTTCTCATCCCACTTGAAGCGCGCCGCTCCCTTGGCGAGCGCATCCTTCAGGAAGCAGCTCGACACCGGCCTCTGTTGTGAACCGAATTTCGACCCGTTCTGCGGATCATTGATCAGGCGCATCTGGAGGCGGTCGATGCCCAGCTCGCGGGCCGCACGGTCTATCAGCGGCTCGATGGCGCTAAAGGTCTGGTTGTAGCCCGGCCCGCGCTGAGCGGTCCGGGTCGGAGTATTCGTGTAGACAGGTACTCCGCGCCAACGCATCGCGAGCGGCTGGTACACGAGCGACACGGCATCCCCAGCGTTGCGAAAGTCCCAAAATCCAGTGTGCGCCCCGCTGTCCTGCACGATGAAGAGGTCCGCCGCCAGCAGCCGGCCATCGGCACGGAACCCGAGCTTGATGCGACCCTGGAAGCCGCTGCGCCCGAAACCGACGAAATATTCCTCGGCGCGGCTGATGCGCATCATCACTGGCTTGCCGAGCTTCTTCGACATGAGCGCCGGAATCGCCATCACGGGATAGGCATTGCCTTTCGAGCCGAAACCACCGCCACAGTATTCGGCGATCAGCACGACATCCTCGGGCTTGATACCGATGTATTGGGCGAGCTGCGGAATGATGAAAGTGTGGCTCTGCGAGGAACCGTGCACGAAACACTTGCCGTTCTGCCAGTACGTGAGGCAGGAACGCGGCTCCATGCTGTGGTGGGAGATGCTCGAGGTGACAAAGGTCTCGTCGATGACGAGTTTCGCCTTGGCGAAACCGGCCTCGACGTCGCCGTACGTCCACTCTTCCGTCGCCTTGCCAAGCGGCAGCTGTCCTTCGCTCGCCTTGGCGAAATCCGCCGCGCTCCATTTGAGCGTCTGCAACGGCACCGAAGGAACCGGCGAGGGTGGCGGGAAGACCATTCCGACATTGCCATCCGAGCGCGCATTGGGCCCGCCCGGGAACAGGCTCTGCAGCGGATCGACCGTGAAGGGCAACGGCTCGAGGTCGACCTTGATCTTCTCGATGGCATCCTGCGCCGTGGTCTCATCCGCGGCAGCGACAGCGACGATGGGCTGGCCGACATAGGCGGGCTCCTTGGCCAGAAGCGGTGGCAAAGGATCCGGCTGCGGTGTGACGTCATCCGGCGTCAGAATGCCGAATACGCCTTCCATCTTGAGCGCCTCGGAAGCATCGATGCTGCGCACCCGCGCGTGCGGCATCGGGCTGAGCAGCAGGCGGCAGAACACCATGCCATCCGCGCGGAAATCTTCCGAATACTTTGCCTCGCCGGTGACCTTCGCCACGACGTCGTGCGGCGTGAAATCCTTGCCGATGAGCTTGTAGGTCATCTCAGCCTCCCGCCGCACGCATGACCGCGTTGAGGTAGTTGTCGTAGGCACCGCAGCGGCAGAGATTGCCGGACATCGCCATCCTCGCCTCCTCGCGCGTCGGTTTGGGGTTCTGCTTGAGCAGCGCCACCGCCGCCATCACCTGCCCGGGAGTGCAGAAGCCGCACTGCGGACCGAGCTCATCGACGAAGGCCTGCTGCACCGGATGCAGCTCGCCATTGGGGCCGGCGAGCCCTTCGACGGTCACGATCTTGCGGGCGCGCACGCTGTGCGTGAGCGTCGAGCACGAATAATGCGAGACATCGTCGATCAGCACGGTGCAGGCGCCGCACTCGGCGCGATCGCAACCGAGCTTGGTGCCGGTAAGGCCCAGCTTGTAACGCAGCGTCATTGCCAGCGTTTCCTGCGGCAGGACATCAACGCGGCGTACCTGGCCGTTAACGTTGAGCGAAACCAGCCGCTCGACACCGCCGGCGAGCTTGGCTTTGCGGCTGCATCCGCTCAGACCGCTGTAGACATACGTAGCGGCCGAAGCCACCGCACCGGTCGCGATCACCCGCTTGATGAATTCGCGCCGGGTATACCGGGAGGCGCCGTCGTGGACGCCTGGGCCCGGTGTCAGCAGCAGCGAAGAGGAGTCTGGCATTGCGGCGTCACTCCTTATAAGAGGCTCTTGATGCGCGGGTACACACGCCCGGCGTTGTCCTCGAAGACCTTGCGCCGGCTCACCTCATCCAACGATAGCGCATCGATATAACGCTTGGTGTCGTCATAGTAGTGACCGGTCTGCGGGTCTATTCCGCGCACCGCTCCCACCATCTCGGAACCGAATAGGATGTTCTCGATCGGGATCACCTTGAACAGCAACTCGATCCCCGGCAGGTGGTAGACGCAGGTATCAAAGAACACATTGTTGAGCAGCAGCTCCTTGAGCGGCGGGCGCTTCATGTCCTGCGCCAGGCCCCGATACCGTCCCCAATGATACGGGACCGCACCACCACCGTGCGGGATGATGAACCGGAGCGTAGGGAAGTCCTTGAACAGGTCCGAGGTCAGGAACTGCATGAACGCGGTCGTATCGGCATTGATGTAGTGCGCGCCGGTCGCGTGAAAGTTCGGATTGCACGAGGAGCTCACGTGCACCATCGCCGGGACGTCGAGCTCGACCATCTTCTCGTACAGCGGGTACCAGTGACGGTCGGTGAGCGGCGGCGAGTTCCAATGCCCACCGGAAGGGTCTGGATTGAGATTGCAGCCGATGAAGCCAAGCTCGCGCACGCAACGCTCGAGCTCGGACGCACTGTTTCCGGGCGCCACTCCGGGTGACTGTGGCAGCTGGCACACGCCGACGAAGTTAGACGGATAGAGCGCGCAGACACGGTGGATCAGGTCATTGCAGGCCCGCGACCAGTTGAGGCTCGTGACTTCGTTGCCTACGTGGTGCGCCATCGCGGAGGCGCGCGGCGAGAAGATCGTGAGGTCGGTGCCACGCTCGCGCTGGAACTTGAGCTGTGCGCCTTCCAGGCTCTCCCGGATCTGATCGTCCGTGATGCGCAGGTTCGCGGGAGCCGGACGGTGTGCTGGGTCCTTCAGCCCTGCGATCTGGCTATCGCGGTACTTCTGCAGCTCCCCGGGGGCCGTCGTGTAATGACCGTGGCAGTCGATGATCATGTATCTTTTACTTCTTACCAGCCCAGCCAAGTCGAAATCAATCGGAGAATTTCATGTTGAGGCGATCCCTGGGTCAGACCGGTGTGCGGTTGCCAGCCTTGGGCTTTGGCTGCATGGGCCTTGTGGGCTGGTACGGCGCCCGCAACGATACCGAATCGCGTGCCACGCTGCTTGAGGCACTCGACCGGGGCATGAATCACCTGGATACCGCCGCGAGCTATCAGAGCGGCGAGAACGAGCGCTTCGTGGGCGCGTGCATCCGCGGCAGGCGTGAGTCGGTGTTCCTGGCCTCAAAGTACGGCATCACCCGTGCCGCCGACGGTACCGTCCTCGCGGACAACCGCCCCGAAGCCGTCCGCGCATCTGTGGATGCAAGCCTGACGCGCCTCGGCGTCGAGCACATCGACCTTTTCTACTTGCACCGGATCGATCGCACGGTGCCGATCGAGGAATCGGTCGGTTCCCTGGCGCAACTGATCGAAAGCGGGAAGATCCGTCATATCGGCCTGTCGGAGTGCAGCGAACGCACCCTGCGGCGCGCCTGCACCGTGCATCCGATCGCGGCGGTACAGAGCGAATACTCGCTCTGGTCCCGCGAACCCGAACAAGGGGTGCTCGCCACCTGCCGCGAGCTGGGGGTCGGCTTCGTCGCCTACAGTCCTCTCGGGCGCGGCTTTCTGGCCGGCAATTTCCGCAGCCTGCAGGATCTGCCCGCCGACGATAACCGGCGCCAGCAGCCGCGTTTCCAGGACGCGAATGCCGGGCACAATGCGTTGATCACGCATGCGGTTGCGGAATTCGCCCAGCGCAAGGGCTGCTCGCTCGCGCAGCTGGCCCTCGCCTGGGTGCTGGCTGCGGGCGATGACATTCTCCCGATTCCCGGGATGAAGACCCGCCAGCACCTCGCTGACAATCTCGGCGCGCTCGACGTCGTGCTAACCAAGGCCGAGCACACGGAACTGGCCGCATTGGTCCAGCGGCTCGCGGTTCACGGCGAGCGCCACCCGCCGGGGATGATGAAAATCCTGGACGGCTGACGCGTCAGCGAAAGGACCAGCACCCGACGGTGCCGCATCGGTGTGTAGCGATGCCACGCCGAGAGCCACATCGCCCCACCCTCCATAGCGATTGGCGGGAGCCTCGGTGGTGTCAGACGGTCGATCAAGCGTTCCAGCTCCGCTAGCGCTTCAGGCTGCGCTCCAGGCGATCGAGCGTCTGCATGGCGGGCAGCACTTGCCTCACGCTCGCGTTCGGCTCGCGTTTCTCACGAATCGCCGCGAAAAACTCGCGATCCTGCAACTCGATGCCGTTCATCGATACGTCGACCTTGGTGACATCGATGGGGTTGTTCTTGCCATCGACCAGCTCGTCGTAGCGGGCGATGTACGTACCGTTGTCGCAGATGTAGCGGAAGAACGTGCCCAGCGGCCCGTCGTTATTGAATGACAGTGACAGCGTGCAGAGGGCCCCCGACGGGATTTTCATGCCGATGCTCATGTCCATCGCGATGCGAAGCTGCGGGTGAATCGGACCCTGTAGCGCGAACACTTCGGAGGCCGTTTCTCCCGTCTGATACTGAAACAGGTCGACGGTGTGGCAAGCGTGGTGCCACAGCAGGTGGTCGGTCCAGCTGCGCGGCTTGCCGAGCGCGTTCATGTTCGTGCGCCGGAAGAAATACGTCTGCACATCCATCTGCAGGATCCTGAGCTCACCCGCCTGGATGCGTTTGTGAATCCACTGGTGGCTCGGATTGAAGCGGCGCGTGTGGCCGGCCATGGCGATGAGACCCGTTTCCCTCTGCAGGCGCACCACGCGCTCGGCGTCAGCGAGGTTGTCCGCCATCGGGATCTCCACCTGCACGTGCTTGCCGGCACGCAGGCACTGCTCGGTCTGCTGCGCGTGCATCTGCGTGGGTGTCGCCAGGATCACGGCTTCGACGCCCGGTCGCGCCAGGCATTCGGCGAGATTCGTACTCCAGTGCGGAATGGAGAATTTCTTCGCCACTTCTGCGGTGGAATCGGCGCTGCCGCCCGCGAGCGTGACGACTTCGATGCCCGCGATCTTCTGCATCGCCTCCAGGTGTTTGACGCCGAAGGCGCCCTGCCCCGCCATGCACACTTTCATCGCGCTGCCCTCTTCTTTGCGCCCTTCTTCGCCACTTTCTTCCCGGCTCCCTTCTCTTGCATTTTGGCGGGCGCTCTTCCCGCATTCTCCAGAATGATGTGACCGAGCGCGGTGTTCGAGCACGGCACGTGATAGAAGCGATAGATCTCGCGCACTTTGTCGTCGAGCGCGCCGCGCGAGATCAGCCACATCACCATTTCGATGGCCTCGGAACCCGCTTCCCGAACGTATTCGAGGAACGGAATCCTCGTGAGGGCGACCGGATCCTTGACCAGCTTGTCGAGAAAGTTGATATCGAACTTGCGGTTGATCAGGCCCGCTCGTGGACCCTGTAGCTGATGCGACATGCCGCCGGTACCGAAGATCACAACTCTCAGATCCTCGGGGTACGAATCTACGGCCTTGCGGATCGCCTTGCCGAAGTGGTAGCAGCGGTGGCCCGTCGGCGGCGGATACTGCACGACGTTGACCGGCAGCGGGATCACCTGGCACGGCCATTCCTTCGGCTGGCCGAACATGAGCGACAGCGGCACCGTGAGGCCGTGATCGACGTCCATCTTGTTGACGATGGTGAGATCGAATTCGTCGAGAATCACCGATTGCGCGATGTGGCACGCGAGCTCGGAGTGACCCTTCACCATCGGTACCGGCCGTGGTCCCCAGCCCTCGTCAGCCGGCGGAAACTCCGCGGCGCAGCCGAGTGCAAAAGTCGGAATGATCTCGAGCGAGAATGCGGAGGCGTGGTCGTTGTAAACGAGGATGATGACGTCCGGCTTGAGGTCGGCGATCCATTTCTTCGAAGGCTCGAAGCCCTTGAAGATCGGCGCCCAGTAAGGCTCCTGCGTCTTGCCGAGGTCGACTGCCGCACCGATCGCCGGCACATGTGAGCAATTCACGCTTGCGATGATTCTAGCCACGCTGTTTGCGCTCCGACTGGCTGCGCCCGGACTTTCGCCCTGACTTGCTCCGGTTACCTTCGACCGACCGGCCGCCTCGCAGCATCAGGTCGGCGTATTCCTGCTGCGTGGAGCCCGTCATCAGCGCCGCCACGTGCTGGAACGACAGGCCGTCCGAGGAAAAGAGCTTGGCGAGGAAATAGATGTTGCCGCCGAGCTCGATCATGCGGTTCCAATCGCGCTTCAGCACCGCCTCACGCTGACCGGGTGACATGGGAAACTTCTGCAGGTACGCGGCCTCATTGGCGCGAAACTCGGCGCGGTTCTCAGGCTTCATCAGCGACATGCAGAACATGTTGAGGTGATAGCCCTGACGGGAGCGCTGCATGTCGAACAGCGTGGTGCCGGGGATATCGTTGAATTCTTCTGGCGTGCCAGGGCCGGGAATGTAGTCCGGATCCTTGAGCGTTTGCTTCATTGTATTCAGTCCTCGAAGCCATACAGGCGGCGCGGGTTATCCACCAGGATGCGCTTCTGCATGACGGCATCCGGCGCCATGAGCGGAATCAGATCGACGAGATCACCGTCGTTGGGCATGTGGCGCGAGATATTCGGGTGCGGCCAGTCCGTACCCCACAGGATGCGATCCGGCGCCGCGCGGATCAGCTCCTGCGCGAACGGCACCGCGTCGGTGAAGGGCGGGCCCGCACTCGAGATGCGTTCCGCGCCGCAGATCTTCACCCAGCAGTCCTGGTGATTGCGCGCGAGATCGAGCAGGCGTCGAAACGGCTCCTGCTGCAGACCGTCGCGAGTTGGCACGCGTCCCATATGATCGATGATGAAAGGCACCGGCAGCCGGTGCAGCATTGCATCGAATTCAACCAGGTCCGAGGCATCGAAGTGCAGGACCACGTGCCAGCCGAGCGGCTTGACGCGCTCGATGACATGCCGGAACTCGTCCATGTCCGGCACGCCGCCCAGGTGCTTGACGAAATTGAAGCGTACCCCACGGCATCCGCCCGCATGCAGGCGTTCGAAATCCCGCTCAGTGAACGAATCGTCAGCGTTGGCGACACCCCGATAGCGCCCGCCACTCTGTGCGATCGCGTCGAGGATGACCGTGTTGTCGCGGCCGTGGCAGCTGGCATTGACCAGCACTGCCCGCTCCAGGCCGAGGATCTTCTGCAGCTCCCTGAATTTCTCCAGAGGTGCGTCCGGCGGCGTGTATGTGCGATCCGGCGCGTAGGGGTACTTGCTTCCCGGGCCGAAGATATGACAGTGCGCATCGCACGCGCCCGGGGGCGGCGTGTACTTCGGCTTGCGCGTGTTCGGATCGGGCGCTTTGCAGGTCGGAATCATTGGATTTGGTATCGTAGCACTGACCCCAGCCGAGACAATCTGCCATGAGTGAACAAGGTTCGGTCCGCAGCGATTTCTCCCAGCTCATCGATGGCGAGCTTGTCGGGAGTGAGGCCGCGCTCGAGGTCATCAATCCCGCCACCGCGCGGGTGTTTGCGCGCGCACCGAGCGCGAACCAGGCCCAGCTCGACCAGGCGGTCGCCGCCGCCCGCCGCGCGTTCGATTCGTGGTCCCGCATGTCTTATGAGGAGCGCGCGGCATTGCTCCGGCGCCTGGGCGAAACCCTGCGCACCCACCAGGACTCACTCGCGGAGCTCCTGACGCGCGAACAGGGCAAGCCTCTGTCGCAGGCCCGCGATGAAATCGGGCGCGCCTTCGCCCAGTCGGAGGGGATGACGCGCATCGCCATCGAGACCGAGATCCTGGTCGAGGATGCGCAGCGGCGGGTCGAGCTCCATTACTTTCCGCTCGGCGTCGTCGGCATCATCACGCCGTGGAATGCGCCCATCAACCTGGCCGCAGGGCCGCTCACTTCCGCCCTCTATACCGGCAACACGGTGGTGCTCAAGCCTTCGCCATACACGCCGCTCAGCACGCTCCGGCTCGGTGAGCTCGCGCGCGAGATCTTTCCGCGCGGCGTGCTCAACATCCTGGCCGGCGGCGATGAGCTCGGTGAGTGGATGACCCGACATCCCGGTATCGACAAGATTTCCTTCACCGGCTCGGTCGAGACCGGCAAGAAGGTCATGGCGAGTGCCGCGGGCAATCTCAAGCGCATTACGCTCGAGCTCGGCGGCAACGACGCCGCGATCGTGCTCGACGATGTCGACGTCAAAGTGGTGGCACCGAAGTTGTTTTTCGCCGCATTCGTCAACAGCGGCCAGGTCTGCATGGCCATCAAGCGCATCTACGCGCACGAGAGCATTCATGCTGCACTCAGCGAGGCGCTCGCCACGGAGGCGCGCAAGGTCAAGCTCGGCGACGGACTCGATCCCACGACTCAGATGGGCCCGATCCAGAATCGCGAGCAATACGAGCGCGTCCTCGCCATCCTCGAGGACACGCGCCGTCGCGGCGCGCACATCCTGGCGGGTGGTGAAGCGCCGAAGGGGCCCGGTTACTTCATCACTCCCACCGTCGTGACCGATATCGCAGAGGACAGCCCGCTTGTTGCTGAGGAGCAGTTCGGCCCGATCCTGCCAGTGCTCAAGTTCCGCGATGTCGATGACGCCCTACGCCGCGCCAACAACACGCGCTACGGCCTCAGCGGCTCGGTCTGGAGCAAGGACCCGGAACGCGCGGCCCGGATTGCGGCGCGCCTCGAGGTCGGCACGGCCTGGGTCAATCAGCATCGCGCGACGGCAGCGAACATTCCGTTCGGCGGCGCCAAGGAATCCGGGATCGGCCGCCAGTATTCCGCGCTCGGGCTGAAGGGCTACCTCGAGCCGCGCGTCGTCAGCGTGCTCAAGCAGCCGGTCTAATCGGCATCTCGATCAGCCGGCGGCACGAGACGCGCGATAGAAGTTGCCAGAGCGAATCTTCACCAGCGCGCGCTCGAGATCGAAGTTGACGCCGAGCGGATCGCCGCCTTTGGCCACGACGTCCATCTGCTGCGCGAGCAGCCGCCGTTGCATCATGATGCCGCGGTCGCTGGTCACGAGGTGCTCTTCGGAGTGCAGCGAGATCGGCCCCTGTCCGGCCTGCGCCTCATAGTCTCCGGGGCTGCGCTGGTGCTCTTCCTCCGTCATCTCGCCCCAGGTCTTGCCTTTCAGACGCATCTCCCAGAATGACTGATCCTTGGGCAGCTTCATCGCGAACGCCTGCACGTAGTGTGAATCATCGACCGGCACGACCCAGGAGATGCCGCTCGACTGCCCAGCCTGCATGCCGATGTCAGGCACGCTCATGATGTTCGGCATGAGCCAGGAGGAGACCCGATCCACCTCGCGACCCTCGCCGAGCTGGCGCACGGCGGAGTAGCACACGCCGTGATCGGCGTAGACGAAATCCGCCTTCGGCAGCAGCGCGAACTGTTCATGGAACTGGATGCCGCTGATAGTCGAATGCAGCACGTGTACGTGAAACGGGTCCATGACGTTGTCATTCATGTGCAGCCAGCTGTAGGGCAGCACCGCGAGGCTGGCGTCGCCCGTCGACCCGAACCCGCCGACTTCCGCCCATAGCACCAGGCCCGGTGCGACCGTCTCGAGGTTGTCATAGCGCGGCAGCACCGGCTTCTTCGCCGGCGGACCCATGTAGGCAAAGATCAGCCCGTAGCGCTCCTCGAGCGGATACCAGGGTTGGCGCGCGGCCTCACGGTGCCGGCCGCCATCGGGCTCGCACGGCTGGTCGAGGCAGCGGCCTTCGACGTCGAACAGCCAGCCGTGATAGCAGCAGCGGATACCCTCCTCCTCGACCCGCCCGTAAAAAAGAGAGGTGCCCCGATGCATGCAGCGCGGGTAGACCAACCCCGGCCGGCCCTTCTTGTCCCGAAACAGGATCAGATCCTCACCGAGGATGCGCACTTTCCTCGGCAGATCGCCGACCTTGCTGGAGACCGCGATCGGCTGCCAGTAACGACGCATGAGCTCGCCGCACGGCGTGCCCGGTCCCACTTCCGTCAGGAGGCGGTTGGAATGCTGCGCCGGCCGCCCGTAGGCGCTGCCGTCGTTCGTGCTCAGGCGTGAAGGGGTATCCGTGGTCATCGCTCGACTCCCGATGCCGGGGCAGCCTTTGCTGCACGCGTTGCAGTCGCCATGAACTCGCGCGATCCTACGACATCCTCGCAATTCCTTGCACCACTGCTCCCGGAGCTCATCACATGATCAAGATCTATGGCCAAGTGCGTTCCCGCGCCAACCGCTGCCTGTGGGCGCTGGAAGAGATCGGCGTGCCTTATGAGCTCGTCCCGATCGACATCAACAAGGGCGAGAACGACCGGCCCGAGTTCCTGGCGATCAACCCCAACGGCAGGATTCCCGCGCTGGTGGACGGCGATCTGAAGCTGTTCGAATCGATGGCGATCAACCTCTACCTCGCCCGCAAGTACGGCAAGGACCTGTGGCCGACGACCGAGGCCGGCGAGGCGCACGCGCTCCAGTGGAGCTTCTGGGGAGCCAACGAGGTCGAGCCGCATCTCATCACCTTGCTGTACCAGCAGATGTTTGCGCCCGAGGGCCAGAAGAGTCCCGAGCGAGTCAAGGAGGCGCACGAAGCCCTCGTGCCGCGCCTCACGGTACTCAACAACCATCTCAAGGATCGCCCTTACCTGCTCGGTGCGAAGTTCACGATCGCCGACCTCAATGTCGCCGCGGTCCTCGGGCTCGCAGCCATGGTCAGGGTCGACGTTGCGCCCTACCCGAAGCTCAAACAGTGGCTCGACAACTGCTACAACCGGCCGGCGCACCAGAAGGTGCGCCCCGCCTGAGCTTCAGCGCTCGAGCTCCCAGAGCTGCGCCACGACACCGCGCTTGAGGTGCATGCCCCCGCCCAGGGGAAGGAAGCGGCGGCTCAGGCGTTCGCGATACCAAGCGGCCGGACGCAGGAAGACCGCGCTGTCGGTGCAGGTCTGGTCACAATGCTGCTCCCAGTCTTCTCGCGTGAGTGCACTAAAATAGAGCACCCTACGGGTGAGGCGCGCGAGATTCGACATGGCGCGCCTGGCCTCGCGATCATCGAGGTATTGCAGCACGTCGTAACAGATCACCAGGTCATACGGCGTACGCGGCCGGTGGCTGGCGATCGATCCCTGCACCCAGCCAAAGCGCCGACACAGGTATGGGCTCACGTCCAGTCCAACGTAACGCGCACGAGGGAAGCGGCGGCGCAGCGGTGCACGCAGCCAGCCCATGCCGCAGCCCGCATCGAGAATCGAGCGGATCGGCAGATCGAGATAGCGGGCGAAGCCCGCGATGAACTCACCGCGCCTGGCCATCTCGCGGCGCGAAGTGACGGCAGTGCGGGCGCTGCCGTAGTAACGCCGGTAATAGTCCGGGCCGAAGCGCAGTGCAGTCTCCATCGCGGCGTCGAAGGCTAGACGAAGGCGGCTGTTGACGCAAAATCGCGCCGGCCGCATCTTGCACCGGCGCCGTGACACGGCGGCAGCCAATCCAGCGAGGCGAGATCAACGATGGCAACAAACGACGCGCTCAAGGCCCTCGAAGCGAAAGTGGAGCGGCTGACCCACCAGCTCGGCGTGATGGAAGACGTGCATGCCGTGCGCTGCCTGCACTTCATCTACGGCTACTACATCGACATGTGCCTGTACGACGAGGCCTGCGCCCTGTTCGCCGAAGACGGTGCGGTTCGTTTCCTCAACGGCCTGTACAAGGGCCGCGCGGGCGTGCGGCGCCTGTACTGCGACTGGTTTCGCAAGACTTTCACCAAGGGACATAACGGGCCGGTATACGGATTTCTCCTCGACCACCTGCAGATGCAGGACGTGGTGACGATCGCACCCAACCGGCGCTCGGCGCGTGCACGCTTTCGCGCCCTCAACATGATCGGCTACCACGACAAGAAGCCCGAGCCGCTCGAGCACATGCCCCAGCAGTTCTGGGGTGGGGGCATCTATGAGAATGTCTACGTCAGGGAGGGCGGGGTCTGGAAGATCAAACTGCTCGACTACATTGGCCGCTGGCAGGCGCCTTACGAGCAAGGCTGGGCCCACAGCACGGGCCATCTGCCGCCGTTCGAAAAAACGTTCCCGGATAACCCCATCGGTCCCGATGAGATCCTGGCCGAGATGCCGTACGCGTGGCCGGAGACGAGCGTGGTCCCATTCCACTACCATCACCCGATCACCGGCGAGGAGTGGAAGCCATGAGCTATGCGCGTCTCCTTGCCCTCGCGGGCGCCCTGCTGCCCATCGCCATAGCGCTCGCCGCCGGCGACGCAGACTGGCCGAGCTACAACCGCACGCTCACCTCGGAGCGCTTCGCTCCGCACTCGCAGGTGACCCGCGACAACGTGGCCCAGTTGGGCATCGTGTGCAGCTACGACACGCGCGACCAGCTGAGCTTTCAGACCGGCCCGCTCGTCATCGAGGGCGTGCTTTACGGCACCACCGACACTGACACCTTCGCGCTCGATGCGGGCACCTGTCAGGAACGCTGGCGCGTGCACGAGGACGCTCAAACCTTCTTTCGCACCAATCGCGGCGTGGCGTACCTCGAGGGTCGGCTGTTTCGCGGCCTGCAGGATGGTCGCGTAGTCGCATACGAGGCAGCGAGTGGCCGGCGGCTGTGGGAGACCCGCATCGCAGACAGCAAGAAGGGTGAGGGCGTACCCGCCGCGCCCATTGCCTGGTCCGGACTCGTCTTCATCGGCAACGCCGGTGGTGATTCCTATGGCGTCAAGGGCCGCATGTACGCGCTCGACGCACCTACGGGCAAGGTGGTGTGGGAGTTCTATCTGGTGCCGCGGGAAAATCCTTCGCCCAAGGACAGCACTCGGTCATCCGCGGCACACGAGGCTGCGCGCGACAAGTCCTGGGGAAACAAGCCCGATGTGCCGATCACGGGAGGAGCAACCTGGACCTCGTACACGCTCGATGCGGGCCGCGGGCTCCTCTACGTGCCGGGCGGCAACCCGGCCCCCGACTTCGTGTCATCGCTCCGCCCGGGAGAGAACCTCTACACCAATTCGGTCGTCGTGCTCGATGCGCGCACTGGAGCCTATCGCGCCCACTACCAGCTGGCGTCCGAGGACTTTCACGACTGGGACGTTTCTTCGGCGCCGGTCCTCACGACCACCCGCGCCGGGCAGCACCGCCTCCTGGAGGCGCCAAAGGACGGCCACCTTTATGGCTACGACCTGGCGAGCGGCCGACGCGTGTTTCGCACGCCCATTACCACGATTGAAAACGACAAAGCGCCGCTGAGCGAGAACGGCACGCGCTTCTGCCCCGGCACACAGGGAGGCAGCGAGTGGAATGGCCCTGCGTACGATCCGGAAACGAATCTGGCGCTCACGGGCTCGGTCGACTGGTGTTCGACCGTCTGGGTAAAACCGGAGGCCGTGGTCAAGAACGCCGCCGTCGGACAACCCTGGACCGGGGGGCAGGAACCGAACATCTTCGGCAAGATGGATCCGCCCGAGCACTTCGGCGGGTGGCTGAGCGCGATCGATGCCGACACTGGCGAAGTCCGCTGGCGCATGAGGACGCCGGCGCCGGTCCTTTCCGGCGTGACGCCGACAGCAGGCGGCCTCGTGTTTTTTGGTGATATCGCCGGCCATGTCTATGCACTCGACAAAGCCAGCGGCCAGCAGTTGTGGTCGACCCAGCTCGACGGCGCGGTGGCGGGCGGCGTGGTGAGCTACGTCGTGAACGATCAGCAGCGCATCGCCGTCGCGGCTGGCGCCACCTCTCCGATCTGGCCCACGCCCAAGGTGAATGCCAGCATCGTCGTGTTCGGACTGAAACACTAGCTCAAACGAGGGGACTCTCATGCCCGCCTTTGTGATCGTCGATGTTCTCGCCACGAGCGATGAGAAGAAGATGGAACAGTATCGCGCTGGTGTCGTCGCCACTGTGCAGAAACATGGCGGCCGTTATGTCGCCATCGGTGGACCCTTCCAGGTCAAGGAGGGGAGCTGGCGGCCGACGTTTCCGGTGATCATCGAATTTCCGAATCTCGATGCCGCGAACCGCTGGTACGACTCGCCCGAATACCAGCCGCTCAAGGCCCTCCGGCACGCGGGCAGTCGCGGCAACATGGTGTTCATCGAGGGCCTGAAGTAGCTCGCACGCCTCGGCGCGACCTTCAACGCGCAAAGAGTTTCGTGACGCCGATGTTCAGCACCGGGTCTTCGTGCTGCACACCGTTGAGCCCGCCTTGCGAAAGCGGGATCTGTCCGGCGGCACGGAGCACCCATCCGCCTCCCACGTCGAAGAGGATGCGTGGCGTGACATAGAACAGGTTGCCGCCCGTATTCGGATCGGTCGCGCCGCTCCCATCGATCTCATCTTGACCCGCATTGCGGTAGTTCAATTCCAGCACTCCGTCCCACCGCGGGCCCAGCTTGTGCTCGTACGCGGCGTTCAGCAGCCCGATGTTGCCGTACTTGTAGCCGAAGTCATTGCTGCCGGTACGGCGGTATTGACCCGAATAGAAGAGTGCCGATTGCGGATCGAGCTGGTAGGAGCCCGAGAGGCCCGCAAACCAGTCGGTCGACCCGGTGCCGGGCTGCACGTGCTCATCGAGGCGCTCGCCGCCGCGCGAGAGGTCGTTCTGCCCCCAGTCGGTTTTCACTCCCGCGACCGCGAAGAGCTGGGCGCGCACACCGACGTCACCTTCGAAGCGTGACGACCACAGGCGCATCTGACCATAGATCTCCGGATCCGCCAGCCCCGAGCCGTGACTGTGCTCGCTCTCGCCCGCGACTGTCTCGGTGAGCTCGCGCTCACTGTAAGGCACGCGTGCAAACAGGCCGAAGCGATCGTTGATGCCGTATGCGACCAGGAGCGTCGTGCGTCGCTCGCGAATCGAGTCGCGTTCGTCCGCCGGTCCCTGAGTCTTCTTTACCTGGTCCCAATCGAGGGCGAGTCGCAAGCCGCTCTGCGCTACGCCTTCATGGCCGAGCGCGTTGAAGGTCGGGTCGCCACAGCGACAAATGGAACAGCCCCAGGCTGGTAACGACGTCACCGCTGTCAACAGCAGCACGCCGAGTTGTTGGTTCGTTTTCCAGTTCATGTCCTGATACTCAGTCGTTGGCCACGCGGGCGCTGAGCCCGCGCGTCCGCCGCGCATGCTGAGTGCAGCCGCTCGGCGGGCGTCGCTCGTGCGCGAACGCCGCATGAGCAGCGCTGCGCCGCGAGTTCCGTCGCAGGAGAGTCAGGCGGCGAGAGGTGGCCCGCGCGCCGATTGCGCGCGCTCGAGGAAGGAGTCGACGTTCGGAGAATTGAAAAACGTGATGGGCAAACGCGCATCGAGTGCCAGCGTGGCACTCCAGAATTCAGCGAGCGGCGGCGCACTCGCCCCGCCGAAACTGAAGAGGCACGGATGATCGGGATGGGGTGCGGGATGCGGGGCTGGAGTGCGGCTGTCGAGCGGCGAGGCTGGACTTGAGTGCCCCGGGCAGACCTCGAGTCCGACGGAGAAATGATCGCTCGTGCTCGGCATGAAGCCGGGAGCGATCAGCGCTCGGCACAGGAGTGCCGGCACCAGCACGCCTGCGACCAGCCATGACCTCATCCGCCTCATGCTCCGATCAACCTTGGCAGGAACTGACGCCACATTGTCCGAACGGACATTACCTCAACTGGATAATAGGAGGCCATCCCGGCGTGGGATAGTGCGGGAAACTGTGTATGAACATGACCAGACGCGGGCTATTCATGGGTGCCGCATCGATGGCGGTGTTCGCTGCCGGCGCGCGTGGTGGCAGCTTGCCGCACCGCGATCGCATCAGGGTCGCCTTTCTCCTCGGGGACGGCACCAACGTCATTGACATGGCCGGTCCGTGGGAAACCTTTCAGGACACATCGGCTGGAGACGGCGGCGACATGCCGTTCGAGTTGTTCACTGTCGCCCCAACCACGGACCTGATCACGATGACGGGCGGACTCAAGGTGAAGCCGGGCTACACGCTCGATGCCGCTCCGGCGCCCAATGTCATCGTGGTTCCGGCGCAGCGCTCCGCCAAGCCCTCGCTGGCCTGGCTCAAGCGCAGCAGCGAGCAGACCGACGTGACGATGTCCGTGTGCACGGGCGCCTTTCAATTAGGGCGGGCGGGATTGCTGAAGGGGCTGACCGCCACCACCCATCACGAATACTGGGACAGCTTCGCACAGGAGTTTCCGGACGTGACGCTCAAGCGCGGCGTGCGCTTCGTCGACAACGGGCGCATTGCCACTGCCGGCGGCCTGACGTCAGGCATCGACATGGCGCTGCACATCGTTGCCCGCTATTTCGATGCCGACACGGCTGCCAGGACGGCTCGCTATATGGAGCACGACAGCGAGGCCTGGCGCGAGGGATTGCACGCGAGCCGGCCCGCCTACTGGACGCCGCTCTGAACGGCCTGGCGCATCGCGCCGAACCGCTTGCGGTACTGTGCGGGCTCAGGCGATCACCCACGACACAAGCGTCCCGGGGAAGTCTCCGCCGGGACGCTGTCGTGTCGTGATCGTGCAGGCCGTGTCGCCGAGGCCATCGAATGCGGCGTCGGCGAGGCTCCGGGCGAGCGTCGCGGCCCAGGCGGCGTGGTTCCAGTCCAGGCTCCGAATGCGCTCGCTCGATTCCGCCCCTGAACGCAGCCGGTGCCACATCACGCCCGAGGCGCGGCTGTCGTGGAATCCAAGATAATGCACACGGAGGTTGCGACCCGCACCCCAGTCCGCCATCAGCATGAGATCGGAGTGCGGCGTGAAGCCCGCGAGCGCCCCAGCCGTGGTGACGATCGCGTCGAGCTCACCGGTCCACAGCCGCGACACGTCCCGTTGCGTCGCCAGGCGCCTCGCGCCACGTCCTTGCAATACGTCCGCGAAGCGGCGAGCGTCGCTGTAGCGCTCATCAAGAATCACCGCTGCCAGAGCCGAGGCGGCCGTACTACTACGCGCGGTTGCGACCGCAAGAGGCCCGTCAAGTAGCGCCAACGCACTGACGGCCCCCGCACACCCCACGAATTCCCGCTTATTCATATCAGCCCTGCGGTGGCGGATTCGCTCGTGTCAGATAAGCCGTAATCGCATCCAGTTCCACGTCGGTGACTTCGACACGCGTGAGCGCCGGCATGCTCTTGAGTCCGCCGCGCACGACGGCGCGCACGTAGCCCGCCTCGAGGTTCGTACGCTGCTCGAGCAACGCGCTATCTTTGCCGAGGCGTCGTTCCAGCATCATCGTTCCCGTCCCGCGCTCGAGGTGGCAATAACCGCAGTGTGCGCAGAACGCCTGCAGGCCCTCCTCCTGGCGCGCGCTGAGTAGCTGCGGCTCTGCCGCGAGGGCGAAGCCGGCAGCGACAATCCCGATACAGGCAGCGGTTGCATCCGCAAGCTTCATGCGCGCTTGTTCCGCAACGCGCGTGGCCAGATTCCGGACTTGCCGGGTGCGAGAATCCCGTTCGGGTCGAGTGCGTCCTTCACGGTCTCGTTGAGACGCAGCAACGCGTGCTGATTGAAGTCGAACGTCTGCGCCACCGCATCCATGAAGCTGATGTGCGTGCGATATTCCCCGTACCCCTGGCTGGCGGCATCGGTGATCAGGGCCTTGAACAGGGCACGCGCGCTATCGGTCATCGCCTTGTCGTCGCGGTCATAGATGATCAGGTTCACGTTATTGATGTGGCGGTGCCCCATCGTGAACGAGGTGTAGTAGTCGAGGCCGTGCTGTTCGTAGAGGGCCTTGACGCGGCGAAAGCGTTCCAGGGCCAACTGCCCGTCTGGCGGCATGACCGGTGAAAAGCCGATGTGCCCGCCCCGTCCGCCGCGCCAGTTCACGATCTGCAGCGGCAGCACGCTCGGGATGCCGGCGCCGGATTTTTCGATCGGCTCGCCGCGCTGCCAGCTGTCGAATTTGAGCTCGTGGCCGAGGTGCGGCTCGAGCGCGGCACGCACGACCTGGGCATGGGCACGGATCGCCTCCGGATATCCGAATAGCGTGAGCCCGAAGCTCCACCAGCCGATGCCGTAGCGCGCCATGATCTTCTCGGAGATCTCGTCCGGGATCGATCCCGGCCCCCGATACCACTCCTCGCGCTGGGAGAACACCGAGGCGTCGTGCAGGTAGTTGCCGAACACGAATGGGTGCTCGATCACGTTGCGCAGCCGCAGGCGCGCGAGCTCGTCGATCGCCCAGCCGATGTCCTCGGCCTTCGGCAGCTGCACGCGGACCCGCAGCGTCGCCTCGGGTTCGGGCATGAGCCACACGCCCGCTTTCGTGACCACGCCGTAGTTCGACTGCACGAACAGCTGGTCCCACGCCGGACCGAAGCCGTACTGATAATGCTGCCACCCTTTGGCACCCGCCATCGCGCCCATGCCGGTGCGCAACAGCTCCCCGCTCGGCAGCACGACTTCCATGCCGCAGAGCTTGCTGCTGTTGTCACCGTACGGCGTGTAGCCGATGCCGCGTTCGAGGGCGTTGCCGAGCACGCTGCCCCAGGCATTGCCGGGCACCGACATCCACAACGGAATCTTGTGCTCACGCAGATGGCTGTACAGGTCGAAGAAGCCAACTCCAGGTTCGATCACGCAGTAGCCGAACTTCTCGTTCACCTCGAGGATGCGCTTCATGCGTCCGAGATCGAGTACGACCGTGCCCGACATTACGGGCGCCGCCGCGCCGTAGCCGAGATTCTTGCCCCGCGATATCGGCCAGAGCGGAATCCGGTGCTCATTGGCGATCCGCAGCAGCGCCTGGATCTCCTCGACGCTCTGCGGGGCGACGGCCGCCGCTGGTGCATGATCCCTGCCGTCGCCGATCGCGTACGCATCCAGGTACGTCTCGCGGTCCTCGTCACTCGACAGCACCCACTGCCGCCCCACGACGCCGGCGAAGCGCTCGAGGGCCCGGTCGAAGGTCCGCGCGGAAACATTGGGCGGCAGGATCAGTTGCATTGTTATTCTGCTCCTGGCCGGAGCATCACATCCGCCCGCTGCGGCATGCAACTGCCACTTTGCGGCCCCCCCGGGGCTTGCAGGCCTCGCGGCTTTTAGGGAATCTCTGCGTGCGTCCCAGTGCATAACCACACCAACGGGGTACAACCCATGGCACTCGTCAGCTTCGGCCAGCCCGATGACGGCATCATCCAGACGTCCTATGTAGTCGCCGACCTCCGCCAGGCCATCGAGCACTGGATCAGCAAGCTCAAGGTCGGGCCCGTGGTTTGTGCTCGATCACTTCACCGGCGAGGAGCCGCGCTACCGTGGGCAGCCCTCGCGCACCGATGTCGCGATCGCGATGGCGTTCGCCGGCCACATGAATATCGAGTTGATCCAGCCCAACAACGATGCACCTTCGGTGTATCGCGAGCTCATCGAGCGGCGGGGCTACGGCTTTCACCACTGGGGTGTCGGCACCTTGAATTTCGACCGGGACGTCGAGCGCTATCGCGCCGCCGGACACGAGCTCGCCTTCGTGGCGAAGGTGCCGAGCGGCGGCCGGGTGGGCTACATGGACACCACGGCGCAGCTGCCCGGCTTCGTCGAGCTCATCGAGCTCGGGGGGGCTTTCGAGCCGGTGTTCAACCGATTTTATCGGGCAAGCATCGGCTGGGACGGGCAGGAACCGATTCGACCCTTCATCTGAACCTCGCGACGGCCGCGGGAGGAGACCGGTATGGATGAAAAACTCGCAACCATCGAGCACGCCAGGAGCACTGTCCTGGATCTCATGATCCGCTTCGGCCCCAAGCTCCTCGCCGCGCTGGTGGTGATTGCGGCGGGCGTGCTGGTGAGCCGCTGGGTCGGGCGTTGGCTCGAGCGCGCGCTGGTGCGCCTCGAGCTCGAGCCGCCGGTGCGCTTGCTGCTCGCGCGCGTCGTGCGAGTCTTGTTAATGGGACTGTTCCTCATCATGGCTCTGCAGAATCTCGGCGTGGAGCTGCTGCCGCTGATCGCAGGCCTGGGCGTGGTCGGCGCCGGATTTGCTCTCGGCATGCAGGGCGTGCTCGGCAACGCGGCCGCGGGGCTCTCGATCATCTTCACCAAGCCCTTTCGGGTCGGCGAGTACATCTCTATCGCCGGCGAGGAAGGCCGGGTCGAGACGATCACGTTGTTCAACACGACGCTCAGTCACGCCGACCTGTCGCAGATTGTCATTCCAAACCGCAAGATTGCCGGTGAGATCCTGCACAACTTCGCCCAGCGCCGTCAGCTCACGATCACGGTCAGTGTCGCCCCAGATACCGATCTCAACGCAGCGCTCGGCGTGGTCGATGAGGTGCTGAAGGCGAATTCTCGCGTGCTGCGGGATCCGGCTCCGGCCATCCAGGTTGCCCTGGCCGGCGGTAACAGTATCAACCTCAGCCTCACGCCATGGGTAGCGGTGCCGGACTACGGGGCCGCGAGCGGTGAGCTGAGCAAGGAGGTGGTGGAAGCGTTCCGGCACCACGGGGTGGCGTTCCCGGTACCCGTACGCGAGGTCCGGCTCCTCAAAGTGAATTAACTTGCGCGCGCAGCAGCGGAGCGGTACACAGTGCGCCGGCAATCACAATCCATCGGGGGGAATGAGCAATGCCAAGAGCAAACAATGCGATTTGCCTCGTAGCGATGACGGCAGTGGCCGGCCTTGCCATGATCGCCCACGCCGAGGACAAGCCGGCAGCGAAGCCCACGGACGCCGACCTGATTGCGAGCGCGATGAGGGCAGCACCGGCTGCGATCGCCAAGTCAGCGACAATCGTGACCATGGAAGCGGACGGCAAGATGCGCACGGTGCGCAAGGGAACGAACGGATTCACCTGCATGCCGGACTCCCCGTCTACGCCGGGGCCCGATCCCATGTGCATGGACCAGAACGCCATGGAATGGGTGCATGCCTGGGTGGCACACGCCACTCCTGCTGCGGGAAAGGTCGGCTTCATGTACATGCTGGAGGGCGGAACGGATGCGAGCAACACCGACCCGTATGCTGAAAAGCCGAGCGCCTCCAATCATTGGGTCAAGACCGGCCCCCACGTCATGGTGGTGGGTGCGGACGCGAGCTTCTACAACACCTATCCGAAGAGCGCCGATCCGGATACCTCGATTCCCTACATCATGTGGGCCGGGACTCCGTATCAACACTTGATGGCTCCAGTCAAGTAACCGACTGACGACGATCGTATCTCGGGCCCCGATGCCGCTGGTGTCGGGGCCCGCTTGTTTTCATCCTGGGCGCGTAACGGTGACAATGTTCCATACCAGTTCACCTCGAGCCTGAGGACGAGCATGGACATCGACACCCTGCAGATCGAAACGCCGCGCCTGATCCTGCGACCCACACGCTGGGAAGATTTCGACGCCTGGGCCGCATTCCTCGCCGACGAGGTGGCGACGCGCTTTCTCGGCGGCGCGCAGTCACGCCCGCTCGCGTGGCGCACGATGACGTCGATGGCCGGCGCCTGGTATATGCGGCGCCCCGCCATGTTTTCAGTCATCGAAAAGTCAACCGGCCGCTGGGTCGGCCGGCTGGGCCCGTGGATGCCCGAGGGATGGCCCGGCACGGAAGTCGGCTGGGGTATTGCGCGCGAGTGCTGGGGCCGCGGCTACGCGACCGAGGGTGCTGCGGCCGCAATCGACTGGGCGTTCGACAACCTCGGGTGGACGGAAGTCATCCATGCTATCGCGCCGGACAACGTCGCTTCGCAGGGGGTTGCGCGCCGGCTCGGATCCCGCAACCGTGGTCCCGGAAAGCTGCCGCCGCCCATCGATAATCAGCCGATCGACATCTGGGGACAGACCCGCGCGGAGTGGCGCGCGCGCTCCAGAGCGAGGGAGCGCCCAGATGCTATCTGAGCAGATGCTTCGGCCCGCTCACGAACGGGTTGCCCCGCTCGTAGAAGCGCCAGGCGCGATCGACATTGCGCGAGATGCCGATCCGCACCGCGCGGCCGATGCGACGTCCGTCATCCCGCAATGTGCCCAGCCAGAGCGGGCTGCGGCCGCATAGATCAAGTCCGTTCTGCCTGAAATCGATCGCGAGCGCCTGCGCCAGCCGTCCGGGACCGCGCGTGAGATCGTGCAGGCGCACCACGCCGCGCAGGCGCTGCATGGTCGCAATGCCTTCGAGCGGCTCGACGGCACGCAGCAGTACCGCAGCCCCGATGCCGCGCTCTTCGCTCACGACGTTGAGCATGAACGATGAGCCGTAGGTGAAGTACACGTAGGCGTGCCCTCGCTTGAGGAACATCGGAACATTGCGCGGCGTGCGCCCGCGAAACGCATGGCTTGCAGGGTCGCCCGGAGGGTACGCCTCTGCCTCCACGATGCGGCCGCTCAATCGGCCCCCCACAGTGTCGTGGACAACGATCTTGCCGATCAGGAAACGGGCCAGCGCGATCGTGTTGCCGGGAAGCTCGGCGCGGCGCAGACGCCGCAGGCGAGTCCGAACGGTGGCTCTGGTCAGGGTCAAACGGGCGCTTGCAGTGGCGGGAGTCGCGATGATTCTAGCGTGAATTGCCGGCGATCCACGCGGCGGCCTTTTCGGCGATCATGATCACGGGTGCGTTGGTGTTGCCGCCGACGAGCTCGGGCATGACGGAAGCATCCACGACTCGCAGCCCACGCACGCCGCGAACACGCAAGCGCGAATCCACAACGGCGCGTGGGTCACTGCCCATGCGGCAGGTGCCGACCGGGTGATAAATGGTCTCGGCCTTGCGCCTCACGATCGCTTCCAGAGCCTGCCGTGTTGTCACCCCATCCCCAGGGTAAATCTCTTCGCCCCGATACGGCGCGAACGGCGCGGCGTTCAGGATCTCGCGTGAGATGCGCACCCCTTCGAGCAGGGTGTCGAGATCCGGACCTGCGGTGAGATAGCGGGCACGGATGACGGGCGGATCTTCGGGCCGGCTCGACCTGAGCAGGATGTACCCCCGGCTGCGTGGCCGCAGGACACAGGTATGCACGGTGTAGCCATGTCCCGGCAGGCGGTTGCGACCATGATCGTCGAGCTGCGCCGGAACGAAATGCAGCTGCACGTCGGGCCGTTCATCGGGCGCAAGGTGCGTGCACACGAATCCCCCCGCCTCGGCGACGTTACTCACACCCGGCCCGGAATGGGTAAAGAAGTAGCGCAGGCCGACGGCGAGCTCCTGCCTGGCGGTGAAATCGTAGGTCAATCGGCTGGGTACAACGCACGAGCGTGCAGAAATCGATATGGTCCTGCAGATTGGCGCCGACCTCGGCCAGATCAGCGACCACCGGTATCCCGTGAGGGCGCAGCTTATCGGCCGGTCCCAGCCCCGAGAGCATCAGCAGCTGTGGCGAGGCCACGGCGCCGGCGGCGACGATGATCTCGCGCTCCGCGCGCGCAACGTGCAGGGCTCCGGCCCGGCGGTATTCGACACTGACGGCCCGATCGCGCTCGAACCGCACGCGCGTCGCGCGACTGTCCGTGAGAATTCGAAGGCCCGGCCGGCCGCGGGCGGGACGCAGGTAAGCAACCGCGGCACTGCAGCGGCGCCCGTCCCGTTGCGTAACCTGGTAGAACCCCACGCCTTCCTGACGCGGACCGTTGAAGTCGTCGTTCCGCGCCAGCCCGAGCGAGGCACCGGCCTCGACGAACACCGTGCTCAACGGATTGCGGAACTTCAGGTCCTCCACATGGAGCGGTCCGCCCGTCCCGTGATACTCATTCGCGCCGCGCGCCTGATCCTCGGACTCGCGAAAGTAAGGCAACACGTCCGCGTACGCCCAGCCTTCATTCCCGAGCGCCGCCCACGCCTCGTAATCGAGCCGATGTCCGCGCGTGTAACACATCGCGTTGATCGAGCTGCTCCCGCCGAGCACCCGGCCGCGCGGCCAATACAGGCGCCGGCCCTGCAGCTCGGGTTCCGGCTCCGTGTAGTAGCGCCAATCGATGCGAGAGTTGCCGACGAGCTTGGCGATTCCCGCGGGCATGTGAATGAAGGGACTCGAGTCACGGCCCCCCGCCTCGAGTAACAGCACGCTGACTTCCGGCAGCGCCGAGAGCCGGTTCGCCAGCACGCAGCCGGCCGAGCCGCCGCCAACGATGACATAGTCGTACACGTGCTCAGGCATTGCCGGGGCTCGCTCCCAAAGCTTCCACTTCGAGGGAGGCGCCGCGGCCGGCAAACAGGGCTCGCAGCACGCGCGTTTCCCGTTCCCTGATCGTGCGCAGCAGCACTTCGGCACCCCTCATGTGCCGGAAGGCCTCGAACCCTCGTTCCAGCAAGTCCTGCAACACGCCAAAGCCCGCGGCGTGCGCCGGCCGGTGCGCAACGCGCAGTGCGACCTCGATCCAGGCGTGACGGCACACCCGATCGAGCTGCTCACCGACGCCGATGACGAGGGCGATCTGGCGCAAGCGTGCCCGGCGCCGCCCGACAGCGCGATACGCCGCCGCATACGTTTCGCCGGTCACGGCTCCGGGAGCGAGCGCGCCGACCATCTCGCCATCAAGCTCGCGCGTGAGTATCTGCAGCTCGATCGCCTGGCTCAGCGCGCTCAGCACCACGCCAGGCAAGGTACGCTTGAGATAACGCCAGGCACGCGCGAGCTCCTCATCTCGCCGCGCAAAGTCGCGGGGTCCGTACAGGTCATTCAGGAAGAACTCGACGGCGTGCTCGTAACGCGGATCGCGACGCAGATCGCCATAGGTGTGCGCAAGTCGCTCGGTCTGCCACAGGCACAGCTCACGCAGGCGCGCACCAAAGGCGCCCTGTCGATCTTGCGCGCTTTGCAACGAACGCTGACGGGTGAGCAAGTCCTCGAGATGCTTGTTCAGTGCCGACCTCACGTGGCCTCGCTCGCGGGCGTGCCGCGCTTCAACGCAGCCAGTACGCAGTTGAAAACCAGTGATGAGTGCAGCAGCCCGAAGTGACCGACGCCTTGCACGGCGCAGAGCTCCGCGTTCGCCAGCACCGCGCTGCCTGCGGGCGCCACGAGGTTGTCGTCCGCGCTGTAGATACTGGTGATCGGCGTCGGCTGGAGCTCCGATGCGGCATTGAGCCGTCTCGAGCCACGCGGATCCCGGCAGCATCTGCCTTGCTGCCGCGCCGGGCGCGAACCGGGCGAGCACACTGCCGTGGTGAGGAGTCCCTACGGTGACGATGCGGCTCACGGCGTCGGCAGCGCTTTGCAGAGCGGCGCGCGCGACCAGCCCTCCCATGCTGTGGGCGAGGATCGCGACCCGGGCGCCCCGCGCCTCGGTGCGCAAAACCGACAGTTCGCGCGCCACCTGGCGCGCATATTCATCGATGTCCGCCAGAAGCGGGGACAGGTTGAGGGCTCGCACGGGCGCGAATCCGGCGGCGCGCAGCGTGCGCTGCAGCCCGCGCCAGATGGCCCGATTGCACAGCACACCATGGATCAGCAACAACGGACGCTCATCGCCTGCCCTGGGCGGCGGCGGATCGGCAGGCGGCGCAAGCCACGGTTCCATGCTCATCGCCATCTTCGCGAGCAGGAACCGGATTCCTTCCGTGAGGCAGACGCGACCCGAAAGTGCGGCTCTCGATGCATCGTCCGTCAGCACGTGGCCGAGCACCATCGAAGCAGCCACCAGCAGGATCTGCAGAAGGAGGAACACGGTGAGAGTCAACGCGAGCGTCGCAGCCAGCGGCCAGTGCCCCGGCACGGCAATGCCGCAGGCAATTCCTGCAGCAACCGCCAGCTCAGCGGCGAGCAGCCACCGCCAGAAGCGAGCGGCCATCAGGCCCGGATGCGACGCTGCCGCAGCGTGCGCTCGAGCCTTCCCAGGGCGTGATCCAGGCGCCGTGTCACCTCGCGACGTTGCCGGACGCGCTCGATCCTGGCCGAGGAAAAGGTCCGGTGCCGATCACGCAGGACGTCGATCCGCAGGTGCATGCCGTGCCGTCGCAGCAGCGCGTCGAGCGCATCGGCCTGCCGCAGCAGATCGCGGCGCGTGACCTGGTAGGCGTGGTCGACCAGCCGTCGCCGGTCCGCGTAGCGGAACACGTTGGCGAAGAACAGCTTGTCGTCCTCCCGGTCGGGCTCGATCAGCAGCAGGTCCGCGGCAGGGAAGCGCGAGCGATAGCTCGCCATGCCCACCTGCATGCGCGAATGGATGAGGGCGCGGAACGTCTGGCTGAGGACGGTCGGCAGTCCGCCGTCGGTGACCTTCATTCGCGCCCCTGGGCGCGGGTGCGAGGCATCGAACGGCACGAGTGGATTCACGCAGATGACGAAGTTGCAGCCTTCCTCGAGCGCAAGCGAGGCGTTCATGGTGCGGATCAGCGCACCATCAACATAGAACTGACCGTCGATCTCTACCGCGGGATACAGCCCCGGCAGGGCGGTGCTGGCCACGACCGCGCGCGAGATCGGCACGTGCGCGTACCCGCGCTCACCGAAGTGGACTGACTCGCCGGTATTGAGATTCGTCGCGACGACGTACAGGCGGTGGTGGAGCTTGCGGAAGTCGTCGGTGTGATCGGCGGTCGTCCAGACTTCCCGCAGAAACTGCTCCATGGGCCCATTGTCGAAGACCGCGGTCGGTATCACCCGGCCGAGCGGGCCCACGCCGGCTGGCCACACGCTGCGAAGCGGATCGCGCACATACTGATACAGCCACGCGCCCAGGGCCTTGGGCAGCTCGCCTGCGCGGCGCACGTATTCACCCACCGCCGGACGCAGCAGCACCGCCGGCGAGAACGGGAACAGCGTCGACTCGTCGTGAATGAAGATCTCACCCATCGACGTCGTGTCGAACCCGTTGGCGAGGCCGGCCGCAACGAGCGAGCCGGAGCTGACGCCGACATAGACGTCGAGCTCCGTGAGGTTCAGCCCGTCGACCGCTTCACTCAGGGCGTGCAGTACCCCGAGCTCATAGAACGCCCCCAGCGGCCCGCCACCGGCGAGCGCTACTGCGGTCTTCACTTCGCCCCGGGCCCGCTTCTGCAGCGCGGGCTCGATGGTCAGCATCGATGCTCAGGCAGCAGCCGGACGCACGTGCTCGACGTGTCTGTGAACCGGCTTGCTATGCACCGTACGCGCCGTCCGGCGACGATGCGTGAGCTTGACGATGTTGCTGTTGAGTGTATCGACGCGCTTGCTGAGTGAAGCGATTTCTTCCGCGCTCGGCACGCCGAGCTGGTTGAGGGCCCGGTGGACCCGAGTCTGAAAGATCTTCTCCAGATTCTCGAACGCATCACCCGCCTGTTCGCGGGCTTGCTCCACGCGCGACGTTATTCCTTCCTGTACCTCACTGAACGCTCCGCGCACGGCTTTTACCGTCGCACGGCGAGTCGCGATGTGCACCTTTGCGCCTTCCGCAACGAGGTCGCGGAAGAGTTTCGGTCCCTCAGTTTGAGCCTTGGAGGCGGCGCCCAGACCCGCCAACCATACCTGGTGCACGGCTTCCAGCAGGCGCGCCTGTGCGCGGCCCGCCAGTACAGTGCGTGATTTTGCAGACTTCTTGCGCTTTGCCATATGTATACCCTCTGGTGGGCTCAGATGCGTACTTGCCCCAGTAGGCCCGTCGCTGAGCCTGAATACTATAAGTAGAGTGGGAGGGAGATAGCGATGCGTACTTCCCGAAGTTCAGGCACGAGTGCACGCAACACGAAGTGGGCTCGCTTTCCATACGCGGCGCCGAGCTATCGCCTCGAGGGTCAAAAACTCGCACGCCAATGGAAACGACTCCACCAGGGCGATTGCGAGTTGTTCCCGGATACTGCTCGAGTCGGCCGCGCCGAGAAGCAGAGTCGCGCCTTCTCACGATGGCTCGAGGCCTATGGCAAGCCCGAGGCCCTGAGCAGCGCGCTGCAGGATGCGTGGCGTGAGTTTCACGCCGGAGATTTCGGCGCGGCCATCGATCTCGGCAGCACCCTCGGCCCGCTTGGCGCCTCCGCGGCGAACAAGGCGGCGGGCGTGTACGTCACGTACCTGGAGAAGAACCAGGAACGCGCGCTCGAGATCCTCCAGGCGGCCATCCGGCGCGGAGAGGATGCAATCGAGACGCTCCCCGAAGATCCCAATGCGCACTACATGCTGGCATTCGTCCTGGGGCGTTACGCGCAGCGGATCTCGGTACTGCAGGCGCTGGCCAACGGCATCGCGGGTCGCGTCAGGACGCAGCTCGAGCACGCGCTGCGACTCGAACCCCGGCACGCTGACGCTCATATCGCCTTCGGTCTGTATCACGCGGAAATCGTCGCCAAGCTTGGCGCCCTGCCCGCCCGGCTCACTTACGGCGCCTCGCAGTCCGTCGCACTCGAGCACCTCGAGCGGGCGCTCAAGCTCGCGCCCGCGTCCGCGATTGCGCGCGTCGAATATGCCAATGCACTGCTGCTGCTCGATGCCAAGGCGCACGGCGAGCGGGCTCGAAAGCTCTACGCTGAGGCCGCAGCGTGCAAGCCGGCCGATGCCATGGAGCGGCTCGACGTGGAGCGAGCCCGAAGTCACACGGACTGAATGCAATCGCTGAGCCTGCCAGCGTCGCGCTCGCGCGGGCATCTCCTATCCTGCGAGTGAACCGCCGGGGCCGATCAACACCAGGAGCACGAGGCGTTCGAGCTCCGCGTGCATGAAGCGCACCAGCTCGTCCGGCGCGGGAATCAGGTTGCGGTCCGCGATCACGCCGAACTGCAGCTGATCGTGGTAGGTCAGCACGCTGACCCCGACACCGATGCTGCCCGCCTGCGGGACCCAGAACAGAAGCTGCGAGATGGGCACGCCCCCCATGTACAGCTTCTGGCGCGGCCCGGGCACGTTGGACAGCACGAGGCTCGCCTTGGCGCTGAACAGGGCCAGCGCGGGATCTTCCAGCGCTGCAGGCAGGCTGCCGACAGTTGCGAGCAACCCCAGCGTGGCGAGCGGCTGGTGCGATCCTTTGAGCGCCTGCATCTTGGCGCGCACCGCGTACAGGCGCTCGAGGGGATGGCGAATCCCGATCGGCAGTTCTACGAACACGAGGCCAAACTGGTTGCCGAGCGTCGGGGGCTCGCTGAGCTCCTCGCGCAGATTTACCGGTACGGCCGCACGAATCACCAGGCCCGTCACCGGATCACCCTGCGATTCCAGATACCTGCCCAGCGCGCCAGCCAGGGTCGACGTGATCACATCGTTGATCGTGCACGCGAGCACACGGCTGATCGTGCGCACTTCCTCAAATGGCAAGCGCTCGCCCCACGCGACGTGCTTCACGCCGCTGGCCCGGTGCTTGAGACGCGTCGCCGGTTCGTCCGCGAGAGTCCCGATCCGGGCCATTTCCGTCGCCACGTCCGCCACATCGCGGATTGCGGTGGCCATCTCGCCTGGATTCATTGCGTAGTGCAGGCCCCGCTCCACCAGGTGGGCCCCTTCGCGCGCTGTCTTCTCGAGGAAACTGGCCGCCGGAGCGTAGAGCGAGCCGAGCGAAGCAAACCAGTCCGAGGACTCCCCGGCCTCTGCCTCAGCGCCAGCGCCTGGCCGCGTCTTTCGAGCAGGCCCTTTACGCACATGCGCCGCGGTCGGTTCGCTTTCCGTCAGTGACAGGTATACCCGTACCAGCGCAATCCCATCCGCGTAGCAGTGGTGGATGCGGAAGATCAAGGCGCTGCCGCCCAGGTAGTTCTCCACGAGGTGGAAGCTCCACCGCGGTCGCTCAGGGCTCAGGGGTGTGCTTGCAAGCTCCGCCGCCAATGCTTCGAGCTCGCGCTTCCCCGCCTCGCCGGGAAGCGCCACGCTCAAGACGTGATCGGCCAGATCGAAATCCTCGGCCTCAACCCAGCGCCCACCCATGAGGTCCGTGACGGGCCGGCAGCGAAAGCGCTCAAAGGCCAGGAAGTGTTGCGCGATGATCTCGCACAGCCGTGAATACTTGAGTCGGCCGTCCAATATCGTCAGGGCGAGCACCGTCATCGGATTTGAGGGGCGGTCCATCAGCAACCACGCCCGATCCACGGCTGACAGGCGCTTGTCGTCGTTCATGCCTGAACACTGTGGCTCAATTGCCGCAACTCGTGACCCTCGGTTTCCCACGATGCCGGTCGAGCAGCAAGAGCGTAGGGTTTCGGTGATTCGACTGCCATCTCGAGCTAAAACAACCGACTCATGGCGTACTTCGTCACGGGAGCGACGGGTTTCATTGGTCGTCACCTCGTCGCCGAATTGGCCAGGCGCGGTGCCCCGGTCCGCATTCTCGTCCGGCCCTCTTCGCGTGCCAAGATCGAGGGGCTGATGAAGAGCTGGGGGGACTGGGGCCGTCTCGTCACCCCCGTATACGGCGACCTCGGCGAGGGCCTGCTCGGGGTGCCTGCAGCTGAACGTACCCGACTGCGCGGGACGGTTCAGCACTTCTTCCACCTCGGCGCACTCTACGATCTCGGCGCGGAAACGGCGGATCTCGAGCGCGCCAACGTGCTCGGGACACAGAACGCGCTCGACTTCGCACACGAGATCGGCGCCGGCTGCTTCCACTTCGTGAGCTCCATTGCCTCCGCCGGCTGCTACGCCGGCACTTTCACCGAGGACATGTTCGAGGAAGCCGAAGGCCTCGATAATCCCTACTTCCGCACCAAGCACGATGCCGAGGCGCTGGTGCGCACCGCGTGCCGCGTTCCGTGGCGCGTGTATCGCCCGGGCATGGTGGTCGGACATTCGCAGACCGGCGCCATGGACAAGGTGGACGGTCCCTATTACTTCTTCAAGATGCTGCAGAAGCTGCGCGAGTACGTGCCGCGCTGGCTGCCGCTGATCGGATTCGAGGGCGGTCACGTCAACCTCGTTCCGGTGGACTTCGTCGCCGCCGCGCTCGCACATCTCGCCCACGTACCGGGCCAGGACGGCGCCTGTTTCCATCTCACCGATCCCGCCGACCGCCGCGTGGGTGAAGTGCTGAATGTATTCGCCAAGGCTGCGCATGCGCCGACGATGACGGTGCGTGTCGATCCGAGCCTGGTGGCCGCCCTCCCGAACGTTGCCGCGGCTGCGATGGGCGCGGTGCGTCCGCTGCAGCGCGTAGTGGACGAAACGCTGCGCAGCCTCGCGATCCCAAAGTCGATCCTGGCACTCGTGAATCACCCGACGACGTTCGATGCAAGCCGCGCGCAGTCGCTGCTGCAGAATTCCGGCATCCGGGTTCCGCGGCTTGAAGATTACGGGTGGCGCCTGTGGGATTACTGGGAACGTCAGCTCGATCCCGACCTGTTTGTCGACAAGAGCCTGCGCGGTGCGGTGCAGGGCAAGCTCGTGCTCATTACCGGTGGCTCCTCAGGCATCGGCCACGCCACGGCCCTGAAGCTCGCGGACGCCGGGGCCCACGTGCTCATCGTGGCACGCGACCCCGAGAAGCTGGCGGCCGTACGCGCCGAGATCGCGAGCGCCAAGGGGCGTGTCAGCACGTACAGCTGTGACATCGGCGACGCCGCAGGCCTGCGACCAGACGCTCGCCACGATCCTGCGCGAGCATGGGCACGTCGACATCCTGATCAATAATGCCGGTCATTCAATCCGGCGCGCGCTCGAGAACAGCTATAAACGCCTGCACGATTTCGAGCGCCTGATGCGCATCAACTACTTTGCTGCCGTGCGCGTCACGCTCGGCCTCCTGCCGGCTATGCTGGCGCACGGCAAAGGCCACGTGATCAGCATCTCCTCCATCGGCGTGCTGAGCAATGCACCGCGCTTCTCGGGCTACAACGCCTCCAAGGCGGCCCTGGAAGCCTTTACGCGCTGCGCCGGCGCCGAATACAGCGACCGCGGCGTGCAGTTCACCGTGATCAATATGCCGCTGGTGCGCACACCGATGGTGGCGCCCACCAAGATCTATCAACAACTGCCGCTCATCACGGCGCAGGAAGCTGCGGATATCGTGTGTGAGGCGATCATTCGTCAGCCCGAGCACCTTGCCACGCGCCTGGGGATCTTCGCGAAGCTGGTGAATCTCTTCGCACCGAAGCTGGGCGAGATCGTCATGAACGAGAGCTTCAAGATGTTCCCGGAGTCGGAGGCCGCCGGCGGCAAGGCCGTCGCGGACAGCAGACCTTCGCCCGAAGCCGTTGCGTTTGCCTCGATCATGCGAGGCCTCCACTGGTAGCAGCCATGGCGCAGGCCGCGTCGACTGCTGTTCCGCTGGCCGAGATCGAAGCACGCCTGCAAGGGCTGCTCGACGCGCAGCGCGTCGCCTTCCTGAGCGAGGCCGCCGTGCCTGCGGAGCTGCGCATCGACCGGCTCGAGCGCGCCACAAAGCTCCTCATCGATCACGAGCACGAGTTTGTCAGCGCGATTGCCGCGGATTTCGGCCAGCGTCCTGCCGCCCTCACCCGCTTCACCGACATCCTGCCGGCGGTGCGCGCCCTGCAGCACGCGCGCAAGCACCTGCGTCGCTGGATGCGGCCGCAGCGTTACTATCCGGAACTGCCATTGCTACTGAGCGGAGTGCGCACGCAGGTCCGCTACCAGCCGCTCGGTGTCGTCGGCCTCATCAGCCCCTGGAACTTTCCCGTCAATCTCACTTTCTGCCCGCTCGCCGGCGTGCTTGCGGCGGGTAATCATTGCCTGATCAAGCCGTCCGAATTCACCCCGGCGACCTCGAAGCTGATGGAGCAGCTGATTGCAGAAGCCTTCGATGCGCGCGAGGTGAGCGTGGTCACGGGCGATGCGCAGGTTGCGGAGCAGTTCTCACGCCTGCCCTTCGATCATCTGCTGTTCACCGGCTCGACCGCGGTCGGCCGTCGCGTCATGGCCGCCGCTGCCGAGCACCTGGTCCCGGTGACACTCGAGCTCGGCGGGAAATGTCCGACGATCGTCGGCCGTTCCGCGGATCTCGCCCTCAGCGTCGATCGCATCCTGCTCGGCAAGCTCGCGAACGCCGGCCAGATGTGCCTCGCGCCGGATCACGTTTACGTTCCGCGTGGCTCGATCGAAGCCTTCATAAAGGAGGCCCGGCGCTGGGTGGCGCGTGTCTATCCAGGTTTGCCACAGAACGCCGATTACACCAGCCTGGTGAGTGAACGACATGCGAGCCGGCTCGCTGATCTGCTTGCCGATGCCTCGGCCAAGGGCGGGCGCGTGATTGAGCTCGGGGCCGCCCCGGACAAAAACTCGACACACCGACGGCTCATGAACCCGGCGCTCATCGTGATCGCCAACGATGACGTGCGCGTCATGCAGGAGGAAATCTTTGGGCCGTTGCTGCCGTTGCGCGCCTACGATCGGCTCGAGGATGTCATCAATGACATCAATCGCCGCCCGCGACCTCTCGCCCTCTACTACTTCGGCAAGGATCGCGAGGAGGAACGTGAACTACTCGCCCGCACCACCTCGGGCGGCGTGACGATCAACGATGTCGCGATGCACGTCATCGTCGAGGATCTGCCGTTCGGCGGAATCGGCGCGAGCGGCATGGGCGCTTACCATGGCGAGCATGGCTTTCGCCGCTTCAGCCATGCACGCGCCGTGTATCGTCAGCCGTTGCTCGACGTCGCAGGCCTGCTCGGCCTGCGCCCACCTTATGGCGCAAGGATCGAACGCATTCTGCGCCTGCTGATCCGCTGATCAGGCCGCGCGCGATTTCTCGGACTTCTCCGGCTCTTCGGCCAGCGAACGCCGCAGGATCTTGCCCACGTTCGTCTTGGGAAGCGAGGCGCGGAACTCGATCTGCTTCGGCACCTTGTAGGGCGTCAGGCGTTCTCTGCAGTGCTTCTCGAGTTCTTCGGCTGTCACCGTCGCACCTGGACGCGTCACCACGTAGATCTTGACCGCCTGGCCCGACCTCGCATCGGGGACACCTGCGCAACCGACCTCGAGGATTGCCGGATGCTCGGCGACGACACTTTCGATCTCGTTCGGAAAGATCTTGAATCCCGAGACGATGATCATGTCCTTCTTGCGATCGACGATGCGCACGAAACCTTCGGCATCGACCGTCGCGATATCGCCGGTGCGCAACCAGCCGTCCGAAGTGATGGTTTTCGCCGTTTCATCGGGCCGGTTCCAATAGCCGCGCATGACCTGTGGGCCGCGGACGCACAATTCGCCCGCCTCTCCCGTCGCCAGCTCAGCGTCCCCCTCGCGCACTGAAATGTCTGTCGACGGCAACGGAACCCCGATCGTGCCGACGCGTGGCGCCTGATAGGGATTGACGGACACTACGGGCGAGGTCTCCGTGAGGCCGTAGCCCTCGACAATCGGTTTGCCGGTCACCGACTGCCAGCGCTCGGCCACTGACGGATGCAAGGCCATGCCTCCCGCCGCGCCCAGTTTCAGCTGGGAAAAGTCGAGCCTGGCGAACTCGGGATGACCGAGCAACGCGTTATAGAGCGTGTTCACGCCGGTGATCATCGAGAAGCGCCACTTGCGCAGCTCGTGCACGAATCCGGGAATGTCGCGCGGATTGGTGATCAGCACATTGAGGCCGCCGTGCTGCATGAAGACCAGGCAGTTACAGGTGAGACAGAAGACGTGATACAGCGGCAGCGGCGTGATCACCGTCTCGCGTCCGGGCTCGAGCAGGTCCTTCCAGAACGCCGCTACCTGCAGCAGGTTCGAAACCATGTTGCGATGGGTCAGCATCGCACCCTTGGCGACGCCCGTCGTCCCACCGGTGTATTGCAAGAACGCAAGGTCCTCCGCGCCGATGCGCGGCGGCTGGAACCGCAAGTGCGCACCGAGTGCCAGCGCATCGCGAAACGCCACGGCGCCACTCACCTGGTATGGCGGGACCATCCGCTTGATGCGCCGGACCACGAAGTTCACCGCGGTCCGCTTCGGGAACGGTGCCAGATCGCCGACGCTGGTCACGATCACGTGCTGGACGCGGGTTTCACCTTGCACGGCAGCGAGCACGTGCGCAAAGTTCTCCAGCACGACGATCACCCGCGCGCCCGAATCCTGCAGCTGATGGCGCAGCTCGCGCGGGGTGTACAGGGGGTTGGTGTTCACCACTACGAGACCCGCACGCAGGGCGCCGAACAAGGCCACCGGATACTGCAACAGGTTCGGCATCATCAGAGCCACGCGGTCCCCCGGCTCGAGCCCGAGCTGCAAGAGGTAGGTCGCGAAGTGCCGCGACAGGCGCTCGACGTCGCTGAACGTGAGCGTGACTCCGAGATTGTGGTACGCGGGCCGGTCCGCGAAACGCGTGCAACTCTCTTCGAACAGGGCGACCAGTGAAGGGTATGCAGTTGAATCGATTTCCGCCGCGGTGCCTGGCGGATAGGCCTTCAGCCACACTTTGTCCATTGCCGTTCCCCTCCGAATCCGCTGCTGCCCACTATAGCCCCTGGGCCAGAAATTTCTGGAGGTGAAATACGTATGGAACTGCGGCTAACTGCAGTGCCCCCGCGCTGCCGCAAGGCGCCGCGGCGCGGTCTCGCGCAATGCGAGCGACAGGAGGCCCGCCGCGATGGGCAGGGCGAACATGATCCACAGCGGCGCCTGCAGACCGAAGCGATCGGCCGCAGCACCGGCCAGGGTCGGCGAAATGACGCCGCCAACGCCTTCACCGATGCCCATGATGAGCCCGAGCGCAGTGGCGGTATGACGCTGATCGACGGTCTCCGACGGAATCGTCGCCATGAAGAGCGGAAAGGCCCCCACCACGATCCAGCCGATGAAGAAGATCGCCCCCAGCACCCAGGCGGAGCCCTCAAAGAAGAGTGCGCCCAGCGGCAGGATGACCCCGAGACTGCAGACGAAGATCATCACCGGCCGGCGCCCGAGCCGATCCGAGATTCCCGGTGCCACAAAGCCCGCGACCGCCGCGGCGACCCCCAGCGTTCCGATGAGGCGGCTCATGGTGCCGGGATCGAAGCCTCGCACGTGGATCAGGAACAAGGGCAGGAACGCGAAACCGATCACCAGGTGCGAGACCAGCAGCACCGAGATCAGGACACACAACAGGATGTTCCGGTGAGCAAACGCCTGACCCAGTGAGAGGTGTTCCCTTGATCGGCCTGCCGCACTCGCCTCCCGTGCGGGCTCGCGCACCAGCCACCAGATCAGGAGCGCACACACCAGGCCCGGGATCGCGGCCAGGAAGAACGCCTTGCGCCAGCCGAACAGCGTGGCAAACGGCACGAGCACGAGCGATGCCGCGGTCGATCCGAGAAGATTGGAGCCGAAGTTCTGCATGAATCCCATCGCCAGGCCTCGCCGCTCGGGCGCGACCTCGACCACGGTCAGCGCCTGGCTGATCGGTAGCACGCCGCCCTCTGCGATGCCCATCAGCAGGCGCACGGCGAACAGCATGCCAAATGAGGCCACGATGCCGGAGAGCGCCGAGCAGATCGCGTAGACGCACGTGACGAGGATGAGGATCGGCTTGCGCAGCCCGGTACGGTCCGAGAGACCGCCGATGACGATTCCCGCAATCGCCCAGGTGAGCGAGAACGCCGAGGCCAGCAGGCCGACCTGCGTGTTCGACAGCCGCAGGTCGGGCTGCACGAACGGCATCAGGAAGTTGAGCGCGTTGCGATCGAAGAACAGGACGCCGAAGTTCAGGCACAGCAGCCCGACCAGCAGGGACTGATACCCACGCGGGCGCTCGTTGCTCATGGTGTGCTCCAGGAAAGTCCGGGCGGCGGACGCCGCCCGGACGTTTCGCGCCTAGAAGCCGATACGCGCCTGCAGACCGTAACGGACTTCGCCTTCGTTGGGCACGCAATAGAACGAGCCCGATACGCCGCGCAGATCCTGGATTTCCACGCAGTATTTCTCGCCGGTCAGGTTGTTGCCGAACAGCGCGACTTCGTACTGGCGATTGGCACCGAACGACCACGCGACGCGCGCATTGATCTCGTTACGATCCGTGTACTCGTCGATCGGCACCTGTGGGCTGTACTTCACCTTCGAGGTGCTCTGGTAGTGGTAATCCGCGTGCAGCGTCAGAGTGCTCGTGCCGGTGTCGAAGCTCTTGTCGATGCCGGCTGTCGCAGTGAGATCGGGCGCGAGTGGCAGCTCATGCCCTTTCTGGAAGTCGCCCTGGTGGGCTCCCGAGGGGAGGATCACGTCGAAGTCGATGCCGGTCACATCGGTCAGCTCGGTGTCCAGCCATCCCACGTCCGCCGTCAGCAGCCAGCTCTGCGCCGGCACCCAGTTCATCTCGAGCTCCGCTCCCTTCAGATGCGATTCCGGAAGATTGAAGAACTCAGGCCCTTGTACGCCGACATTGAAGACCTGCTGGTCCTTCCAGATGTAGTAGAACACTGACGCATTGAGCAGCAGCGACCGATCCAGGAGCGTGGACTTCATGCCGACCTCGAACGCATCGAGCGTCTCCGGGTCAAGCGGGCGCTGCGGGAACGGCGTGTCGTCGGTGTGCAGGAATTCCATATCGAACTTGCCCGACTTGAAGCCGCGCGAGTAGCTGCCATAGAACATCACGTCGTCCGTCGCATGGAACTGCAGTCCGATCTTGCCGCCGACTTCGTCATTGCTCAGGTCCTCGCGCGAGGTATTGGTGTCCGCGCAATGGACGAAGGGTATATAGCCCGGGTCGGTCTTGGGCACGCAATTGGGCAGTCCGGCTGCGAGCTCGCGAATCGCCGACTCGCCCAGGTACCGTGACGGATCCCACGGGGTCGGCTTCACGAACGCACCCGCGTAGTAAGAGGGGTTCGACTTCTTGTCGTGCGTATAACGTACGCCGACGGTCAGCCCCCACTTGTCGGCGAATTCCCAGTCGATCTGCCCGTAGGCGGAGGCACTTCGATCCACCAGGTCGGAGATGCTGAACGACACCGTATTGCCGTACGGATTCGGGATCACGTCGAACAGGCTCGGCGGCGTGATGCCGTTGGCGGAAGGATGCGCGCCGGGGAAGCCGTTGTCGCCGAACCGAATGTCCTGGGCGAGTGTCGCATCCTCCTTCAGGTAGTAGAGACCGGCAATCCAGCGGAACTTGGCGCTGTTGTCATTCGATGCCAGGCGCAGCTCGCCGGTGTACTGCTTGTACTCCTGGTCCATGTCGATGATGAGCACATCGTGCGTGACGCCGGGAGTGCCCGCCCCCTGGATGTTGCCGTCCCCGGTGTTGTCCTCCTCATAGAAGCCATGGGTCTTGTCGTAGGAGCCGATGAACGTCAGCGTCGATGCGCCGAAATCCTGGTTGAACTTCACGTAGCCGCCGTCGACGTCCAGGTCGCCGCGCTGCGAGCCGCCGTTCCAGACGTCCTGCCAGCCGGTGGTGAGCCGATCGAAGCCTTCGATGTTCACCGTCGAGTTGCCGCCATTGTTGAGATTGCCGTGCTCCCAGTCGATGTTGTCGGTGTACCCGGTGGGAGGAATCGTATCGTTGATGCGCAGCGGTGGATTGTTGAGCAGCGCCCCCGCCATCTTCTGTGGCTGCGCGTCATCGCGGGCACGAGCCGAATGCAGGCTCACCGTAAGGCGCGAGCTCTCCGCGGGTTCCCACACGAGAGTAGCGCGGCCCGAATAGTGTTCCTCATCGCCGTAGTTGTTGTCCCCCGTGTCCTGGTTCTGCCAGATGCCGTCGCGCGAGTGATAAATTCCGGCAACGCGAAGTGCCGCGGTCGAACCCGTTGGAATCGAGACGCCCCCTTCCACTTCAGCGAGATTGTTGTTGCCGTAGGTCAGGAGCGCGGTCCCGTCCACCTTGTCGGCGCCAACCACCGGCTGCTTCGTGATGTAGTTGACCGCACCGCCCGTCGTGTTCCTGCCGAACAGGCTGTTCTGCGGGCCGCGCAGCACCTCGATTCGCTCCATGTCAAAGAGCGCCAGTGTGCTCATATAGGAGGAGTTCATCGTCACTTCGTCCATGTAGGTGCCCACGGACGAAGGCGCATTGCCGAAGAACTCGTTCGTGCCCACGCCGCGAATGACGATGTGCTGGCTCATCGCGTTCTGCACCACGACGTTGAGGTTCGGCGCCAGCTTGGTCACATCCGTGATCTGGCTGATGCCGGCATTCTGGAGCATCTCGCCGTTGTAGGCCTGCATGGCGATCGGGACGTTCTGCACGTTTTCCGCGCGTTTCTGCGCAGTGACGATGACCTCCTCGAGCGTGCCGCCCTGGCTGCGAGGCTCCTGCGCCAGCGCCTGCCCCGCAGCCAGCACGGCAAGCGCGGGCCAGAGCAGCAGCGCCAGGATCCTGGCGGCCGGATGCATCCGCATGTGTGAAGAAGCGCGTTTCATGATCATTCTCCAGGCGTGTGTGATCCCATTGATCTGAACTCAGGCGCTCATGCCGCCGTCGACTACCAGCATGCTGCCCGTCATGAAGCTGCTCTGCTCCGAAGCCAGAAACAGTGCCGAGCGGGCGATCTCCTCCGGCAGCGCATGCCTGCCGAGCGGAATGAGCTCATCGAAAAAGCGCCCGGCATCGCGCCCGAGCACACGGCTCAGTTGCGCTTCGATGCCGGACTGAAAACTGTTTTGCGTGGGACCGGGATGAATGGTGTTGACGCGGATGCGGCGGCGCGCCGCTTCCTTCGCCACGCAGCGCATCAGACCGATCTGCGCGTGCTTGGCGGTGATGTAGCCGTAGGCGCCCGGATCACCACGCAGCCCCGCCACGCTGCAGGTGATGATGACGCTGCCGCCATCGTTCATCTGCGGCACACCATACTTGCAGGCGAGGAATGCGCCCCTGACATGGACGCGGTACACGTCGTCGAACACCTCGTCCGGGTACTCGGCCAACGGCGCCATGACTCCGGCATTACCGGCGTTGCTGAACAGGACATCGATCTTTCCCCAGCGCGCCACGGTCGCAGCGATGTAGCTCTCGACGTGCGCGGCCAGACGCACGTCCGCGGACTTGAAGGCTACGTGCTCGGACGCGAGCAGCGCAGCGGCGCGGCGCAGCGCGTCCTCGCTAAGATCGACCAGCATGACGCGGGCGCCCTCTTCGAGAAACAGCCGCGCGCTCGCCAGGCCGATGCTTCCAGCCGCACCGGTGATGACGCAGATCTTGTTCTCCAAGTGCCGTGCGGACACAGCACCTCCCTCGTTAGTGGCCGCGTTCACCCAGGTTCGGGAGCGTCCGCGGCCGCCCTTTCCACCAACACCTCGACCAGGGTCGGTTTCGTCGACTGAAACGCAGTCGTCAGCGCGCGATCGAGCTCGGCAGGCTTCTCCACACGAATCCCGATGAGCCCCTGGCTGCGCGCCAGCCCACAGAAATCCAGTTCCGGCAATTCGGTTCCCGGCAGCCGATCGAGCTTGAAGTGATGCCGGAACTCGTGCAGCGCCTCGTAGCCGCTGTTGTTGATGATGACGAAGGTCATCGACAGTCTCAGCTGGGCCGCCGACCACAGTCCCTGGATCGAATACATGCTTGAGCCGTCGCCGAGCACCGCGATCACCCGGCGGTCGGGACGCGCGAGGGCGATGCCGACCGCCGCCGGCAGACCATGACCCAGACCGCCGCTGGCACAGGTATAGAAAGTGTTCGGCGCGACGATGGGCAGGTAGTCGTGCATCGGGCCGCGACTGCTCGGGGCTTCCTCGACGATGATGCTGTCGGCTGGGCGCAGGGCCGCTATCTGCTGCAGCAGATAGCGGTCGGTCAGCGAATGACGCGGGGCTCGTTGCACCGGCTTACGCGGCTCCGGTGCGCGCCGCCGCCGCGGGGCGGCGGCATCGAGCAGTGCGCGCACGCCGAGTTTCAGATGGGTCACGATCGATACGCCGGTCGGCGTCCACGCGGCGATCGCCGGATCATCGATCAGCTGCACCAGCTTGCTGCCTTCGGGAATGTGCGGACCGAAGCCCTCCCGGTGATAAGTGAAGGCCGGTGCACCGAGCACCAGGATGAAATCCGCACCCTCGAGGCTCGCCACGATCTGGGCGCGATCTGCGGCGAGAAAGCCCGCGAACAACGGGTGATTCTCCGGAAAGCTGTTACGGCCCGACATCGGGCTGACCCACACCGGCGCCTGGTGGTGCTGCGCGAGCGCGATGGTCTCGGACCAGGCGTCATCGCGCGCGACGCCCGCACCCACGACCATGACTGGCCGTTGAGCGCAGTTCAGCGCTTCAGCAGCCGCGGCGAGCAGTGCGGGATCGCCTGACACCGTGCGGCTCACCTGGCGCGCTCCGATCGGGTCGCAGGTTCGATCCCAGTCATCGACGGGAATCGAAACGAATGTCGGTCCGCGCGGTGGTTGCATGGCCGTGTAGTAGGCGCGCGCGATCGCTGCCGGCACGTCTTCAGCCCGCGCCGGCTCGCAGCTCCACTTCACGTACGGCTTGGGAAATTCGGCGGCCTGCGTCGCGTACAGGAAGGGCTCGAACGGCAGGATCGAGCGCGCCTGCTGACCAGCGGTGACCACCAGCGGCGTCTGGTTACGAAAGGCCGTGAACAGATTACCCAGCGCGTGCCCCACGCCGGTCGCCGAGTGCAGGCTGACCAGCGCCGCATTGCCCGTGGCCTGGGCAAAACCGTCGGCCATGGCAAGGGCGACCGACTCCTGCAAGCCGAGCACGTAGCGAAAGTCCGCCGGGAAGGCGCGATACATCGGCAGTTCGGTCGAGCCCGGGTTGCCGAAGATCGTGGTCAGGTTGAAGGCGCGCAGCAGTCCAAAAACGGATTCTCGTACCGTGAGTGCAGCTGCTGTTCGTGCATTGCGCCCGGATACCTGGGCCGCCGCAGTATCGAGCATCGTGTGTGCTCTTCTCGGTCCGGGTTGAAATGACGCGGCCGATGTTCCCGCGGACCCTGCAACACCGGGTATTGCCAATTGGCGGCGGAGTCATAACACTTCGGTATGGCTTTGGACCCACGGCAACTCAGAGCTTTCCTCGCGATCGTGCGGACGGGAAGCCTTGGTCTGGCGGCGGAGACACTGCACGTGACCCAACCGGCGCTCAGCCGCATCGTCCGCCGCCTCGAAGCACAGCTCGGTGTGCCCTTGTTCGAACGGCGCACCACCGGGATGGAGCTCACCAGCTTCGGCCACGCGCTGCTCCCGCACGCCACTTTCCTCGCCGAGGAAGCCTCGCTCGCCATCGAGCAGATCAACTCACTGCGCGGCCTCGGCCAGGGCACGATCCGAATCGGCGCCGTCGCCAGTGTCGCGATCATGGTGCTGCCGGCGGTGTTGGAGCGGATGCTGACGAAGTGGCCGAACCTGCACGTACAGGTGCTCGAAGGCGTCGAAGACGTGCTGACCGTGGCCCTCACCAGCAACGCCATCGATGTGGTGATCTCCGGTCCGATCCCCGAGAGTGAAGAAATCGTGCAGGTCGGCGTGCACACGTTCATGGACCGCTATTCGGTGATCTGCTCCGCCGCCAATGAGCTGCAGCATCGCACCGACCTTTCGATCCATGACATCATCCACATCCCCTGGGTCATGCCGCCCGCCGAAGCGGAGCCCCGCCGGCAGTTCATCGCTCTGATCAATCGGCTCGGCGTCGCACCGCCGCGCGTCGTGGTCGAAACGCGTTCGCCGAGTGTCATCAAGGCGATGGTGGCCAAGACTCATTTCCTGGGCTGGCTCCCCGAGCCGCTGTTCGCTGCCGAGCGGGCGGCCGGCCTGATCAGGGCGCTCACCGTCAAGGAAATGGCGCCGCAGCGTCGGTTTTTCGTCTACCGGCGGCGGCGCAATTTCATGCCGCCGCCGGTGGTGAAGTTTCTGGAAGCACTCAAGACGATCGAAATTTAGGAGGACGTGAATGGTGTTTCGCCCGTTCCTGATCACGGTTGCTGCCGCCGTGTGCAGCGCCGCCGCCGCGCAGGCCGCGCCCGATACCGCCGCCAATGCCATGGCGCTCGACATCTTCAAGCAGCTCGTCGAAATCAACACCACCGATTCGGTCGGTAACGTGACGACGGCCTCCGAAGCGATGGCGCAGCGCCTGCTCGCCGCCGGATTCGCCGCCGAGGACGTGCAGGTCGTGGGCCCGAACGAGCGCAAGAGGAATCTCGTCGTGCGGCTGCACGGCACCGGCAAGCACAAGCCAGTGCTCCTGATCGGCCATCTGGACGTCGTCGAGGCGCGACGCGAAGACTGGACCACCGATCCGTTCCGGTTCGTCGAGAAGGACGGGTATTTCTACGGTCGCGGTACGGCCGACATGAAGAACAGCGATGCGATCATGGTGACGAATCTCATCCGCCTCAGGAAGGAAGGCTTCCGTCCCAGTCGCGACATCATTCTTGCACTCACCGCGGGCGAGGAGACGGGCGTGGCCAACGGTGTCGAATGGTTGCTGAAGGAGCGGCGCGATCTCGTCGACGCGGAGTTCGTCGTGAACAATGACGGCTATTCCGTCTTGTCCGAAAACGGCAAGCCGCTGCGCTACGAGCTCTACGCTACGGAAAAGGTCTATGCCGACTTTCGCCTCACGACCACCAACCGCGGTGGTCACAGCTCGTTGCCGCGGCGGGACAACGCAATCTATGCGCTCGCCGCCGGGCTCACGCGGCTCGCGGCGCATGAGTTCCCGTTCGAGCTCAATGACATCACCCGCGCCTACTTCCAGCGCATGTCCGCCATCGAGGCTGGACAGCGCGCGGCCGACATGCGCGCGATAACTCAGACACCGCCGGACGTGGCCGCCATCGACCGCCTGTCGCAGAATCCGCGAGACAACGCGACGATGCGCACCACCTGTGTGGCCACGCGCCTCAGCGGCGGCCATGCCAACAACGCTCTGCCGCAGGAAGCCCGCGCCACCGTGAACTGCCGCATCCTGCCCGGCCATACACCCGAGGAGACACGCCAGGCGCTGAGCGCGATCCTCGCGGATCCCAGCATCAAGGTGCAGTATCTCGCCGTCGACGGCACGCCGCTCGACACCGCGTCCGGGAGCGCCGGCTATCCGCCGCCCAGGCTCCTGCCGCAGGTGCTGCAACCCCTGGAGCGCCTGGTGCACGAGATGTGGCCCGGAATCCCGGTGATCCCTGCGATGTCGCAAGGCGCATCCGACGGCGTATTTACGATGGCGGCGGGGCTGCCGACGTATGAGATCACCGGCATCGACCAGGACAGCAATGATATTCGCGCCCATGGAAAGGATGAACGCACGCGCGTTCAATCCTTCTACCAGGGCCTCGACTTCTCCTATCGATACCTCAAGGCGCTCACCGCGAAATAGCGGCTGCCGACGATCAGTGCGGCGGCGCTGCTGCCCGCAGCAGCGCCGTGGCCTGATCGAGCCGGTCGCAGTACACGCCGAGCACGGCAGCGGTGCGTCGTGCGTAATCGTCGGCGTCCTCCCAGTGGCGTTGCTCGATTGCTTCGCGCACGCCCGGCAGCGTCTTGACGCCGTAGCCGGTGAGCAGGCCCGGCGCATAGATGAGGTGGCGAAACCAGCTGCGTCCCGGCAGACCGTGCTCGCTGGTGAGCGTCTGCTCCATCCCCTGCAGCAGTGCGTTGAGCGAGGTGCGAGTCGCGGCACTCAGTGCGGCACCCTGGCCCGCGCGCAGGTAGGCCTCGTCGTAGGTTGCGGCGCTCTTAGACAGACGTACCACAACGTTGTCGAGCGGCGCGAAGTCGATATACGGCGGCTCCGGCTCCCGTTCGGGCGCGAGTACCGGGCGAGTCGGATCCGAAGACAACGTGAAGGCGTTGCCATCGATGAGCCGGGCGAGATCCTGGGCGTGCTTGCGCCGTTCATCGGCCAGCTTGTGCACCTCCTGCACGTAGTCCTCGATCGTGGTGGCGAAACCCGCAAATTGCAGCGGCAGCACAGCGACATTCGCCATACGCAGCACCGTACGACCGACGGTCTGAGCCTCGACGAGCCCGTACACGAAGCCCGGATCGCCGAAGCGCACGTAGTGATCGTAAGAATCGTAGAGGGAGTGATAGACGCCGTCCTGATCGTCCTCACCCCCGTACGCGACGTTGAGCGCTGTGATGCCGAGGTGCTGGAGGAAAGGAGTGTAGTCAGAGCCCGACCCCAGGGCGGAAACCGGGACATCGACGCGCTCGGCAGCGTGCCGTGCCAGGCTCTTCTGCTCCTCCGTCGCGTCCTTTTCGAAGCCGGTCACCAGCATCTTGGCGCGCATGCGCTGCTGCACGCTCGCGCCGGTCTCGGGATCCTTCACGGCGGCAGCAACTTCGTTGATGAACCGTTGCAACGAATGGCTGCCTTCGAGGCTCAGGAAGCCGCGCGTGTTGGTGTCCGAGTTGAGGTACAGCACCGCTTTGCGCTGCAGCTCCTGCGCGTGCGCCTCGGCCCACTCGGTCGAGCCGAGCAACCCCGCCTCCTCGCCGTCCCAGCTCGCATAGATCAAGGTGCGCCTGGGCTTCCAGCCCTGGCGGAGCAGCGCGCCGATCGCCTTCGCCTCAGCCAGCATCGCCACAGTCCCCGACAATGGATCCCAGGCACCGAACACCCATGCGTCGCGATGATTGCCGCGGATGACCCACGCATCGGGATCGGTACTACCGGGAATCTTCGCGATGACGTCGTACACCGGCTTCAGGCTCCAGTCGGAAGCGACGCTCAGATGCACGCGCGCCGGTCCAGGCCCCAGGTGATAGGTGAGCGGCAACCCACCGCGCCATTTCTCAGGCGCTACTGGCCCTGCCAACGCTTCGAGAAGCGGGCGCGCGTCGGCGTAGGAAATCGGCAGCACCGGGATCTTGAGGATCGTCTGCGCATCGGCGAGCGCGACTCGCTTGGCATCCTTGGTGGCGCCGATCCCGGGCGTGAGCGGATCGCCGGAGTAGATCGGCATGTCCGCCACCGAACCGCGTTGCACACCTTCTGCAGGCCGCCAGCCGCCCTTGGGATAGGTGTCGCCCATCGAATAGCCATCGACCCTGGGGTCCGAATAGATCAGGCAACCGATCGCGCCGTGCTGATAGGCGAGCTTCGGTTTGAGTCCGCGCCAGCCGTTGCCGTAGCGCGCTATGGCGATCTTGCCCCGGACATCGACGCCGCGCCGCGCCAGCTCCTGGTAATCCTCGTCCATGCCGTAGTTCACGTAGACGAGATCACCGGTCACGTCGCCGTCCGCGCCGTACACGTTGTAGGGTGGCAACCCATCCGTGCGTGAGGAAGTCGCGTCGCCCGGGATCGGGGGCTCGTGCAGGCCGGCCACGACGCGGCTGGGTGCCAAGAGCTCGAGGGCAACGTGCTTCGGTGTCGGATACAGCACGTAGAAGGTCTCAATCTCCGCTTGCCAGCCCCAGTTCCGGAAGAGCTCGCGCACGAACTCGGCGTTCGTCTTGTCGTGAGGCGAACCGACGTGGTTAGGCTCCGCAGAGAGGCGCTTGAGCCATGCGTCGAGATCGGCGGCATGAAGCTCGCCGTCGAACTGTTGTTCGAGAGCCGCTTGGGCTGTTGCCTCCTGCGGCGTAAAGCCGAACATCGAGGCCGCGTTCGGCAAAGGCGTCTCAGCACCCTGTCCGCTGGCGCTGACCAGCGCGGTCGCAGAGAGAACCAACCAGCGACGAGCACAGCGCATGCGACAGCCTCCACGGCAAATGGGACGCGCGAGAATACCCGAAGACTTAGTATCGTTCAGCTGCCCGGCGCGGGAACGTAATGCGTTTCGAGATCCTGCCGCAAGCGACGCGCTGCGAGCAGGTAGTGCACTCCGGCCCAGGCGAAGAGCAGCGACACCGCGATGAGAGCGTGCCGGATGCCGAGCGCGGAAGCGGCGCTGCACGCTGCGCGCAGCGCTGCGTCCGACTGCGCCGGCGCCGCGCCGCCGGGGCATACGGCGCCGAATTCGCCGAACGCGAACGCCCGGCTGCCGAAGAAGTCGCTCAGCGCACCGATAAGAGTCGGTCCCAGGCCGATTCCGACCAATCCCAGTACCAACGACACCACGAAGGCCGAGGAGGCCCGCATGTTCGCACCCACCATGTTCTGCGCGATGGCGAGTGTTGGGGTGTAATAAACAAAGAGGACCACGTGCGCGACCGCAAGCACGGCGATGCCGACGCCGACCACTGGCGCGGCAAAGGCGACCGCGAACAAGGGTGCCGCGAGCACCAGGCCAATCGCCGGTCCCCACACGAACCAGCGCTGATCGAAGCGCGACGCCCAATCGACGCCGAATCCGCCGAGCGCAAGGCCCGTGCTCATTGCCAACGCCGCGATGAGTCCAAGCAAGCGTCCTGCGTCGGTGAAGCCCATGTGATAGGCGCGGACGAAGAACTGCCCCAAAAACTGGCCGACGGCGTTCATCGCCGTGGCGGCGAGCGCAGCGCCGACGAGCGTATGACGCATGGAGGGCTTGGAGAGCAGGAACCGCAGCACCGTGCGCATTGAGGGCGGCGGCCCCGGGCTCACCGCGATTGCATCCGACAGGCCGCGTGGCGGATCGCGCAAGGTAAGGAACGCGACCGCGGCCACGATGAACGCCGGTGCGCCGATGCCGACGAAGGCTGCGCGCCAGCTCACGTGTTCGGCCATCCAGCCTGCGAAGGTCGAACCGAGCACCACGCCGAGCGGTGCTCCGAGCCAGATTACGGACATGGCCGAAGCGCGCCGGTCGCGCGGATAGTGATCGCCGATCAGCGATGCGACCGGCGGGCCGAAGCCGGCATCGCCGACGCCAACGCCGATGCGCAACAGCAGCAGGCGCCAGAAGCTCTGCGCCGTCCCGCACAGTGCCACCATGACGCCGAAGATCGCGAGCGAAGCCGCAACGATGCGCGCGCGGCTCATGCGCTCGGCCATGCGCGCGAGCGGCAGCCCCAGGAGCGTGTAGAAGATGGCGAAGCCGAGCCCCTGGATGATGCCCATCTGGGCATCGCTGAGCTTCAGATCGAGCTTGATCGCCTGGGCAACGACGGCGATTCCCTGCCGGTCGGCGAGGTTCAAGGCGTTGGTGAGAAGAAGCACGGTCAGGAGCCAGGCCCGATAGCCTCTGGAGAACATCGTTGGCGTCACGATCGAACTCGGCAGAACATCGGCTGTCGCACCCTGGTGTCCTGATTTCACGGACGCACGGCGTCCGCTTCCGTCCACGCACTGCGGGGGTATCCATATCATGATGACCCTGCCCGAGTCTGCCACTACGAGGAAAAGTCGCATCGCCTCCCGCCTGCTCGCTGCGATTGCAGTGATTGGCGTGACCTGCGCACTCACGAGCGCGGCTGCGGTCTCTGCAACGGAGCCCAAGTCGCTCAAGATCGGCATCATCGGCACGGGTCACATCGGTGGGACCCTCGCCAGGTTGTGGGCCCAGGCCGGGCATGAATTACTGATCTCCTCGCGTCACCCCGAGCAACTGCAGGCTCTCGCACGCTCGCTGGGTCCCAGGGTGAAGGTCGGGACTCCGCGCGAAGCAGCCGTCTTTGGCGAAGTCGTGTTGATATCGATTCCCTACGGCGCGCTGCCCCAGCTCGGTCGCGACCTCAAGGCAGAGCTCGCGGGAAAGATCGTGCTCGATACCGGGAATCCCTATCCCGGCCGGGATGGTGAGATGGCAGTCCAGGCGCGCCGCAAGGGCACTGGCGTAGCATCGGCGGAGTATCTGCCCGGCGTGAGACTGGTACGCGCCTTCAATGCCATCAACTCGGGCGACCTCGCAGCCGAAGCGCACCGCAAAGGAGACCTCGTCGCAATCCCGCTGGCAGGCGATGACCAGGAAGCGCTCGCAATGGCTCAGCGGTTGGTGAGAGATGCGGGATTCGATCCGGTGGTGGTCGGTCCGCTGTCCCGCGCCCGCGAATTCGACGTCGGCACCGAGCCGTACACCAGGCTCCTGACGGCAAGCGAGTTGCGCAAGCTCCTCAAGCTTAGCGATTGAAACGCGCTCTGCGATAAACAGCCCTGTCGTAACAGTAATTACGCAGAAGGTTCTACGCTGGGCTCGTAGGAGCGGTCTGACAGGCCGACGGGAAACCCGAGCATTGTTCGCAATAGCCGAGGCGTGGAAACTGCTGATCACGGGAGTCAACCACTTTAGGTGGTGACACCCAAGAGGGCCGGTAATCCCCGCCCTGGCAAAAAGGCCCCAAGCACAATCTGCTATGGGGCCTTTCCATTTTTCAGTGTCGGCAGCCCTATGCCAGCAAGAAATGCCAAGTCCGCCGAACCCTCATCGGATACAGTGCGCGGCCGTACCCTCCTGGAGGAAATGGCCATGAAGACTCACCTGCTCCGTACCGTTATTGCCGCGACGTGTGTCATCGCGGCCGCCGGCGCGGCATCGGCTTCGCCGGAAGAGGACCGCCGCGCTGTTGCGGCGCTGGACCTGCGCTACCAGGAGGCCGTGAAACGCAATGATGCCGAGACGATGGGACGCATTCTCGATGAGCACTTCGTGCTGGTACTCGGCAACGGCACTGTGTATCAGCGCGAGGACCTCCTGGGTGAGGCGCGCAGGAAGACCATAACCTACGAGCAGCAGGATGAGGATTCCGGTACGCAAACCGTGCGGGTATGGGGTGACACGGCCGTAGTCACCGCGCGGCTCTGGCTCAAGGGCACGAGTGAGGGAAAGGCGTTCGAGCGCAGACTCTGGTTCAGCGACACGTACGTGCGCACGAAGAGCGGCTGGCGCTACGTGTTCGGCCAGGCTTCGCTTGCCTTGCCGAAGGAGTAGCGGACTACGCGAGGGGCGCCAGCACCAGGTCCTTCAGAACAGTGCTGGCCTGCGCGATATCGACGCCCGGCAGTGACGGCGATGCCCAGGGCGCGGGTGCCGCCAGGAAGAGTAGTGCTATTACGGCTCGCGCCACGTGTCGTGCAACTGTCGTCAATGAATACTCCAGGCCGTAGCCACGAATCCCCTGCGGCCGCGGCGACCACAGTGAGCTCGATCTTGCATGGCAGATCGGCGTGGGCGTCCCGAGGGACTTCACAAAATTCCGGTGAAACCGGCCGGGGACGGCGAACAGTGAAGTGGCTCACGCCTCGTGCTGCACTGCTAGCGAACGCACGTCACAGTGTGGCCTGTTGTCCGACCTTGCGCGCCCGAGCCTCGGCATACAGCACTCGCGCGACGAAGAGGTCGTAGAGCGCCATACCGACCGACTTGTAAGCCGTGGTGCGGGTGAGATCGATCGTGCGCTGCCCGGACACGAGCGCCCCGATCGTGAACACGTCGCGAGCATCGACGATGCCCTTCTCGAGCGGCCCTATGACATCACCCACTTCTGCGCGCGCCGCATCGGCATCGATCACGATGTGTCCCGCAAGACGGTAGACCGCGTCCGGCAGCTCCTGCATCGTGGGTCGGTAGGAGCCGATGCCGATGAAGTGTTTACCCTCAAGCAGCTTGGGCTCGTCCGGCAGCACTGGCATGGCGGAAGTTGTGGCCGCAATGACCAGCTCGGTGCGCTCGAGCAGCTCGCGCGCGTCGCGACAGAGCACGATGTGCAGCTTCGGCTTCTGGGCATGAACCAGCGCGCTGAATGTTTCGAAGCTCGCTGCCGAGCGCGCGACGCAGAAAACTTCGCTCACCGGACGCACGGTGGCGGCAAAGATCGCCTGCCACGCGCCCTGCACTCCGCAACCGACGATGCCGACGCTGCGTGTGGCGGCGGGCGTCATGAACTTCACGCCGAGCGCGCCCACCGCCCCGGTGCGCAGCGCCGTCAGCGCTGCGGCATTGAGCAGTGCGAGGGGCACGCCCGTTTCACCGTCGATGAGGATCATCAATCCGTTCGTCACCGGCAGAGCGCGCGTCGCGTTCCCCGGAACGACGCACACGAGCTTGGTGCCGATCAGGTCCCGCGCCACTGCGGGCATGGTCAGGAAGGCTGTTGCCGTTCCACTCGAGGTGCTGGCGCTGCGGTGCGTAGGGAATTCCCTCACCCGAAACACACGCTGCGGACTCGACGGGGCCGAGCAGCGCGGCCGGCGGCAGGAGCCCGATGAGATCTGCGTGCGAGAGCACGAGCAGCGAGGAGTTTGTACCGCGCGCTTTCATGTCGAAATTACGTGAACTCGCGCGCCGCTCAACTCGAGTCGACTCGACTCCCGCCATCGCATATGCTCCCCGCGCTCGGCGTCACTGCCGTGGCACCGCCCTGATAACAACATATAGAGAGGGGTACCTGATGAACGTGCAAAAAATCGTCGGATGGGTGGGCATCCTGCTTGCGATCGTCGCCGCGTTCGCGACGATTCCATATGCGGCCGCCATCCTGTTGATCCTCGGCTTGGTCGTTGGTTTTTACATCATTCCCGACCACCACGTGCGGGTCCTGGTCACCGCGCTCGTGCTCACCGGTCTGTCGCACAGCTTCGACGCGATACCGCAAGTGGGCAGCTACCTCGCGACTATCTTGTCCAACTTCGGCGTGCTCGTGACGGGTGGTGCGTTCATGATCATCCTGCGCAACGTCTACGCGCGCTTCAAACCCTGAGCTGACTGGCAACACTCGTCGGCCGATCCGGATTCCGTCTGCCGGTGAGTTGAACTTCGACAAGCCGCCTTCGGGCGGCTTTCTTTTCCGCTTTCTCGGTGCGTTCAATCCGGGCGCGCCAGGGCGCGGATCTCGTCGTCCTTGCCCGTAAGCTGCCAGCGAATCAACGCCACCGGAATCACGCCGGCGGCATTCACTTCAGTGAAGAAGCGTTTCAGCGTGAAGTCATCGCCGAGCTGCCTGGCGCGATCCATGAGCAGCTCATCGAGCAGGTACTTGCCCGTGACGTAGCTCGTGCCATAACCCGGCTGGCGCAGGTACAGCTGCTGCTCGAATCCCACCAGGTCGAGATCCGGGCGCATCCAGCCGCGCGGGGTCCATTCGACCTGAAACGCCTTCGCCTCTTTCATCGTGATCTCGTTGGCCTGGGCGCGCAGCGACGCGAGGCCGCGCGCGGCACGCTGGGCCAGCATGATCCACACGATCTCGCGCGCGCGTGGATTGTCGTCGTAGTAACCGGCGTGCATCATCATTTCTTCCATCGCGGTCGCCATCCCTTCGGCGCGGCTGTCCCAGATGTTGTAGAGCAGCGGGCCGCGCCGGATGGGGCTCGTGTGGGGATCGACGCGCATCTGCGCGAGATCCCACCAGTGATAGAAATGAGTGAACAGGGTCATCGGCTCGCGATGGCTCGCCATGCCGAAGAATTCTCGCGTGGCCTCGGGCTCGTACTCGCCGATGCGCTCGCGGAGCGCCGGATCCATGTAGTCGTGCATCGGCATCACATCCTTGTTTCTGAGAAATGCCAGGTATTTCGTGATCGCCTCGTTGCAGCGCCGCTGATACTCCTCGGGGCTCGAAATCACGGACAACTGCGGCAGGCCGCGATTGCGCTGCTCCTCGAGGCGCAGCGACGAGTGGGCGCGCGCGAGCTCGCGCTTCAGCAGGTCGACCTCCTCCTCCCAGCTGAGCGGCACGAGGTGAACGTGCCGCAGGCTCCAGGTGTAGTTCTCCTTGCCGACTCCGGAGGGCCCTGTCTTCGACGGCGCCTGCGCCTCGAGCCACGCGACAAACTCCGCGGTCGCCTTGCTCGCCGCATGCGCCGCCTGACTGACCTCCGGGTTTGCGTTTTGCGTCTGCCCGACCAGCTTGTCGAGTGCCTCGCCCTGCTTCTTCATCGAGCCGATACCCGTGATCCACAGGTCCCGGGCGTTGCCGACCAGGTTGAGCCGCGCCTGTGCCAGCAGCGGCGGGATGGTCCGGAGTTCGACGGCCAGTTTCGTTTGCGTCGCCGGCGTCAACGGGAAGGAGTAGGTCCACAACTCGACCAACGCATGATGGGTTGGTCCCTCGTGCGCCGGCGTGTCGCTCTGCGCCGTGAACACCGAGGCGTAGAAGGCCGGATCACGTTCCCAGGGCTTGAGCACGCGGATATCGAAATCCAGTCCGTTCATCTCGGCGCGCACGAGCTGGTAGTCCACTTGCTGCTCGACCGGCCAGCCAGTCGGATCGATGGCGGCCAGCCGGGCCTGGTACTTCTTCAGTTCCTGGTGCCGGCGCGCAAAGGTCTTCGCCGTGTAGTCGGGCGCGCCGTCACGCATCGGCGGTCGCTCGAAGCCGCGCCAGTCCCCAAAGAGCGCGACCAGATCCTCATAAGAGCCGCGCGCATTGCTTGCCTGCGCGGCGCCCGCAGTGCCGGCGATCATCGTCATGACGAGCACTCCCAGCGCGAGACGCGCAAACTTGTTTTGAACGTGCATGGCATGGTTTCCCCCGTGCGACGATGAATTCGCCGCGTCAGATGCCGTCGAATTATCTTCGCGGGCACCGCGCAACGCCACCCGTCCATTCATTCCGCTTCGTGAAGTAACGACCTGGATGGCGGCCCAACGACACCATCTCCCTTGCAGAATGGCGGTGAGTTACGCACCGGGCTTAGAATGCCTGCGGCACCGACGTCCTCGTCGTCACCGCCCACTCGAGCAGCCGTCTGCCGTGGAGACGCAATGATGTTCCTCAGAAACTGTTGGTATGTCGCAGCCTGGGACCACGAGCTGATCGATGGAAAGCTGCTGCGGCGCATTCTGCTGGAAGAGCCCGTACTGCTCTACAGGGGCGAGAGCGGCAAGCTCGTGGCATTGAATGACCGCTGTCCGCATCGTGGCGCCCTGCTATCAGAAGGGCGGCTTGAGGGTGATGCCGTACGCTGCATGTACCACGGCATCAAGTACGACTCGACCGGGAAGTGCGTGCAGATCCCCGGGCAGGAGATGATTCCGCCGAAACTGCGCGTGCGGAGCTATCCGATCGTTGAACGCGGCCACCTTGTCTGGATCTGGATGGGCGATCCGGCCAGGGCTGATCCTGCGCAGATCCTCGACTTCCCGTATCTGAGCGATCCGCGGTGGAAGGGTCTCCCGGGCTACCTGCATTACGACGCCAACTACCTTCTCATCGTCGACAACCTCAGCGATTTCGCGCATCTGGCCTTCGTGCACACCAAGACGCTGGGTGGCTCCGAGGAATACGCCTACGTCACCAAGCCCGCTGCTGTCGAACGCCTCGAGCGTGGATTCAGGGTCGAGCGCTGGCACATGAACAGCGATCCACCGCCGTTTCACCGCAAGGTCATCAAGAACAGGACCGACAAGGTCGACCGCCGCAACATCGCCAACATGTACATCCCTGGAATCTTCTACATGGAGACGATGTTTGCGCCGGCCGGCAGCGGTGCGGAAAAGGGCAACCTGACCGGTGCCAAGCAGTACCGGAACTGCCAGTACATGACGCCGGAGACCCGGCGCACGACTCACTTCTTCTGGGCTTACCTCAATGACTTCGAAGGCGAGGACTCGACGATCTCGCGCTCGTTGCTCGACAGTCTCATCGAGGGATTCATGGAGGACAAAGCCATCATCGAGCGCCAGCAGAAGACGCTCGACGCTGATCCGGACTTTCAGATGCTGGCCATCATCGCCGATGCCCCGCTCGCGCATTTCCGGCGGGTGTTGAGCAAGCTGATCGAGGCGGAGCAGGCTCCCGCTGCCGCCACCGGCACCAACTCTTGAGGTCGGATTAAGCAACGCACGCGACGCCTTCAGGCATCGCGTGCGTCCGGCATCGCTTGATCGCCTTACATCACCACTGAGACGACTTTTTCCTCGGTGCAGGCGTCCAGGCCGCGCCAGCCCAGCTCGCGCCCGATGCCGCTCGTCTTGAACCCGCCCCATGGGAGCCTCGGGTCAATCGCGCCCCAACCGTTGATCCACACGGTGCCGGCGCGCACCTTCGAGGCAATCGTGTGGGCGGCATTGAGGTCGCGCGTCCAGATCGAGGCCGACAGGCCGTAGCGGGTCGCGTTCGCCAGGCGCACGGCTTCATCCAGATCATCGAATGCCATGACCGCGCCGACGGGGCCGAAGATTTCTTCCTGGGCCACACGCATCTCGTTCTTGACGTTCGAAAGAATCGTGGGGCGGAAGAAGTAACCCTTCCCGGCGCGGCGGTCTCCGCCGGCAACAACCTTTGCGCCCTCGCCCACCCCGAGCTTCACGTAGCCCGCGACGCGATCAAGCTGTTTCTTGCTCACCAGAGAGCCCATGTTCGTCTGTGGATCGAATGGATCGCCCTGCTTGACGCCGGCCGCGGCCGCCGAGAGTCCGTCGAGCACTTTGTCGTAGTTGGAGCGATGCACGAAGATTCGCGTTCCGGCCGCGCAGATCTGTCCAGAGTTCGCGAACAATCCCATCGCGACTCCCGCTACGGCGCCGCTCAGGTCGGCGTCCGACAGCACGATGTGGGGTGTCTTGCCACCCAGCTCGAGCGTCACCCGCTTGAATCCATCGGCGGCGACTTTCTGAATCTCACGGCCCACTTCCGGACTACCCGTGAAACTGATCTTGTCGATGCCGGGATGGCGCGCCAGCGCTGCGCCGGCCACTTCACCGATGCCCGTAACAACGTTGAACACACCGGCGGGAATTCCGGCTTCCTCCATCAGCTTCGCGATATGCAGTGTCGACAAGGGCGACTCTTCCGAAGGCTTCATGACCATCGTGCAACCGGCCGCCAGGGCTGGCGCAAACTTCCAGGCCGCGATCATCGTCGGTGCGTTCCAAGGCGTTATGGCCCCGATGACTCCGACGGGCTCACGTATCGTGTAGTTAAACGCCGGTCTGCCGAACACGCCGGCAGTCGGAATCGTGCGCCCCTCGATCTTGTCGGCCCATCCCGCGTAGTAGCGCACCGTGTCAATCGTCATCGGTATGTCGAGCATCGTCGGCTCGAACAGAGGCTTGCCAACAGTCGCCGATTCGAGCTTCGCCAGGTAGTCCTTGTCACGCTCCAGGAGGTCGGCGAGCCGATTGAGCAACCGCGCGCGTTGCGAGCCCGGTATCTTCGACCATTCGCCGCCATCGAACTGTGCCCGGGCCGCGTTGACTGCAGCATCGACTTCCTTTGCGGAGCCTGCGGCAATCTTGGTGAGCACGGCCTCGGTCGCGGGGTTGATGACGTCAAACGTGTCTCCACTGCTCGCGTCGGTCCATTTTCCGTTGACGTACATCTGGCGAAAGCCGGAGCCGAGACTCGCGACGGATTGAGCTGCTGTGTTCATGACCTTCTCCTAAACGCGCCTGATGAGCGGGGTGCTCGCAGCGTCGATCGTCGCCGCGCTACGGCATCCTTCTGCGGGCATCATAAACCAATCAAGCGGATATCAGCGTAAGATCCCTGTGTTCTGCGCGTCCTCAGCGAATCTTCGATGCCCACATCTGCTCCATCGTCTGACGCAATGGTGCCGGCGCAGTTGGCCAGGGAATTCGATCTGCGCCGCTTACCCCCTGACTTCTATGAAAATCCATTCCCGTATTACGCGGCGCTCCGGCGACACGAGCCGGTCAAGCAGTTGCCCGGGGGCGGGTACCTGCTCACGCGCTATCGCGATGTGGAGTACGTGTACAAGAACCCGAAACTCTTCAGCTCGGACAAGAAGACGGAATTCAAGCCCAAGTACGGCGATTCCCTCCTCTACGAGCATCACACCACGAGCCTGGTTTTCAACGATCCGCCTCTGCACACGCGCGTGCGGAAGTTGATCAACGGCGCACTGGTGCCCAGAGCGATCGCCGGGATGCAGCCTGGCCTGATAGCGCTCGTCGATCGGCTTCTGGACGCCATGGCAGAAAAAGGCGAAGTCGATCTCATCGACGACTTCGCGAGCGCGATACCGGTCGAGATCATCGGCAACCTCCTCGCAATACCTCACGAGCAGCGCGGCCCGCTGCGTCGCTGGTCACTTGCGATACTGGGCGCCCTGGAACCGGTCATCAGCGCCGACGCCGCTGCGCGCGGCAACAACGCCGTACAGGAATTCAAGACCTGCCTGGAAGCGGTCATTGAGGAACGACGGGCGAAGCCGGGCGACCCGGAACGCGACGTGCTGACACGCCTCATTCAGGGCGAGGATCAGGGGGAACGGCTGAGTCACAAGGAGCTGCTGCACAACTGCATCTTTCTGCTGAACGCCGGACATGAGACCACGACCAACCTGATCGGCAACGGGCTGGTGGCCCTGTTCGACAATCCGGATCAGAAGGATGCGTTGCTCGCGCAGCCGGAACTCATCAAGACTGCGGTTGAAGAGGTGCTGCGCCTGGAAAGCTCGAATCAACTGGGCAATCGCATCACCACGCAGCGCGGTGTCCATCAGCGGGCACACGCTCGAGGCTCAGACCTCGATCACGCTCTGCATCGGTGCTGCGAATAGAGATCCCGAGCAATTTCCGGATCCCGACCGCATGGATATCACGCGCTCACCCAATCGGCATCTCGCGTTCGGCTCGGGCATTCATCAATGCGTGGGCATGAATCTGGCCCGGCTGGAGGGCAGCGTCGCGATCTCGCGCTTTCTGGAACGCTTCCCGCGATACTCGATCACTGCAAAGCCTACGCGCGGAGGACGTGCGCGATTCCGGGGCTTTCTCAAGGTCCCTTGCCGGGTTGAGGACTGAGTCGCACCAGGTGACGCTGCCCCGCTCCGGCGTCCGATGCGGGGCAGCTGACCGATGCGGTCTGCGACTCGAGTTCCCTAAAAGTGATACGACAGCGTCACGCCGTATTGGCGAGGTGGCCCGTAGACCTGCTCGATGAAACCGATCAAGCCCAGGTCAAGGTTATAGACACGATACTCCTCGTCCGTGAAGTTCTTGACCCAGAGCGCTATTCCCAGCTTCTCATTGCTGGTGTCGTATGAGAGCCGCGCATTCCACACTGAGTAGGACGGTTCGAAGGATGCGTCCGAGTTCGAGCCTTCCAGGAACTGGTCATCATTCCATTGGCCGTCCACCTGAACCCCGAGCTGGCCGCCGAGGGCCGGCCACTGGTAGCGCCCGAGAAAGTTCACGCTGAACTCAGGTGCGGTCGGGAAGTCGACATTGGTTACCACGCCGCCAAACACATCCGGCACGGCATCCACCTTGGAGTCGATGTATGCAGCTCCGATATTGAATTCGAGGCCAGTAACTGGCGACACGCTGAACTCGAGCTCGCCACCCTTCGACGTGGCGTCGGAATTGGTCACCTGTGGAGTCAGGTTGCAATATCGAAAACGCCTGGTAGTCATGGTAGTCGTAGTAGTAGACCGCGCCGTTCAAGCGTGCCCTGCCGTCCAGGAGGTCGAGCTTGATTCCCAACTCATAGGAATTCAGCTTTTCGGGATCGTGCTTGAGACTCGCGGGAGCTACGGCACCGAGCGGATCCAATGACCAGTTGCCGCCCTTGATGCCCCGGTTATAGGCGAGATAGAGCAACGCACCGTCTGTCAGGCTTCCAGTTGATCTGAGCGCGCGCCGCCCAGTCGCCGTAGTCGATCGTGTCGATGTCCGGGATCGCCACGTTGTCGATGTTGAAGACCTCGGTTGGCGGTATTCCCTGGGGCATGTCCTCGAGTACCGTCCGCAGGTCGAGATCTCTTGTCGTCCTGCGACCAGCGGAACCCGGCCACCAGGGTCCAGGTCGGCGCGAAGTCGTACTCGATCTGACCGAACACCGACCAGTTCTTGGAATCGATCACACCGAAGGTCGATTGCTTCTGAGTATCGCTGGGACTTCCCGTGATGCCCGACAGGATCGCTGCACCCTGCACGGACTGAAACGTATCCCACTTCATGTCGAGGTAGTACGCGCCGACCTGCCAGCGGAATCCACCGTCTGAATCGGCCAGGCGCAGCTCCTCCGACCACTGGTCGTAGGAGGTGATGGTGTTGTACGGGAAGAACACCAGTCCGCCCGCTGAATCCTCGACGTAGAACTTGTCCATGTCCAGCCAGTTGGTGATGGAGACCAGCTGCACGCCACCGCCGACATCAGCCGTGATCTGCGCCGTGGCGGACTTGACCTCACGATCCATGTACGGTTGCTTGTTCACCAGGGAAGGATCGTCCGTGCCCGCAAAGGGCGGTCGCTCGTAAAGTGATGCCATCCGTCGCCGGTGATGGGCGTGCGCGGAAAGTCCATCGGTCCGGCGCCCGTCGCCGGATCGATGGCATCGTGAAACGAGGCCAGTCCGGTCACCGGATCGATTCCCACGAACGTCACGACGTAGACGCCGGTCGGCACGTCGTCGTCCTTGGCATAGCTCCCCGTCAGATCGATCAGGACCTTGTCGGTCGCATCGATCTGCAGGTTGCCGCGCAGGGCATAACCGTTGGCGCCATTGGTGTCTCGACCCGTTGCCTTCACCGGCCCGCCGCCGAGGTCAGCGGTTCCCGGTTCGACGTATCCGTCGGAGGTTTCCCATCGTCCGGCCAGTCGCCCCCGGACCTTGTCGGAGAAGGCGCCGCCGAACGCACCCTCGACCGAGTAAGTACCGAAGTCCGCGGCCAAACCCTCGAGATATCCGTTGGTTTCCTTATCCGTCGCTTTGTGCGTCAGGAACTGGATGACGCCGCCGGTGGCATTGCGCCCGAACAGTGTGCCCTGCGGCCCGCGCAGTACCTCGATGCGATCCATGTCGAAGAGCTGCATGTTGAGTGCGTTCATGCTCGCGATGTAGGCACCGTCCAGGTACACCGCCACGGGCGCTTCCAGGTTGTCCTGAAAGTTGTTCTGGGAGACGCCGCGCAGACTGAACACGGTGAATGCCGGCGAATACGTGAACAGGTGCAGACCCGGCACCTGTTGAGCGACGTCGATCGTGTTCTTGACGCCCAGCTCCTCGAGCTGCTTGCTGGAGATTGCCGCAACCGAGATGCCGACGTCCTGAATGCTCTCGACGCGCTTCTGCGCGGTGACGATGACTTCTTCGAGCTGGGCACTGGCGACGCACGGCAGCAGCACGCTGAATACTGCCAGGAGAGGAAGCCGGAGAATCTTCAAGGTGGTGGAAGACATTTTTGTTTCTCCCCTGCTTGAATGCACACAACAGGCGGCTGGGCGCCCGTAAGATATCAGGCGCAGGTCCGGGCAGATAGCGGGGCTCATACCTATTCGAAGTCATGCCGCCCGCTTTGCAGCAGCGGCATCTGGTGCGACAAACAAGATCGGGAAACACTAGAATTCAGTGCAGGATATTCGATGCCTGGGGAGTTGGACTGACTTCTCGGTCCGCACGCCGCAATGCCCCGCCCCGCCGGCCGCGATTACTCCCTCTATTTCACCAATCCCCGCTACGAGTTCGTGGCACCGCCCGAGCTGCGCGGTCAAGCGATTCGAGCACGACGTCGTGGTCGTGGGCGCGGGGCCCGTGGGACTCACCGCCGCGCTGGAGCTCGCCCGCCACGGTGTCAGGTGCGTGGTCCTCGACGAGAAGAACACGCTGAGCGAGGGCAGCCGGGCCATTTGTATCGCGCGCCACAGCCTGGAGATCATGCAACAGCTTGGACTGTCCGATCGATTTGTCGCCAAGGGACTCGGCTGGACGCACGGTACGTCCTATTACGGCACCCGCCCGGTGTACCGGCTGGAGATGCCGCACTCGCCACAAGAGCGCTTCTATCCGATGTACAACCTGCAGCAGCAGTACGTCGAGCAATTCCTGGTCGAGGCGGCCGCGCAGAATCCCCGGATCGAGCTGCGCTGGCAAAACCGCCTCACTGGCATCGAGCTCGCAGACTCCGGTGCCGTGCTCGAGGTAGAGACTCCGAGCGGGCCGTACCATTTACATGCCCGCTATCTGCTGGCCGCGGATGGCGCCCGCAGCAGCGTGCGGCACCTCTCGGGCCAGAAACTTCACGGCGATGCCTACGAGGGGCGCTACGTCATCGTGGACATCCGGATGAAGTCGGATTTCCCGACTGAGCGGCGAGCGTTCTTCGATCCGCCTGCAAATCCCGGCGCCACGGTGCTGATTCACAAGCAACCCGACGATATCTGGCGCGTGGACTATCAACTGCGGGACGACGAATCGGAGCACGACGCCCTGCAGGAAAAGAACATCCGCGCGCGGGTCGGCGCGATTGTCGAGATGATCGGGGAGAAAGCGCCCTGGGAACTTGAATGGTGGAGTCTGTACAAGGCCTACTCATTGGCGCTCGATGACTACCGCCACGGTCCAATCCTGTTTCTCGGCGATGCCGCACACCTGGTGCCGATCTTTGGTGTTCGCGGGCTGAACTCCGGCCTCGCCGACGCGATGAACGCCGGCTGGAAGCTCGCCTACGTGATCCGGCAGCTGGCACCGGCGAGGCTGCTCGACAGCTATTCGATCGAGCGGCGCGGCGCGACGCTGGACGTCTTCAGTAACGCGGCGAAGAGCACGCGCTTCATGACACCACCTACGCGCGGTTACCAGCTCCTTAGAGACGCCGCTTTGTCACTCGCGGTCCATCACCAGGCGACGCGCCCGCTGATCAACCCGCGGCAATCGCGCCCCTATACCTACACCGATAGTCCCTTGACCGGATTCGCCGCGCGCGATGCCGAGTTCGACGCAGGGCCTGTCGCCGGAGCACCGCTCATCAACCGCAGGCTGGAGGCCGATCGATTCCTGCTGGATCGACTGGGCCCGGGATTCAGCGGTATCTATTTCTGCGACGCGGGCGAACTGCCGTCTGACGTTCGGAAGCTGCTTCGGGAACTCTCTGTGGGCAATGAAGCCTGTGAAGCGATCGTGATCTCGCGACGCGATGCGAATGGCGAACTCGCCAACGACGGCACGTTTGCGGCCTACGGGGCCACAGACGGAACGTTTTACCTTGTTCGTCCCGACCGCCACGTCGCCGCACGCTGGCGGCACATTGTGCCGGACGAGGTGCGTCAGGCATTCAACCAAGCGCTTGGAAATTGATCCTATGCAAAGAACGCTGCCGGAGTCGGAACTTGAAGAGGCCTATGACCTGATCGCCGCAGCCATAGACCGGGTGGGGCGTGCGCACGAATCGTTGTTTCTCGCCAAGCTGTGCCTCGCGCTCGGCGCTCAGATGACGTCGGTCGACGCGATTGTCGAGGCCATTCGGGCGGCCGAGGAAGATCTGCGCGATCGAGCGCGGCCCTGAAGATCTGGGCACGCGTCAGCGGGTTTCCCGCAGCACCTTGGCGCGTGTCGCGCTGATCTCGAGCAGCGGCCGCGTGCGCGCGCTGGCAACCTCCGCTGCCGTGAACGGCCGTATGCGCTTGGCGGCATCTGCGTCGCTGAACTCACGAATGGCCCAGTTCAGAACCTCCGCGACTTCCGCTGGTGACAGCGTCGACTGGGTTACGCCGGGAACGCGCAGCACGTACTCGCGCCCCTGCGGCGCACTGGAGATTCTCGAGAGTGTGCCGTGCAATGACGGCACCTGTCCTTCAAGCCCCTTGCCGTCCTCGCCGTGACACCCCATGCAGTTGAGCTGGTAGTGCTGCTTGGCGCGCGCGGCGTCGTCGGCCTGCGCGATGACGCTCGCACATAGGGCGAGAACCGCAACGAGCACGCGCACCGGCTACGCCTTCTTGTCGGCCACGCCCACGATGCGCGACACCGTGCAGTGATACGGGATATTGGCTCGACTGCCGACGCACCAGTTGTAATCGTTGGCAGTCTGCGGGCGATAGAGCGGTCGATCCCCTTCGTTACGGTTGCAGAGACATCGACCGCACGAGCTCTTCCCACAGCAGTCATTGTAGGAAACGATGTATTCCTTGCCGTCGGTCGCGTTGCGGCAGGTACCCACCCAGGTAATCGGCGCCGGCTCGGTTCCCGGCGGGCAGCTCGTTACGGATCCGCCGCAGCATGCGCAAAGGAACCCGTCGATCGCACAATAGCGCCAGTACTCACATGTCGTGGAATCGCCCTGCTCTTTCACCACCGCCTGACCGCGCGCAACTGGTAGCAATGGCAGCATCGCGGCGCCCACCAGCAGGTTCCCGAGCCGGCGGAGCACGCTACGGCGCGAGCTCGTCTGCGCAAGCGATCGGCTCCAGCGTTCGACCAGTGAATCATATTGATCCATTTCGATCCCCTCTGCCGATGCAGCGGCTACGCGACTTCGCGCGACGACGCGTTCAGGAATTCCTGCAACGAGGCAACGCCCCGTTCCTTCGCTTCGAACAGGCTGTCGAGATGCTCCCGCGAATTCACCAGTCCGCTGGCCCGTACGATCCCGCCACCATCCAGCAGCACTGCATAAGGCAGGCGGCCTGCACCATAGGCGAGGCCGAGAGGCTCCGAGAGCACGTAGACGAACTCGCGCAATCCTTCCGTCGCGATGAAGTCCGCGTGCTCGAGCCGCGATCCATCACTCGCCAGCACTACTTCTATCGGCGGGCGCTCACGCCGGCGGATCGAGCGCAGTGACGGTAGCAGAGACTTGCAGACAGGACATGTCGGTGACAGGAAGACCAGAAGCGTATCGTGCCCTTGCGAGTGGGCAGCGCCGATGCGTCTGCTGCTGCCGTTCATGTCCACGACGTCGACCACGGGTGCGGGGTGACCGACGGTAAGGCCCTGGGCGAGCTTGAGTGCACCGGCCTGCGGCAGGCGCTCATGCAGCACGCCGATCTGCCTCGCAAGAGCCAGTACTACGAGCGCCAGACAGACGACGACCACCCAGAGACTCGCGATCGCAATCCACCCAGCCATTGTCATGCGTTATCTCGCAGAAGGAAGGCGCGTCGCCTGAAGCAGGTTCTGAGCCGCATAGAGAAATGCCAGGGTCAACGTGGCGCAACCAATCGTGACCGCATCGAGCACACCGAGCGCGCGCGTTGTCGGCTGTGCGACAGCGCTTAGTGCCACCACCGCCAGGGCCAGGTTACGCGCGACCATCCACCAGCGAATCGGTTGGCGACGCCCTGCGCCAAGGCAACCACAATCGAGGTTGACGCGACCTCGAAGTAGATTGATCGCCATGGCAGCCGCGTAAACGGCAAGAAGTCCGGATGACACTGCAGCGCCGACCGGACGCGTTGCCGTCACGAGTATGAGCACGGCCGCGCCCAGTTCGAGCACAGTCAGAATGCCGGCCGAAAGCGCAACCAGCGCGTCGGGCAGCAAGTCATAGTTGCGCACGACCTGGCGAAACTCGCTCCAATCCCGCAGCTTGTGGCTGGCTGCAATCACGAACAAGAGCGCCACGCTCAGCGCTATCGTCCAGGAAAATGCCGGATCGATCTGCAGCACGACCGGGTCTCAGTAGGTCACGAGCGTAGTCGGCGTGAGGCCGACTTCGCTGATCGAGCGCAGGAACTTGCCCGACAGCGCATCGTAGACGTTCACTCCGGAGGCTCCCATGAAAGACGTGAAGAGCAGCGGCTTGGCGTCGCGGGTTACCGCGATGGACGTTGCCTGAGACTTGAGCACGATGCGCTGCGTGCGCCGCTTGCTGGCAACGTCGTAAACCCAGACCTCTGTTCCCGGGTCTTTGTGCGAATCCTGCCCGCCGACGTGCATCAGGCTGTACAGATGCCGCGTCGCCGAATGCAGCGCCAGGTGCTGAAGTCCTCCCGGCCGCCAGGACGCTTTGCGGTCCGCCGCATCCAGCAGCGACCAGGTCTCGGCCACTTGCAGAACCGGGCCGTCCAGTCGCACGACGGTCCCGGCGAAGGTGACGAAGATCCAACCGCTCCCGTCGCGCACCCCTTTTTCGGTGACCGGATCGTTCACGGGGTCGACGAGTTTCGCCGTGCGACTCTTCTTTATCGCCTGGCCGCCATCATCAAGCTGGACCTGCAGCGCCGCCCCATCGCCGCACAGCGAGAAGAACCCGCGTGCCCCCGTGGGATACACCAGCGCGCAGCCCGGTATCTCGATTTCGCCGACGAACTTGCGTGCCGGGACATCGACCACGCTGACCGATTGGGCCGGCGTGAAGTTGTAAATCAACATAAATCGCGAGTCGTCGGTGAGCGGAGTACTAGCGAGCATGGGCATGGTGCTCGCCCGCTTGGCCGGAATCGACACCTCTGCGATCGGGCTCAGGGTGCGGCCACCGTAAAAGGTGACGATGTCCGTGCGTGCGCCGCGCGTGCCGCGCGCAAAGTAGGTCTCGGGTGACAAGAGCTCGGCGCCATTTTTCCCGATCACGATCCCGTTGTAGTTGAATCCGGTGCTGAGCATGCCGAGCATGCGACCGCTGTCACCATCGAGCAGGAACGTCTTACCGTCCACCATGTGATGGAAGACGATGTCGTTCGCCCAAACCCAGTGAGCGCCCGGGTGCTCCGGGAGCTGCGTCGTAGCGAGGGGATCGGGACGAAACTGTGCGGCTGCCTGCGTACTCCACAACGCGCTGGCGCAGAGCGCAATGGCCACGAGGCGCGCACAAGATGCAGAGCTCGTCATGATCTTCATCCCGGGGCATTTGAGTGCGATCTACCCGTGTGGAAGCATACAATCATTTCGAACTGCCTGAACAGGGAGCGGACGCTGCTCGCAGCACCCGCGAGCCGCCAATCAGGGCACGAAACTACCGGAGGGCATCCAGATGACACAGCCACAACCCGGCACGGGCGCGAGGCGCGGCGCGCAGCTGGTCGAGCGGCTGAAGGCGCGGCCACCCGCACTGTGGTATCGCGGCGAACCCGTCAAGGATGTGACCACTCACCCGGCCTTGCGCGGTGGGGTGCACACGCTGGCGCGGCTCTACGACCTGCAATGGGAGCGCGCGGACATCTGCCTGTTTGATTCGCCGTCGAGCGGCCGCAAAGTCGCGCGCTCCTTCATGTTGCCGCGTACGCAGCAGGAACTACGCAGCATCAGTGCCGCGATGAAGGTCTGGGAGGATCACACGCACGGCATGATGGGTCGCGTGCCTGACTACATCAATCGAGCGATGAGCGGCTATGCCGCCGGAGCACCGTTCCTGGCCGAGGCCGATCCCCGATTCGGTGCGAACGCCGTGCGTTACCACGAGTATCTGCGGGAGAACGACCTCTGCCTCACTCACACTCTGCTTCCGCCTCAGGCCAACCGCGCAGTGAGTTCCGCCAAGCAGGCCGATCCTTACCTAGCCGCGCGCGTCAAGGAGGAGACCGATGCAGGCATCGTGATCCGTGGTGCCCGGATGCTGGCGACGCTGCCGATTTCCGATGAGATCATGGTATTCCCATCGACCCTGCTGAAGAGCGGCGAGGAGGACGCACCCTACGCGTTCGGTTTTTCGATCCCGAACGACACGCCGGGCCTACGCTTCATCTGCCGTGAAAGCGTCGACTACGGCCGCACGCATTTCGATCATCCGCTCGGCTCGCGCTTCGAGGAGATGGATGCGGTCGTGGTCTTCGATGACGTATTCGTGCCCTGGGACAACGTATTCCTCTATCGCGACGTTACCCGCTGCAACGAGGCCTACGCGCGCACGGGTGCAGTCGCGCACATGACCCACCAGGTCGTCGTGAAGAACATCGCGAAGAGTGAATTCATGCTCGGGCTCGCGCATGCCCTGGTGGACGCCATCGGCGCCGAGGTGTTCCAGCACATCCAGGAGAAGCTCGCCGAACTCTGGATCAATCTCGAGACGATGAGGGCCTTCCTGCGGGCTGCTGAAAGCGATGCCGCACTCGATGAATGGGGCGTGATGCGGCCGGCATGGAATCCGCTCGATGCAGCGCGCAACCTGTATCCGCGACTCTACCCGCGCATGGTCGAGATCATTCAGCAGATCGCAGCGAGCGGACTCGTCGCCATGCCCACCGAGCAGGATCTGCACGGCCCGCTGGTCGAGGACATCCGCCGCTACTACCAGTCGGCACGCGCCGAGGCTTTCGATCGCATTCCCCTGTTCCGACTGGCGTGGGACACCGCGCTCTCGGCATTCGGGTCCAGACAAGTGCTCTACGAGCGATTCTTCTTCGGCGATCCCGTGCGCATGGCCGGCGCCCTCGTGGCTGGACACTCGCGCGAGATCCGGCAATACGCCGACCAGGTGCGCCAGTTCGTGCGTGAGGGCAAAGACGAAGCCTTCGCACAGGCCGAACATGCAGACTGAGGACGGGCGGTCCGAGAGCCGCGGCGCGACGATCGATCCCAGGGCCTTCCGCGACACGCTCGGCCTGTTCACGACCGGCGTTGCTGTCATCGTCACCCGGAACGGTGACGAGGTGCATGCCATGACCGCAAGCGCGGTCTCATCCCTGTCGCTAGAGCCACCGCTGGTGTTGTTCTGCCCGGCGCGCCAGGCCACCCTGGTGCGCTATCTGGATCGGGTCGGCGGTTTTTCGATCAACTTCCTGCGCGAAGACCAGCACGCGCTGTCGAGCTACTTCGCCGGCGCCTGGAAGGCCACGGCCGCACCGCCATTCCGGTTCGTGCCTGCCGCAGGCGCACCCCGTCTCGAAGGCGCCCTCGCCAGCCTCGGTTGCCAGGTGGAAGAGATATTCAGCGGCGGCGACCATTTGATCGTGGTCGGGCGCGTCCTGGCGCTGCATCGTGGGATACCGCCGCGCCGGCCGTTGCTGTTCTTCGGTGGTGAATACCGCTCGATTGGAGCCGAAGCGGGTCAGCCTGCTCCTGACCTCGCGTCGGTCCACGATGAGCCGGCCCATGTCTTCTACATGGAGTGAGCTTGCTGCGATTGCTGGCCGTGTGGCTGCGCCTACCTAAGATCCGGCCGGAGCTGGTGTGGCGAGCTTGCCGCTGCGCAGACTCCCATTCACGAAGAAATCACCCTTGCACATCCACACTCCGTTGATTTTGGTCCACAGGAACAGGATGGCGAAAGTGAAGGGCTCGCCCTTTGCGGGCGTGACGTGAAAGTCGGCCCAGTCCCAGCCCGCGTTGCCGGATACATAGGTGTAGACGGAATCGATCCTGACGAGATTGTCCTTGACCACATCCTGATAGAGCGGCCGGATCTGATCGCGTCCGATGAAGATGCCTTCACCCTCGCCCACGGAAATCACGTCGGGCGTATAGAACTGCGTGACGATTGTCTCCGCATCGTGTGCGGCGAACGCCCGCTCCTTCAGTGCGTACTTCGCTCGAATGGCCGCCTTGAAGGCCTTGAGCTCCGCGCTCTCGGCCGAGGCCGTTGCCTTCGCGGCTGTTGCATCTGACGGAGAGGTCTCGGCTGCGGCTGAA
>CAVOIC010000010.1:0-180225 GCA_963695985.1 uncultured Gammaproteobacteria bacterium
CAACGCGTGGCCGCATCCGCGACGCGCGTGGTACGCGCTCGCGGTGCTTACGGTCGCGCTGCTGGTGGCGACGATCGACCGCAGCATCATGTCGCTGCTGGTCAGCCCCATCAAACGCGATCTGCACTTGAGCGACACGCAGATCGGCCTTCTGCTCGGTCCCGCATTCGTGTTCTTCTATGCCTTCCTGGGATTGCCAATCGCGCGTCTTGCGGACCGCCACAGCCGCCGCCTCATTATCGGTCTCGGCATCGCGTTCTGGAGTCTCATGACGGCGCTGTGCGGCGCCGCGCGCACTTACGGGCAGCTCTTCTGGGCGCGTGTGGGCGTGGGTGCGGGCGAGTCGTCCTTTGCGCCGGCTACTTACTCGATATTGACGGATTCCTTCCCACCGCGACAGCTGCCGCGCGCGCTCGCGATCAACGCCATCGGCTTTGCCTACGGCACCGCGCTCGCCTCGATCGTCGGCGGTGCCGTCATCCAGGCGATTTCCGGAATGCCTCCCGTCGTCGCGCCCCTGCTGGGAGAGATTCGTGCCTGGCAGCTCGTGTTCTTCGCAGTGGGCGTCCCGGGATTTGTCCTCGCCGCGGTGATGGCTACGGTGCACGAGCCTCGACGCCGGGGCTTGATCTCGCATGTCGCAATGTCGAAGGGCGCGAAGCCCCCCTCGGTCCCGGTGCGGGAGATCGCGGGGTTCCTGGGCAACGACTGGAAGACATTCGTGCCGATCTTCGCCGCCATGGGCATCAAGACCATGCTGGCGTTCGGCACGGGACTGTGGACGCCGGAGTTCTTCATCCGCACCTATGGCTGGACCGCGCCGCAGATCGCCTACAGCCAGGGTGTGATCACGCTGGTCGTGTCACCGCTCGGCCTGCTCGCGGGGAGCTGGCTCGCCGAGTGGTACGCGAAGAAGGGCTATGACGACGCCAACATCCGCGTGCTGCAGATTGCCACTGCCGCCGTGCTGCCGACGTCGATCCTGTACCCGCTGATGCCCGATGGCGGATGGGCGCTGACGCTGCTGGCCCTGAACCTGTTTGTCGCTTCGCTCGGAATCGGACCGGGCAATGCAGCGCTGCAGATCGTGACGCCCAACGAGATGCGCGGCCAGGTCCGCGCGCTGTATCAATTCGTGTTCAACGTCATCGGCTACGCCTCCGGCCCCCTGTTCGTGGCCCTGTTTACCGACTACGTTTTCGGTAGCGAGGGCTCGCTGCGGTATTCGCTGTCGTTGGCTGCGGTCATCATGGGACCGGTGGCGGTGCTGGTGACGTGGTATGGGCTGAAACCCTATGCCCGCAGCGTCGTGCGCGCGCGCGCGTGGGCCTGAGGCCGTATGAACGACAACGTCAGCGCTACCACCGTCACAGCGGGCTCGCCGACCGGGACAGTGAGCTGGCCGAGTCCGGCACGCGCGTGGTACGCGGTGGGCGTGTTCGCGGTGGCGCTGCTCTTCAATTATCTCGACCGGCAGATCCTGGCGTTGCTGGTGGGACCGATCAAGCACGATCTGCAGCTGACGGATACCGAGATCAGCGTGCTGATCGGTTTCGCCTTCGTGAGCTTCTACGTGCTGGTGGGCATTCCGATCTCGCGCCTCGTCGACAGCTACAGCCGGCGACTGATCGTGACCGTCGGCATCGCGAGCTGGAGCGTGATGACGGCGCTGTGCGGCATGGCGCAGAACTTCTGGCAGCTCTTCGTCGCACGCGTCGGCGTGGGCGTCGGCGAGTCCTGCAATGGCCCGGCAACGTATTCGATGCTCAGCGACATGTTCCCGCGAGAACGGCTCCCGCAGGCCATCGCGGTGCTCAACTTCGGCTTCATGTTCGGTTCCGGCCTGGCGCTGATTCTCGGCGGCAGCGTGATCGAGCTCGTCTCCTCGCGGCCTGACGTGACGCTGCCCCTGATCGGGACGCTGCGGCCGTGGCAGCTCACGTTCTTCATCGTCGGGCTGCCGGGACTCCTGGTCGCAGCGTTGCTGGGGACCGTGCGCGAGCCGGTGCGGCGCGGCTTTGCGACGTGTGCCAGCGCCGAACCAGCAGGGCCGGCGCCGCGCACTGCCGGTACGTGAGATCGCACGCTTCCTGCGCGAGGATTGGAAGGCCTTCGGGCCGCTCTTCATCGGCACCGGACTCAAGGCGCTGCTCGCTTTCGGCACGAGCCTGTGGATTCCAACCTTTTTCATACGCAAGTTCGGCTGGTCCATCGGCGAAGTCGGCTGGTCGCAGGGGCTGATCCTGCTGACCGTCGCGCCGCTTGGCCTGGTTTGCGGTGGCGCGCTGGCCGAGCGCTTGGCCCGGCGCGGCCACGCCGATGCAAACCTGCGCGTCGTGCTCATCGCCACGCTTGCAGTGGTGCCCGCTTCGATTCTCTTTCCGTTGATGTCGAACGCGTACTGGGCACTCGGGTTCATCGCCCTGAATACGTTCTTTGGTTCTCTGGGACCGGGGCCGCAGAACGCGGCGTTGCAGACCATCACGCCCAATCCCATGCGCGGGCAGGTGACGGCGCTCTATCTCGCGGTCTTCAACCTGATCGGTTTCGGGCTCGGGCCGTTCGTGGTCGCGCTGCTCACTGATCATGTCTTCGGCTCCGAGGCGGCGCTGCCGTACTCGCTGGCCGTGGCTGCCGCGGTCCTCGGTCCCGTTGCGGCCTTCGTGGTCTGGTATGGCATGCGCCCCTACGCCGCCAGCGTCGTGCGTGCGCGCGCTTGGGTGTGACGGAGAAACAGCGATGAAAGATCTTGCGGGCAAAGTGGCCTTCATCACGGGCGGTGCCAGCGGCATAGGCCTCGGCATGGCGCGAGTCTTCTGCGCGGCCGGCATGAAGGTCGTGATCGCAGACGTGAGCCAGGATCATCTCAATGCCGCGCTGGCTCACCTTCGGGCAAGCCCGGAGCGCGTGCACGCGATTCGCCTGGATGTTACCGACCGCGAAGCCATGGTGCGGGCGGCCGAGGAGACCCAGCGCGTCTTCGGCAAAGTGCACGTCCTTTGCAACAACGCCGGTGTCGGCGTCTTCGGCTCGCTGCTGGAGGCGAGTTACGACGACTGGGACTGGGCGCTTGCGGTCAACGTGGGCGGCGCCATCAACGGCGTGCAGACCTTCCTGCCGCGCATGCTCGCGCAAGGCGAAGGCGGTCACATCGTCACCACCTCTTCCATGTCGGGCCTCCTTGCCGCAGTCGGTGGCATCTACATCACCACCAAGTATGCGCTGGTGGGCTTCATGGAAACGTTGCGCATCGAGCTCGCGCCGCACCACATTGGCGTGTCCGTGCTGTGCCCGGGCCTCGTCAATACCTTGATCTTCGAAGGTGAGAACTCACGGCCCACGCGCTACCGCAAGACGCGATTCCATGCGCTCGTCAGCGACGCCCCAGGGGATGTCATGCGCGAGCAGGTGCTGCCGACGGGTATGGATCCGCTCGAAGTCGGCCGGTGCGTGTTGCGCGGCATCCAGCACAACGATCTCTACATTCTGACCCACTCGGAGTATGAGGCCGGCCTGCGCGAGCGTTTCGAGGCAATTCTGGCGTCATTTCCACGTGAGAAAGCGCCGGCGGATCGAGTCGCTGCCTGCGCGGCCGTAGTGCGGCACCCGATGTTTGCGGCCGAGCGCGATCGCCGCCTGGCGGAGCGCAAGGCGGCGGGCCGTGCGCCTGCGTCGGGGCGCGTCCGGCCGAAGCCGGAAAAGAAGGCCGGGTCACGCACCATTTCGACGAAGCGCTCTGCGCGCCGCGGGCGTGCGCGCAGAGCGAAGTAACTGCGGACGAAGGGGGGAACATGAAAGACGTGCAAGGCAAGACCGCTTTCGTCACCGGGGGCGGCAGTGGAATCGGCCTCGGGCTCGCAAAGGTGTTCACCGCTGCGGGCATGCGGGTCGTGATCGCTGACATCCGCCGCGATCACCTGGACAGTGCACTCACCGCGCTGCAGAGCGCGGGCCGCAACGTGCATGCCATCGAGCTCGATGTCACCGACCGCAAGGCCATGGAGCGGGCAGCAGAGGAAACCGTGCGCGTGTTCGGCAAGGTCCACGTGGTCTGTAACAACGCGGGCGTCAGCATCTTCGGTCCCGATGGACCAGGCGACCTACGAGGACTGGGACTGGATCATGGGCGTCAACGTCGATGGCGTGATCAACGGCATCCAGACCTTCGTGCCGCGCATCAAGGCGCACGGGGAGGGCGGTCACATCGTGAACACCGCCTCCATGGCCGGGCTGATCGTCGGCCCGGGCATGGGCATCTACTCGGCGTCGAAGTTCGCTGTCTTCGGGTTGACCGCGTCGCTGCGCTACGACCTGGCGCCACACAATATCGGCGTTTCGGTGCTGTGCCCGGGCTTCGTCCGCAGCAATATCCATGAAGCCGTGCTCAGCCGTCCGAATCACCTCGCCCGCAGCGGTTACCGCGTGAGCAAGGAGGACATCGCGCGCCTCGACCAGGTGCTCTCGGTCGGCATGGCACCGGTCGATGTGGCCAAGCGCGTGCTCGAGGGCATTCAGCGCAACGAGCTGTACCTGTTTCCACATGCCGAGTTCAAAGAGGAGCTGCGCGAGCTGTTCGACGGTATTCTCGCGGCATTGCCCGATGTCGCGCCCGATCCCAAGCGCATGGCCATGGAAGACGGCAGGCGCGCGCGCAAGAAGGAATCGCCGGGAATGACACAGTGATGCGAGGTGAGACTTGAACGATCTGACTTCCTCGGCACAGGCAGCACCGTCACCGACAGCAAGCCGTGGCCGAGCCCGCGTCAGGCGTGGTACGCGGTGGCGATCTTCGCCCTCGCGCTCATGGTCAATTTTCTCGATCGCGGCATCGTCGGCTTGCTGGTCGAGCCCATCAAGCGCGATCTGCACCTGAGCGACACTCGCATCGGCCTGATCATCGGATTCGCCTTCGTGTGCATGTACGTCATCCTCGGCCTGCCGATCGCGCGCATGGTCGACGCCTATAGCCGGCGGATAATACTGGCCTGCGGGATCACCGCCTGGAGTGTGGCGACAACGCTGTGCGGTCTGGCGCAGAGTTTCTGGCAGCTGTTCGTTGCGCGCATCGGTGTCGGTGCCGGCGAATCGTGCAGCGGACCCGCGACCTTCTCGATGATGGCGGACCTGTTTCCGCCACGGCAGCTGCCTCGCGCCATCGCGGTGCTCAACTTCGGGTTCATCGCGGGAACCGGCCTGTCGCTGCTAGCGGGTGGTGCGGCGATCGCATGGATCAGCTCATGGCCGTCGATCTCGCTACCCGTGATCGGTAAGTTGTACGACTGGCAGCTGGTGTTCATCGTCGTGGGCCTGCCTGGATTCATCGTAGCCGGCTTGATGTTGACGGTGAAGGAGCCCATACGCCGCGGCGTCGCCGCCGTTACCAGTGCAACGGGCACGCCGCAGTCGATCCCGATCCGCGAAGTGGTGCGCTACCTCCTGCAACACTGGAAGACCTACGCACCAATGTTTATCGGCGTCGCCTCGAGCACCGTGCTCGCTTTCGGACACCAGGCGTGGTACGCGGCGTTCTTCGCACGCACCTATGGCTGGAGCGCGCCGCAGTTCGCCACGACCTTCGGCATCGCCATCGTGGTCCTGGCGCCGTTCAGCCTGATCATCGGCAGCACACTGGCCGAGCGGCTCGCGAAGCGGGGCAAGCTCGATGCCAATCTGCGTGTGACGCTCCTCGCATCGCTCCTGAATCTTCCCGGCGCGCTCATCTTTCCGTTCATGCCGACGCCGCAGCTGGCTATCGCGCTGATCATCTTGAGTTTTCTGTGTGCAATGCTGAGCCCTGGGCCGTACAACGCTGCGCTGCAGATCGTCACGCCCAACCGGATGCGCGGCCAAGTTACCGCGCTGTTCCTGTTCGTATTCAACATCGTCGGATTCGGCCTGGGCGCGAATATCGTGGCGGGCTTCACCGACTTCGTGTTCCATAACGAGTCGATGCTGCGCTACTCTCTCGCGGCCACGAGCGCGATCATGGGTCCGATCTCGATCATGTGCTTCTGGCTCGGACTCAAGCCCTACGCGCGCAGCGTCGAGCGGATGGGCGCACAACACGCGTAGGCGGGTCGACTGATGTACACCGCGGGTGCCGCTATGCTCGAGGCCTTGCAGGAGGCGGGCGTCGAGTACCTGTTCGTCAATCTCGGCAGCGATCACACCGCGCTCCTGGAAGCGATCGCGCGCGCACAGGCCGAGCACCGGCCGACGCCGAAGCTCATCACTTCACCGCACGAGATGGTGGCGCTCAGCGCGGCGCACGGCTTTGCGCAGATCTCAGGCCGCCCCCAGGGAGTGGTGGTGCATGTCGAGTGCGGCACCCAGTCGCTCGCCGGCGCGATTCACAATGCGGCCAAGGGCCGCATCCCCGTCTTCATCTTCGCGGGCACCTCGCCTGCCACGCAGGAAGGCGAAGCGCGTGGGAGCCGCAACGAATTCATTCAATGGATCCAGGACGTCTTCGATCAGCGCGGCATCGTGCGCGGCTACATGCGCTACGACAACGAGATCCACGTGGGCGCCAACGTCAAGCAGCTCGTGCATCGGGCGCTGCAGTTCGCCTGCAGCGACCCGAAGGGGCCGGTGTATCTCATGGCGGCACGCGAAGTGATGGAGCAACCGATCAAGCCCGTGAGCATCGACCTGGCGCAGTGGCCGCGGATTTCGCCGGGTGCGCTGCGGGCCGAAGATGCCGCGCACATCGCGCGCCTGCTCACGCAGGCACGGCGGCCGCTGGTCGTAACGTCGTATGTCGGCCGCAACCCCGCCGCGGTGGGTGAGCTCTTGCGCCTGTGCCGGCGCGTCGGTGCGGGCGTGCTGGAGTCAGTGCCGAACTACTGTAACTTTCCGCCCGACGATCCGCTCTACCAGGGCAACCAGTGGAACGAGCAGCGCCAGCATCCTGCACTCGCCGGCGCGGACGTGGTGCTGGTCATCGACAGCGACGTGCCGTGGATTCCGCTGATCAACCGGCCTGCTGCCGACGCGCACATCGTTCACATCGATGCGGATCCGCTCAAGGAGCAGATGCCGCTGTGGTACATCGGCGCCCGCCAGGAATTGCGCGCCGATGCCCTGACGGCGCTCAGGCAGCTGAACGAGCAGCTCGACGGGCTCAGGCTCGATGAAGCGCGCATCGAGGAGCGGCGCCGGCACTACGCGCAGATGCACGCCGAGCGCCAGCAGGCACTGGATCGCCTCGAGGCAGGTGTTGCGGACCGGATCACGCCCGAATTTCTCACCGCCTGCGTGCGCCGCGCGCTCGGCGAGGATGCCGTGGTACTGAGCGAAGGAGTCACGAATTTTTCTGCGATCTCCAATCACATCGGCCGCACCAAGCCCGGCACCTTCTTCGTGAGCGGCGGCGGCTCGCTCGGCTGGAACGGCGGCGCCGCGGTCGGGATGAAGCTCGCGCGGCCAGACGCACTCGTGGCGGCGCTGACGGGCGATGGTTCTTACATGTTCTCGATGCCCTCGACCGTGCACTGGATGGCGCGGCGCTACAGCACGCCGTTCCTGCAAGTCGTATTCAACAACGGCGGCTGGCAGGCACCGCGCTACTCGACCCTCGCCGTGCACCCGCAGGGCGAAGCGAGCCGTGCCGCGGACCTGGGCATCAGCTTCGACCCGCCACCGGACTATGCCGGCATCGCGGCCGCCGCCGGCGATGCCCATCCGGAAATCGTGCGCCGGCCGGACGAAGTTGCTCCTGCACTGGAGCGCGCACTGCGCGCGGTGCGCGAGGAGCGCCGCTGCGCGGTCGTTGACGCCTGGCTGCCGCGCTGAGGATCGAACGTGAGCACGTTTGTTCTGGTTCACGGCGCATGGCACGGAGCCTGGTGCTGGTATCGCGTCATCCCGCACCTGCAGCGGGCCGGGCACCGGGTCATCGCCCCGGATCTCGCCAGTCTCGGCCGCGACAAGACTCCGGCGGCCGAGGTCACGCTCGAGCGCTGGACACGCGATGTGTGCGCGATCCTCGATGCAGCGCCGGAGCCGGTCATCCTGGTGGGCCACAGCCGCGGCGGGATCGTGATCAGCTCCGTCGCCGAGCAGCGGCCGGAGCGGATCCGTACGCTGGTATACGTCGCGGCGATGCTGGCGCCGAACGGCAAGACCCTCTTCGACATGCGCGCGCAGGTCGACAACCCGTTCGTGGATGCCAACGTGGTCGTGTCCGATGACGAAAGCACGACGAGCATCCACCCGACAGGCGATCCAGCAGATTTTCTACGGCGAATGCTCCGAGGAAGATGTGACTCTGGCGCGGCTGCTGTTGTTGCCGGAACCGGTGAGACCTAATGCGACTCCGTTGCGGCTCACAGATGAGCGCTACGGCCGGGTGCCGCGCGTGTATATCGAATGCCGGCGCGACCGCGCCATCCTGCCGGCGCTGCAGCGAAAGATGTATGCCGATCTGCCGTGCCGCAAAGTATTCTCGATCGATACCGATCATTCGCCATTCTTTTCGCGGCCGCAGGAGCTGACCGAGTACCTGTTGGCCCTTGAGGCGGAGACCTCTCGATGATCACCGTGCGCGGTGCGGGGCTCACGATCCGGGATATCGCGCTGGTCGCGCGAGGCGAACCGGTGGAGCTCACCCGCGATGCCACGGTCCACGAGCGTGTCGAGGCGTCACGCACGTTCATCGCGAACGCCGTCGCCACCGGCAAATCGATCTACGGCGTCACCACGCTCTTTGGTGGCATGGCGAATCGCGCCGTTCCACCGCAACTCGCACGCGACCTGTCGACTCACGCCATCTGGTCGCACAAGACAGTCACCGGCGCGCGGCTGCCGGCGCCGGACGTACGTGCCGCGATGCTGCTGCGGCTGAACTCCCTGCTGCACGGCATTTCGGGCGTGCGCTGGGAAATCCTCGAGCGTCTCGTCGCCTTTCTCAATGCCAACGCGCTGCCGCACGTGTTCGAGCTGGGCTCGATCGGCGCGAGCGGCGACCTGGTGCCGCTGGCCTACATCGCCGGATCGCTCCTTGGCGTCGACCGTGAGTACAAGGTCGACATTGGTGCTGAGACGCTGGATTCGCACAGTGCATTGGCACGGTTGGGTCTGGAACCGCTCGCGCTCGAGCCCAAGGAGGGACTGGCGCTGGTGAACGGCACTTCGGTGTCCTGCGCCATCGCTGCCAATTGCGTCGCACGTGCACGCACTGCGCTCGACCTGACGCTCGCCCTGCATGCGCTCTACATCCAGGCTCTGCGCGGCACGGACCAGTCGTTTCATCCGTTTATTCACGAGCACAAGCCGCATCCCGGGCAGGTGTGGGCTGCGCGCGAGATGGTGCGGCTGCTGCAGGGCTCGCGCTTGATCCACGATGAGTCGAGTGGCGATCGGCAGCATCGGCAGGGATCGCTGATCCAGGATCGCTATTCGCTGCGCTGCCTGCCACAGTACCTCGGCCCCATTGTCGATGGCCTCGGCACGATCGCGCGCCAGATCGAGACCGAGGCGAACTCGGCCAACGACAATCCGCTGATCGATCCCGTGGGCGGCGCGATCTTCCATTGCGGCAATTTCCTCGCGCAGTACGTTGCCGTGGCGATGGACCAGCTGCGTTACTACGTGGGACTGCTCGCCAAGCACCTCGACGTGCAGATCGCGCTGCTGGTGATGCCCGAGTTCAGCAACGGACTACCGCCCTCGCTGATCGGAAATCCGGATCATCCGATCAATGTCGGCTTCAAATCACTGCAGGTCGTCAACCATTCGATCATGCCGCTCCTCACTTTCTACGGCAGCTCGCTGGCGGACCACTTTCCGACACACGCCGAGCAGTTCAACCAGAACATCAACAGCCAGGCGATGGGCTCGGCCAATCTCGCGCGCCGTGCGCTCGACCTGTTCGACCATTACCTCGCCAACGCACTGCTGTTTGCCGTGCAGGCGGTCGAGCTGCGGACCCAGGTGCAGGAGGGGCACTACGATGCCAGGCACTGCCTCTCGGCGCCGACTGCGCGACTCTACGAAGCGGTGCGCACGGCGCTGGGCAAGCCGGTCCCCGGTAATCGTCCGCTGGTATGGAATGACAGCGAGCAGTCCCTGGAGCCCATGGTGCAGCTGCTGCTGGCGGACCTGACTCACAACCGGCGCATCGTGGCCTCCCTGCACGGCTAAATTAGCAATCGTTGCAACGTGAGGTGCTTGACTGACCACCGGCACTACGTAGTCTGTTCGGCGTCGATCTTGACCAACTCATTGGGGGCGACATGTTCGAACGAGCGGTGCGCGCCGCGGCTACTCTTCTCCTTATCGCAGCGATGAATACATCAACTCCACTTGAGGTCTCCGCCGCACCGGCCACGGGAGAGGAGAAACCGTGCTCGGCTGCGCCGTACCGCCAGTTCGACTTCTGGCTCGGGTCCTGGGATGTGACCGAGAAGGGCAAGGTGGCAGGCACCAACCGCATCGAGAGCATTCTCGGCGGCTGCGGCCTGCACGAGAGCTGGCATGGCGCAGGCGGACTGCACGGTAACAGCATCAACTACTACGACGCGCCGCGGGGCGTGTGGCATCAGACGTGGATCGACGAGCGGGGCAACGGCCTGATCCTCGAGGGCAAGTTCGAGAACGGCGCCATGCGTCTCGAGGGCGAGCGCCCCGGTTCGACACCAGGCACGAGGGATCTGCACCGCATCACGTGGACTGCGCTTGCCGAGGGGAAGGTGCGCCAGCTGTGGGAGACGTCCTCCGATAACGGTAAGACGTGGAACGAGGCTTTTGACGGCCTGTACACGCGCGCGAAATAGCCCGATGCCGCACGCTCCCGCAGGTCTGCGACACGCTGGAGCCTATACACAAATCTGGCAGCGCAACTCTGAGTCACTGCCTGACTTCGTTGCGGCCGTGAACCGCCATCACGGTGCTGGTCATCGTGGCGACGAGCAGGCGTTTCTCCGCGCGCAGACCGATAGCTTCACCCTGGCAGACGGTCAGCGTGCGCCCGGCTTTCACGACCGTCCCGATGAGCCGGAACCGATCGGCGGCGGCGGGCGCCAGGAAGTTGATCTTGTATTCAACCGTGAGCACACCGGCGTCGGCTGACATCAGCGAAAAGGCGGCATAGCCGCAGGCACTATCCAGGGCGGTCGCGATAATGCCGGCGTGCATGAAGCCGTGCTGCTGCGTGAGCTTGGTATCGAACGCCAGCTCAAGTTCCACGCGCCCCGCATCGACCTGCGCCAGCGTCACGCCGAGCGCGGCCATCACACGTTGGCGCTCGAAACTCGAGCGCACGCGTGCGTTAAACTCGGGATCCTGTGCTTCGAATACGCCTTTCACGCGCTAGAGTGTCGCTGAGCCGTCCGGAAAATCCAACCCAACCACCGCCTGTGGCGGAGACGGCAGAGCGCGCCGAGGAAATACTGAGCTTCTGGTTCGCGGACGCGCTCGACGGGCGGGAAGCCCTGGAACGTCGCATGGAATTCTGGTTTGGCGGCGAGCGCGATGCCGGGAACACTGGAGCAATCGATCGGCAGATCGAGGGACAATTCGGCGCCGACATGGAACGGGCTGCGCGCGGCGAGCTTGCAAGCTGGGCGCGGACACCGCGCGGCCGGTTGACGCTTATCCTTCTACTGGACCAGTTTCCGCGCAACGTCTTCAGAGGCACGGCGCGTGCGTTTGCCACGGACTCGATGGCACTGGAGTTGGCGCTGAGCGGCATGCATCTGGGTGCGGATACGGCGCTGCACGTGGCTGAGCGATTGTTCCTATATATGCCCTTGCAGCACGCCGAGCGGCCCGATGTGCAGGACCAATCCGTAGCCGCGGTCGCCGCGCTTGCCGTCGATGCCCCGGTACCGGTGCGTCCCCTATTCGAGGAATGTGTCCGCTTCGCGGAGCAGCATCGTGACATCGTGCGTCGCTTCGGGCGCTTTCCGCATCGGAACGCCATCCTCGGGCGTGCCAGCACACCGCAGGAGCGCGAGTTCCTAGCGCTGGAAGCGTCCAGCTTCGGCCAGCGGGCCTAGAACCGGATCATTGGTCGCGATAGTTGAGCGAGGCGGCACGCATGCGGGCGAGCACCTGCGTTCGAGCTCTAGAGAGAGAACACCCGCTCGGCGTTGAGCTGGAAGAACTTCTTCTTGTCGATCTCGCTCAGCGGCAGCCGGTCGCAGGTGACTACTTCTTCCGCCACGTACTGGTACGGATAGTCCATCGCGTACATCACCCGATCCGCACCCAGCACGGCATGGCAGAACATGATGGCGGGCTCCCAGGCCACGCCGCTGTTGGTGACATACACGTTCTCGCGCAGATAGTCGCTCGGCTTTCGGCGCAGCGGCTTCATCTTCGCGTAACGCCCGGAGCGCACCGAGGCCTCGTGCATGTAATCGATGCGATACATCCAGAAGGGCAACGCTTCACCCGTGTGCCCCACGACGATGTTGAGCTTCGGAAAGCGATCGAAGGCGCCGCTCGTGATGATCGCGAGCAGGTGCATCCCGGTCTCGACCGCGAAGCCGTAAATCGCCGACTCCAGGCCCCGCTCCAGCATCGGGCCGATCAGCCCGCGCGAGGGCGTGTTGGGATGGATGTAGATCGGCGCGTTGCAGGCTTGCGCTGCGGCGAAGATGTCCCAGTACTTCTGATCGTCGAGGTACTCACCCAGCGTGTGCGAATTGATGATCACGCCCTTGAGGCCGAGCTTGCTGGCGCCGCGCTCGATTTCGCGTGCCGCCGCCTGTGGATCCTGCGGCGCTACGGCAGTCAGGCCGGAATAGCGGTCGGGGTGCGCGCGGGTCGCCTCGGCCAGCTGATCGTTGAACGATCGCGCCAGGGAGGTCGCCGTCGCCGCATCGAATACCTGCACGCCCGGCGAAGTCAGCGACAGGATCTGCCGGTCGATTCCGGTCGCATCCATGTCCCGCAGGCGCTGTTCGCCCAGGTCCTGAATGCGCGTGATGATCTGCGTAGCCCGGGGACTCGGGCTGCCGAGGTAAAACCCCCAGAGACTCCTGAAGCCGGGATCATCGAAGCCGCTTTCGAGGAGCTGCCGATACAACTTGAACATCTCGGGCGGCGCGAAGGCTTCCTCGGTCGCGATGCGCTTGTAGCCCGCCGCTTTGGCCACGGAAGGTACTGATTGCGCTCGAGAAGCGGGCGTATCCATAGTGTCGGATCTTGGCACAGGCGGATGCCGCTTCACATTGCACTCAGCATCGACTTTTATTTCCGTTTCGGTCGAGCGTGGGTAGGGTGCGGGCGGCGAGATAGCTCAAAGGCAATAGACAACACGAGGAGTAACCCGATGACAACGGCGGAAAAGGTCAAGGCACTCGAGAACAAGCTGAAAAAAGTGACCCAGGAACTCGGGATCCTGCAGGACGTGCACGCGATCCGCAGGCTTCAGTTCGCCTACGGTTACTACATCGACAAGTGCCTGTACAACGAAACAGTGGACCTCTTCGCCGATGATGGCGAGGTGTGCTTCATGGGTGGCCGCTTCAAAGGCAAGGCCGGCGTACGGCGGCTCTATATCGAGCGCTTCCAGAAGAACTTCACGGGCGGCAAGAACGGACCCATCCCTGGGTTCCTGCTCGATCACCCGCAGATCCAGGACATCATCGATGTCGCGCCCGATCGCAAGACAGCCAAGGCGCGAGCGCGTTCCCTCATGCAGGCGGGCAGTCACGAGAGCCGCAACCAGGGCGAGGGCATTCCGCGCCAGTGGTGGGAAGGCGGAATCTACGAGAACGAGTACGTGAGGGAAAAGGGAGTGTGGAAGATCAAGGTGCTCAACTATCGGCCGGTGTGGCACGGCACTTTCGAGAAGGGTTGGGCGCACATGCCCGCCCAGGCGTACAAGTTCTATTCTGAAACTTATCCGAAGGATCCGGTCGGGCCCGATGAGATCATTACCAAACCGAAACCCGTGCTGTGGCCGGACACCGACGTCGTGCCGTTCCATTACCCGCACCCGGTTACGGGCAAGTGGGTGAAGTTGGGCTGATCACTGCGCGCGGCGCGCACGATCCCATGGCAGGCGTGCTCCACAATCAGGTCGCGATCGTCACCGGAGCCGGCCGCGGCTTCGGCAAGGCGATTGCCCAGCGCTTCGCTGCTGAAGGTGCCGCCGTCACGGTGACGGCGCGCACGCGCGGCCAGATCGAGGAAACGGCGAAGGCGATCACCGCGCGAGGCGGGCGCGCCCTGGCCGTGCCGGGGGACGTCACGCGACGCGAGGATGTGGCGCGAGTGGTGGAGCGCACGGTCGCGCAATTCGGGCCGGTGAGCCTCCTGGTGAGCAATGCGGGGCACGGCGGCCCCTTCGGCCCGATCGGGGTCGTCGACCCCGACGAATGGTGGGCCTCACAGGCGCTGCATGTGCGTGCGCCATTGCTCTTTGCGAGCGCTGTGCTGCCGGGAATGCAGAAGCGTGGCGGGGGTCGCATCATAATCGTGGCGAGCCGTGGCGGCGTGGAAGTGGCGCCGAGTCTCTCGGCCTACTGTGTGGGCAAGGCGACTCAGATCCGCTTCGCGCAGCACCTCGCCGCCGAGGGCCAGGAACATCACGTCGCGGTGTTCGCAATCGAGCCCGGCACCGTGATCACCGACATGGCCGAAGCGACGCTTGCCTCTCCCGACGCGCAACGCTGGCTGCCGCACATGCTGGCGAGCTTGCGGGAGATCAAGGCGAACTCCGACCCGCAGGCCGGCCTCGCACGCTGCAGTGAGATGTGCGTGAAGCTCGCCTCAGGCCGTTATGACACGCTCTCGGGCCGCTACCTGACGGTGAATGACGACCTCGACGCGCTGCTCAAGGCAGCGGCCGCGAACTGACTATCGCAGGAGATCACCCATGGCGAACGACGACCAGATCAAAGCCCTCACCGCGCGCATAGAAGAGCTGACGCGGCGCATCGGGCTGATGGAAGACACGCACGCGGTCCGCTGCCTGCATTACAAGTACGGCTACTACATCGACAAGTGCCTGTACGATGAGGCGGTGGACCTCTTCGCGGACGATGCGCGCTTGCATTTTCTCAACGGCGTGTATCGTGGCAAGGCCGGTGCGCGGCGTCTGTATTGCGACTGGTTTCGCAACTTCTTCACGCGCGGGCACAACGGGCCGGTTTACGGCTTTCTGCTCGATCACCTGCAGATGCAGGACGTCGTCGATGTGGCACCCGACGGGCTCACGGCCAAGGGGCGCTTTCGTGCACTGATGACGGCTGGCCAGCACGAGAGCAAGCGCGATCGCATCGAGGGCTTTCCCGCGCAGTGCTGGGAAGGAGGCACTTACGAGAACTCGTACGTCAAGGAGCGCGGTGTGTGGAAGATCCAGGTGCTCAACTACAACATGTTGTGGCAGGCCGACTACGAGAAGGGGTGGGCGAATGACAAGCCGCACCTCAAGCCATTCGACAAGACCTACCCCGAAAACCCAATAGGCCCGGACGAGCTGATGGCCGAGATGCCCAAGTTCTGGCCGGAAACGCGCAACATCCCGTTCCACTACCCGCACCCGGTGACGGGGAAGATGTCCAAGTAGCTCACGGCTGCGAGTCGAGGTCGATATGACGAAGCCATTTCCCGAATCGATGGATTTCAGCGGCTACAACGCGCCCTCGCGCGTCGAGTGCGACGTGTACGACCTCGTGGTCGAAGGTAATCTGCCGGCGGAAATCAACGGCACCTGGTATCAGAGCGTGCCCGACCCGGAATATCCGCCGATGCTGGGCCATGACACCTATATCAGCGGCGACGGCATGGTGCGCATGCTGCGCTTCGAGAACGGGCACGTGGACCTCAAGCAGCGCTATATCCAGAGCGAACGCCTGAAAAACGAGCGCAAGGCACGCCGCTCGCTCTACGGCCTGTATCGCAATCCCTACACCGACGATCCGAGCGTGCGCGGCAAGGGGCGCGGTGCCTATAACACCACGCCCATCTTCCACGGCGGACGCCTACTTGCGTTGAAAGAGGACAATCGCGCCATGGAGGTCGACCCCGACACGCTCGAGACCCTGGGCGAGTGGGACTACCGGGGGAAGCTGCGCAGCCAGACGATGACGGCACATACGCGGCCCGATCCTGAGACTGGGGAGCTCTATTTCTTCGGCTACGAGGCGAGCGGGCTGGCGTCCCGCGATGTGGCGTTCTGCGTCGCCAACAAGGGCGGGGAGCTCATCCGCGAGGAATGGTTCGAAGTACCGTACTGCGCACTGATGCACGACTTCGCCCTCACCAAGGAGCATGCGATCTTCCCGGTGTTCCCGCACACCGCGGATCTGGCGCGCATCAAGGCGGGCGGGCCGCACTGGATCTTCGACCCGAAGCTCGACAGCTTCGTCGGCATCATGCCGCGCGCCGGAATGGTGCGTGACATGCGCTGGTTCCGTGGGCCCGCGCGCTCTGCGTTTCATTTCATGAACGCGTACACGGAGGGTAACCGCGTCCATCTCGATTTCGGTGTCGCGAACACGAGCCCGTTCCCGTTCATTCGAGAAGCGTCCAACATCCACATCAAGCCGGAAGAGATGGCGGGTGATCTCGTGCGCTGGTCTTTCAACCTGGCGAAGCCGGGGGAGAAATGGGAGGAGACCATCCTTGGGCCGAGCGGCGACATGCCGCGCGTCGCCGACAAGGACATGCTGGTCGATTACGAGGTCGGCTACTACGAGACCTACGATCCGACCGTGGCGCCGCCGCTGATCGCGGGACCGGTGGGAGGCGGCTTCAACACGATCCTGCGCATCGAGCTGAAGAGCGGGAAGGTGAAGCGCCTGCCGATGGATCAGCACTCGACCGTGCAGGAGCATGCGCACATACCTTCGAAGACACCCGGTCACGAGGGGTATCTGATTTTCCTGGTGGATCGGCACGCCGAGCACCTGTCGGAGATGTTCGTGGTCGAGGCCCAGCACGTGGAGCGCGGCCCGATCGCGCGCATCAAAATTCCATTGCGCCTGCGGGTCGGGGTGCACGGCAACTGGGTGCCGGCCTCGGTGCTGAACGCCTGATGCCCTGAACCAGAATCGCTTCGCGCCCCGGGAACTCGCATGCAGCCGGGATTCCAATTCGTGTTCGAGCTCAATGCCACGCTCGATCCGGCCATCGCCATCGGCGAGACCCCACACGGTGTGCGCCGGGTGGTGCCGATTGCCGGTGGCCGATTCGAGGGTCCGGAAATCCGCGGCACGATCCTGCCAGGTGGCGCAGACTGGCAGGTGGTGCGTGGCGATGGGGCCAACGAGCTCGAGGCGCTCTACCTGCTGCGGACCGACGATGGCGTGGTGATCCAGGTGCGCAACCGCGGCCTGCGACACGGGCCACCGGACGTGATGCGCCGGCTGGCCGCGGGCGAGAATGTGGATCCGGGCGAGTACTATTTCCGCGCGGTGCCATCGTTTGCCGCCCCGGCGGGCAAGTATGAATGGCTTAACCGCAGCATCCACGTATGCACCGGGGCGCGCTATGGCGGATCGATCCGGCTGTGGTTTTATCGCGTGACCTGAAGGTCATGCTTGGAGATGACTGTGGCAGCGACCTATCCAGAACCGAAACTGTTCATCGCCGGCGAGTGGGTCACGGGGGGCGGACGTGTCACCCAGCCCGTGCTCAATCCAGCGACCGAAGAGGTGCTCGGCCAGCTCCCCCACGCCTCGAAGGCCGATCTCGACCGGACGCTCGAGGCGGCCAAGCGCAGCTTCCCCGCCTGGCGCGCCAAGGCGCCGCACGAACGCGGCAAGATATTGCGACGCGCCGCCGAGCTGCTACGCGAGCGTACCGAGACGATCGCGCACATCGCGACCATGGAGGAGGGCAAGGTCCTCTCCGAGACGCGCTGGGAGGTGGCGCTCTCCGCCGAAATCTTCGAGTGGTATGCGGAAGAAGGACGGCGCGCCTATGGCCGCGTGCTGCCCCAGCGAACCTCGGGCGTGCGCATGACCGTGATGAAGGAGCCGGTCGGCCCGGTCGCGGCGTTTGCACCGTGGAATTTTCCGATCGGGAATCCCGCGCGCAAGATTGGAGCGGCCTTGGGTGCGGGCTGTCCCTGTATCCTGAAGCCGGCGGAGGAAGCGCCGGGATCGGCGCTGGAAGTTGCGCGTGCACTCGCCGATGCCGGGCTGCCGGCGGGCGTGCTGTCGGTCGTGTTCGGTGTGCCGTCGGAAGTGTCCTCGCACCTGCTGGCCTCGCCCATCATTCGCGCGATATCGTTCACGGGGTCGATCACGGTCGGCAAACAGCTGATGAAGCTCGCGGCCGAAGGCATGAAGCGCACGACGATGGAGCTCGGTGGTCACGCACCGGTGCTCGTGTTCGACGACGTGGACCTCGAGCAGGTGCTCGATCAGTCGGTGTTCTCGAAGTATCGCAATGCGGGGCAGGTGTGCGTTTCGCCCACGCGCTTCTACGTGCAAGAGAAGATCTACGATCGCTTCGTCGAGGGATTCACGTCGCGCGCGCGCGCGCTCAAGGTCGGTAACGGCCTCGCGGACGGCACGCAGATGGGGCCCCTCGCGCACCCGCGGCGCATCGAGTCGATGGAGAGGCTCCTGGGCGATGCGCGCAAGAGTGGCGCGCACTTCAACACCGGCGGCGCACGCATCCCGGGCAGCGGCTATTTCTGGGAGCCTACCGTGATCTCCGCGGTTTCCAACGATGCGCGCATCATGAACGAGGAGCCGTTCGGACCGGTCGCGATCATCAACCCGTTCCCCGACTTCGACACTGCGATCCGGGAGGCGAACCGACTGCCCTACGGCCTCGCGGCCTTCGCATTCACACGCTCCTCGCGCAACGTCAATCTGCTAGGCGAGCAAATCGAGGCGGGGATGATCGGGATCAACAGCTACGCGATCTCGGTACCCGAGTCGCCATTCGGTGGCGTGAAGGAGAGCGGCCACGGGAGCGAAGAGGGCATCGAGGGTCTCGATGCGTGCCTCGTGACCAAGTTCGTCAGCGAATCGTAGTAGCAGTGGCGTAGGGCGCGACTATGCGCGCGCTGCTTGCACCTGCAGAAATGCGATCGGGCAAGTCGACGATATTGCAGCGGCGATATTCACGCGGCGTTACGCCATAGCGCGCGCGGAACACGCGCCCGAAATGCGTCGGGCTGTTGAAACCACAATCGAACGCAATCTCCGTGACCGTGCGGCCGCGTTGCGAGTCATCGACGAGGGAGCGCGAGCACTCCTCGAGGCGCCGGCGCAGGATGTAGCGCGCCACCGTCTCTTCCTCGTCGGAGAACAGGTGATGCAGGTAGCGCGTCGTCATGCGGCACGCTTCCGCGATACGTGTCGGCGTGAGATCGGGGTCGCCCAGATGCGCCTCGATGTAGTTCATGATGCGCACGCGATGCGCCATGACCAGCGAGGAACGCTCCGACTCGGTCTGCTGCACACCGGCATAGGCGCTCGCCACCAGGTCGAGAATCGCGCGCGTAACGCCAGGTGCAAAGTTCAGGTCGGTCTCGGTGCGGCAGCGTCGCCAAAAATCGGTCAGGAAGTTCGAGAGCAGCCCGCTCAGGCCCGAGTTGCCGGACATCAGGATGGCAACGACGCTTTCCGGGCACGGCAAGTGTCGACGCAGCAGTCCTTCCGGCATGCCGAGCACGAACATGCGGTTCGGCCGATCAAAGATCATTTCGTAGGGGCGAGTGCTGTCACAGAGCGTGAAATCGCCGGGCAGGAGACGCGCTTCGCGACCGTCCTGGCGATTGATGCTGTCGCCGTCGAGCTGCATGTGCAGGAAGAACATCGCTTGCCGTGAGCGCTGCACCTGCAGGCGGGAGTGACGCACGATTTGTGGATCGGAATAAACCTCGGCGGCCTGGATCTCGCCGACCCGAGTCCGCGTCAGGCAACCGGTGAAGCCGCGCAGGTCCATCGGATCGGAAACGACCGGCGTGAACGTGTCACACGCGATGTCGTTCCAGTATTCAAGCTTGCGGCGCGGTGCGAGTCCCGCGGTCGAAAAGGTTTCCAGCTGAGCCATGATCGTCCCCCCGGACTTTCAAACCGACCCTCAGCGTGTCTGCTTTGCGCTTGCGCCTACGATCGCCCCGCCTGGTGACTGGTCGCGTCTCTTGCGGCGCTGCCAGATCCGCAAAGCCGGTCCGATCGTTTGACGTACTTTACCCAACGGTTATATTCTATAACTGTAGAAAATCCTATGGTCAAGTAGGTTTTTCTGCAAGGCCAGGCGTAGCGGCGCCACAACAAGTGACTTAATCATTTCACCCCGGCCTATGACTGCCAAATCCGACTCGCGGGCGCTGGTGGCACAATGGCCAGACGTCTGGCTGCTCGGGGGAATACGCACCCCGTTCGTCGATTTCGCGCAAGCGACGGCCCTCGTCTCCCCGATCGACCTTGGCATCAAAGTGGCCCGCGAGGTCTTCGCCCGGACCGCGCTCCCGCCCGACGACGTCGGCACTGTCATCGCCGGCTCGATGGCACAGGCAAGCTTTGACGCTTACCTCCTTCCCCGCCACATCGGCTTGTACTCAGGTGTACCAGTGGAAGTACCGGCGCATCTGGTGCAGCGCGTGTGTGGCACCGGCTTCGAAGTCATCAGCCAGGCCGCCGACGCCATTGCCCAGAAGCGGGTCGAGCTCGCGTTATGTGTCGGCACCGAGTCCATGAGCCGCAATCCGGTCGCCGCCTATACCCACCGCACCGGCTTTCGCATGGGCCAGGTGGAATTCAAGGATTTTCTGTGGGAAGCGCTGCTCGACCCTGCGGTCGACGTAACCATGGGCGGTACCGCGGAACTCCTGGCCAAGCGCTTCGACATCTCTCGCGCCGCAGCTGACCAGTTCGCCGCACGCAGCTTCGCTCGTGCCGTCGCCGCCCAGACGGACGGTTTCCTGGAAGGCGAAATCTGTGCGTTGCAGGACGAAGTTTTCGAGGTCGCTGGGCTCAAGAATCGCGGCGTCAGATTGCGCGGCGGCGGATCTCCTATCGCGGCGGACACGCACGTACGCGCCTCGAGCGTCGAGCAGTTGGCGAAACTCAAGCCAGCATTCGGCGGCGTACAAACCGCCGGTAACAGCTCCGCCATCGTGGATGGCGCTGTGGCGGTGCTGGTGGGTTCGTCCGATTACGCGCGGCAACGCGCAATACAGCCGATCGCGCGCCTGCTCGCCGGCGCTGCCGTCGGGGTATTTCCGGACTGCATGGGATTGGGACCGGTCGGTGCCATTCGCGCGCTACTGGACAGCACTGGCTTGCGACTCACCGACATCGATCGCATCGAGATTAACGAGGCCTTCGCTGCGCAGGTGCTGGCATGCGTGCGCGAGCTGGAACTCGATGAAGGCAAGCTGAATGTAAACGGCGGCGCCATCGCGCTGGGCCATCCGCTCGGCGCGACCGGTGTCCGCCTGACATTGACGCTGGTCCGCGAGCTGCGCCGCAAGCGGCTGCGCTATGGCATCGCTTCCGCCTGCATTGGTGGCGGCCAGGGCATGGCACTGCTCGTGGAAAATGTCTCACCCGGCGATCGCGCATGATGAAGATCAAGCGTTCGCTGCGGATCGAATGGGGCGACTGCGACCCAGCCGGGATCGTGTATTTCCCACGTTATTTCCAGTTCTTTGACAACTCTACGATGGCCATGTTCGACCGGGTGGGCCTGCCCAAGCAGGCCCTGCTCAAGCGATACGATGTCATCGGCTTCGCCGCGGTCGACGTCAGTGCACGCTTCATGATTCCGTCCCGCTTCGGTGACGATGTCAGCATCGAGACTTCGATCCGCGAATGGCGTCGGTCGAGCTTTTCCGTGCACCACCGGCTGCTCAGAGGCGAGAAGCTCGCGGTCGAGGGATTCGAGACGCGCGTGCTGGTGGGACGCCACCCCGAAGATCCCCAGGGCATCAAGTCGCGGCCCATTCCGCGCGAGTTGATCGACCGGTTCAAATGACGGCGCGCGCTCGTTCAGGTCGTACCGCAGGGCGTGCCGGCAATGGCGCCGCGCGGCGCAAGCACGAGAACGGTCAGGGCGGCGGTCGCAACGGTTCACGTCCGGTGGACCTGAGGCCACTGAATGGTTCGATCGGGTATACCGTGCGGCGCGCGCAGATGGCGCTATTCGCGGACTTCGCCACTTCACTGCGCGAGGTGAATCTGCGGCCCGGCCAATTCGGCGTATTGATGCTGGTGCAGGGCAACCCCGGGCTGAGTCAGTCCGACGTGTGCTCCGCGCTGGGAATCCAGAAGGCCAATCTGGTGCCCCTGATCAGCGCTCTGGAATCCCGGGGCCTGCTGGTGCGCAAGGCGGGCCTTCAGGATCGACGCGCCTACGCGTTGCACCTCACGGCGCGCGGGCGAGCCCTGTTGCGCCGTGCCGGGGAACTGCAGGCGGCGCAGGAGGCGCGTCTGACGCAGCAACTCGGGGAACAAGGGCGCGCGGCGCTGCTCACACTGCTCGGGCAATTGCTGTCGGGAACCGGGGAGGCTTCGGCCGGCGCGGAAATTGCCCTGGGTTCATGATGTGTTCCAAGGTGGATCCCGGCGCCGCCAGGGGTTTCGGAGGGCGATTGCAGCCCTATCGAGTGGGGCCGTATTCTCTTGGTCGCTTCTTTGAGCAAGGGCCAGTCGCGGGTCAGGGCGCGGTGACGCGCATGCCGGAGGCACTATGAAAAGCAAAGCCGCCATTGCCTACGCTGCCGGTAAGCCGCTGGAAGTCGTTACTGTCGATCTGGAGGGTCCCAGGGCCGGCGAGGTGCTGGTCGAACTCAAGGCCACCGGCATCTGTCACACGGACGAGTTCACCCGCTCCGGCGCCGATCCGGAGGGACTCTTCCCCGTAATCTTCGGGCACGAGGGCGCGGGCATCGTGGTCGATGTCGGCGCGGGCGTCACCTCGGTAAAGAAGGGCGACCACGTCATTCCGCTCTACACGCCGGAATGTCGCCAGTGCAAGTCGTGCCTGTCACGCAAGACGAACCTGTGCACCGCGATCCGCGCCACGCAGGGCAAGGGCGTGATGCCCGACGGCACCAGCCGCTTTTCCATCGGCGGCCAGATGGTGCATCACTACATGGGCTGCTCGACGTTCTCGAACTTTACGGTGCTGCCAGAAATTGCGGTGGCGAAGATTCGCGAGGATGCCCCGTTCGAGAAGGTGTGTTACATCGGCTGCGGCGTGACCACCGGCATCGGCGCCGTCATCAACACGGCGAAAGTGGAAACCGGGGCCAACGTCGTCGTGTTCGGGCTCGGCGGCATCGGTCTCAACGTGATTCAGGGCGCGCGCCTCGTCGGTGCGAACAAGATCATCGGCGTCGACATCAATCAGCGCCGCAAGGCGCTGGCTGAGAAATTCGGCATGACGCACTTTGTGAATCCCAAGGAAGTGGGGGGTGACCTGGTACAGCACCTGGTTGCGCTCACCGATGGCGGCGCTGACTACAGTTTTGAATGCGTCGGCAACGTGGACCTCATGCGCCAGGCGCTCGAGTGTTGCCATCGCGGCTGGGGCGTCTCGGTCATCATCGGGGTCGCGGGTGCGGGCCAGGAAATCAAGACCCGGCCGTTTCAGCTGGTGACGGGGCGCGTGTGGAAAGGCACGGCGTTCGGCGGCGCGCGTGGACGCACGGACGTACCCAGGATCGTCGATTGGTACATGGACCGCAGGATCAATATCGACGATCTCATCACTCATGTAATGCCGCTCAAGGACATCAACCGGGCCTTCGATCTGATGCACTCCGGTGAATCGATCCGCAGCGTGGTCACGTTCTAGGACGACGCGGACTCAAGATGAGCCAGCCTTCCACCCACGTCGCACCCGTTCCCAAGGCGCTGACACCCGCGCAGCGCGAGACGGTGCAGCACATCGTCGATAAACACCGCAGCCGTCCGGGGCCCTTGCTCGAGGTACTGCACGGCGTGCAGGCGGCCCTTGGCTTCATTCCGCCCGCGGCCGTGCCCTTGATCGCCGCCGAGCTCAACCTGTCGCGGGCCGAAGTGCACGGTGTCGTTTCCTTCTATCACTACTTCCGCCAGCTTCCGGCCGGCAGGCACATCGTACGCGTGTGTCGGGCCGAGTCGTGTCAGGCTGCCGGCGGAGATGCCCTCGCGGAGTACGCCAAGCGGCGCCTTGCGATTGACTTCCACCACACGACCGCCGACGGCGTCTTCTCGCTCGATCCGGTGTACTGCCTCGGGAACTGCGCCTGCTCGCCCGCCATCATGATCGACGATGAGCTATACGGCCGTGTGTCCGCAGTCAGGTTCGACGAGTTGATTGCCGAGCGCGAGCGCCAGCGATGAGCACGACCGTATTTGTACCGCGCGATGCCGGCGCGCTCTCGCTGGGCGCAGAAGCGGTGGCGCGTGCAATCGCGACAGAGGCTGCGAAGCGCCGCCAGAATGTGCAGCTCGTGCGCAACGGCTCACGGGGCATGTTCTGGCTCGAGCCCATGGTCGAAGTGGCAACCGCGAACGGGCGCCATGCCTACGGCCCGGTGCGCGCGAGCGATGTGCCGGGTCTGTTCGACACGGGATTTCTGGCGGGGAACGCCCACGCCCTGCATCGCGGTCCCACGGAAGGCATTCCCTACTTCGCGAGCCAGCAGCGGCTGACCTTCGCGCGCGTCGGCATCGTCGATCCGGTCAGCATCAGCGACTACGAAGCGCACGACGGGTTCAGGGGCCTGCGCCAGGCGCTGACGCTGACTCCGGCCGAGATCGTCAAGACAGTGACTGATTCCGGGTTGCGCGGGCGTGGCGGTGCCGCGTTCCCGACCGGGATCAAGTGGCAGACGGTGCTCGATCAGCCGGCAAACCCGAAGTATGTGACCTGCAATGCCGATGAAGGCGACTCGGGAACGTTCGCCGACCGGATGCTGATGGAGGGCGACCCGTTCGTGCTCATTGAGGGCATGATCATCGCCGGGCTCGCGGTCGGTGCGCAGCAGGGCTACATCTACCTGCGCGCCGAGTACCCGCACGCCCATCGGGTCCTCAACGAAGCGATCGCCAATGCCTACCAGGCGGGCTACCTGGGCGAGAACATTGCCGGCAGCGCTCGTCGCTTCCACCTCGAAGTGCGGCTCGGTGCGGGCGCCTACATCTGCGGCGAAGAGACCTCGATGCTGGAAAGTCTCGAGGGCAAGCGCGGGGAGATCCGCGTGCGGCCGCCGCTGCCCGCGATCAAGGGCCTGTTCGGCCAGCCGACGATCGTGAACAACGTCATCTCGCTGGCGTCGGTTCCGCTCATCCTGCAGCGAGGCGCCACGTTCTATCGTGACTTCGGCGTCGGCAAGTCGCGCGGCACCGTGCCGATTCAACTGGCGGGCAACGTGAAATACGGCGGGCTGGTCGAGCTCGCCTTCGGCGTGACGCTGAGCAAGCTCCTCTACGAATACGGCGGCGGCTCCGCCAGCGGCCGGCCCATCCGGGCGGTTCAGGTCGGGGGTCCCCTGGGTGCGTACATTCCCGCCAGCCAATTCGACACGGTAGTGGACTACGAAGCCCTGTCAGCGATCGGCGCGCTGCTGGGGCACGGTGGCATCGTCGTATTCGACGACACCGTGGACATGGCGCGCATGGCGCGCTACGCGATGGAGTTCTGTGCGCTGGAGTCCTGCGGCAAGTGCACTCCCTGCCGGATCGGCTCGACGCGGGGCACGGAACTCATCGACCGCATTATGAAAGGTGTGGAGCGGGAGCAGAACCTGCACTTGCTTGAAGAGTTGTGCGAGACCATGCTGCAAGGGTCGCTGTGCGGCCTGGGCGGCATGACCCCGTTCCCGGTGCAAAGTGCCCTGAAGCACTTTCCTGAGGATTTTCAGACGCGCGTCCGGCACTAGGACACGGGCGGGCGCCGTGCGGAGAGGCTGATGTTCGCGATCGATTACAAGGATCTGGGCACGCCGGCAGCCGCTGACGGCAAGCCGGTGGAAATCGAGATCGACGGCGTTGCCGTCACGGTCCCCGAAGGCACTTCGCTGATGCGGGCGGCGGCGCTCGCAGGCGTGCAGGTGCCGAAGCTGTGTGCCACCGATACGTTAAAGGCATTTGGTTCCTGCCGCTTGTGCCTGGTCGAAATCGAGGGCCGGCGCGGCTACCCGGCCTCCTGCACCACGACGGTCGCGCCGGGCATGAAGGTCCGCACGCAGTCAGAGAAGCTGACGCAGCTGCGGCGCGGCGTGATCGAGCTGTACGTGTCCGAGCACCCGCTCGACTGCGACACGTGTCCCGCCAATGGTCATTGCGAGCTGCAGGACATGGCCGAGGCGGTTGGCGTGACCGATTCGCGTTACACGCCGCGCGGCGCACCGCGGGTCGCGGCAACCAAGGACGTGAGCAACCCGTACTTCAGCTTCGATCCGGACCTGTGCATCGTGTGCTCACGCTGCGTGCGTGCGTGCGATGAGGTCCAGGGCACCTTCGCGCTCACTATCGAGAATCGCGGCCTCGCCTCGCGGGTCTCGGCGAGTCAGCACGAATCGTTTCTTGATTCAGAGTGCGTTTCGTGCGGAGCCTGCGTCGAGTCATGCCCGACCGGAGCGCTCTTTGAGAAGTCACTCGCGGTTCTCGGTCAGGCAGAACGCGCGGTCAAGACCACGTGCGGCTATTGTGGCGTCGGCTGCTCGTTCGAAGCCGAATTGCGCGGCAGCGGCAAGGACGTCGAAGTGGTGCGCATGGCGCCGGATCGTGCAGGCCATGCGAACCAGGGACACGCCTGCGTGAAGGGCCGTTTCGCCTACGGCTATGCGACCCACCCGGATCGAGTCACGCAGCCTCTGATGCGAGCGAGCATCAGCGATCCGTGGGTCGCGACCACCTGGGACGAGGCGATTGCTCACGCCGCGCGCGAATTCAAGCGCATCCAGGAGAAGTACGGACTATTCGCTGTGGGCGGCATCACTTCCTCGCGTTGCACGAACGAAGAGACCTTCCTGGTGCAGAAGCTCGTGCGCGCTGCGTTCCACAACAACAACGTGGATACCTGCGCGCGCGTCTGCCATTCACCGACCGGCTACGGACTCAAGCACACGCTGGGCGAGTCTGCGGGCACGCAGGCATTCACGTCGGTGGCCAAGGCCGACGTGGTGATGATCATCGGCGCCAACCCCAGTGAGGCGCATCCGGTGTTCGCATCGCGAATGAAGCAGCGGCTGCGCGAGGGCGCGAAGCTGATCGTGGTCGATCCGCGCGTCATCGGTATGGTGCATTCGCCGCACATCGAGGCGGACTACCACCTGCAGCTGCGCCCCGGCACCAATGTCGGCGTCATCAATTCCCTGGCGCACGTCATCGTGACCGAGGGTCTGACGAAAGAGGACTACATCGCCGAACGCTGCGAACCGCAGGCCTACCAGGCCTGGAAGAACTTCGTGTCCGAACCGCGTAACTCGCCCGAGGCCATGGAGAGCATCACGGGTGTTCCGGCGAGCTCGGTGCGAAGTGCGGCACGTCTCTATGCCCGGGCGCGCAACGCCGCCATTTACTACGGCCTCGGCGTGACCGAGCACAGCCAGGGCACGACCATGGTGATGGGCATCGCGAATCTCGCAATGGCGACCGGCAATCTCGGCCGTGAAGGCGTCGGCGTGAGCCCGTTGCGGGGCCAGAACAATGTGCAGGGCGCCTGCGACATGGGCTCCTTCCCGCACGAGTTCAGCGGCTACCGACACGTCTCCGACGCCAGCGCGCGCAAGCTCTTCGAATCTGCCTGGGGTGTCAGCCTGCTCGGCGACCCGGGCCTGCGCATTCCCAACATGTTCGAGGCGGCACTCGACGGCAGCTTCAAGGGCATGTACATCCAGGGCGAGGACTTCGCGCAGTCCGATCCCAACACGCAGTACGTCGCGGCGGCGCTGTCCGCGATGGAATGCGTCGTGGTGCAGGACCTGTTCCTGAACGAGACCGCGCGCTACGCGCACGTGTTCCTGCCGGGCTCATCGTTCCTGGAAAAGGACGGCACCTTTACCAATGCCGAGCGGCGCATCTCGCGGGTACGCAAGGTCATGGAGCCTCTCGCCGGACTGCAGGACTGGGAGATCACGGTCAAGCTCGCCAACGCGCTCGGTTACCCGATGAGCTACAGCCATCCGTCCGAGATCATGGATGAGATCGCTGCGTTGACGCCGACGTTTACCGGCGTCACCTACGAGAAGCTCGAACGGCTCGGCAGTATCCAGTGGCCCTGCAATGAGCGCGCGCCCGAGGGCACAACCACGATGCACGTGGGCCAGTTCGTGCGCGGCAAGGGCAAGTTCTACCTCACCGAATATGTCCCGACCAGCGAGCGCACCAACAGCCGTTACCCCCTGATCCTGACCACCGGCCGCGTACTCGCGCAGTACAACGTCGGTGTCCAGACGCGTCGCACGGCCAACGCCGCATGGCACTCCGAGGACCGGCTCGAGATTCATCCACACGATGCCGAGGCGCGGGGCCTCAACGATAGTGACTGGGCTGGAATCGCCAGTCGTGCCGGTGAGACGGTGATGCGTGTGACGGTGACCGAGCGGGTCGAGCCCGGCGTCGTGTACACGACGTTCCACTTTCCCGAATCCGGAGCCAATGTGGTCACGACCGAGAACTCCGACTGGGCGACCAACTGTCCGGAGTACAAGGTGACGGCCGTGCAGGTCGTGCGCGTAAGCCCGGGCGATGCCTGGGCGGCCCGCACGCGGCGAGAGCGCGTGACCCGGACCGGCAAGCCCAGGGAAGCGGCTCAGGCCTGACACGGTCAGTCGATCGCAGCGGCCGCAGACATGGCGAGTCGTGATCCGGCGCAAGTCGAACGGGGCGTCGCGCCCGATGCCGCACATGCGCGCGTCGAGCTCACCGTCGAGCGCTGGGTCAACGGGCGGCAGCGGCGCGAGAGCGACGTGGTTGCCGAGGAATTCCCGGTTGCGCTCATCTACCACGGGGTGCCGCACGTCGTGATGCTGGCGACGCCCGCCGATCTCGAAGACTATGCGGTGGGGTTCACGCTGAGTGAAGGCCTGGTTGCCAAGCCCGAGGAGATCCGCTCCGTCGAAGTCGAGGCCGGCCGTTTCGCGATTGACATTCGCATCTCCATCGCCTCGGAACGCTTCTCGGCCCTGCTGCAGCAGAGGCGCAATCTCACCGGCCGCACCGGCTGCGGCTTATGCGGTGCCGAGACGGTCGAGCAGGCGATTCGCACTCCGGCGCCGTTGTCGGGCGGACCGGTGGTTTCGGTCGCGGCCCTGCACGCGGCAATGACGCAGTTGGGATCACTCCAGCCACTGAATGCGCGCACCGGCAGCGTGCACGCCGCGGCGTGGGCTCTGCCGGGCGGTGGGATTCGTTACGTGCGCGAGGACGTCGGTCGGCATAATGCGCTTGATAAGGTGCTTGGAGCCGTCATCCGCGCCGGAGAGGTGCCCGGGAGTGGTTATCTCCTGATCACCAGCCGCGCGAGCTACGAAATGGTCCTGAAGAGTGCAACGGTGGGCGTGGCCTTCCTGGCCGCCATCTCCGCGCCGACCTCGCTGGCAGTGGATCTCGCTGCCCGCTGTGGCCAGACACTGGTGGGCTTCACCCGGCCTGAGCAGCACGTCGTGTACGCGGGCGCGGAGCGATTAGTGCAATGAATCCGCAGCGCCTAATTACGATGGCCAACGAGATCGGAGCCTTTTTTGCGGCCACGCCGGACCGCGAACAGGCGGTGCGCGACATCGCGAGTCACCTGAAGCGCTTCTGGGATCCACGCATGCGCCGGGAAATCGTGGCGCTCTATCGGCACGGCGGTGAAGGGCTGGAGGATTCCGTGCGCAAGGCAATTGCGCTGCTCGCGGAGGAATCGGCCCCCGCGGCCTGACTGCGGCCCTATTTCTGTGCTGCCGGCGCTGCGTTCGGCGAATAGACTTCCACGGCCAGGCTGAAGGTGCGCTGCTCGGACGGCTGCAGGGCTCCGACCCCGACAACGCGCCGTGTCAGCTCCTGGCCTCGATCGTCACGGATCGAGAGCACTACCGAGAACTCCCACGCTTCCCCGCCTGAAGGGTGTTGGATCGTCCCCTCCACGAGCAGTGGCACCTTAGTCCGTTGTGGCCGCTTGTGCGCCTCGGCGCCGAAACGCAGGTGGTGGTCACAGGCCGGGCAGACCGTGGCGCTTTCGAGAATCGTTGCCTTGCAGTGCGGACAGGTCCTCGTCCGGCCCGGAAGCAACGAGCGCACGCCGCTCATGAGACGTTGCCGTCACCCTTGGCGATACTCAAAGGACGCGTGCCGGACTGCTCCGTCCAACCGAACTCGACTTGTCCTCGCATGCGCGATCCGGCGGCCACGGTGAGCGAGCCGGCCTTGACGTCCCCCGCAAGCACTCCCGTCTCGAGCAGCTCGACTCGCGTCGCGCCTTCGATATTGCCGTGCAGTTCGCCGCCGACGACGACCGTCTGGGCCCGGACCTGGCCGGTGAGATGGGCACCCGCGTCGATGGTCACATTGCCCTGCACGCTGACGTCGCCCTTGAAGCGGCCAGCAATACGTACATGCCCGCTGCCCTCAATCTTGCCCTCGATTGTCAGGTCGGAGGCGATCACCGATTCCTTCGGCTCGGCCCGGTCGCGTACGCGGCGGGCGTCCGTGCTGAGCGGCACGGCAGCCGGCTTCTCACTTTCGCGCACGGGGTGTTCGCGCGCCGAAAGCGGAGCAGGGCCGGTGGGTGTCGAAGACGGTTCTTTCCAGAGCGCCATGGCTGAATCCTCCCCCTGAATCCTGAGAGCGTAAGAACCTTCATGGTAACCCCTCGCGGTTCGAGCGGTAGTCCGAAGATTGTCGTGCACTGCAGACATGCGGGGCGACCCGGTGGTTCCGGGCCCCTGAGGGCCGTTCAGCCTGTCTGCGGCCCATATATAGAGGAGTCAGGGGGTGGCGGGTGGGCCCGGGGGTCTTCGCATGCACTCTTCATGCCCGTTGACAGGGTCCAGGCTGGAAATCAGAATACGCGGCTCGTTTTTCGCGGAGGGGTACCCAAGCGGCCAACGGGAGCAGACTGTAAATCTGCCGGCTCATGCCTTCGTAGGTTCGAATCCTACCCCCTCCACCAGCCGAGTGGTGCGGGTGGCGAAGGCCGGCAGCGGATCGGGTGATTGGGAGAGGCTGTGCGCTGCGGGTGTAGTTCAATGGTAGAACCTCAGCCTTCCAAGCTGATGGTGTGGGTTCGATTCCCATCACCCGCTCCACATCAGTCTGAAAGCGTGGGGCCCTGACGAGCGAGTCCCACGCCCACGTAGCTCAGTCGGTAGAGCACGTCCTTGGTAAGGACGAGGTCACCGGTTCGATTCCGGTCGTGGGCTCCACGACATTCCTTGAGCCCGAGGCCCTCGCCTCGAGGCGGGTAGAAACCTAACACGCAGAGGACTACTGCTGTGGCCAAAGCAAAATTTGCACGCACCAAGCCGCACGTGAACGTGGGGACGATTGGGCACGTGGATCATGGGAAGACGACGTTGACGGCGGCGTTGACGAAGGTGATGGCGGAGAAGTTTGGTGGGGAGTTCACGGCCTACGATCAGATTGACAAGGCGCCGGAGGAGCGCGCGCGTGGGATCACGATTGCGACGTCGCACGTGGAGTATCAGAGCGCGAACCGCCACTACGCGCACGTGGATTGCCCCGGGCACGCGGACTACGTGAAGAACATGATCACGGGTGCGGCGCAGATGGACGGGGCGATTTTGGTGGTCTCTGCGGCGGATGGTCCGATGCCGCAGACGCGCGAGCACATTTTGCTGGCGCGACAGGTGGGTGTGCCGTACATCCTGGTGTACATGAACAAGGCGGACATGGTGGACGATGCGGAGCTGTTGGAGCTGGTGGAGCTGGAGGTGCGGGACCTGCTCACGGCCTACAAGTTTCCCGGGGACAAGACCCCGATCATTGTGGGCTCGGCGTTGAAGGCGCTGGAGGGCGAGGACAGCGAGCTTGGGGTGAAGTCGGTGCTGAAGCTGGTGGAGGAGATGGACAAGTACGTTCCGGTGCCGAAGCGTGCGGTGGACGGGGCGTTTTTGATGCCGGTGGAGGATGTGTTCTCGATCTCCGGGCGTGGCACGGTGGTGACGGGGCGCATTGAGCGCGGGATTGTGAAGGTGAACGATGAGGTGGAGATCGTGGGGTTGCGGGCGACGACCAAGACGATCTGCACTGGGGTGGAGATGTTCCGCAAGCTCCTCGATGAGGGGCAGGCGGGGGACAACGTTGGGGTGCTGTTGCGCGGTACCAAGCGTGAGGAAGTGGAGCGCGGGCAGGTATTGGCCAAGCCCGGGAGCATTACCCCGCACACCAAGTTTGAGTGTGAGGTGTACGTGCTGACCAAGGAGGAGGGGGGCCGGCATACGCCGTTTTTCAAGGGGTATCGGCCGCAGTTTTACTTTCGCACCACGGACGTGACGGGTGCGGTGGAGTTGCCGGCGGGCACGGAGATGGTGATGCCCGGGGACAACATCAAGATGGTGGTGGAGCTGATCAGCCCGATTGCGATGGAAGAGGGGCTGCGGTTTGCCATCCGTGAGGGCGGCAAGACCGTCGGCGCCGGCGTCGTGTCGAAGATCCTTCAGTAAGTTTCCGCAGGCCAGTAGCTCAATTGGCAGAGCGGCGGTCTCCAAAACCGCAGGTTGGGGGTTCGATTCCCTCCTGGCCTGCCAACGCGCGACTTTTCGTGACATGACAGAACCAGTTGAAACAGGCGCCGGCGCCCTCGACATCGCCAAGCTCGCGCTCGGAATTCTGGTCGCGATCGGCGGCCTGGCCGCGTTCTATTACCTGGGCGACCAGACGCCGGCGATTCGCTGGCTAGCGGTACTCGTCGGGCTCGGCGTCGGCGCGGCGATCGCTCTGCAGTCGCACTTTGGCCGCGAATTCCGCCAATTCGTCCAGACCGCGCGGGTCGAGCTGCGCAAGGTGGTCTGGCCGAACCGCCAGGAGACGGTGCAGACGACGATTGTCGTATTCGTGTTCGTGATCGTGTCCGGCGTGTTCTTTTGGCTGCTGGACATCCTGCTGGGGTGGCTCACCAAACAGCTCACGGGCCAGGGGAGTTGATGATGTCGTTGCGCTGGTACGTGGTGCACGCGTACTCGAATTTCGAGCACAAGGTGGCCGAGTCGCTCAAGGAGCGTATCAAGCGCCATGGGCTGGACAGCAAGTTCGGCGAAATCCTGGTGCCGACCGAGGAAGTGGTCGAAATGCGCGACGGGCAGAAGCGCAAGAGCGACCGCAAGTTCTTCCCCGGCTACGTGCTGGTACAGATGGAGATGGATGAGGACACCTGGCACCTGGTGAAGGAAGTGCCGAAGGTGCTCGGCTTCATCGGCGGCACCAGCGACAAGCCGGCGCCGATCACCGACAAGGAAGCGATGTCGATCCTGCGCCGCGTGGAAGAGGGCGTGGACAAGCCGCGGCCGAAGGTGCTGTTCGAGCCGGGCGAGGTGGTGCGCGTGACCGATGGTCCGTTCAACGACTTCAACGGTGTGGTCGAATCGGTGAACTACGAGAAGAACCGCCTGCAGGTGGCGGTGCAGATCCTCGGCCGCTCTACGCCGGTGGAGCTGGATTTCAGTCAGGTGGAAAAGGCGTAACGGGGAGCCTCACGGCGTTTGGACCCGCACAAGGTGCAACATGGCTAAGAAAGTTCAGGGCTACATCAAGCTGCAGATTCCTGCAGGGCAGGCGAATCCGAGCCCGCCCGTGGGGCCGGCACTCGGCCAGCAGGGCGTGAACATCATGGAGTTCTGCAAGGCCTTCAACGCGCAGACCCAGAAGATTGAGAAGGGCCTGCCGACACCGGTCGTGATCACGGTCTACAGCGATCGCAGCTTCACATTCATCCTCAAGACACCGCCGGCCTCGGTGCTGCTGCGCAAGGCGCTGGGCATTGAAAAAGGGAGCGGCACACCCAATACGGCGAAAGTCGGAAAAGTCACCCGCAAACAGCTCGAAGAGATCGCCAAGCTCAAGATGCCGGACCTCACCGCGGCAGACTTGGACGCGGCGGTGCGCACGATCGCGGGCAGCGCTCGCAGCTCGGGCATCGATGTGGAGGGGGTCTGACATGCCGGCCGCAGCCAAGCGTATTCAGGCCTGGAAGACGAAGCTCGTTCCGGGCAAGCAGTATTCGATCGATGAGGCCATCTCGCTCGTCCAGGAATTCGCCAAGGCGAAGTTCTCCGAGTCGGTGGATGCCGCAGTGAATCTCGGCATCGACGCCAGCAAGTCGGACCAGCAGGTGCGCGGTTCGACCGTGATGCCCCACGGCATCGGCAAGACGGTCCGGGTCGCCGTGTTCACGGGCGGCAAGAATGCGGATGCCGCGCGGGAAGCGGGCGCGGACATCGTCGGCCTGGAGGATCTGGCCGCCAAGGTGAAGGCGGGCGAGCTCAATTTCGACGTGGTGATCGCGAGTCCCGACGCGATGCGCGTCGTCGGCCAGCTGGGCCAGATTCTTGGTCCGCGTGGCCTGATGCCGAATCCCAAGGTCGGCACGGTGACGCCGGATGTCGCCGGCGCGGTCAAGAACGCCAAGGCGGGCCAGGTGCGTTATCGCGTCGACAAGGCCGGGATTATTCACTGCCCGATCGGCAAGGCGAACTTCGAGCCGCAGAAGCTGAAGGAGAACCTGGTGGCGCTGTTGCACGATCTGCAGAAGCACAAGCCTTCGACCTCGAAGGGCGTGTTTCTCAAGAAGCTCACCGTGTCCTCGACGATGGGGCCCGGTGTGTCCGTGGATCAGGCGAGCCTGAATCTTTGAACGATTTGATGGAAAGCCGCTGCCGCGAGGCAACGGTGCCGTCGAAGACCGCAGGTGGGTTTGACGGACCCTTAATGACGACAACCTGCGCAGATGGTGTTACCCGAGTCAGTGTTCACTGGTGAAGGTCACCATGCAAAAAGGGCGGATGCAAACGGAAAGGCGTCCGGTGGTGGTTGATCTTCAAGCAGGAGTAGCACATGCCTTTGAATCTTGAAGATAAGAAAGCTCTCGTTGCCGAAGTGAATGCGGTGGCGGCGAAGGCGCTATCGGTCGTGGGCGCGGAAAACCGCGGTCTCACAGTGGCGCAGATGACCGAGCTGCGCGCGAAAGCGCGTGCGCAAGGCGTCTTCATGCGTGTGGTCAAGAACACGCTGGCTCGCAAGGCTGTCACCGGCACGCCGTACGAGTGCATCAGCCCGGCGCTCAAGGGCCCGCTGGTGCTCGCGTTCTCGAAGGACGATCCAGGCGCTGCCGCCCGCGTCGTCAGGGCGTTTGCCAAGGATCACGAGAAGCTGGTGGCGACGCTCGTGTCGCTGGGTGGCCAGCTGCTGGGACCGAAGGAAATCGAAAAGGTCGCCAGCCTGCCGACTCGCGAGCAGGCAATCGCCAAGTTGATGGGCCTGATGAAGGCGCCCATCTCGAAGTTCGTGCGCACGCTGGCTGAGCCGCAGGCGAAGCTGGTGCGGACCATCGCTGCCATTCGCGATCAGAAGCAGGCGGCGGCGGGTTGAGCGCACATCGTATCGGGTAACTCAGAAGCAATTTTTCCGGAGACCAAAATGGCTGTCAGCAAAGAAGACGTTCTCGACGCAATCTCCAAGATGAGCGTCATGGAAGTGGTCGAGCTCATCTCCGACATGGAGAAGAAGTTCGGCGTCACCGCCGCCGCCCCGGTTGCGGTGGCCGCCGCCGCCGGCGTCGCCGGCGCTGCCGCTCCCGCCGCCGAGGAGCAGACCGAATTCACGGTGACCATGAGCGAGTTCGGTGCCAACAAGGTGGGCGTCATCAAGGTCATTCGCGAGATCACGGGCCTGGGCCTGAAGGAAGCGAAGGACCTGGTCGAGGGCGTGCCTTCGACCGTCAAGGAAGCCGTTTCTAAGGCGGACGCCGAAACCATCAAGAAGAAGCTCGAAGACGCCGGCGCCAAGGTTGCCATCAAGTAAGGATGGCCGCCTTCCACGGCGCGCGTACAACGTGGCTCGCCGGGCAGCGGATCACCGCAGCCCGGCGCGCCGCTATGGGTGTGGCATTTCGCCGCAGCATTGATCGAGGTTAGTCGCAATGGCTTATTCCTTTACCGAGAAGAAACGCATCCGCAAGGATTTCGGCAAGCGCCAGAGCATCCTGGACGTGCCGTACTTGCTGGCGATCCAGCTCCAGTCCTACAAGGGCTTCCTGCAGGCCGAAGTGGCCGAGGAGAAGCGCGACGAGGTGGGTCTGCACGCCGCGTTTCACAGCGTGTTCCCGATCACGAGCTACTCGGGCAATGCCACGCTCGAATACGTGAGCTATCGTCTGGGCGATCCGGTATTCGACGTGAAGGAATGCCAGCTGCGTGGCCTCACGTACGCCGCGCCGCTGCGCGTCAAAGTGCGCCTGGTCGTGTTCGACAAGGATGCGCCGGGCGCCAAGAAGCCGGTGAAGGACGTGCGCGAGCAGGAAGTTTACCTCGGTGAGCTGCCGCTCATGACCGATAACGGCACCTTCGTCATCAACGGCACGGAGCGCGTGATCGTGTCCCAGCTGCACCGCAGCCCGGGCGTATTCTTCGATCACGACAAGGGCAAGACCCACTCCTCGGGCAAGCTCCTGTTCTCCGCGCGCATCATTCCGTATCGCGGCTCGTGGCTCGATTTCGAGTTCGACCCGAAGGACTGCGTGTTCGCGCGCATCGACCGGCGGCGCAAGCTCCCCGTCACGATCATCCTGCGCGCCCTCGGGTTCACCGAGGAGCAGATGCTGGATACGTTCTTCGAGAAGAATACCTTCCATCTGTCGAAGAGCGAGATCGCGTTGGGCCTCATCCCGCAGCGCTTGCGCGGCGAGACGGCCAGCTTCGAGATCCGCGTCGGCAAGCAGGTCATCGTGGAGGAAGGCCGGCGCATCACGGCGCGGCACGTGCGCCAGCTCGAAGATGCCGGCGTCAAGCAGCTGCCGGTGCCGCAGGAATACCTGCACGAAAAGATCCTGGCCCACGACGTCGTCAACAAGGAGACTGGCGAGATCCTCGCCAAGGCCAACGAGAAACTCACTGCAGCCACGGTGGCAAAGCTGATCGAAGCGGGCATCGAGTCGATCGAGACTCTCTACGTGAACGATCTGGATCGCGGCGCGTACATCTCAGACACGCTGCGCATCGATCCGACGAAGACGCGCCTGGAAGCGCTGGTGGAAATCTATCGCATGATGCGTCCGGGCGAGCCGCCGACCAAGGATGCAGCTGAGAACCTGTTCCAGAACCTGTTTTTCAACCCGGAGCGGTATGACCTCTCCCCGGTGGGGCGGATGAAGTTCAACCGCCGCGTCGGGCGTCCGGAGATCACGGGCTCGGGTGTGCTCAGCAAGGAAGATGTCATTTCGGTGCTGCGCACCCTGATCGACATCCGCAACGGCAACGGCGAGGTCGACGACATCGATCACCTCGGCAACCGCCGGGTGCGCAGCGTCGGCGAGATGGCGGAGAACGCCTTCCGCATCGGCCTGGTGCGCGTGGAGCGCGCGGTCAAGGAGCGCCTGACGCTGGCCGAGACCGAAGGCCTGATGCCGCAGGAAATGATCAATGCGAAGCCGGTTGCGGCGGCAGTCAAGGAGTTCTTTGGCTCCTCGCAGCTGTCGCAGTTCATGGACCAGAACAACCCGCTCTCGGAAGTCACGCACAAGCGTCGCGTCTCGGCCCTCGGCCCGGGCGGCCTGACGCGCGAACGCGCCGGGTTCGAAGTGCGCGACGTGCATCCGACGCACTACGGGCGCGTGTGCCCGATCGAGACCCCGGAAGGCCCGAACATCGGCCTCATCAACTCGCTCGCGGTCTATGCGCGCACCAACCAGTACGGCTTCCTGGAGACGCCGTATCGCAAGGTGACCGATGGTCGCGTCACTGACCACATCGAATACCTGTCGGCGATCGAGGAAGGCCAGTACGTCATCGCGCAGGCGAACGCCACGCTCGATGCGCAGGGTGGCTTCACCGATGAGCTGGTGTCCTGCCGGCACGAGAACGAATTCACGCTGTCGTCGCCGGGCCAGGTCCAGTACATGGACGTGAGTCCGAAGCAGATCGTGTCGGTGGCGGCATCGCTCATTCCATTCCTGGAGCACGACGACGCCAACCGCGCGCTCATGGGTTCCAACATGCAGCGCCAGGCGGTTCCAACCCTGCGGGCTGAAACGCCCGTCGTCGGCACGGGCATGGAGCGGGCAGTAGCGATCGATTCCGGGGTTACGGTGATCGCGCGTCGCGGCGGTATGGTGGACTCGGTCGATGCCTCGCGCATCGTCGTGCGCGTCGCCGACGAGGAGACGACCGCCGCCGAGGCGGGCGTCGACATCTACAACCTGACCAAGTACACGCGCTCGAACCAGAACACCTGCATCAACCAAAGGCCGCTCGTGAAAGCGGGCGATCGGATTCACCGCGATGACGTGCTGGCGGATGGCCCCTCGACCCACCTGGGCGAGCTCGCGCTCGGGCAGAACCTGCTGGTCGCGTTCATGCCGTGGAACGGCTACAACTTCGAGGACTCGATCCTGATCTCCGAGCGCGTGGTGCAGGAGGACCGTTTCACCACGATCCATATCGAGGAGCTCACCTGCGTTGCCCGCGACACCAAGCTCGGCCCGGAGGAAATCACGGCCGACATTCCCAACGTCGGTGATGCGGCTTTGGTGAAACTGGACGAGGCGGGCATCGCGTTCATCGGCGCGGAGGTTCGCGCGGGCGACATCCTGGTCGGCAAGGTCACGCCAAAGGGCGAGACGCAGCTCACGCCAGAAGAGAAGCTACTGCGTGCGATCTTCGGTGAGAAGGCTTCGGACGTGAAGGACACCAGCCTGCGTGTGCCGCCCGGCATGGATGGAACCGTGATCGACGTGCGCGTCTTCACGCGTGACGGCGTCGAGAAGGATGCGCGGGCACTGTCCATCGAGAAGGCGGAGCTCGAGCGGGTGCGCAAGGATCTCGCCGACCAGCAGCGCATTCTCGAGGACGACCTGTACCAGCGTATCGCCGCGATGCTCGTGGGCAAGACCGCTGAAGGCGGCCCGAAGAAGCTCAAGGCGGGCGCTCCGATCGCGCACGAATACCTCGCCGAGGTGCCGCGCGAGAACTGGTTCGAGATCCGCGTGCGCGAGGAAGACGCCAATGCGCAGCTGGAAGCTGCGGCCGAGCGTCTCAAGACGCAGCACAAGGCGTTCGAAAAGCGCTACGAGGAGAAGAAAGCCAAGATCACCGCGGGCGATGATCTCGCTCCGGGCGTGCTCAAGATGGTGAAGGTGTACCTGGCGGTGAAGCGCCGAGTGCAGCCGGGCGACAAGATGGCCGGCCGGCACGGCAACAAGGGTGTGATCTCGACCATCGTGCCGATCGAGGACATGCCGTACCTCGAAGACGGTACCCCGGTCGATGTTGTGCTCAACCCGCTCGGCGTGCCCTCACGCATGAACGTGGGCCAGGTGCTCGAGACGCACCTGGGCTGGGCGGCCAAGGGCCTAGGCCTGAAGATCGGACGCATGCTCGAGGCGCAGAACTCGGTGCAGGAAGTGCGCGGCTTCCTCGACACGATCTACAACGAGTCCGGCGGCCAGAAGGAAGATCTGCGTTCACTCAACGACGGGGAAATCGTCGAGCTCGCGCAGAACCTGCGCGAAGGCGTACCGATGGCGACGCCGGTGTTCGACGGCGCCAGCGAGGACGAGATCAAGCGCATGCTGAAGCTCGCCGACCTGCCGTTGAACGGCCAGACCACGCTCTACGACGGGCGCACCGGCGAGAAGTTCGATCGGCAGATCACGGTCGGCTACATGTACATGCTCAAGCTCAACCACCTGGTGGACGACAAGATGCATGCACGCTCGACCGGGCCATACAGCCTCGTCACGCAGCAGCCGCTCGGTGGCAAGGCGCAATTCGGTGGCCAGCGTTTCGGCGAGATGGAAGTGTGGGCGCTCGAAGCCTACGGCGCTTCCTACACTTTGCAGGAAATGCTCACGGTCAAGTCCGACGACGTGCAGGGGCGAACGCAGATGTACAAGGCCATTGTAGATGGCAACCACGAGATGAAGGCGGGCATGCCGGAGTCCTTCAACGTGCTGGTGAAGGAAATCCGCTCCCTCGGCATCAACATGGAGCTTGAGCAGGAGTAACGACTACATGAAAGATCTACTGAAGCTGTTCAAGCAGCAGACCCCGATCGAGAACTTCGATTCGATCCGCATCGGCCTGGCGTCGCCGGACCTGGTGCGCTCCTGGTCGTACGGCGAGGTGAAGAAGCCGGAGACCATCAACTATCGCACCTTCAAGCCGGAGCGGGATGGCCTGTTCTGCGCCAAGATCTTCGGGCCGGTGAAGGACTACGAGTGCCTGTGCGGCAAGTACAAACGCCTCAAGCACCGCGGCGTCGTGTGCGAAAAGTGCGGCGTCGAGGTGACGCAGTCCAAGGTGCGTCGCGAGCGTATGGGCCACATCGAGCTGGCGAGCCCGGTGGCGCATATCTGGTTCCTGAAATCGCTCCCCTCGCGCATCGGCCTCATGCTCGACATGACGCTGCGCGAGATCGAGCGCGTGCTGTATTTCGAAGCCTTTGTCGTCATCGACCCGGGTATGACTTCGCTTTCGCGTGGCCAGCTGCTCACCGATGAGATGTATCTCGAGGCGATCGAGGAGCACGGCGATGAGTTCGATGCGCGCATGGGTGCGGAAGCGATCTACGAGCTGCTGCGCACGCTGGACCTCGCTGCGGAGACCGCGAAGGTCCGCGAGGACATGGCGGCGACGAGCTCGGAGACCAAGATCAAGCGCCTGTCGAAGCGCCTGAAGCTCCTCGAGTCCTTCATCGAGTCGGGCAACAAGCCCGAGTGGATGGTGCTGACCGTCCTGCCGGTGCTGCCGCCCGACCTGCGGCCGCTGGTGCCGCTCGATGGTGGTCGCTTTGCGACCTCGGATCTCAACGATCTCTACCGGCGGGTCATCAACCGCAACAACCGCCTGCGGCGGCTCCTCGAGCTCAACGCGCCCGACATCATCGTGCGCAACGAGAAACGCATGCTGCAGGAAGCGGTCGATGCGCTGCTCGACAACGGCCGGCGTGGCCGCGCGATTACGGGCACGAACAAGCGCCCGCTCAAGTCGCTTGCGGACATGATCAAGGGCAAGCAGGGCCGATTCCGCCAGAACCTGCTCGGCAAGCGCGTGGATTATTCCGGCCGCTCGGTCATCGTGGTTGGACCGACGCTGCGCCTGCACCAGTGCGGTCTGCCGAAGAAGATGGCGCTCGAGCTCTTCAAGCCGTTCATCTTCTCCAAGTTACAGTTGCGCGGCGAGGCTTCGACCATCAAGGCCGCGAAACGTCTGGTCGAGCGCGAAGGACCAGAGGTGTGGGACATTCTCGAAGAGGTGATCCGCGAGCACCCGGTGCTCCTGAACCGCGCACCCACCCTGCACCGCCTCGGCATCCAGGCATTCGAGCCGGTGCTGATCGAGGGCAAGGCGATCCAGCTGCATCCGCTGGTGTGCACGGCGTTCAACGCGGATTTCGACGGCGACCAGATGGCGGTGCACGTGCCGCTGTCCCTCGAGGCGCAGCTCGAAGCGCGCGCACTCATGATGTCGTCCAACAACATCCTGTCCCCGGCGAACGGCGATCCGATCATCGTGCCGTCACAGGACGTGGTGCTGGGTCTTTACTACATGACGCGCGAGCGTGTTGGTGCGCGCGGCGAGGGCTCGTTCTTCGCCGACGTACATGAAGCGCATCGCGCCTACGAGACGCGCAACGCCGACCTGCAGGCGCGCGTGAAGGTGCGCATCACCGAGCGCCTGCCCGACCCGCAAGCGGATGGGGAGCTGCGCAACAACACCCGCGTCGTGTCGACGACGGTCGGACGCTCGTTGCTGTTCGAGATTCTGCCAGCGGGCCTGTCCTTCGATCTCATCAACCAGGACATGACCAAGAAGGCGATCTCCGCGATTATCAATGCCTGTTATCGCACGCTCGGTCTGAAGGAGACCGTCGTATTCGCCGACCAGCTCATGTACACGGGCTTCCACTATGCGACTCGAGCCGGCGTTTCGATCGGCGTCGACGACATGGTGGTGCCGCTGCAGAAGAACCGCATCCTGGCTTCGGCCGAGCACGAGGTGAAGGAGATCCAGGATCAGTACGCCTCGGGCCTCGTGACGAGCGGCGAGCGTTACAACAAGGTGGTCGACATCTGGTCGCGGACCAATGACCAGGTGGCGAAGGCCATGATGGAGAAACTGAGCACCGAAGAGGCTACGGATGTCCGTGGTCGCAAGGTAAGCCAGAAGTCCTTCAATTCGATCTTCATGATGGCCGACTCCGGTGCGCGAGGCTCGGCGGCCCAGATCCGCCAGCTTGCCGGCATGCGCGGCCTGATGGCCAAGCCCGACGGCTCGATCATCGAGACGCCGATCACGGCGAATTTCCGTGAAGGCCTGAACGTCAACCAGTACTTCATCTCGACGCACGGCGCACGCAAGGGTCTCGCCGACACGGCGCTCAAGACCGCGAACTCTGGATACCTGACGCGTCGACTGGTCGACGTGGCGCAGGATCTCGTCGTCACCGAGATCGACTGCGGGACCAACAACGGTCTCATGATGTCGCCGATGGTCGAGGGTGGCGATGTGGTCGAAGGCCTCGGCGAGCGTGTGCTCGGCCGCGTGGTCGCGGACGATGTCAAGACGCCGGGCAGCGACGAAGTCATCGTGGAAGCGGGAACGCTGCTCGACGAAGGGTGGGTGCGCAAGCTCGAGCAGATGGGCGTCGACCAGGTGAAGGTGCGCTCCCCGATCACGTGCGCGACTCGCTACGGTGTGTGCTCGCAGTGCTACGGACGCGACCTCGCGCGCGGTCGGCGCATCAACATCGGCGAGGCGGTGGGTGTCATCGCCGCGCAGTCGATCGGCGAACCGGGCACACAGCTCACGATGCGCACGTTCCACATCGGTGGTGCGGCATCCCGTGCGGCGGCAGCCAACAGCGTCGAGATCAAGGGCAAGGGCACGGTGCGCTTGCACAACATCAAGACCGTGCATCACGAGAAGGGCCACCTGGTCGCGGTGTCGCGCTCGGGCGAACTCGGTATCGTCGATGAGTTCGGCCGCGAGCGCGAGCGCTACAAGATCCCGTACGGCGCCATCATCACCGTCAACGACGGCGATCAGGTGTCATCGGGACAAGTGGTCGCCACGTGGGATCCGCATACCCACCCGGTGGTGACCGAGGTCGCGGGTTTCATCAAGTTCCAGGACTTCGTCGACGGCATCACTGTCACGACGCAGGTGGACGAGATCACCGGTCTCTCCAGTGTCGTAGTGAGCGATCCGAAACAGCGCGGTTCGGGCGGCAAGGACATGCGCCCGGTCGTGAAGCTCGTCAACTCGAAAGGCAAGGAAGTCACGTTCGCGAATACGGACATTCCGGCCGTGTACGCGCTGCCGCCGGGCGCCATCGTGAGCCTGGAAGACGGCGCGAAGGTGACCGGGGGTGATGTCATCGCGCGTATCCCACAGGAGTCCTCGAAAACCCGCGACATCACGGGCGGTCTGCCGCGCGTGGCGGATCTGTTCGAAGCGCGCAAGCCCAAGGATGCGGCCATTCTGGCGGAGCGCACCGGCACGGTGAGCTTTGGCAAGGAGACCAAGGGCAAGCGCCGGCTCGTGATCACTAACGAAGAAGGCGAGAAGTACGAGGAGCTGATTCCGAAGTGGCGTCATCTCAATGTGTTCGAAGGCGAGCAGGTGGAGATGGGTGAAGTGATCGCTGATGGCGAGCCTAACCCCCACGACATCCTGCGCCTGCAGGGCGTGGAAGCGCTGGCGAACTACCTCGTGCGAGAGATCCAGGACGTCTATCGTCTGCAGGGCGTGAAGATCAACGACAAGCACATCGAGGTGATCATTCGCCAGATGCTGCGCAAGGTCGAGGTGGAAGGATCGGGCGAGACGGGACTGCTCCGTGGCGAGCAGCTCGATCGCTCGCGCGGTCTCGACATCAACGAGCGTGCGAAGACGGACGGTAAAGCCGTCGCAATCTTCGAGCCCGTGTTGCTCGGCATCACGAAGGCCTCACTCGCGACCGAGTCGTTCATTTCGGCCGCATCATTCCAGGAAACGACCCGCGTCCTCACCGAGGCTGCGGTACGTGGTCTTAAGGACGATCTGCGCGGCCTGAAGGAGAACGTCATCGTCGGCCGGCTGATCCCGGCGGGCACTGGTTTCGCGTATCACGCGCGCCGGCGACGCAAGCCGGAGGACACTGCGCGCCGCAGTTTCATGGATGTGGGCGGCGGATTGCCGGAAGCGGAAGAAGCGGGGGCTGGAGTCAGCGACGACGCCGAAGCTCACGCTGGGTGAGCACGGTGCCTTAATCGACTGCACTTAACGTGCAGTCGCTCGGCGCGAACGCCCGCACACGGAGGTGCGGGCCGGCATGGTCCGCAGGGATGCAGTCGCAGGACACGTCGATGCCGAACGCCGATACACGGATGTATCGGCCGGACGGACCCGCAGGGAAGCAGGTCGCTCGGCGCGCCTTATCACACGGCCGTAGTCGCAGCACCCTGCCTTTGCACTTATCGGCCGGCTGCGCCGCACTCCTGCGCAACGCGAATCATCGCCGCGGCACTCTTTTCCACATCCTCGTCGGCCGTTGCCCATGAGCATATGCTGATGCGCATCGCCGTCTGCTTCTGCCAGACGGTGCCGCCGCACCAGCAGGTGCCGTCCTTCTGAATGCCGTCAATCACGCGTCTGGTGATCTCAGGCGCTCCGAATGACACGAGCACCTGGTTCAGCACGACGTCATTCAGGATCTTGAATCCTGCAGTCGACAGGCGCTGCGCGAAGAGTCGCGCGCCTCGGCAGTTGCGCTCGAACAGCTCGGCGAGTCCCTCACGCCCGAGAGATAGCAAGGCGGCCCATACTTCTACGCCGCGCGCGCGCCGCGAGAGCTCGGGCGTGTATTCGCTGGGATCACGATAGACAGTGTCCTTCGGCAGGTACTCGGCGCTCACGGACATCGCTGCGCGCAGAGCCGCTGCATCGCGCGAGAACGCGATGCCGGAGTCGTAGGGCACGTTAAGCCACTTGTGTGCGTCGGTCGCCCATGAATCGGCGAGCTCGATGCCCTGCGTGAGATGTGCGAGCGCCGAAGATGCCTTGGCCCACAACCCGAAGGCACCGTCGACATGGATCCACGCTCCGGCGTCGCGCGCCAACGGAATCAGCTCAGCCAGCGGATCGAACGCGCCCGTGTTCACGTTTCCCGCCTGCAGGCACACGATCGCGGGCGGCTTGAGGCTGTGCGGAAAGCGATCAGCACGCATGCGTCCTTGATCGTCGACCGGCACACGAACGAGCCGGCTGCGGCCGAGGCCCAACAGGCCGAGCGACTTCAGAACCGTTGGATGTGCTTCTTCGCCCGCCACTACCGTGATTGCCGGGGCGCCGATCAGGCCGTCGGCTTCGACGTGCCAGCCCACCCGCTCGAGCACGTTATGGCGGCCGGCCGCCAGCGCACTCATATTGGCCATCGTGGCGCCCGTGACGAATCCGGCGCCGGTGCCCGCGGGCAGGCCGAAGAGCTCCACCATCCAGCGCAGCGCGATCTCCTCGAGCCGCGAAACGCCGGGCGTGGACAGATACAGCCCCGTGTTCTGGTCCCAGGCAGTGCTCAGCCAGTTCGCAGCCACCGTCACGGGCAGCGCGCCGCCGACTACGAAGCCAAAGAACCGTGGACCGGCCATGGCCATGGTTGCGGGGGTCACGTGGGTATCGAGCAGCTCGATGATCCGCTCCGGGCGGGTGGGCGCGTCTGGGAGCGCGCTGTCGAGCTCAGCCAGGCGCGCAACGCCCGCCGCTGAGGGTGCAACAGGGCGCTTTGGCAGGCTCTCGAGATAGCCGATCGCGCGCTGAGCCGCGTTTTCGAGCAGAGATCGCATGGCGGAAGCTCTCCGGTCCGTAAGGGTCGCGGTACCCTACTGGATGTGTTCAGAGGGATCTATCCAGAAACTCCGCCGTGCTTGATCGTGAGTCGGCCGACGGTAAGAAACCCATTCTGGCGCGCTCTTGCAGTGCAACATTTCGGTTGACAGGCCCTTGAGCCGCTTCTAAAATCCGCGGCCTTTGTTTCCCGGCCCCTTTTCCGCCGGGTCCAAGAACCGAATCCACGACCGGGCCGCCCGAAAGGGCGGCCCGGTTCTTCTCACCCAGGAAAAACATGGCGACTACGACCCAGTTGATCCGCAAGCCAAGGCTGTCAGCGACCTACAAGAGCAAGGTGCCGGCGCTCGGCGCGAGCCCGCAGAAGCGCGGTGTGTGCACGCGCGTGTACACCACGACGCCGAAGAAGCCGAACTCCGCGTTGCGCAAGGTGTGCCGCGTGCGGCTGACGAATGGCTACGAAGTCACCAGCTACATCGGCGGCGAAGGGCACAACCTGCAGGAGCACTCGGTAGTCATGATCCGCGGCGGCCGCGTGAAGGATCTGCCGGGCGTTCGCTATCACACCATCCGCGGCACCCTCGACTGCGCCGGTGTTACCGATCGCAAGCAGGGCCGCTCCAAGTACGGCGCCAAGCGGCCCAAGAAGTAACCGAGAACGATCATGTCTAGACGTGCACAAGCCCCGGTCCGCAGCGTCCTTCCGGACCCGAAGTTCAACAGCGAGATGCTGGCGAAATTCATGAACGTGGTCATGAAGCGCGGCAAGAAGTCCGTGGCGGAGCAGATCCTCTACGGCGCGCTCGATCGGATCTCGGAAAAGACCGGTAAGCCCGGCGACCAGGCGATCCTGATGCTGCAGCAGGCGCTCGAGAACGTGAAGCCGGTGGTGGAAGTGAAGTCCCGGCGCGTCGGCGGTGCCACTTACCAGGTACCGGTTGAAGTTCGCTCCAGCCGTCGCCAGACCCTGGCCATGCGCTGGGTCATCGAGGCCGCGCGCGACCGGAGCGAGAAGTCGATGGCGCACCGGCTCGCGCACGAGCTGATGGACGCCGCAGAGAATCGCGGCAACGCGGTGCGCAAGCGCGAAGACACGCACCGCATGGCTGAGGCGAACAAGGCGTTCGCGCACTACCGTTGGTAAGTTAGATGAGCGCGGTACCGGACAGCACAGGCGCCGTCGGCCGCCGAACCAAGGACTTGACAGTGGCACGCACAACGCCCATCGAACGATACCGCAACATCGGTATCTCGGCGCACATCGATGCCGGGAAGACCACCACGACGGAGCGCATCCTGTTTTACACCGGTGTCTCGCACAAGATGGGCGAGGTGCACGATGGTGCTGCGGTCATGGATTACATGGAGCAGGAACAGGAGCGCGGCATCACGATTACGGCTGCTGCGACCACCTGCTTCTGGAAGGGGATGGAGAATCATTTCCCCGAACACCGCATCAACATCATCGACACGCCCGGGCACGTGGACTTCACGATCGAAGTCGAACGCAGCCTGCGTGTGCTCGACAGTGCCGTAGCCGTATTCTGCGCGGTGAGCGGGGTGCAGCCGCAGTCCGAGACGGTCTGGCGGCAGATGAACAAGTACCGCGTGCCGCGCATTGCCTTCGTCAACAAGATGGACCGCGCGGGCGCGAATTTCCTGCGCTGCATGCAGCAGATCAAGGAACGCCTGCGCGGCAATCCGATCGCCATCCAGTTGCCGATCGGTGCCGAGGAGAATTTCGAAGGCGTGGTCGACCTCATCCGCATGAAGTCGATCTACTGGGACGAGGAAACCCAGGGCATGCGCTTCGAGTACCGCGACATTCCTGCGGACATGAAGGCGCAGTGCGATGAGTATCGGGCCAAGCTGGTCGAGGCGGCCGCGGAGGCCAACGAGCAGCTGCTCGAGAAGTTCCTGGACGATGGCGCACTCACCGAAGACGAGGTGCGCAAGGGTCTGCGCGAGCGCGCGCTGAAGAACGAGATCTGTCTCACGATGTGCGGCTCGGCGTTCAAGAATAAGGGCGTGCAGGCGATGCTCGATGCCGTCATCGAGTTCATGCCCTCGCCGATCGATATGCCGCCGACCAAGGGCACGCTCGAAGACGGGACTGAGGCCGTGCGTAAGCCGGATGATGATGAGCCGTTCGCCGCGCTCGCCTTCAAGATTCTCAATGATCCGTTCGTCGGCAACCTCACGTTCTTCCGCGTGTATTCCGGCACGCTGAACTCCGGCGACGGCGTCTTCAATCCGGTCAAAGATCGCAAGGAACGCATCGGCCGCCTGCTGCAAATGCATGCTGCGGAGCGCACCGAGATCAAGGAAGTGCGCGCGGGCGATATCGCCGCCGCCGTAGGCCTGAAGGACGTGACGACGGGCGACACGCTGTGCGACCCGGAGAAGGTGATCACGCTCGAAAAGATGGACTTCCCGGAGCCCGTGATCTCCGTCGCGGTCGAGCCGAAGACCAAGGCCGACCAGGAAAAGATGGGCGTCGCCCTGCAGAGACTCGCGAAGGAGGATCCTTCGTTCCGGGTCAGCACCGACCAGGAATCCGGCCAGACGATCATTGCGGGCATGGGCGAGCTGCACCTCGAGATCATCGTCGATCGCATGAAGCGCGAGTTCAAGGTCGAGGCCAATGTGGGCAAGCCACAGGTCGCCTATCGCGAAACGATTCGTGCGGCGGTCGAGCAGGAAGGGAAGTTCGTGCGCCAATCAGGTGGTCGCGGACAGTATGGCCATGTGTGGCTGAAGCTCGAGCCGAAGCCCGCGGGCGGTGGTTATGAGTTCGTCAACGGCATCGTCGGTGGATCAGTGCCGCGCGAGTACATTCCGGCGGTCGACAAGGGCGTGAAGGAAGCGATGGAAACCGGCGTGATCGCCGGTTACCCGGTGGTCGATGTCAAGGTCACGATCACCGACGGCTCTTATCACGACGTCGACTCGAGCGAGATGGCGTTCAAGATCGCAGGCTCCATCGGTTTCAAGGAAGGGTTCCGCAAGGCGAAGCCGGTGCTGCTCGAGCCCATCATGAAGGTCGAAGTCGTGACGCCCGAGGATTACTACGGCGACATCATCGGCGATCTCAATCGTCGTCGCGGCCAGATCATGGGAATGGAGGAGTCACCGTCCGGCAAGGTGATCACCGCAGAAGTGCCGCTCGCCGAAATGTTCGGCTATGCGACGTCGGTGCGCTCGATGAGTCAGGGCCGCGCGACCTTCACGATGGAATTCGCGAAGTACATCGAAGTGCCGAAGAACGTCGCCGACGCGATCATGAAGAAAGACTGAAACAAGCAATCCAGCCTCAAGGTTAGCTGCCATGGCCAAAGCAAAATTTGCACGCACCAAGCCGCACGTGAACGTGGGGACGATTGGGCACGTGGATCATGGGAAGACGACGTTGACGGCGGCGCTGACGAAGGTGATGGCGGAGAAGTTTGGTGGGGAGTTCACGGCCTACGATCAGATTGACAAGGCGCCGGAGGAGCGCGCGCGTGGGATCACGATTGCGACGGCGCACGTGGAGTATCAGAGCGCGAACCGCCACTACGCGCACGTGGATTGCCCCGGGCACGCGGACTACGTGAAGAACATGATCACGGGTGCGGCGCAGATGGACGGGGCGATTTTGGTGGTCTCTGCGGCGGATGGTCCGATGCCGCAGACGCGCGAGCACATTTTGCTGGCGCGACAGGTGGGTGTGCCGTACATCCTGGTGTACATGAACAAGGCGGACATGGTGGACGATGCGGAGCTGTTGGAGCTGGTGGAGCTGGAGGTGCGGGACCTGCTCACGGCCTACAAGTTTCCCGGGGACAAGACCCCGATCATTGTGGGCTCGGCGTTGAAGGCGCTGGAGGGCGAGGACAGCGAGCTTGGGGTGAAGTCGGTGCTGAAGCTGGTGGAGGAGATGGACAAGTACGTTCCGGTGCCGAAGCGTGCGGTGGACGGGGCGTTTTTGATGCCGGTGGAGGATGTGTTCTCGATCTCCGGGCGTGGCACGGTGGTGACGGGGCGCATTGAGCGCGGGATTGTGAAGGTGAACGATGAGGTGGAGATCGTGGGGTTGCGGGCGACGACCAAGACGATCTGCACTGGGGTGGAGATGTTCCGCAAGCTCCTCGATGAGGGGCAGGCGGGGGACAACGTTGGGGTGCTGTTGCGCGGTACCAAGCGTGAGGAAGTGGAGCGCGGGCAGGTATTGGCCAAGCCCGGGAGCATTACCCCGCACACCAAGTTTGAGTGTGAGGTGTACGTGCTGACCAAGGAGGAGGGGGGCCGGCATACGCCGTTTTTCAAGGGGTATCGGCCGCAGTTTTACTTTCGCACCACGGACGTGACGGGTGCGGTGGAGTTGCCGGCGGGCACGGAGATGGTGATGCCCGGGGACAACATCAAGATGGTGGTGGAGCTGATCAGCCCGATTGCGATGGAAGAGGGGCTGCGGTTTGCCATCCGTGAGGGCGGCAAGACCGTCGGCGCCGGCGTCGTGTCGAAGATCCTTCAGTAGGCGTGTGTCGAGAGCTCGAATTCAGGACTGACTTTTATGGCTAACCAGAACATCCGCATCCGCCTGAAGGCGTTCGACCACAGGTTGATCGACACCTCGGCACGCGAAATCGTCGACACCGCCAAGCGCACGGGCGCCACGGTGCGCGGCCCGGTCCCACTGCCCACCAAGATGGAGCGCTTCACGGTGCTGATTTCCCCGCATGCCGACAAGGATGCACGCGATCAGTACGAGCTGCGGACGCACAAGCGCCTCATGGACATCCTCAATCCGACGGACAAGACCGTGGATGCCCTGATGAAGCTCGAGCTTCCGGCGGGGGTCGACGTCCAGATCAAGCTGAACTGAGAAAAAAAGGCCGGCGATACCCCGACTTGGGGTTGATCGGCCCTGCCGCACTGCATATAATTCGCGGCTCTTTTTGGCCCGCCCCGGTGCAGGATGCGCAGGCGCGGAGCGAATAAGAAGCAGCACGAGTCGTGTCCGCGGTCGCGGAAGCAGCCGGAAATGGCGGTTTCAGCGTCTTTTTTGCCGCCGGACCATCCGAAGTAACCGAGCGCGCGCCAACCGCAGCGAGCGCCTTTAGAGGAATGCAAATGAGCATCGGTCTGGTTGGCCGCAAATGCGGCATGACCCGTGTGTTTACCGACGCCGGCGAAACCGTGCCGGTCACGGTCATCGAGGCGCTGCCGAACCGCATCACGCAGGTCAAGGGCGCCGAATCCGACGGCTATCGCGCGCTGCAGGTCACCATCGGCACGCGGCGCCAGTCTCTCCTGAACAAGCCCGCCGCCGGCCACTACGCCAAGGCCAGTGTCGCTGCGGGCCGGGGACTGTGGGAGCTGCGCCTGTCGGATAAGGAAGGTTCGGACCTCAAAGCGGGCGCCGAGCTCAAGGTCGATCAGTTCAAGGTTGGTCAAGCCGTCGATGTGACCGGCACCACCATCGGCAAGGGCTTCGCTGGCGTCATGAAGCGCCACAACTTCGCGGGCGGCTACGCGAGCCACGGTGCTTCACTCGCGCACCGCGTCCCGGGCTCCATCGGTCAGCGCCAGACGCCGGGCCGCGTGTTCCCAGGCAAGCGCATGGCAGGTCATATGGGTGTAAGACGCCGCACCGTCGAGAACCTGCAGGTGGTACAGATCGACGTAGAGCGCAACCTGCTGCTGATTCGCGGTGCCGTCCCCGGCGCAGAGGGCGGCAATGTCATCGTCAAGCCTTCGGTCAAGGCAGCGGCACAGGCGCGCAGGGTCCGGATCGCGCCAGCGAAGAAGTAAGAGATGCCCATGAAGCTCAAACTCGTCAATGGCGAGCGCCGGCACCTCCGAGGTGCAGGTTTCCGATGCCACGTTCGGCCGCGAGTTCAACGAGGCGCTGGTGCACCAGGTCGTGACCGCGTATCTCGCCGGCGGGCGCGCTGGCACCAAGGCGCAGAAGACGCGCGCCGAAGTGCGCGGCGGCGGCATCAAGCCGTGGCGCCAGAAGGGCACGGGCCAGGCGCGCGCAGGCAGCATCCGCAGCCCCCTATGGATCGGCGGTGGCAAGACCTTCGCTGCGCGGCCGCGTGACTTCCGGCAGAAGCTCAATCGCAAGATGTACCGCGGCGCCATGCGCTCGATGCTGTCGGAGCTCGCGCGCCAGGAGCGGCTGCTGGTGACGGCATCCCTGGAGCTCGATGCGCCCAAGACCAAGCTGCTGGCGCAGAAGCTCAAGGCGCTCGCGTTGCCCAACGTGCTGATCGTGATCGAGGCTTTCGACGAAAGACTGCATCTCGCGGCCCGCAACCTGCCGCAGGTGGACGTGGTGCCGGCGACGGCCGTCGATCCTGTGAGTCTCGCTCGGCACGACAAGGTTCTGATGACGGTCGGCGCGCTGAAGATGCTCGAGGAGCGGCTCGCATGAAGACCACGCGCACGAAGGAACAGCTGACCAATATTCTGCTGGCGCCGCACGTGTCGGAGAAATCGGCGCGCGTCGCCGAGCAGGGCAACCAGTTCGTATTCCGCGTACGCGGCGATGCGACCCGGACGCATGTCAAGCAGGCGGTCGAGTTGATGTTCGACGTCAAGGTCGACTCGGTCCAGGTGCTGAACCAGCCGGGCAAGCGCCGCCGCTTCGGCGCGATCCAGGGCCGACGCTCGGGCTACAAGAAGGCGTATGTGCGACTGGCCGCGGGCCAGACGATCGATTTCACGGGCGGCAGCAAGTAGCGGCCGCCGTAGACGGACTAAAGCATCCATGGCACTCATCAAACTGAAGCCGACTTCGCCAGGCACCCGCTTTGTGGTGAAGGTGGATCGTTCGCACCTGCACAAGGGCGAGCCGTACGCGGGCCTGGTGACGCATCAGAACAAGACCGGTGCGCGCAACAGCTTCGGTCGGCAGACGACGCGTCACATCGGCGGCGGCTCGCGGCAGAAGTACCGCATCATCGATTTCAAGCGTGACAAGGATGGCATCACGGGCGTCGTCGAGCGGCTCGAATACGATCCGAACCGCACGGCGTACCTGGCGCTGGTCCTCTACAAGGACGGCGAGCGCCGCTACATCCTCGCGCCCAAGGGTGTACAGGCGGGCGAGGAGTTGCGCTCAGGCGCGGATTCGCCGATCAAGGCCGGCAATTCCATGGCGCTGCGCCACATCCCGGTCGGCTCGACCATTCACAACATCGAGCTCAAGCCGGGCAAGGGCGGGCAGCTCGCGCGCAGTGCCGGCAGCTCGGCCCAGTACACGGCCCGCGAGGGCATCTACGCCTCGATCCGCCTCAAGTCCGGCGAGACCCGCAAGGTGCACGTCGACTGCCGCGCGACGATCGGCGAGGTCGGCAACGACGAGCACAATCTGCGCAGCTACGGCAAGGCGGGCGCGATGCGCTGGCTCGGCGTGCGCCCGACGGTGCGCGGCGCGGCCATGAACCCGGTCGACCATCCGCACGGCGGTGGTGAAGGCAAGTCCGGCCAGGGCAACCCGCACCCGGTGTCCCCGTGGGGTTGGCAGACCAAGGGCAAGAAGACGCGTCACAACAAGCGCACGAACAGCATGATCGTGCAGCGGCGCAAGTAGGAGCTTCCACGTGCCACGTTCACTGAAGAAAGGACCGTTCGTCGATTTGCACCTCGCGGCGAAGGTGCGCACGGCGGTCCAGAAAAACGATCGGCGGCCGATCAAGACCTGGTCGCGCCGCTCGATGATCGTGCCCGACATGGTCGGGCTGACGATCGCGGTTCACAACGGGCGCCAGCACGTTCCGGTGCTCGTGTCCGAGAACATGGTGGGTCACAAGCTCGGCGAGTTCGCGCCGACGCGCACCTTCAAGGTGCACTCGGGCGACAAGAAAGTCGTCACCGCGGAGGCGTGAGATGCAGGTGAAGGCCAAGCTCAAGTACGCCCGCATCAGCCCGCAGAAGTGCCGGCTGGTCGCGGATACGGTGCGTGGCAAGCCGGTCGGGCTCGCCCTGCAGACGCTGCAGTTCATGCCCAAGAAGGGCGCGAAGCTCGTACGCAAGGTGCTCGAGTCGGCTATCGCCAATGCCGAGCACAACTCGGGGGCGGACATCGATGAGCTGAAGGTGGCGCGCATCCAGATCGATGCCGCACCGATGCTCAAGCGCTTTCACGCGCGCGCCAAGGGCCGCGGCAACCGCATCCTGAAGCGCAACAGCCATATCCTGATCGAAGTCGGCGACGGCAAGAAAGACTAGAGCGAGACACTCATGGGTCAGAAAGTCAATCCGATCGGTATCCGTCTCGGCATCACCCGCGACTGGACTTCGACGTGGTTTACCGGCACGCGCAGTTTTCCCGGCCAGGTGTATACCGATCACCTGGTGCGTGAGCTCCTGCACCGCAAGCTGAGCGACGCGTCCGTCAGCCGCATCAACATCGAGCGCGCCGCGAAGAAGGCCAACATCACCATCCACACGGCACGCCCCGGCATCGTCATCGGCAAGAAGGGCGAGGACATAGAGAAGCTGCGCGTCGACGTGGCCAAGATGATGCGCATGCCGGTGACGGATGTGCGCCTGAACATTGCCGAGATCCGCAAGCCCGAGCTCGACGCCAAGCTCGTCTCCGAGAGCATCGCGCAACAGCTCGAGAAGCGTGTGATGTTCCGCCGCGCGATGAAGCGCGCGGTCACCAACACCATGCGCAGTGGCGCGCTCGGCATCAAGGTGCGCGTATCCGGCCGCCTCAACGGGGCGGAGATCGCACGCACCGAGTGGTATCGCGAGGGCCGCATTCCCTTGCATACCTTCCGTGCCGACATCGACTACGGGCTGTCGGAAGCCAAGACCACCTACGGCGTCATCGGCGTGAAGGTATGGATCTTCAAGGGCGAGGTGTTCGACAAGGCCGAGGCTGAGGCGCAGCCGGTAGAGGGCCCCGACAAGGCCGCGGACAAGCCCGCCGACAAGGCCGCGGAGAAGCCTGCCGAGAAGGCCGCGGAGAAGCCTGCCGAGAAGGCCGCGGAGAAACCCGCGACCGATGCGGCCGCGAGCTGAAGGGTAGACGGCCATGATGCAACCGAAGCGGACCAAGTACCGCAAGCAGTTCAAGGGGCGTAACCCCGGCTACGCGCATCGCGGCAGCACGGTTGCGTTCGGTGAGTACGGGCTCAAGGCCACGAGCCGCGGTCGCATGACCGCGCGCGAGATCGAGGCGGCGCGCCGCGCGGTGTCGCGCTACGTGAAGCGTGGCGGGCAGATCTGGCTGCGCGTGTTTCCGGATGTGCCGGTCACGCAGAAGCCACTCGAGGTGCGCATGGGCAGCGGCAAAGGCAATGTCGAGTACTGGATTGCGCGCGTGCAGCCCGGCAAGGTGCTGATCGAGATGGAAGGGGTGACCGAGGACATTGCCCGGGAAGCCTTCCGGCTCGCTGCCGCGAAACTGTCGGTTTCCACCATGTTCGTACGACGGCAGGTACGCTGATGAACGCCAGGGAATTGCGCGGCAAGCAGCCGGCGGAGTTGCGCGAGGAGCTGATGAAGCTGCGCCGTGAGCAGTTCAATCTGCGCATGGCACGCGCCACTGGCCAGCCGCCGAAGAACGATCAATGGCTCAAGGTTCGCCGCAACATCGCGCGGCTGAAGTTCGTCCTGGCCGAGAAGCAGGCCGCCGGGGCGAAGAGGTAAAGGCTGATGACCGAGACCGCAGGGCAGGACACGCAGGCACGGACCGAGCGCACGCTCACCGGACGCGTGACCAGCAACAAGATGAGCAAGACCATCGCCGTCGAGATCGAGCGGCTGGTGAAGCACCCGAAGTACGGCAAGTACGTGCGCCGCACGACGAAGCTGCTCGCGCACGACGAGAAAAACGAAAGCCGCGAGGGCGACGTGGTCGCCATCGCCGCTTGCCGGCCATTGTCGCGACGCAAGTCGTGGCGCCTGGTGCGCGTCCTGGAACGCGCCGCAGCGCGCTGAGGATCGGGCCATGATTCAGATGCGAACCATGCTCAATGCTGCGGACAACAGCGGTGCCCGCACCCTGATGTGCATCAAGGTGCTGGGTGGCACGCGCCGTCGCTACGCGACGGTCGGCGACGTCATCAAGGTGAGCATCAAGGATGCGATCCCGCGCGGCAAGGTGAAGAAGGGCGAGGTGTATGACGCGGTAGTGGTGCGCACCCGACGCGGTGTGCGGCGGCCGGACGGCTCGCTCATCCGTTTCGACGGCAACGCGGCGGTACTGCTCACCAACAAGCTCGAGCCGATCGGCACGCGCATCTTCGGGCCGGTGACGCGCGAGCTGCGTACCGCCCAGTTCATGAAGATCATTTCGCTGGCGCCGGAAGTCCTCTGAGCCCAGCGAGCATCGAGAGAGCCGACATGCAGAAGATCAGAAAGGGTGACGATGTGATCGTGATCGCGGGCCGCGACAAGGGCCGGCGCGGCGCCGTCATCAAGGTGCTCGACGACGGCCGTGTGCTGGTCGAGAACGTCAACATGGTGAAGAAGCACCAGCGCGGCAACCCGCAGAGCAAGAACCGCGCGCAGGGCGGCATCATCGAACGCGAGGCGCCGCTGCAGCTCTCGAACGTGGCGCTGTGGAACCCGGCCACCAAGAAGGGCGACCGCATCGGGGTGCGCACGCTCGCCGACGGTAAGCGGGTGCGCTTCTTCAAGTCCAACAAGGAAGTCGTCGATACCTGAGGCAGTATCCAGTCATGGCAAGACTTCACAAGCAGTATCGCGACAGCATCGTGCCGGAGCTCAGGAAGACCCTCGAGCTCAAGAACACCATGCAGGTGCCGCGCATCACCAAGATCACGGTCAACATGGGCGTGGGCGAGGCGGTCGCGGACAAGAAGGTCATGGATCATGCGGTCGGCGATCTCACCAAGATCACCGGCCAGAAGCCGCTCGTTACCAAGGCGCGCAAGTCCGTGGCCTCCTTCAAGGTGCGCGGTGGGCAGCAGGTCGGCTGCATGGTGACGCTCCGCGGCGCGCGCATGTACGAGTTTCTGGATCGGCTGATCAACATCGCCATTCCGCGCATCCGCGACTTTCGCGGGCTCTCGCCGCGCTCGTTCGACGGCCGCGGCAGCTACAGTTTAGGCGTGCGCGAGCAGATTATTTTCCCGGAGATCGCGTACGACGCGATCGACCAGGTCCGCGGCATGGATATCACGATCACGACCAACGCGAAGGACAACAAGCAAGGCCGCGCGCTGCTTGAAGCCTTCAACTTTCCGTTCCGACGCTGAGGTTAAGCATGGCCAAGACCAACATGGTCGAGCGCGAGAAGCGACGCGCCAAGGTGGTGAAGAAGTACGCTGTCAGGCGCGCTGCGCTGAAGGAAACGATTCGCAACCCGAAGACGGGTGCGGAAGAGCGCGCTGCGGCCCAAGCGAAGCTGCAAGCGTTGCCGCGCGACGCCAATCCGGTGCGCAAGCGCAACCGTTGTGCGATCACCGGCCGCTCGCGCGGCGTGTACCGCAAGTTTGGCCTGTCGCGCACCAAGCTGCGCGAAGCAGCGATGCGCGGCGATATTCCGGGCCTGAGCAAGGCGAGCTGGTGAAGGTGATCCATGAGCATGACTGACCCGATTGCCGATCTCCTCACCCGCATCCGTAACGGCCAGCGTGCTGGCAAGCCGGACATTTCACTCGCCGCTTCGAAGCTCAAGGTTGCAGTGGTGAAAGTGTTGAAGGACGAAGGCTACGTCGCGGACTATGCCGTAGCGCGTGACGGGCAGAAGGCGACGCTCAGCGTGCAGCTGAAGTACCACGATGGCCGCCCGGTGATCGATCGGCTGGAGCGCGTGAGCCGCCCCGGGTTGCGTATTTATCGCGGCCGCACGCAGCTGCCGCGAATTCTGGGCGGGATGGGCACGGTGATCGTCTCCACGCCTAAGGGCGTGATGACGGATGCGCAGGCGCGCGCCTCCGGCCAGGGCGGCGAAGTGCTGTGCATCGTTTCCTGATACAGGTGCAGTGATGTCGCGAGTTGCCAGAAAAGCCGTCGAGCTACCGCAGGGTGTGAGCGCCGCCGTAGCCGATGCCTCCGTTGCGGTGAAAGGCACAAAGGGGAGCCTCACGCTGGCTCTGCAGCCTGGTATCCGGGTCGAACAGCAGCAGCAGAAGCTCCTCGTCACCGTGACGGGCGACGCCGAGGGCATCAACGCGGTCGCCGGGGCGACGCGCGCACACCTCGCGAACATGGTAGCGGGCGTGAGCAAGGGCTACGACCGCAAGCTCGAGCTGGTCGGCGTCGGTTACCGCGCGGCAGTGCAGGGGCGCACGCTGAATCTCACACTCGGCTTCTCACATCCGATCGTCTACGCGATCCCGGAAGGCATCACGATCGAGACGCCGAGTCAGACCGAGATCATGATCAAGGGCGTCGATCGTCAGAAGGTCGGGCAGGTCGCCGCCGAAATTCGCGGGTTTCGTCCGCCCGAACCCTACAAGGGCAAGGGCGTGCGTTACTCGGGCGAGCAGATCACGTTAAAGGAAGCCAAGAAGAAGTGATGGGCGCAACATGAGCGACGGCAAGAAGGCACACAGACTGCGACGCGCGGTACGTACCCGCGCCAAGATTCGTGAGCTCGGTGTAGCGCGCCTGAGCGTGCATCGTACGCCGCAGCACATCTACGCGCAGATCATCGCGGCCGATGGCGGGCACGTGCTGGCCGCGGCGTCGACCGTGCAGGCAGGCGTGCGGCAGGGGGTCAAGGGCACGGGCAACGTGACGGCAGCGAAGGCTGTCGGCAAGGCGATTGCCGAGCGTGCCAAGGCGGTGGGCATCGAGCAGGTGGCGTTCGATCGCTCGGGGTTCAAGTTTCACGGTCGCGTGAAGGCTCTCGCCGACGCGGCCCGTGAGCATGGTCTTAAGTTCTAGTCAGGTCGGGACCGAAAACGTATGGCCAGAGTCGAAAAACCGTCAACCGGCGACGAACTGCTCGAGAAGCTCGTGGCAGTCAACCGTGTTGCCAAGGTCGTCAAGGGGGGCCGCCAGTTCGGCTTCACCGCCCTCACCGTGGTGGGCGACGGCGCCGGCCGGGTGGGTTTTGGCTATGGCAAGGCGCGCGAAGTGCCGGTGGCCATCTCCAAGGCGATGCAGCAGGCGCGCAAGAACATGCTGCAGGTGAGCCTGCGCAACGACACGCTGCACTATGCGGTCAAGGGCGCGCACGGCACCACGCGCGTGTACATGCAGCCTGCTGCGGACGGCACCGGCGTGATCGCCGGCGGCGGCATGCGCGCCGTGTTCGAGTGCGCCGGGGTGCGTAACGTGCTTGCGAAGAGCTACGGCTCGCGCAACCCCATCAACGTGGTGCGTGCGACGATGAAGGCACTCGCCAGCGTGCGTTCACCGGAAGACATTGCCGCCAAGCGCGGCAAGTCCGTCGAGGAGATTATCGGAGCCGGCACATGAGCGAAGCGGGCTCGGTAAGAGTGACATTGGTGCGCAGCGTCCACGGACAACTGCGCAACATCGCGGCTTCGGTGCGCGGTCTCGGGCTGCGTCGTCTGCACCAGACGGTCACCGTCAAGGATACGGCGCAGAACCGCGGCATGATCGAAGCCGCAAAACACCTGGTGAAGGTCGACCGCCAGTAGTCGGCCGCTACACGGAATGCATCGATGCGTCTGAACTCAATCAAGCCTGCGCGCGGCGCCAAGCGCCCGCGACTGCGTGTCGGCCGCGGAGCCTCGGCCGGCCAGGGCAAGACCTGCGGCCGCGGCGTCAAGGGTCAGCGCGCCCGCAAGGGCGGTTATCACAAGGTCGGCTTCGAAGGCGGCCAGATGCCATTGCAGCGCCGTCTACCCAAGACCGGATTCCGTTCGGCGATCAAGCCGACGCGCGCCGAGGTGCGTCTGAGCGACCTGGAGGCCTTGAGAGACGGCCTCATCGATCTCAAGGCGCTGATCGATGCGCAGGTGGTTCCGGTACACACCGAGCGCGCCAAGGTGATCCTGTCAGGCGAGCTCAAGAAGGCGGTCACGTTGAAAGGTGTCGCCGCCACCAAGGGTGCGCGCGCGGCAATCGAGGCCGCCGGCGGCAAGATCGAGGACTAAACCGAAGTTTCATGGCCAACCCCGTCATCACCAATCCAGCTGCAGCGTTCAGCGAAGCGACGCGTCTCACCGACATGCGTCGTCGGCTGCTGTTCCTGATCGGCGCGCTGATCGTGTACCGCATCGGGACCTTCATCCCGGTGCCGGGCATCGATCCGGCGGCGTTGGCGCGCTTCTTCGAGGACCAGGGGGGGACCATCCTTGGCGTGTTCAACATGTTCTCCGGCGGTGCGCTGCGTCGCTTCAGCATCTTCGCGATGAACGTGATGCCCTACATCTCGGCCTCGATCATCGTACAGATGATGACGGTGGTGGTGCCCACGCTCGCCGTTCTCAAGAAGGAAGGCGAATCGGGCCGACGCAAGATCACGCAGTACACGCGTATCGGCACGGTGGGGCTCGCGCTATTCCAGAGCTTCGGCGCGGCCGTGGCGCTGCAGAACGGCGGTATGGCCGTGAGCCCGGGTCCGCAGTTTCTGTTCACGGCCACGGTCACCATGACCACCGGCACCATGTTCCTGATGTGGCTGGGCGAGCAGATCACCGAGCGGGGCGTCGGCAACGGCATCTCGATGATCATCATGGCGGGCATCGTCGCGGGACTGCCCAACGCGATCGCCAACACGCTGCAGCAGGTGCAGTCGGGTGAAATGAACCCGGCCTTCGTGCTGGTTTTGCTGATCGTGATCATCGGCGTCACGACCTTCTGCGTGTTCGTCGAGCGCGCGCAGCGTCGCATCGCGGTCAACTACGCCAAGCGCCAGGTGGGGCGGCGCATGTACGCGGGGCAGAGCAGCCACCTGCCGTTCAAGCTCAACATGTCGGGCGTGATTCCGCCGATCTTTGCCTCCTCGCTGCTGCTGTTTCCGGCAACGATGGCGAGCTTCTTCGGCACCAGCGATGCGCCCACTGCGGTGCAGAGCGTGCTGCAGCAGCTCTCGGCGACGCTGGGTTACGGCCAGCCCATACACCTGGTGTTTTATGCCGGGCTCATCATCTTTTTCTGCTTCTTCTACACCGCGCTGGTGTTCAACGCGCGCGAGACCGCGGACAACCTCAAGAAATCAGGCGCTTTCATACCCGGGATCCGCCCGGGTCAGCACACAGCGGAGTACATCGACAAGGTGCTGACGCGACTCACGATGTGGGGCGCGCTGTACGTGACCGCGGTATGCGTACTGCCTGAGACGCTCAATTCGTACGGCAGCGTTCCGTTCCAGTTCGGCGGCACGAGCCTGCTGATCGTGGTGGTGGTGGTCATGGACTTCATGGCGCAGCTGCAGGCGCACCTGATGTCGCATCAGTATGAAGGGCTGATGAAGAAGGCGAATCTGCGCGGTTATGGGCGCACGCCGTGATTTATCGACTGTACTTGACGTGCAGTCGATCGGGGTGCGCGCCAGTACACGGATGTCCTGGCTGGGATGAGTCACAGGGACGTATGGGCACGACTTTAAGCGGAGTTGCGAGATGAAAGTCAGACCGTCAGTAAAGAAGATCTGCAAGAACTGCAAGGTCGTACGCCGCCGTGGCGTGGTCTACATCATCTGCACCGACCCACGGCACAAGCAGAGGCAGGGGTAGGAAATGGCACGTATCGCCGGCATCAACATTCCGATGAACAAGCACGTCGTCATCGGTCTGACGCACATCTACGGCGTGGGCAAGTCCCAGGCGCTCAAGGCCTGTACCGCCGCGGGCGTGAAGCCGCAGACCAAGGTCAAGGACCTCACTGAGCCCGAAGTGGCGGCGCTGCGTTCGCAGGTCGCGAAGCTCACGGTCGAAGGTGACCTGCGCCGCGAAGTGTCGATCAACATCAAGCGGCTGATGGATCTCGGTTGCTATCGCGGCATCCGGCATCGCAAGGGTCTGCCAGTGCGCGGCCAGCGCACGCGCACCAACGCGCGCACGCGCAAGGGACCGCGCAAGGCCGCCATCAAGATGAATGCGCCGGTCGGCAAGGCCTAGGCGAACAGAACTCAAGAGGCTTTATGGCTGAACAGAAACAGCAGCAGCAACAGCAGCAACAGCAGGCGGGGGCAGCGGCCCCGGCCAAGCAGCGCAAGAAGGTGCGCAAGAATGTGCTCGAGGGCATCGCGCACGTGCACGCGTCCTTCAACAACACGATCGTGACCATCACCGATCGGCAGGGCAACACGCTCTCCTGGGCGACGGCCGGCGGTTGCGGATTCCGCGGCTCGCGCAAGAGCACGCCCTTCGCTGCACAGGTTGCGGCCGAGAAGGCAGGCAATGCGGCGCAGGAGCATGGCGTCAAAAACGTCGAAGTCCGCGTCATGGGCCCCGGCCCGGGCCGTGAGTCCGCGGTACGTGCCCTGAACGCCTGCGGACTGAAGATCACGCACATTGAAGATGTGACCCCGATCCCCCATAACGGTTGTCGCCCCCCGAAGCGGCGACGTGTCTAAGCGAGGTTGTTCATGGCTCGTTACCTGGGTCCCAAGTGCAAACTCTCGCGCCGCGAGGGCACGGACCTGTTCCTGAAGAGCGGTGTCAAGCCGCTCGAGTCGAAGTGCAAGCTCGAGGTGCCGCCGGGCGGCATCAAGGGCGAGCGCCGCACGCGACTTTCCGACTATGGGTTGCAGCTGCGCGAGAAGCAGAAGCTGCGCCGCATGTACGGCATCCTGGAGCGCCAGTTCTCGAACTACTACGAGCGTGCCTCAGGCCGGCCGGGCGCGACCGGCGAGACCCTGTTGCAGCTCCTGGAAACGCGGCTGGACAACGTCGTCTACCGGATGGGCTTCGCTGCGACCCGCGCGGAGGCGCGGCAGCTCGTGAGCCACAAGGCGATCGCCGTGAATGACAAGCTGGTGAACATTCCCTCCTACCAGTGCAAGGCGGGAGATACGGTTTCGCTGCGCGAAAAGGCGAAGAAACAGCTACGCATCACCGCCGCGCTCGCGATCGCCGCCCAGGTCGGCTTCCCGGACTGGGTGGAGGTGGACGACAAGAAGATGTTTGGCGTTCTGAAATCAGTGCCCGACCGCGATGAGATCCTCCCGGACATCAACGAGAGCCTCGTGGTCGAGCTGTATTCGAAGTAAATATAGTTGAAGGTGGGCCCAATGCAGGGATCTGTCGCCGAGTTTCTCAAGCCACGTGTCGTCAAGGTACAACCGCTGAGCGCGCGCCACGCGCGCGTCGTCATTGAGCCGTTCGAGCGCGGCTTCGGTCATACGCTGGGCAATGCGCTGCGCCGCGTGCTGCTGTCGTCGATGCCTGGTTCCGCGATCACCGAGGCGGACATCGATGGGGTGCTGCACGAGTACACCAGCATCGAGGGTGTGCAGGAGGATGTCGTGGACATCCTGCTGAACCTCAAGTCGATCGCGTTGCGCATGCATACGCGTGACGTGGCCGAAGTGCGTCTACACAAGAAGGGACCTGGTCCTGTCACCGCGGGCGACATCAGCGCCGACCATGACGTCGAGGTGCTGAACCCGGAGTTCGTCATCGCCAATCTCACCAAGGCCGGTGAGCTCAACATGACGCTCAAGGTGGAGCGCGGCCGCGGCTATCGCCCGGCAGTGCAGCGCGCGGCGTTCGAAGAACAGAGCCGTCCGATCGGGCGCCTGCAGCTCGATGCTTCGTTCTCGCCGGTGCGCCGCGTGACCTACACGGTCGAAGCGGCGCGCGTCGAACAGCGTACCGACCTCGACAAGCTCATCATCGACATCGAGACCAACGGCACGATCGATCCGGAAGAAGCGATCCGGCGGGCCGGCTCGATCCTCAAGGACCAGCTGTCGGTGTTCGTGGATCTGCAGGGCCAGGAAGACGCGGTGGCGAAGGCTTCGGAAGCGCAGTTCGATCCGATCCTGCTGCGGCCGGTCGATGAGCTCGAGCTCACGGTGCGCAGTGCGAACTGTCTCAAGGCGGAAAACATCCACTACATCGGCGACCTCGTGCAGCGCACGGAAGTCGAGCTGCTGCGCACGCCGAACCTGGGCAAGAAGTCGCTCACGGAGATCAAGGAAGTGCTGGAGAGTCACGGCCTGACGCTCGGCATGCGACTGGAGAACTGGCCGCCCGCCGGGCTGAAGCGCGAAGAAGAACGCGAGACCGTCTGACATGCGTCATCAACTCTCCGGGCGGCAACTCAGCCGCAACAGTGCCCATCGCCATGCGCTCATGCGCAACATGGCGGCCTCGCTCCTGCGCCACGAAACGATCCGCACGACTCTGCCGAAGGCGAAAGAACTGCGGCGCGTCGTGGAGCCGCTGATCACGCTCGCCAAGAGTGACAGCCTCGCTTCGCGGCGGCGCGCGTTTGCGCAGCTGCGTGACGATGAGCTGGTGCAGAAGCTGTTCGGCGAACTGGGACCGCGGTATCAGGCACGTCCCGGCGGCTACACGCGGATTCTGCGCATGCTGCCGCGGCCCGGAGATGCGGCGCCCATGGCGCTGATGCAGCTCGTGGACCAGCCCGAGAAGGCAGCTGCGGCCGCCGCGGGCGCAGATCAGAAGGCTGACAAGAAGGCGAAGAAGCCAGTCAAGGCCGCGGAAGCAGCCGCGCCTGCCGCGGAGGAGAAACCGAAGCGCAAGGCGAAGAAGGCTAGCGTAGCGGAAGGTGCGGAAGAGCCTGCACCGAAGAAGAAGGCGGCAAAGAAGAAGGCGACCGTAAAGCCCGCCAAGAAGAAGGCGAAGAAGTAGTCGTCGCGAGCCGCAAGAGTCGATGAGGCCGGGCTAGTCCCGGCCTCTTTGTTTTTCACGGGCTGCCCTGGCCGGCAATGGCGGCGCCGGCCGCCCTCCGCTAGGCTCCCTTGACCGCCGGCACCTGTCGGCTTCCATTGCAAGCAGGGGAGAGACCGATGAGTTTCATATCCGAATTCAAAGAATTTGCGATGAAGGGTAACGTCATTGACATGGCCGTGGGCGTCATCATCGGAGCGGCCTTCGGCAAGATCGTGTCCTCGCTGGTCGGTGACCTCGTCATGCCGCCCCTGGGCATGGCGATCGGCGGCGTCAATTTCGCCGACCTCGCAGTCACGCTCGGCACCAATGCGGCTACTGGCGCACCGGTGGTGGTGAAGTACGGCGCCTTCCTGCAGGCGGCAATCGATTTCCTGATCATCGCGCTGGTGCTGTTCCTGGCCATCCGTGGCATCAACAAACTCAAGAAGCCACCTCAGCCCGCCGCTCCGCCGGCGCCGCCCCGGCAAGAGGTGCTGCTGCAGGAGATTCGCGATCTGCTGGCGAAGCAGCGCTGAGAGCAGCCCCGAAGATGGCGCCGGGCGCGCCGACCGTTAACCGGGGAGCGCGGCAAATGCCGCGCGCGTGAGATTGTCGTGCCCGGCGAGCGTGACGACGACATCGTCTTCGACGCGAATGCCGCCGTACGGGCGCAGCTGCTCGATCCGCTTCCAGTTGATGTGGGTCGCGTGAGCATTGCCGCGCGCCGCGCTCAGCAGTGAGTCGATGAAATAAATGCCAGGTTCCACCGTGACGACGAAGCCGGGCTCGAGCTTGCGCGTCAGGCGCAGGAACGGATGGGCGGCCGGTGGCTCGATGTGCGCGCCGGAGGCATCGCGCATGAAGCCGCCGACGTCGTGCACCTGCAGCCCGAGCAGGTGGCCGATGCCGTGCGGAAAGAACACACTGCTCAGTCCGGACTCTACCGCCGTGTCTGCGGACGTGTTGATCACCTCGGCGTCGCGCAGCACCTGCGCCAGCTCGCGATGCGCGGACAGGTGGAAGTCGCGATAGTCAAGACCAGGCCTGATCTGCGCGCACAGTGACTGCTGCGCTCGATCGGTGGCCGCGACGAGCGTCGCGAATTCCCCCTCGTGCGCGGCATAGGTTCGCGTGATGTCGCAGGCATAGCCGTGATGCTGGGCGCCAGCATCGATCAACAGCGAGCGCCGTGCACGCGGCCGTTCCCGCTCCAGGTGCTGATAATGCAGCACCGCGCCATTGGCGTTGTAGGCGACGATGTTGTTGTATGGCATTTCCTCTTCGCGCTGACCGCACGCCTGCAGGTAGGCCATGTGCGCACCGTATTCCGATTCGCCGGCGCGAAATGCTCGCTCGGCCGCGCGATGCCCGCGCACCGCAATCACGGTCGCGCGGCGCATGCACTCGACCTCGTAACGCGTTTTCACTGCGCGCGCGTAATGCAGCTCATCGAGCAGTGGTTGGGGATTGACCTGCCCGAACCCCCATGGCGCGACCGCGGCCGGCATATCGCCGACGAATGCCGTCCGACCGAGATCAGCGGGCAAGTGGGCCCGCGCGTCCGCCAGCGCAGCGATGGGCCGCAGTTCGAAGTGCTTGGTCCAGAATGCCGTCGGCAACGCCGGCGGCTTGTACCAGTAGTCGACGGGCAGGTGGAACAACAGCAGTGGCTTGTGTCCCGGCGCATAGACGATGAAGCAGTCGGGGTTATCGAGAACTGGTGCCCATGCCTTGAAGTGCGGATTGGTCTTGAAGGGATGCGCCTGATCGTCGAGAAACAGCAGCGAGAGCGCGCCGGAGTACACCACCAGCAGTTCGGCTTTCGCAGCCCGCAGGGCGGCATCGCTGCGGCGAGCCAGCTCGGAAAAATGCTTCGTGAAGAGAGTGTCGAGGTCGGGCTTGTCTGCAGTTTCAGCAGTGGATGCTATGGATTGCATAACCGGTTGAATCAAATGAGGTTAGCAGGTCTGATGATTCACTCTCTGTGCGGCGCGCCGGCCGCGAGCGCACAGGTGTCTAAGAGAAGCCCGGCGCGGCGCTTGAGGCCTCACGACGCCGTCCGGTGTGTCAGCCGGCAGCATAGCGCGAGTCTGGAACGGCGGGCGACTTAACAATGCGTGTGTCCGCAGCCGCAAATTCAAGCCTCCGGCGCGTGTCGCCAAGTGACGACACGCCCTGCGGCGCAGTTTAAAAACCCCGGTAAACACTCTAGAATGCGCCGCCGCGATAAGGTGAATTAACGAGACAAAACTAGTTTGCCTGTGTCGTCTGTTCCATAACCTTTCCAATCCTTTCGGGGTAACGAGATGAAGATCAAATCTGCTCTTAGCGCCCTCGCTGCGGCGCTTCTGCTGAGCGCCTGTGGCGGCGGTGGCGGCGGTGCAGAACCGGCCGCGACTGCTCCCGCTCCGGCGGCTGAACCCGCCGCTCCGGCAGCTGAACCCAGCGCCGCACCTGCTGCCGAAGGCGCTGCACCCGCGGCACCGGCTGACCAGGGTGCTGCTCCGGCCACGCCTCCGGCGGAGCAACCGCCTCAGCAGTAATTGCTGATGCAAGTTCGGACAGCCCGGGCAGGCTGACTGCCCGGGCGAGTTCGAGGAGTCGGAGTTTTTCTTCAGTCGCGCTCCGGCTCGATCGAGGGTCAAGTGGCGGTCAGTATCCGTGATGCGCAGGGGTCGCCTGAAGACCGCAAGTGGATCCAGAGCGTCTACCGCGACTACCTGAATGATCTCGCGATGCTCAACACCGGGATCTTCCCGGTGCTGGGCGAGTTCGGTCACCGCGAGCCGGATCTGCTTGCCCGTTGGTTTGCAGACGACCGCGCTCATCCTCTGTTGATTCTGAAGTCCGACACGCCCGCGGGTTTCGCGCTCGTCGTCCGTCCGGTCAAGCTCGCGGCTGACGGGCCCGTGATCGACTACCGCATGTCGGAATTTTTCGTGTTGGCGAAATTCCGCCGCCTTGGGATCGGCCGTGACGCCGCGCAGCTCATTCTCAACCGTTTTGCGGGCCAGTGGGAAGTGACGGAGTACCTGCGTAACACTGGTGCTGTCCGCTTCTGGCGCAACGTCATCTCGGCCTACACCCGTGGCCAATACACGGAGCGAGTCGCCGACGGCGAGGTGCGCCAGGTATTTCGATCGGCGAACAGTCCGCCGCCGCGCGCAGGAGAGAAACGCTCATGAGTCTGCAACTGCTGGCAGTCGTTGCCGCGCTGACCGGAGCGAGCGGCGTATCGCAGTCCTCGACCGACGCGGCGCCCCAGCCCGCCGATGTGGCGCATTGCACGGCGATCGAGTCCGACGCCGAACGACTCGCTTGCTACGACAAGCTGTTTGCGCGCACCGTGAGCCGACAGCGTGACACGGAGACGACCGTCGCCGCGAGCGCGCCGGCAGTCACGCCACCGGCGCAAGCCGCACACGAGGATTTCGGACTCGACGGCCGCCCGCCGCCCGGATCGCAGCCGCAGAAGCCCGAGATTCCGGATGAAATGCAGGCTCGTATCGCCGGTGTCGTGACCCAGCCGAGGGGTGAGCACGTGCTGACTCTGGACAACGGGCAGGTCTGGCAGCAAAAGGAATCCGACTGGCACCTCGGCTTCAACGTCGGCGATGAAGTGATCATCAAGCGCGGTGCGTTCAAGTCGTATCGTCTGCAGCTCAAGGGCAGCAACCGGGCGACGCCGGTCACCCGAATCCGCTGAATCGTTCGTAAGGAGACCCGACATGAACAAGGCGCGTGGGGCTGCAATGGACACAGAGGCTGTGGTCGCGATACTGAACCGCATCCTCGAGCTCGAACTGGCGGGTGTCGTGAGGTATCTGCACTACAGCTTCATGGTGTTCGGCCATCACCGCATCCCGATCACGGCCTGGCTGCGGGGCCAGTCGACTGAGTCCATGGCTCACGCCGTTCTCGCCGGAGAACACGTCACTTCCATGGGCGGACATCCGTCGCTCAAGATCGGTGAGCTGCTCGAGACCCACAAGCACAGCGTGGATGACATTCTCAAGGAAGCGCTGGCTCACGAAGAGGTGGGACTGGCCGAATACCGCAAGCTCCTGGCGCTGGTCGCCAGTGAGAGCATCATGCTCGAGGAATATGCGCGCGCGCAGATCGCGGCCGAGGAGGAGCACCTCGCCGAAATCCGCAAGATGATGAGACGCGGCACCTGATCGCTCGAGGCGTCGGCCTCGCCCGCCAGAACTCCACGCACCGTCTGCTCCGCTCGCTGCGGTGAGCACCACGCCGCGCACGCCGCCTATAAGAATAAAGGAGCGCGGTTATGACAAGCCCCTCACGTTATGTTGGCTCGCGCTCGTTTTGAGTACCGCATCACTCCCGCCTGGAATGTGAACTGGATTACGCGCGACCACCACTCATCCGCGCCTTGAAGCCGATCATCGGCTCGGTTTGAGTGCGACGGAGCGCGCAGCGATAACGCGCGCCATGCGTAAACAAACCGCCAAAGGCTTCACCCTGTTGGAGCTGATGACCGCCCTCGCGATTCTGGCCATCCTGCTGTCGGTGGGCGTGCCGAGCTTCGTGCAGATGATTCGCAACAATCGCGTCACTGCGCAGGCCAACGAGATGGTCTCCGCGCTCAATTATGCGCGCAGCGAGTCCATCAAGCGCGGCATCCCGGTGAGCGTCTGTTCGAGCACGAACGGCTCGACCTGCGCCGCGAGCACGACCTGGAACACGGGCTGGATCGTGTTCACCGACGGCAACGGCGCCAACGGGACCGTGAATCCCGCCATGCCGGTCGAGACCGGCGACCAGTTGCTGCAGGTATGGCCGGCGGTCCAGGGCGGCCTGTCACTCAACTCGGTTGCGCCCACGCCGCGCAATTTCGTGCAGTACACCTCCACCGGCATGCCTAACCCTGTAGGCACCACCAATTTCTCCCTCTACAAGAGCGGCGCGCCCGCCAATACCGCGCGCTGCATTTCCGTGAGCACCAGCGGGCGCGTGAGCACCGCGCAGCTCGCTTGCCCATGAGACGCAAGTTCCATCGAGACCGAGTCGCCATGAATACACAGATCATCCGGACCGAAATGACTCGCGAGCGCGGCATGACGCTCATCGAGGCACTGGTGGCGCTGCTGGTTCTGTCCATCGGCCTGCTCGGCGTGGCCGCGCTACAGATGAGCAGCCTGCGCAATACCCACGCCGCGCACATGCGCTCCCAGGCGACAGCGCTGGCGAGTGACATCACCGACCGCATGCGCGCCAACCGTACGGTTGCCCTCACTGGCGCCTACAACATCGCGCTCGGATCGACTCTGCCCACCCCGGCGACGCTCGCGGAGCTGGATCTGGCGTCCTGGAAGAACGCGCTCGCCGCAACTTTCCCTGCGGGCGATGGCGCAGTGGCTGTCGATCCGGCCACAAACCTGGCGCGGATCACGATCCAGCTCGACGACTCCCGCGGCGCCGAGGCGCCGGTGGTATTCGTCACGCAGACGCGACTGTGAGACCAGGTCAAACGAGGCCGTCATGAAGAAACACCTGCAATCCGGATTCAGCGTCGTCGAGCTCATGGTGGCGATGGCCCTCAGCCTGGTGCTGATGGCCGGCGTGCTGTCGATCTTCGCGAGCTCGAAGCTGACCTATCTCAACAACGAGAAGACTTCGCGCGTGCAGGAAAGCGGGCGCCTGGCGCTCGACCTGATCATGCGCGACATCCGTTCTGCAGGCTACTCCGGCTGCGCGAAAGCCGTGCCCTTCAATTCGACGCTTAACAACCCGACTACGCTGTTGTGGGACTACTCGCGGCCCATGCAGGGGTTCGAGTTCACGGGCCCCGGCACCTGGGCCCCGGTGCTCAATACCACTGTGATTCCGGCGGCCCAGGCGCCGCAGGATGGAAGCGATGCGATCCTGCTGCGCGTGTCACAGCGCGAAGGTGTGGCGCTGGTCATGCCGGCGGTCCTTGCGAGCTCGACTGCAAATCCGCAGATCGCGGCCGCCACTCCGGCGCCGGTGGCCGGCCAGATCATGCTGATCACGGACTGCAACGCGTCCACGGTGTTTCAGGTGAGCGGCTATACCACGCCCAACGTCTTCCATGCGACCGGAGTGGTGCCAGCACCGGGGAACTCGACAACGAATCTCGGGTACGTGTTCCAGGGCGGTGCACGCCTGATCCCCATGCAGACGGTCGTCTACTACGTGCGTGGCAATTCGCTGTGGCGCCGTGTCGGCAGCAACGTTCCGGAGCAGCTCATCGACGGCGTGCAGGCACTACAGATCGTCTACGGCGAAGACACCAACGCCGATCGCGTGGTCGATAACTACGTGGCGGCGAATGCGGTAGGCAACTGGGCCAACATCGTCAGCGTGTCCGTGTCCATGCTGGTGCAGTCGGACGCGATCGGCACCGACGTCGACACGGCGACCTACAACGTGCTCGGCACGGTCGTCGGCCCGTTCAACGACCGCCGCCTGCGAATGCTCTTCACCTCCACGGCTGCCTTGCGCAACGTGGCCATCTGAACACGCGAATGGGACCTCACATGCGCACTGAAATGAATCGTCCACGCCAAGACGGCGCCATTCTGGTGGTGAGCCTGCTGTTGTTGCTGGTCATGACCCTGCTGGGTCTGACGGCGATGCAGGTGACCCGCATGGAGGAGCGCATGGCCGGCAACGCGCGCGACATCGACCTGGCGTTTCAGTCCGCGGAAGCGGGCCTGCGCGATGCAGAGGACCGCATTCGCGTGATGGTCGCCCGGCCGGCCACCTGCTCCACCGCACCGTGCGGAGTCTGGCAGCGCACGGCTGCCGCCATTCCCAGCAACCTGCGCGACCAGACCAAGGCCTGGTGGGTGACAAACGGCCAGGAGTACGGCACGACGGGCGCGCAGGAAATCACTGACGTCACCCAGGACCCGCAGACGATCACGCAGGAGCAGGGATTCATTCCGGACAGCCTGACGACCGGACACGGTCCCCCGGAAGGACGCGACTTCTATCGCGTCTCGGCACAATCCTTCGGCGGCACCGAGACGGCGCGAGCCGTGCTCGAGACCACCTACACGCGCAGATTCTGAGACCCCGTCACCGACGGGGCTGAGATTGGAGAGCTGACATGAGAGCCAAACATCCGCACTTTCGCATGCTGGTTGCCGTTGCCGCGGCGGCGCTGACCACTTTCCAGGGTGGAAGTGCCCAGGCGGCGACACTCAACCTCGCGGATTCGCCGTTGTTCCTCAACCAGGCGGTCCCGCCGCTCAACATGCTCGTCATGGGGCGCGACCACAAGCTCTACTACGAAGCCTACAACGACGCCTCCGACCTCGACGGCGACGGTGTGGTCGACACTGGCTACAAGCCCGACCAGATCGACTACTACGGCTATTTCGACTCGCACTTCTGCTACACGTACAACAGTTCGGGCTCCGGGCAGTTCGAGCCCGCCTCGATCACCGTGGATAAGACCTGCAGCGGCCAGTGGAGCGGCGACTTTCTGAACTACGTCACGACTGCGCGCATCGACGCCCTGCGCAAGGTGCTCTACGGCGGATTCCGTCGCACCGACTCCGGCGGCCAGACCGTGCTCGAGCGCTCCTACCTCCCGCAGGACGCGCATTCCTGGGGCAAGGAGTACACGAGCACTACGGTTGACGGCTACGACATCGCCAAGTACGCGCCACTGTCCCAGCCCACGGCGGGCATGCGCCACCTGTTCGCAAACACGACCCTGCTCACAGACACGAACATCCCACAGCTGCCGCGCCTGCGCGTGTTGCAAAATCAGGCCCAGCACATCTGGGAATGGGTGAGCATCGAGCGCCCGGTGGCGGACATCAATATCGCTGCTGTCGGCGGCTCGTCCGGCAGCATCGCCGTCACGCCGACCGACTACACGGTGCGCGTCAAGGTGTGCGTCAGCGACACGCTGCACGAGGGCAACTGTAAGAAGTATGGCAGCGTGTGGAAGCCGACCGGCCTGTTGCACGACTACGGCGAAAATGGCTCGATGCTGTTCGGTCTGCTGAGCGGCAGCTACACACACAACACCCAGGGCGGCGTACTGCGCAAGGCTGTCGGCACGTTCACGGACGAAGTGAACGCGGCGGACGGCACCTTCAACACCGCCACCAACGGCATCGTGAGCACGCTGAACAAGCTGGTCATCACTGAATTCGGCGCCGGCTATCAGTACAGCTGCGGCTGGATCACGGACCGGCCGATCAATGACGGCGAATGCAAGATGTGGGGTAATCCGGTCGCCGAGATGATGTACGAGACGCTACGCTACTTCGCCGGCAAGTCGGGACCGCTGGCCGCATTCGACTACGCCAGCGCCGGCAGCGTGGACGGCAACCTGGGGCTGCCCAAGCCCGCATGGAGCAATCCGTACAGCGGCAAGCCCTCGTGCTCCAAGCCGTTCATGACGGTGGTGAGCGATATCAATCCTTCGTATGACTCCGACACCTTGCCGGGCACGTATTTCGGCGCTGGTGTCGGGAACGACCTGCCCGGACCGGGGCTGAACGTGCAGGGGCAGGCGGACGGCCTCTTTACCGCCGAGCAGGCGCTCGACCCGAGTCTGGGCCGCAACTTCATCGGCCAGTCAGCCGGCCTTTACGACGGCGCGCCGACTCCGAAACCTGTCTCCAGCTTCGGCAACATCCGTGGCCTGTCGCCGGAAGAGCCGACCAAGCAGGGCAGCTACTACGCGGCGTCGGTAGCGAACTACGGCCGCATCAACGACATCAGCACCACGACCGCGGGCAAGCAGAAGGTCGATACCTTCGCAATTGCACTCGCCTCGCCGCTGCCCAAGATCGAGATCCCGGTCGCCGGCGGCAAGAACATCACGCTGGTACCGTTCGCGAAGTCGGTCGGCGGCTGCTTGGGCGTCACTGGCACCCCGGGCGGCTTTCAGCCCACCAATCAGATCGTCGACTTCTACGTCGAGAGCCTGGCGCCGAACTATGGCCGGTTCCGGGTGAACTTCGAAGACGTCGAACAGGGCGCAGACCACGACATGGACGCGATTGCGCTGTACGAATACACGGTGAACGCCAACGGGTCCGTCACCGTGAACATCACCTCGCAGTACGCGGCGGGTTGCATCATCCAGCATATGGGCTACGTGATCTCGGGCACGACCCAGGATGGCATCTATCTCGAGGTACGGGACGCCGATACTGCGGCCATTGGCGATGTCGATTACTTCCTCGATACGCCTCCGGGTGAGAACCCGGCGGCCGCGGGCGGCAACGCGCTCCTTGCGGGCGCGCAGCCGCTGGTTGCAACTCGTACGTTCGATGCGGGTTCCACCACGGGCGCGACTCTGCTCAAGGATCCGCTGTGGTACGCGGCGAAGTGGGGCGGATTTCTCGAGGACCCGGCCGATACCAACGATCTGCCGGACAAGACCAGCGAATGGGACGGCGACGGTGACGGTCAGCCCGACAATTACTTCCTGGTCACGAACGCGCTGACGCTCAAGGACCAGATCGCCAAGTCGTTCAACGACATCATCGCGCGCGTCGCCTCGGCCTCGTCGGCTTCGGTGAACTCGGGGTCGATCTCGAGTCAGACGCGCGTCTACCAGGCGCGGTTCAACAGCGGCAACTGGAGCGGCGAGCTGCTCTCCTTCCCGGTGAACCCGGACGGCACGCTGGGCGCGCTCGAATGGAACGCGGCGCAGATGCTGCCAGATTTCAACAGCCGCAAGATCATTACGGTCAACACGGCCGGCTCGCCGCTGGCGGTGCCGTTCCGCTGGGCCAACCTCGACAGCACCCGCCGCACCCAGCTCGCGCCCACGGCGCTGGCGCAGCAGCAGCTCGTTAACTACCTGCGCGGCGACGGCAGCCGGGAAGTGCAGAGCGGTGGGCTGCTGCGCAATCGCCCGCTCATTCCGTTCGCCAACAAACTCGGCGACATCGTCGACTCGGCGCCGGTGTACGTCGGTGCACCGCCGTTCCGCTACAGCGATACCCTGGAAAGTCAGCCGTACTCGACGTTCCAGAACAATTACAAGAACCGCCAGAAGCTCGTCTACGCGGGTGCGAACGACGGCATGCTGCACGCTTTCGATACCGTGACCGGCCAGGAGGTCCTGGCGTACATCCCGAGTAACGTGTTCCCCAATCTGTCTTTGCTTGCCTCTCCGTCCTACGTGCACCGGTACTCTGTAGACGGATCACCGACGATGGGTGATGCGTTCTTCGGCGGCGCGTGGCACACGATGCTGGTCGGCGGCCTCAACAAGGGCGGTCGCAGCATCTATGCACTCGACATCACCGACCCGTCGAGCTTCAGCGAGGGCAACGCGAGCGGCATCTTCAAGTGGGAGTACACGAACGCGAATCTCGGGTACACCTTCAGCCGACCGGCGATCGTGCGCATGCACAACAACAAGTGGGCGGCGGTCTTCGGTAACGGCTACAACAACACGGTCTCCGGCAGCACCACGGGACGCGCGTACCTGTATATCGTCGACATCCAGACGGGCGCGTTGATGACGGCGGCGCCGATCGACACCAAGAAGGGCACCACGACGACGCCGAACGGCCTGGCCACGCCCGCGGTGGTGGACATCGATGGTGACTCGACCGTCGACTACATCTACGCCGGCGACCTGCTGGGCAACATGTGGAAGTTCGACGTCACGAACGCTTCGCCCGCCAACTGGAAGATCGCCTTCCCGGTGGATGGCTCGGGCAATCCGACGCCGCTCTTCACGGCGAAGGATGCTGCCGGAAACCCGCAACCGATCACTTCACGACCTGAGGTCGGCCGCGGCCCGAATGGCGCCGGCATGATCGTGTTGTTCGGCACCGGTAAGTACCTGGAGCCCAGCGACAAAGATCTCGCCATGCTCAGCAGCCCGTACCAGAAGATCGAGACCTTCTACGGCATCATCGACAAGAACACAGCGGGCTTCCCGGCCACGGACCAGGTGACCTCGCGCGCTCAGCTCACGCAGCAGACCATCCAGGTCGAGCAGAGCTTCACGCTGGGCGGTCAGACCTGGAACCTGCGCCTCACCTCACAGAATCCGGTGGGCAGCAATCGCGGCTGGTACATGGACCTGGTCTCGCCGGCCCTGGGCTTCCAGGGTGAGATGCAGGTTTCGGACTCGATCCTGCGCAATGGGCGCATCGTGTTCACGACGCTGATCCCGAGCGCCGATCCCTGCGAGTTCGGTGGCACGAGCTGGCTGATGGAGATGGATGCGCTGTCCGGCGCGCGGCTGCAGACCACGCCGTTCGATCTGAACAACGATGGCATGTTCAACAGCGGCGACTTTGTGACCGTCACGATCGGTGGCATCACGATGACGATCCCGGCGTCCGGCCTGCAGTCGCAGGTGGGTATCACGCCGAAGCCAGGTATCCTTGCCGGCGCCAACGCCGAGTACAAGTACACGCCTGGAACCAGCGGCGACATCCAGATGACCGTCGAAAACCCGGGTGCCGGCGCCATCGGCCGGCAGTCGTGGCGGCAGATCAGGTAGAAACCGTGTCACGCCTCCCCGCGCGCGGGGAGGCGTGAGCGGCAGCGTAAGGAGAGCTCACTTGACTATTCGCAAGCAACGCGGCGTTACGCTCATCGAGCTGATTACGGTAATGGTCATCGTCTCGATCCTCGCGGCCATAGCCATACCGGGCTATCGACAGCAGATGCTGCGGACCAACCGCACGAATGCCAAGACTGCGCTGACGCAGACGGCACAGAACCTGGAGCGCTGCTTCACGCGCACCAACACGTACGTCGGCTGCGTGGCATTGCCGTTCACGACACCTGAAGGGAACTACCAGATCAGCGAGGCTGCAGCGGCGACGCGCGACGACCTTCAGCCTGCAGGCGGTGCCCCAGGGCACCCAGACGGCTGACACGAAGTGCGCAACGTTCACGCTGAACCAGGCCAACGCACGCGCGGTCACCGGGTCGCTTTCGGCCACGCCCAATCAGTGCTGGGGCCGCTAGTTCCTCGGCTCAGGCCGCTCCGGTGCGACCTTCCTAGCCGCTAACAGCCAGGCGTTTCTCCCGGCCCGTTTCCTTGTGTGCTTGCAGCGCCTGGCGCAGGTAGCCGGCCGTATATGAGGTCGGATGGCGGGCCACCTGCTCGGGTGTCCCCGCCGCGACCAGCTGGCCGCCACCGTCGCCGCCTTCCGGTCCCAGGTCGACGATCCAGTCGGCGGTCTTGATCACGTCGAGATTGTGTTCGATCACGATGATGGTGTTGCCTTCATTGCGCAGCCGCTCGAGCACGCGCAGCAACTGCGCGATGTCGTGGAAATGCAGGCCGGTGGTCGGCTCGTCGAGAATGTACAGCGTGCGGCCGGTCGCGCGTTTGGAGAGCTCGCGCGCGAGCTTCACGCGTTGCGCTTCACCGCCCGAGAGCGTGGTGGCGTTCTGACCCAGGCGCACGTACGACAGGCCCACGTCCAGCAACGTCTCGAGCTTGCCAGCGACTGCGGGTATGTTCTGAAAGAAGCGCCGCGCATCCTCGACCGTCATTTCGAGGACCTCGTGAATGCTGCTGCCCTTGTAGCGGATTTCGAGCGTCTCACGGTTGTAGCGCCGGCCCTTGCAGACATCACAGGGCACGTAGACGTCCGGCAGGAAATGCATCTCCACCTTGATCACGCCGTCGCCCTGGCAGGCTTCGCAGCGCCCGCCTTTGACGTTGAAGCTGAAGCGGCCGGCCTCGTAGCCGCGGGCGCGCGCTTCCGGAACGGCGGCGAACAGCTCGCGAATCGGTGTGAACAGGCCGGTGTACGTGGCGGGGTTGGAGCGCGGTGTGCGTCCGATCGGACTCTGGTCGATGTCGATCACACGGTCCAGATGCTCGAGCCCTTCGATGCGCTCGCAGGGTGCTGCATCATCGTGACTCGCGGCGTTGATTCGCGCCGCAGCCAGCCGGTACAGCGTGTCGTTGACGAGCGTCGACTTGCCGGAGCCGGATACACCAGTCACGCAGGTCATCAGGCCAATGGGGAACTCCGCTGTCAGCTGCTTGAGGTTGTTACCGGTTGCGCCCGCCACGCGCAGCATGCGGCCGTCGCCCGCTACGCGGCGTGGTGGTACTTCGATTCGCAACCGGCCGGACAGGTACTGACCGGTGATGGACCGCGGACTGTTCTCGATGTCGTGGGGGGTGCCTTGGGCCACGATTTCTCCACCGTGTACGCCCGCACCGGGTCCGAGATCGAGAACGTGGTCGGCACTGCGAATGGCTTCCTCGTCGTGTTCGACGACGATCACGGTGTTACCGAGATCCCGCAGGCGCACCAGCGTGTCGAGCAGGCGCTGGTTGTCGCGCTGGTGCAGCCCGATCGACGGCTCATCGAGGATGTACATGACACCAACAAGACCCGAACCCACCTGGCTCGCGAGCCGGATACGCTGGGCTTCGCCGCCTGACAGAGTGTCAGCGCTGCGCTCGAGCGTCAGGTAGTCGAGACCTACGTTGACGAGGAATCGCAGCCGGTCCGCGATCTCCTTGACGATCTTCTCCGCGACCGCGCCGCGCCAGCCTTCGAGGTTGAGGGCGGTGAAGAGAACCAGGGCTGCGCCGACAGACAGGCGGGTCACCTGCGGCAGACTCATGCCATTCACGCGCACGTGTCGCGCCGCGCGGTTGAGCCGCGTGCCCTGGCATTCCGGACAGGGGCGATTGCTCAGGTACCTGGCCAGTTCCTCGCGTACGGTGATCGATTCAGTCTCCTGATAACGGCGCTCGAGGTTCGGGATGATGCCCTCGAAGCGGTGCCGACGACGGATCGTGCCGCCCTGGCCATCGAGATAGCGGAACTCAATCTGTTCCTCGCCGCTGCCATATAGGAGCACCTGCCGTACCTTGTCTTCGAGCTCATCCCACGGTGTTTCGATGTCGAAGTGAAAGTGCCGGGCCAGCGCCTGGATCAGCTGGAAATAGTAGGCATTGCGCCGGTCCCAACCGCGCACGGCTCCACCGGCGAGACTTAGGTGCGGGTGTACGACGACGCGCTGCGGATCGAAGAACTGCTTGACGCCCAGACCGTCACAGTTCGGACAAGCCCCGACCGGGTTGTTGAACGAGAACAGCCGCGGCTCGAGCTCCGACAGGCTGTAGCCGCACAGCGAGCAGGCCATGCGATCCGAGAACACCAGCTCGTCGCGCGCCGGTTCGTCCATCCAGGCGATGCGCGCCACGCCATCGCCCACGTTGAGCGCGGTTTCGAATGATTCGGCAAGGCGCTGCGCGAGGTCCTCGCGCACCTTGAAGCGGTCGATGACGACCTCGATCGAGTGCTTGCGCCGGGCGTCCAGCTTCGGCGGGTCGTCGAGCTCGGCGACCTTACCGTCGATCCGGGCGCGCACAAACCCCTGGCCGCGCAGCTCCTCGATGATCTCGAGGTGCTCGCCCTTGCGTTCCGTCACCACCGGCGCGAGCAGCAGCAGGCCTGTTCCGGCCGGGATCCTGAGGACCTGATCGACCATCTGGCTGATGGCCTGGGCCGCGAGCTCCTGGCCGTGATCCGGACACTGGGGAATACCGGCGCGTGCATAGAGCAGGCGCAGGTAGTCGTAAATCTCGGTGACCGTGCCGACAGTCGAACGCGGATTGTGTGAGGCGGACTTCTGCTCAATCGCGATGGCCGGAGAGAGCCCCTCGATCGTATCGACGTCGGGCTTTTCCATCATCGACAGGAACTGCCGGGCGTAGGCCGACAACGACTCCACGTAGCGGCGCTGACCTTCGGCATAGATCGTGTCGAACGCGAGCGAGGACTTGCCCGAACCGGACAGGCCGGTGAACACGATCAGCCGGTCGCGCGGCAGCTCGACGTCGAGGTTCTTGAGATTGTGCGTGCGTGCGCCGCGGATGCGGATGAAGGACATGCGGAATCGTCGTCGTAAGAATGCCAGCCGGGTACTATACGCGCCGCGTCAAGTGCGGGGCAAAAGGCGCATTGGCCCGAATTCCGGCGTCGAGCGCCCTGTTTCTCGCGTTTTCCGCAATGGTTGCAGATGCATCCGCGGGGGCCGGCGCATAGAATACGGCCCCTTCATCGGCCGCAGGCTGCCTCGTTCGATCAGGTTCACACGGCGCGGCCGGACGGCTGGCGACTTTCGCGCTTTCACACGGCTCTCGGAGGCTCCCATGGCTCGCGGCGTCAACAAAGTGATACTCATCGGCCACCTCGGAGCCGATCCCGATACCAAGTCCATGCCGAGCGGGACTTCGGTGGCGAACCTGCGGGTCGCGACCTCGGAGTCGTACAAGGACAAGCAGACCAACGAATGGCAGGAACGCACCGAGTGGCACAACGTCGCACTCTTCGGCCGGTTGGCGGAAGTGGCTGGCGAATACCTGCGCAAAGGCTCTCAGGTCTACATCGAGGGTCGTCTGCGGACGCGCAAATGGCAGGACAAGCAAGGTAACGACCGGTATTCCACCGAAATCGTCGGCAATGAAATGCAGATGCTGGGTGGTCGCGGTGCCGGTGCTTCCAGCGCGGGCGCCACGGGCGCGGAAGCAAAGCCCGCGCGCAGCGGTACCGCGGAGCCCGCGACGGGCAGTGGCGGCGAGCGCGACGTGGAGTTCGACGACGATATTCCCTTCTGACCCAAGTCCGTAACACCGCCCGAGGAATCAAGATGCGCGCAATGCTGGCTTCGATGCTGATGGTCGTGGTGCCCGTTTCGCTGGCGGCGCCGGACACCGCCATCTACGAGCAGGCCGTCGCCCATGACGGTCGCAGTGCCAAGGACCGCGAGCGCGACGCGCGCGAGCGACCCGCCGAGGTAATGGCCTTCGCCGGCTTCAAGCCCGGCATGGAGGTCGCAGATATCTTCGCCGGTGGTGGCTACTACAGCGAACTCATCAGCTACGTGGTCGGATCAGGTGGCCAGGTGCTGATGGTGAACAACGTGCCGTACGAGGACTACGCCAAGGACGACATCAAAGCACGCTTTGCCACCGAGGGACGACTCGCAAATGTGAAGCGCTCGGTCATCGAAAGCTGCGATCTGCAGCTGGGGCAGTCCACGCTCGATGCCGCGATGATCGTGATGTCGTACCACGATCTGTTCTATGCCGATCCACTCAATGGCTGGCCGGCGATCGACGAGCCTCATTTCCTCGACCAGATCTACGCTGCGCTCAAGCCGGGCGCTGTGTTCCTGATCGTGGATCACGCGGCCAAGGACGGAGTCGGCTCGAGCGTCGCGCTGCAGCTGCACCGTATCGATGAAGCCTTTGCGATCAAGGACATCACCAGTCACGGCTTCGTCTACGCCGGGCACTACGACAAGCTGCGCAACGCGGCAGACGATCGTAGCAAGATCGTTTTCGATCCGGCGATCCGCGGCAAGACGGACCGTTTCGTCCATTTGTACCGCAAGCCGGGCGCGTAAGAGCTCAGTCGCGCCGGTCGATCTGATGAACGGAGATGCGCGTCTCGGCGCGCGGCGCGTTCGGATTGCGAGCGCAGTCCGAACAGCCTGAAAGGCGCGAAGCGCCACGCCGGCGCAGTCGCTGCGGCAGTATCCGGTCAAGCGCCGCATCAATGCGCTGACGCAAGCTGGCCGGCATGAGTGCGTACGCGGCATAGATCGCGCTTGCCACGACGGCGAGCGCCACCACCAGCACCTGAATCCAGTGCGACACGTCAGGCTCCCAGCGCGTGGGCCACGTGAAAGGTTACGCCTGCGGCCAGATACGCGAGCAGGAACATATAGCCCGCCATGATCAATGGGTAGCGCCAGGAGTTGGTCTCGCGCCTCACCACTGCGAGCGTCGAGAGGCACTGGGGAGCGAAGACGTACCAGGCGAGCAACGCGAGCGCTGTCGCGAGGCCCCAGTCGGAGGAAATCATCGGGATCAGGTCACCCGCCAGGTCTTGCTTGGTCGCGGATAACGCGTACACCGTGCCCAGCGCAGCGACAGCCACTTCGCGCGCGGCCAGGCCGACGACGAGTGCGATGCAGATCTTCCAGTTGAATCCGATCGGGCCAAAGATCACGGCCAGGCCGGCACCGAGGCGGCCCGCGAGACTGTATTCGATCGCCGGCCCATCGGCTCCCGGCGGCGGGGCCGGGAAGGAGCTCAGGAACCACAGCAGGATCATCAGCGAAAGAATGATTGTGCCCACGCGCGTGAGGAAGATTTCGACCCGCTGCCATAGACCGATCCTGAGATTTCTGACGCTCGGCCAGTGGTAGGCGGGCAGCTCGAGCTGCAGCGTCTGCACCGAGCGGCGCGAGCTCGCGAGTTTGAGCATCCAGGCCACCAGCATCGCGCCCGCAACGCCGGCAACGTACAGTGCGAATAACACCAGTCCCTGCAGCTCGAAGAATCGCCCTACGGTGAGTGGCGGAATGAAGGCCGCAATGAGGAGGGCATACACGGGGATGCGCGCAGAACAGGTCATCAGGGGCGCGACCATGAGGGTGACCATGCGATCGCGTGCGCTCGGAATGGTCCGCGTTGCCATGATCCCGGGAATCGCGCAGGCGAAACTCGAAAGCAGTGGAATGAACGAGCGGCCCGATAGGCCCACTGCACCCATTAGTCGATCCAGCAGAAATGCGGCGCGCGGCAGGTAGCCCGAGTCTTCCAGCAGCAGGATGAAAAAGAACAGGATGACGATCTGCGGCAGAAAAACGAGCACGCTGCCGACACCGGCAATCACGCCGTCGACCAGGAGACTGCGCAGCGGACCGGAAGGAAGCGTCGCGGCGAGCCACACGCCCACATGACTCACGCCGGAATCGATCGCGTCCATAATTGGCTTGGCCCAGGCAAAGACCGCCTGAAATACGAGGAACAGCACCAGCGCGAGGATCGCTACGCCCAGTATCGGGTGCAGAAGGATGCGGTCGATGCGATCACTCAGTGCCGTGGATGCCTCGCGGTCGGCGCCGATGGCCAGGAGGATGCGCTGCACCTCGCGGTGATCCTCGAGCGTGTTTGAGGGTACAGCGGTCACAGTCCCGGGCGGTACCGGGGGCAGCGATTGCACCTCGCGCTCGAGCCGCTCAGTGAGGCGGCGACCGCCATCGGCGCGCACCGCCACGGTCTCGACGACCGGTACCGCCAGTTCACGGGCGAGTGCGGCGGGGTCGATCTCAAGCCCGCGCCTGCGGGCCAGGTCGACCATGTTGAGCGCGACGACGAGCGGACGGCCCAGCCGCTTCAGGCCGAGGACCAGCCGCAGATGCTGACGGAGGTTGGTTGCGTCGACGACCGCAACGAGCAGGTCGGGAATGGATTCGCCGGGGCGCCGGCCGAACAGGACATCGCAAACGACCTGCTCATCGATGCTGTGCGGGTTGAGACTGTAGGAACCCGGAAGATCGAGTACGCGGACGCTCTGCCCGCTAGCGGTTTGCAGAGTGCCTTCCTTGCGCTCGACCGTGACCCCAGCGTAGTTGGCGATCTTCTGCCGACTGCCGGTGAGCAGATTGAAGAGTGCCGTCTTGCCGCAGTTGGGATTGCCGACAAGCGCGACGAGAGGGCTCGTCGACGCGGCGGCCGATGACGTCATGGCGCCAGATCAGCCTCCGGCAACGTCACCGCGATCCGGATGCAATGAGCTTCGTGCCGGCGCAAGGCGAACGTGGTAGTACCGACTCGCACGGCAATGGGCTCGCCGCCGAAGGGACCGCGAGCAACGACGCGCAGACGCTCGCCGACGAAAAAGCCAAGCTCCGAGAGGCGGCGTCCCAGCGCGGCTCCCCACGAATGTTGTGGCGCATCGACGGCCGCTACGTACGCAACTTCGTCTACCGCGAGCTCGGTGAGGCGCATGGGAGCGGAATCGGGTGATGCCTTCATAAGCGTTGGTGCCAGTTGAGACATCGCCAATAGTACTGCAAATGCGAATCACTCTCAAAAGCCTTTTGGCGCTTTGCGACCTAGGACTTGTACTTATGTTGAGTTACGCGCCGGCCGCGCGTGCCAGTGGCCCACAGCTCCCCCAGGATGGGCTCATGGCCCCTCCAGAGCTCTTGGGACGGCCCCAACCCCCTGATTCAGCTAACGACTGCGGCGGTCGAGGCTGGGTGCCGTGGTCGCTGGCCTGCTTCAATTATTCACATCAAACCGCTAACCTCTGCGGCCCCTCCCGAGCGAGCTTTCGATGCCCGGCCGGCTATTCGTCAAGACTTTCGGCTGCCAGATGAATGAGTACGACTCTGCCCGCATGGCAGATGTCCTGCGTGAAGCCGATGGCCTCGAGCCCACCGAAGACCCGCACGCTGCCGACGTCTTGCTCGTCAACACGTGTTCCGTGCGCGAGAAGGCGCAGGAGAAAGTCTTTTCGCTGCTCGGCGAGTGGCGTCGAATCAAGCAGCGTCGACCTCACGTCATCATCGGCGTCGGTGGCTGCGTGGCGAGCCAGGAGGGTGACGGCATCACCGCGCGCGCCGCATGGGTCGACGTGGTCTTCGGGCCGCAGACGCTGCATCGACTCCCGGAAATGATTCGTGCAGTCCGAACACGGGGTCGCGCGGTTGTCGATGTGAGCTTCCCCGAGATCGAGAAGTTCGATTGCCTGCCGGAGCCGCGGGCTCAGGGCGCGACGGCGTTTGTGTCGGTGATGGAAGGCTGCAGCCGCTACTGCACGTTCTGCGTGGTTCCATACACGCGGGGCGAGGAGATGAGCCGTCCCTTCGGGCAGGTCATGGACGAGGTGAGCGCGCTCGCGGCCCAAGGCGTGCGCGAAGTGACGCTGCTCGGACAAAACGTCAATGCCTATGCGGGTAAGATGGGCGACGGTGGAATTGCGGATCTCGCGACCCTCATCCACTACGTCGCGGGAGTCGAGAACATCGAGCGCATCCGCTTCACGACCTCGCACCCGGCGCAATTCGACGACAGCCTGGTCGAGGCGTTTGCCAATGTGCCGAAACTTGCTGCGCACCTGCATCTGCCGGTGCAGAGCGGCTCCGACCGGATCCTCGCGCAGATGAAGCGCGGCTACACAGCTTTGGAGTACAAGCAGCGCATTCGCAGGCTGCGCGAGGCGCGTGCGGATGTGTGCGTGTCCTCGGACTTCATCATTGGATTCCCCGGGGAAACCGCACACGACTTCGCAGCGACGTTGCACCTGGTCGAGGAAGTGGGATTCGATCAGTCTTTCAGTTTCATCTACAGCCGCCGACCGGGGACTCCGGCCGCCTCGTTGCCTGACGACGTGCCCCATGCCGAAAAGCAGCGCCGCCTGCAGATCCTGCAACAGCACATCAGCGCCAATGCCCGGCAGATCAGCGAACGCATGGTCGGGAGCGTGCAACGAGTCCTGGTCGAGCGGCCAGCCCGCAGAAATGCGCGCCAGCTGGCCGGGCGTACCGAGAACAACCACTGGATCAATTTCGATGGTCCGCCGACGCTGGTCAATCAGTTCGTGAGCGTCCTGGTCACCGAGGCGCTGAGGAACAGCCTGCGCGGGCGCCTCGTCGGTGTCAGCCGCCCTGCGAGCGGCGATCTCTTGCGAGCCTCCGGCTAAGGACTGGCATTGGCGTCACAGATCGCCACGCGCGATTTCGAGCTCGAACCCGCGGATAACAGCAGGCTGGCGGGCCTGTGTGGCCCGCTCGATGAGCACCTGCACCAGATCGAGCAGACGCTGGGCGTGGACATCAGCCATCGTGGCAATCATTTCCGTGTGACCGGCGACGCCGCGGCCACGGCCGATGCCGAGCAGATCCTCAAGCAGTTGTTCGCGCTCACCCAGGCCAGCGAGGTGACGCCGGAGCGCGTGCACCTGTCCCTGCGCGAGCGTGGCATGACGGGCTCCGCGGCCAATGCGGCTCGCGCAGAAGACGACCTGCTGGTGCGCACGCATCGCGGCGGAATTCACGCGCGTGGACCCAACCAGCAACAGTACCTGTCCAACATTCGCCGCTTCGACCTGACCTTCGGCATCGGCCCGGCCGGTACTGGCAAGACGTATATTGCCGTGGCCTGTGCGGTGGAAGCGCTGCAATCCGATCGCGTGCGCCGCATCGTGCTGGTGCGGCCGGCGGTCGAGGCCGGCGAGAGACTCGGTTTCCTTCCGGGCGACATGGCGCAGAAAGTCGATCCGTACCTGCGCCCGATGTACGACGCACTCTACGAGATGCTGGGTTTCGATCGTGTCGCGCGCTTCGTGGAACGGGCGGTCATCGAGGTCGCGCCGCTTGCCTTCATGCGTGGGCGCTCGCTCAACGACGCCTTCGTGATCCTGGACGAGGCGCAGAACACTACGGTCGAGCAGATGAAGATGTTCCTCACCCGCATCGGCTTTGGCTCCAAGGCGGTTGTGACTGGCGATATCACCCAGACCGACCTGCCCGCGGGCCGCGCCTCCGGGTTGAGAAACGTCATCGATGTGCTGAACGGTGTAGAGGGCGTAGCCTTTACGTTCTTCAGCGCGCGTGACGTGGTGCGCCATCCGCTGGTGCAGCGGATCGTCCAGGCTTACGAGGACCGCGACACATGATGCAGGCCAGCGCCGGCCGCGCCACACGCCGTAGTGCGCGCAGGCGCTCGAAATCGGCGCGCCCGGACGGCGCCCGCCGCGGCGGCTCACTGGAAGTGAGCGTGCAGTACGCGACGCGCAAGCCGTGGGCGCCGTCGAGCGTGCGCATCTCGTTCTGGGCCTTCGAGGCGCTCGGCCGCAGGCGCGGGGACTGGGACCTCGCAGTAAAGATCGTAGGTGCGGCAGAGAGCCGACGTCTCAACCACCGCTATCGTCGCAAGGATCGACCGACCAATGTGCTGTCATTCCCCGCCACCGTCTCGCGCGCGGATGGCTCGCGTCCGCTCGGTGATCTGGTGGTATGCGCGCCCGTCGTTGCACGCGAAGCGCGCGCGCGTGGCCGTTCGCTCGCGCAGCACTGGGCACACATGATCGTGCACGGAACCCTGCACCTGCTCGGATACGATCACGAGCAGCCAGACGATGCCCGCCGCATGGAGCGCTCGGAGGCCGGGGTGCTGCGCACGCTGGGATATCCCAATCCATATGAGTGATGATCCCACCAGTACTACCGGACGCTGGCTGCGCCGCCTGACGCAGGGCAAAGGCGGCGAGCCGCGCGACCGTGAGCAGCTGATCGAGGGGTTGCAAGAGGCAAGCGAACGGGGGCTTATCGACGCCGATGCGCTTTCGATGATCGAGGGCGTGCTCGAGGTCGCGGACGCGCAAGTCCGCGACATCATGGTGCCGCGCTCCCAGATGGTGGTAATCCAGCGCGATGATGCGCCCGAAGCGATTTTGCCGGTCGTGGTCGAATCAGGTCATTCGCGCTTTCCGGTCATCGGCGAGGATCGCGATCGCGTAGTGGGCATCGTGTTGGCCAAGGATCTGCTCAAGTACTTCGCCGAGGCAGGGGAGCGGCCGGAGTTCGATATCAAGGAGTTCCTGCGTTCGGCCGTGGTCGTGCCGGAGAGCAAGCGCCTCAACGTGCTGCTCAAGGAGTTCCGCAGCAGCCACAACCACATGGCGATCGTCGTGGACGAATACGGCGGCGTTTCCGGCCTCGTGACCATCGAGGATGTCATCGAGCAGATCGTGGGCGAGATCGACGACGAATACGACATCGAAGATGACCGGCCGATTCGCCGTGAAACGGCACGCCAGTTCCTGGTGCGGGCCTTGACCCGCATCGATGAGTTCAACGACTACTTCGGCAGCCGGTTCAACGACTCGGAGTTCGACACTATCGGCGGGCTGATCACCCACCAGCTGGGGCGCCTGCCGCGCCGCGGCGAGGCCGTCACCGTCGATGGCTTCGAATTCCGCGTGCTGCGGGCCGACCGCAGGCGCATCGACACCCTGCGAGTTTCGACTCCCCGGGACATTCCCACACGCGTGGATGAATGAGGCTGCCGGCAGCGCTTGAACGATGGGCGGCGCCGCTCAGCTTCGTACTGGGCGCGGCGCTCTCGCTCGGGTTCGCGCCATACGAGCTCTTTGCACTCGCTGTCCTGTGTCCGGCGGCGCTTTTTGTGTTGTGGGAAGCGACGACTCCGCGCCGCGCCGCATGGCTGAGCTTCTGGTTCGGCGGCGGCACCTTTCTCGCCGGCACCTACTGGCTCTATACCAGCATCCACATCTTCGGCGAGGCGCCGATCTGGGTGGCGTTCCTGTTGATGATCGGGCTCGTTGCCATCATGGGCCTGTATCACGCTGCGGTGGGCTATGCTTCGATGCGCTGGCTGCCACCGCGTGGCGTGCTGCGATGGCTGATCGGCGTGCCAACGTTGTGGCTGCTGATGGAATGGCTGCGTGGCTGGATCCTGAGCGGTTTTCCATGGCTGGCTCTGGGCTACAGCCAGATCGATACCTGGCTCGCTGGATGGACGCCGCTCGGCGGCGTTTATTTCGTCAGCCTCCTGGTTCTCGTTTCGGCCGGCGCGCTGGTGCTCCTGCTCAGGGGCTCCAACGCCGAACGAGTCGCGGCGACAATAGTGATACTGGTCATCTGGGCCGGGGGCGCTCTGGCGGCACGTGTTGACTGGGCTCATCCGGTGAACAAGCCGGTGACTGTGAGTCTGGTGCAGGGCGCGATCTCGCAGGATCTCAAGTGGCAGGCGGCGAACCGTGCCGCGACACTGCGCCTTTACCGGGAGCTGACCGAGAAAGCTTTCGGCAGCCAGATCATCGTCTGGCCCGAAGCGGCCCTCCCGGCACTGGAGCACGAACTGCGCGCCTATCTCAGCGCGCTCTACCGTGACGCCCAGGCGCACGGCTCCGACCTGATCATCGGCATTCTGCGCTACGACTTCGCACGCGATCAGTTCCGCAATTCCATCGTGGCGGTGAACGGTGGGCTCACCTGGTACGACAAGCGCCGCCTGGTGCCGTTCGGCGAGTTCTTCCCGGTGCCCGCTTTCGTGCGCAAGTGGATGCGGCTCATGAGCCTGCCTTATGTCGACATGACGCCGGGCGACCCGCGGCAACCACCGCTGCAAGCGGGTGGAGAGAAGCTCGGCGCTACGATCTGCTACGAGGATGCATACGGCAGTCAGCAGCTCGCAGTGCTGAAGGAAGCAACCCTGCTGGTCAACGTCAGCAACGATGCCTGGTTCGGCGATTCGACGGCGCCACATCAGCACCTGGAAATCGCTCGCATGCGGGCGCGCGAGGCGAGCCGTTACATGCTGCGCGCGACGAACAACGGCATCACCGTGGTGATTGACCCAGGCGGCGAGGTCGTGCAGCGGATCCCGCAGTTTCAGCCCGCGGTACTGAGTACGACGGTGCAGCCACGCTTGGGGCTCACTCCGTACGCTCGATTGGGCAATGTTCCCGTGGTCTTGCTGTGTTGCGCAGGCCTGATCTTGGCCGTTGCGGTACAACGTCGTCGCGCTGCTGCGGCCAGGCGCAGCTGAGCTCGCCGCACACACCGCAGGCAGTACGCTCGTGGCAATCGAAACCTGGTCGCCCATCGCAGTCGTCGGCGCTGGCGCGGTCGGCTGCTACTACGGCGGCATGCTGGCGCGTGCCGGTGCATCGGTGACGCTCATCGGTCGTGCCGCGCATGTCGACGTCATTACGCGCGACGGGTTGTACCTGGAAGGCGTGCGAGTCAAGGAGCACATTCGCGTCCGCGCGTCGACCAGCATGGGAGCCGCAGGAGGAGCGCAGCTGATCCTGGTCTGCGTCAAGACGACGGATACGGAAGAGACTGCAACTGCGCTCGCGCCGCTGCTGCCGGCTCGAGCGCAGGTCCTGAGCCTGCAGAACGGCGTGGACAACTGCGAACGGATGCGTGACGCTGCGGGTATCGAAGCTTTCGCCGCCGCGGTTTATGTCGCAGCCGAGATGGCCGGCCCGGGACACGTCCGACATAGCAGCCGGGGCGATCTCGTCATTGGGGATCCCCGGTCGTCTGCAACCGATGGCGTGTCCACCGCCGAGCTCGAGCAACTGGCGGCGCTGTTCAACCGTGCTGAAATCCCCTGCGTGGTGACGCGCGATATCACCGCCGAGCTGTGGAAGAAGCTGGTTCTCAATTGCACCTACAATGCGGTCTCGGCTCTGGCTCGGGCGCGTTATGGACGTATCGTGCACGATGCCGGCATGCGCACGCTGCTCACTCGGGTCTGCGAAGAGACCGTGGCAGTTGCGCGCGCGGCGGGAGTGAACCTCGATCTCGCCGAGCAACTGTCTGTGGGCTTGAAACTGGGTGAAGTGATGCCGGAAGCGCTGTCCTCAACCGCGCAGGACATCGCGCGCGGCAGGCGCACCGAAATCGATTCGCTGAATGGCCATGTCGTACGCCTCGGGGAGAAACTCGGCGTCGCGACACCGATCAACTACACCCTCTACAAGCTGGTGAAGCTGCTCGAACAGGCCGCATAATTCGCACCCCTGCGACGACCGGGCGTGGAGGTTCGATTCATGCAATTGCGCACCGTCATTGGGTTCCAGAGCGTGCTCATCTGCACCTTCACGGCGATGACGCTGGCGTCGGCACCCGCTCTCGCCAAGACACAGAAGCCGCCGCTCCACGGCCAGCACTGGATGGCGATCACCGGCAAGCCACTCGCGGCAACGGCCGGCGCGATCACCTTCCAGAAGGGCGGCAACGCCGTGGATGCGGCATGCGCCATGATCGCCGCAACGGCGACCATGTGGGACGTCCTCAGCTGGGGCGGTGAGACGCAAGCACTGATCTACAACCCGGATACCGGCAAGGTGATCGGCGTCAATGCGCTGGGTGTCGCTCCGACCGGTGCCACGGCAGATTTCTTTCGCGCGCGCGGGATGAAGTACCCGCCGGAATACGGTCCGCTCGCGGCGGTAACTCCCGGCACGCCGGGCGGGAATCATGACGATGCTCGCCGAGTTCGGAACGCTTAGCCTCGAGGAAGTCCTGGCACCCGCCATCGCGCTCGCGGACGGCTATCCGATCGAACGCGAAACTGCAGATTCCATCGAGCGCACCAAAGCCAAACTCAAGGAGTGGCCGGACTCGAAGCGAACACTCCTGGTGCACCTGGGCGAGGCGCGCGAAGCACCGCAGGCCGGCGAGATTTTCCGCCAACGTGACCTTGCGGCGACCTTGCGCAAGCTGGTCGAGGCCGAACGCAAAGCGCGTGCCGCCGGCAAGGATCGAAAAGCCGCCATCATGGCCGCCTATGAGCGCTTTTATCGTGGCGACATCGCGCAGGAATTCGTGCGCGGCTCGCAGGAGCTCGGCGGGCTCATTACGCTGCAGGACCTCGCCAATTGGAAGGTGCATCTCGAGGAGCCGGTGCACGTCAACTACAAGGGTATTGAGGTGTACAAACTCACGACCTGGGTTCAGAGCCCGGTGATGTTGCAGGCGCTCAACCTGCTCGAGAACTTCGATCTGAAGTCGATGGGTTACAACAGCGCTCGCTACATCCACACTGTTTACCAGGCGATGAACCTCGCCTACGCCGATCGCGACTTCTACTACGGCGATCCGTACTTTCCGCCCGCAGAACCAGTTCGTGGGCTGCTCTCCAAGGATTACGCGCGCGCACGCGTGAAGCTCATCGGCACTGAACGCAACGACCCGGACATCCGTCCCGGCGATCCCTATCCGTTCCAGGGTGAGAGGAATCCGTATCAATCGCTGCTCGAGCACTGGCACAGCAGGATGCCCGATCTCAAGGCACAGGCGGAGTTCGACCGGCACTTCCGTCTCGGCACGACGAGCGTCGAAGCCGCGGACGATCAGGGTTGGGTGGTGTCCGTCACGCCGAGCGGCGGCTGGCTACCCGCAGTGATTGCGGGCCGAACCGGGATCGGTATGAGCCAGCGCATGCAGAGCTTCGTGCTAGATGCGGCCGACAACCCCTTCAACGTGGTCGAGCCGGGCAAGCATCCGCGCGCCACGCTCACGCCGACGCTCGCGCTCAAGGACGGCAAGCCGTTTCTCTCCTTTGCGGTGCAGGGCGGCGATACGCAGGACCAAAACCTGCTGCAGTTCTTCCTCAACATGGTCGAATTCGGCATGACGGTGCAGGAGGCCACTGAGGCGGCCAACTTCACCAGCTACCAGATGCGCGATTCCTTCGGCGAGCACGAATCGATGCCGGGACGCCTGACGCTCAATGACTCGATGTCTTCGTGGGTGCGCGATGAGCTGCGGCGCATGGGATACAAGCTGGAATTCGAAGAGCGTACGTCCGGGCCGATCAACGCCATCTATTTCGACCGCGCCCACGGCACGCTGTGGGGCGGCTCGAGCAACCACGGCGAGGATTACGGCATCGCCTGGTGAGGCGCCGGCACCATTCGTATTCCTGAGAGGCGCAGCAGGCCGAGATAGATCAGGCACAACGCCGGCAACAGCCCGAGGTGGTAGGTGGCGTTGTGATCGAAGCGCGCGGGATCGATCGCGACCCCTCGTTGCTGCGCGACTGCGGCCACGATTGAGAGTGCCAGGCCCGCAAGCACGAGCCTAGAGCCCGGAGCACGCGCGTGGCGCAGCAGGCCGCCGACACACAGGAGCGTGCCCAGCATCGTCGCCAGCAAGCTGAGCAGGAAACGCGGATCCAGCCAGCTCAATACCGCATAGATCGCGAGCAACAGCGTGACGATAGTCCAGGTGAGGCGCACGCCCGTCGCGCCCAGCAGTTCGAGGCCGATCAGCGCGAGGCCAGCAGCAGTCACGCCCGCAAATAGCATCGAAAACCACCACACGATCGCTTGCGCGACATCCTGCCGGGCGCTGAAGAACGCGTGCCAGATGCCCCCGGCAAGCGCCGCCAGTGCAAACCCGGCGAACAGCGTAGTGGGTCCGTGCAGGGTCCAGTCGCGTGATTTGCGTTGGCAGGCAACGGCAAACGCGCCGCACACCGCGGCCAGAATGAAATCAGTAACTCCCGTGACAAGCTCCGCCGTCACGGCACGATGCCGCGAAGCGGTCGGTGCGAATGCTTCACGCGATGCCGCACTTCAGTCCGTCAGCGTGAACCTGACCGAGAAGCTTCCCCAGCCCACGATTGGTGTAGCGCCCGAGAACTCATGAGGCGCCTCCTGCAGCTCGCCCGCGGCGAAAACTCGCGGCGCCGTCCATCGCGGGCTCTTGGCCGGCGCGCCGCGGCGTGATTGCGACGCTCCTAGTATAGTCCCGCCGATGATCAGTATCGATCACGTGGGGATTGTCGGCCGCGAAGTTGCGGCCATGCAGGCCGCTTTCGAACGGCTGGGATTCATCACCACGCCGCCCAAACTCCTGATGCAGGCCGATCCAAAAACCGGCGAGCGCCGTTCACTGCAGCAACTGTGCTCGCATGCCGTGCTCGAGCAGGGTTACGTCGAGTTGTCGACGCTGGAGGGCGGAGAGGTCGAGCACCCCGTCGCAGCCTACGTGCGGCGGCAGCGAGGCCTGGAGATTGTCGCCTTCAGCAGCGCGGACATCGAAGCGGATGCCGAGCGGTGCCGCGCGGCGGGCCTTGAGCCCTCGCCGGTGGCCGTCGCCACGCGCGACGTCGCGTATGGATCACGTCGAGGCGCTGCGCAATTCCATTGGTTCACGCTCGCGGCTCGCAGCGCTCCCGAAGGCCTGGTGTGCTTCGTCCACAATCACACGCCGGAGCTCGTGTTCCAGCACGAGGTGATGGGACATCCGAACACGGCGAGCGCGATGACCGGCGCGACCATCGTATCCGCGGAGCCTGAGCGCACCGCACGGCTGTATCGTGTGCTGCTGCAGGAGGAGCCGCGAGGCGATCCCGAGGACGTGCGCTTCGAGTGGGGCACACAGCGCATCCGCATCACGACGCGACACCGCTTCGTTGCCGACTATCCTGGCGCCGGCGTGCGCAGGCTTCCCTGCCTGGCGGGATTCGAGGTCACCGTGCGCGACGTCGCGAGCACGGCGGCTTATCTCAAGCGGGCGCGCGTGCGCTTCGAGCCGCGTTCAGATGGTGGACTGTGGGTCGGTCCGCGGTCCGCCTGCGGTACGGCCCTGCAGTTCACGCCGCAGCCGCCCTGATGGCTGCAGCACGGTGCGCGTCGATGCGCCCATTTGGCCGCACCGACGCAGTCGTGTATCCTTGCGCGCTCTCTGCAAGGTCTTGATTTTACGCATAGTATCCAGATGCAGGAACGCTACGACGCTGCGCAGATCGAGTCCCGGGCACGCGACTTCTGGGACGAGAAGGATCTGCTCGGGGCGCGCGAAGACGCCGCGCGCCGCAAGTACTACTGCCTGTGCATGTTTCCGTACCCGAGCGGGCGGCTACACATGGGACACGTGCGCAACTACACCATCGGCGATGTGATCACGCGCTACATGCGCATGCGCGGCTACAACGTGCTGCAACCGATGGGCTGGGACGCCTTCGGGCTGCCGGCGGAGAACGCCGCGATGGCCAACAACGTGCCGCCCGCACGGTGGACGTACGACAACATTCCGTACTTGCGCGCGCAGCTCAAGTCACTGGGCTTCGCCATCGACTGGCGGCGCGAACTCGCGACCTGCCAGCCCGAGTACTACCGCTGGAACCAGTGGCTCTTCCTGCGCATGCTCGAGCGCGGCATCGCCTACAAGAAAACCGGGATCGTGAACTGGGACCCGGTCGATCAGACCGTGCTCGCCAACGAGCAGGTGATCGATGGACGTGGCTGGCGCACGGGTGCGCTGATCGAGAAGCGCGAAATTCCCACGTATTACCTGCGCATCACGGCCTACAAGGAAGAACTGCTGAGTGCACTCGACGGCCTGGACGGCTGGCCGGAACGCGTCAAGGTGATGCAGGCCAACTGGATCGGCAGGAGCAAGGGCGTCAATTTCGGCTTTCCGTACGAGATCGACGGCGCCCGGCAGCTGCTGCGCGTCTTTACCACGCGCGCCGACACGATCATGGGTGTCACGTTCGTCGCGATCGCGCCCGAACATCCGCTTGCGCTCAGGCTGGCACGCGACAAGCCGCGCATCGCGGCCTTCATCGAGGAGTGCCGCACCGGCGGCGTAACCGAGGCCGAGTTCGCCCTGATGGAGAAGAAGGGGATCGCGACAGGATTCTTCGTCACGCATCCCCTGACTCAGAAGCAGGTTGAAGTCTGGGTTGGCAACTACGTGCTGATGGTGTACGGCGAAGGCGCGGTCATGGGCGTTCCCGGCCATGACGAGCGTGACTTTGCATTCGCAAAGAAATACGGCCTGCCGATTCTGCCCGTCATCGACGTCGACGGACGCACTTACTCGGCAGAAGGCTGGCAGCCCTGGTACTCGGAGTACGGCCGTTGCGTGAATTCCGGCAGGTACGATGGCCTCGACTACGGGCAGGCGATAGCCGCGGTGGCGCGCGATCTGCACGCTCTTCGCGCTCGGGGACGAGCAGACCGTCTGGCGCCTGCGCGATTGGGGCATCTCGCGCCAGCGCTACTGGGGCTGCCCGATCCCGATCATCCATTGTCCGGGCTGCGGCGATGTGCCCGTTCCCGATTCGGACCTGCCAGTCGTTCTGCCCGAGGGACTGGTGCCGGACGGCAGCGGCAATCCGCTGGCGAAGACACCATCGTTCTACGAGTGTCGCTGCCCCAGATGCGGCGGCGCGGCGCGGCGCGAAACGGACACGATGGATACCTTCGTCGATTCCTCGTGGTACTTCATGCGCTTCGCCAGCCACGACAATGCGCGCGCCATGATTGACGAACGCTCGCGGTATTGGATGCCGGTCGACCAGTACATCGGCGGCATCGAACACGCGATCCTGCACCTGCTCTACTCGCGCTTCTGGACCCGGGTGATGCGCGACCTCGGCCTGATCGATCTCGCGGAGCCGTTCATGAATTTGCTCGCGCAGGGCATGGTGCTCAACGATATCTACTCGCGCACGGCCGAAGACGGCCGCATCACCTACTTCAATCCGGCCGACGTGGACGTCAGGGTGGACGCCAAGGGCGCGCGCGTGGGCGCAGTGCTGGCTGCTGACGGCCAGCCGGTCGAATGGGAAGGCATGCGCACGATGTCCAAATCCAAGAACAACGGCGTCGATCCCACTGCGCTGGTGGAGCAGTTCGGCGCCGACAGTGTGCGCCTGTTCATGATGTTCAAGTCGCCGCCGGAGGATACGCTCGAGTGGTCGGACGAAGGTGTGCAGGGGGCGCAGCGCTTTCTGAAGCGCCTGTGGAAGGCCGTGCATGAGCACGTGACGAAAGGCGGGGACGCCGAGGCAGTCCCGCCCAGGATCGAGCACGCAACGCTCACTAGCGCGCAGCGCGAGATGCGACATCTCGCACACCAGATGCTCGTGAAGGCGACCGATGACATCGGACGGCGTCGCACCTTTAACACGGCGATTGCTGCCGTCATGGAGCTGATGAACGCGCTGGCGCGGTTCGACGACCAGACTGCGGCGGGTCGCGCTGTGCGCCAGGAAGCGCTCGAGCTCATCGTTCTCACACTGGCACCGATCGTGCCGCACGTGTGTCACGAGCTCTGGCAGGCGCTTGGACATCGCGACGTGCTGATCGATGCGCACTGGCCGGAGCCGGATCCAGCCGCGCTGTCGCAAGATGTGCTCGAGATCGTGGTGCAGGTGAATGGCAAACTGCGCGGGCGCATCCACGTCCCCGCGAGCGCCGACGAGGCGGCGATCACGCAGGCAGCACTCAGCGATTCGAATGTGCAGCGCTTTGTGCTTGACAAGCCGGTGCGCCGCGTGATCGTCAAGGGCAAGCTCGTCAATGTGGTGGTGTAGAAGGAAGGTCCTGCGCTGCGCGCGCGCGCGGCAACTGCGGGCCGCCGCCACGCTCGCTGTTGTTAGTGTTCTCGCTGCTGCCTGCGGATTTCACCTGCGGGGCGCAACGCCGATGTCGCCGGTGATGAAAGTCACGTACGTCGATGCGGAGGATGCGCGCTCGCCGTTCCTGCTGACGCTGTTGCGTTCGCTGGAAACGAGCGGCGCGGCCGTTACGCCGGACCGGGCTGCCGCCACCGCGGTGCTGCACATCGAGCGCGACGAAACCGGGCAGCGCGTGCTGTCCGTATCCGCGAGCAACCATCCGATCGAGTACGAGATCTTCTACACCATCAGGTATTCCGTGAGCGCGGGCGGCAAGGAACTGCTGACGACTCAGACGCTCACGCTGACGCGCGATTACAGCTTCGATGAAACGACGTTGCTCGCGAAGGAGCACGAAGAGGACATCCTGCGCGAGGCGCTGGCGCGCGACCTCGCCGGCCTCGTGATGAGCCGGCTCACGAGTCTGTAGAGAATAGAGTTGGGAGGGGCTTGCCGTGCCCTCGACAGCGGTAGTGAGGCTGGCGGAGGCGTCGCGCATCGAAGCGGCGACGCTGCTCGCACGCTATGGAATCGAGCTCGAGCTGGTCCCGGCCGGCGAACCGATACCCGGCTCGTACTGGGGCGAGGACGAGGCCGGGCTCAGGGGTGACAAGCTCTACGCGCGCCTCGACACGCCACTGCACTCGGTGCTGCACGAGGTCGCTCACTACGTCTGTATGACGCCCGAGCGCCGTTCCGGCCTCGACACGGATGCGGGTGGCGAATACGCCGAGGAGAACGCCGTCTGCTACCTGCAGATCCTGCTCGCCGACGGGATTCGACGATTTGGACGCGCGCGCATGATGGCCGACATGGATCGCTGGGGCTACACGTTTCGCCTCGGTTCGGCACAAGCGTGGTTCGAAAGCGATGCCGCGGACGCACGTCACTGGCTGCAGCAGCACGGCCTCATCGATGAGCAGCAGCAACCGACGGGCCGCATGCGGGAATGATCGTCAGCGGCTTGCGAAGCGATCCGTAGCGCTCACCAGCTGGTGCAGGATCCCCGGTTCCATGGCCGAGTGTCCCGCGTCCGGCACCACGCAAAACTCGGCTTCCGGCCAGGCGCGGTGCAGGTCCCAGGCGCTCATCATCGGGCACACCACGTCGTAGCGACCCTGCACAATGACCGCGGGGATGCGGCGGATCGCCTCGACGTTGCGCAAGAGCTGATCCTCGCGCTCGAAGAAGCCGCGATTCATGAAATAATGGCACTCGATGCGCGCGACCGCGGTTGCAAACGCATCATCGCTCCAGCGCGCGATATTCTCCGGGTTGGGTTGCAGGTAGCTGGTCGCGGCCTCCCAGATGGACCAGGCCTTGGCCGCTTCGAGCGCCACCTGCGCATCGTTGCCGGTGAGCCGGCGGTAATACGCGGCCACCAGGTCGGAGCGCTCTGCTGCTGGAATCGGCGCGAGATACTGTTCCCACGGATCGGGATACAGGGCACTGGCGCCTTCCTGGTAGAACCACTGGATTTCGTGACGTCGCAGCAGAAAGATGCCGCGCAACACCAGTTCGCTCACGCACTGCGGGTGCGTCTGGGAGTAGGCGAGCGACAGGGTGCTGCCCCAGGAGCCACCGAACACCTGCCAGCGTTCGATGCCGAGGTGTTCGCGCAGTCGCTCGATGTCAGCGACCAGGTGCCAGGTGGTGTTATCGATAAGGCTGGCATGCGGGCGACTGCGGCCGCAGCCGCGCTGGTCGAAGAGCACGATGCGATAGCGTCGTGGATCGAAGAAGCGACGGGAGTCCTTGCCGGCACCGGCGCCGGGTCCGCCGTGAACGAAGAGCACGGGCTTGCCACGACGATTGCCGCATTCCTCGTAGTAAATCTCGTGCAGGCTGGAGACGCGCAGGTAACCGCTGAGGTAGGGCTCGAGCGGCGGATAGAGCGTGCGCAGCGCCGCACCCCGGGGTGCGGGGCGCGTCCGGCGCGGCGTTTTGTGTTTGCGGGCGGTCTGGCGCGGTGTGCGGCTGCGCTGCTTGACGCGCCGCCTCATGTCCTGAGCACCATCGGCCCGAGCGGACGACCGCCGATGAGATGCACGTGCAGGTGGTAGACCTCCTGCCCGCCATGTGCATTGCAGTTCACGATGAGCCGGTAACCGTTGTCGGCAATCCCCTCCTTGCGCGCCAGATCCCGCGCCACGATCACCATGCGACCGATGAGCGCCTCATCGCCATCAGCGATGTCGTTTACGGTGGGAATCGGCTTGTTCGGGACGACCAGGATGTGGGTTGGAGCGAGGGGACGAATGTCGCGAAACGCCGTGACGCGATCATCCTGGTGCACGATAGCGGCCGGTAGCTCTCCGGCGATGATTTTCTCGAACAGTGTCGGCATGGCCTTACCCCGAGATCCGCAGGCGGGGTGGCAAGCCTATCACCGGACGTTTGCCCGACTCTAATCAGCCGGTGGCCCAAGGGATGGGTGTCGTTCTATACCTACCCGCCATGCACGACGGGCAATTCCTACACGCCAAATGAGGCAATTTACACACACGCGCCCATTCAGGCGGCGCGCGATGGCAAGGGCTCGCGGCGGGCGAGTGCCCGCACCGCCGCGATTGTCCCCAGTTCTCGGCGGCGATCAGTAGCCGTCGTTGCCCTTCTTCATGCCAGCCTTCGCCAGCTCGGAGCTGCTCAGCTTGCCGTTCTTGTCGGCGTCGAGCTTGTCGAACTCTGACGACAGCGCGGGATCGCCCTTCGCTTCGTCCTTGGTAATCACGCCGTCGGCGTTGGTGTCGAGCTTCGAATAATCGGTCGACTGCGCGCCAGTAGTGGAGGACGCCGGCGCCGGGTCCTGTGCGAACGCAGCGCTCGCGGCCAACAGGGCGGCCAGAGTCGAAACCTTGATGATTGCCTTCATGTCATTGCTCCTTCAGGTACGTGAGTTCAGTTTCCACGTGCGCAAGCGGCGCGCGGACGATGAGAACGATGCAGCACGCGTGCCAGTCTTGACGCTCCCGAAGAAAATTAGCCTTTCGTCCTACGTCCCATCCCTGCAGGAGCCTTGGCAGCAGCGGAGTGTTGCCGGTCGGCGACGGCCTTCCCTCTTGACAGCGAGTCCGATGGGTGTGCGTTTGTGTAGACTCCGCCGACTCGCGCCATAGAGCGCGCTTCAATAATTGCAGGAGCAAGAGATGAGGCGGGAAGTACGTGGGTTGGTTTGGATATCTGCGCTCCTGTCGACGGCGCTGATCGTTTCTGCTTGCGCACGATCCATTACGGATTCCGCCGCGCCAAGCGCCGCCGCACCCGGACCGGCGGCTCCGACCGTGTCATGGCCGACATTCCGCGACCAGTTTCTGGAGGCTCACTTCAAGGCTCACCCTGCGTTCGCGGTGGATGCGGGCAGGCACGAATACGATGGACAACTCCCGGACTGGAGCGCCGCAGGCATTGCGGCCGAAGTGAAGCGGTTGCACGCTGCACGCGATGCGGCCGCAGCCCTTGGCGATGCCGCGCTGTCAGAATCAGAGCGCTTCGAGCGCGATTACCTGATTGCACGCATGGACCGGGAGCTGTTCTGGCTCGAGATTGCGGAGGCGCCGTTTCACAATCCGGCTTTCTATCTCGACTGGATCAGCGACGGCCTGGATCCATCGCCGTATCTCACCCGCGAGTACGCGCCGCTCGAGCAGCGCATGCGGGCCTACATCAAGTACCTGCGCGCAATTCCGCTCGCCGCGCCGCAGATCAAGGCGAATCTCCGCGCGCCCCTGGCGCTGCCACTGCTGGAGCGGGGTGTTTCTGCGTTCACGGGGTTCGCCGACTTCTACGAGCACGACGCTGCCGCGACTTTTGCGAGCGTTAGCGATGCTTCATTGCAGGGCGATTTGAAGGGAGCCAGTGCCACCGCGGCCGCTGCGGCGCGTGACCTCGCCTCCTGGCTCGAAGCGCAGCGCTCCTCCGCCACCGGCAGTTTTGCGCTCGGCGCGCAGAAGTACGCCACGATGCTGCGCATGACGGAGCAGGTCACGACGCCGCTCGCCGAGCTCGAGGCCGTCGGGCGCGCGGATCTGGAGCGCAATCTCGCGGCATTGAAGGAGGCGTGCGCGGCGTACGTGTCCGGCAAGCCGATTGTTGCGTGCTTCAGCAAGATGGAGCAGAACAAGCCGAGCGGCGGTGCCGTAGACGGTGCGCGCCAGCAGCTGGCGGGGCTGCGGCAGTTCATCATCGAGCGGCAGGTGGTGACGATTCCCGGTATCGAGGAGGCGCGCGTAGCGCAGGCGCCACCGTACAATCGCGCAAACTCCGCATACATCGACATTCCGGGCCCGTACGAGAAGGGCCTGCCGGCCACGTACTACATCGCTCCTCCGGATCCAAAGTGGTCGGAGCAGGAGCGCCGCGATTACATTCCGGGCCGTGCCGATCTTCTATTCACGTCGGTGCACGAGGTATGGCCGGGGCACTTTCTGCAGTACCTGCACTCGCATCGTTCCGGCTCGATCGTGGGGCGCCTGTTCGTCGGCTATGCGTTCGCGGAAGGCTGGGCGCACTACGGCGAGGAAATGATGTGGGAGATGGGATTCGGCAACGGCGATCCGGAAACCCATATCGGACAGCTGTCGAACGCGCTGTTGCGCGACGTGCGCTTCCTCTCGGCGATCGGCTTGCATACGCACGGCATGACCGTCGCTGAATCGGAACGGATGTTCCGCGAGCAGGCGTTCCAGGATGCGGCAACCGCGCGCCAGCAGGCCGCGCGTGGCACCTACGATCCGGCATATCTCAACTACACCATGGGCAAGCTCATGATCCGCAGGCTGCGCGAGGACTGGACCGCGAGCCGGGGCGGACGCGCCGCGTGGCGCGACTTTCACGACCAGCTGCTATCGTACGGCGGTCCACCGATCCCGATGATCCGCAAGGCGATGCTGGGGCAGGGCGACGGCCCCCTGTTCTGACTCCACAACCGCCGACTGACAGTCTTCGAAATAGGGGCTGCGCCCTTGGACCGTGCGGCACGCCGGCCAGTGGCGGGGGGCAGCCAGTCTGGGTACGCTTGCGCTCGTGAAGCTCAGCGCCGATAGCCTTTCCAGCCATCTCGCTCGCGAACTCAAGTCTGCGTACCTTGTTACCGGTGACGAGCCGTTGTTGGCGGCCGAGGCAGCGGATGCGATCCGCCGCCGGGCGCGTGAGTCCGGATACACCGAGCGGCGGGTGTTCTTCGTCGAGCGTGGGTTCGACTGGAACGGCCTGCGCGCGGAGAGCCAGTCGCTGTCGCTGTTTGCGGAGCGCCGTGTGCTCGACGTACGCATGCCCGGTGGCAAACCTGGCGATGGCGCCGAGCTGCTGCGGGCGCTCGCCGAGAATCCGTCGCCCGATCAGCTGTTGCTCCTCTCCTGCGGCAAGCTGGAACGCCAGACGCTGCAGAGCGAATGGGTGAAGGCCTTCGAGCAATCCGGCGTGTGGGTGCAGATATGGCCGATCGACTCCGGCCGGCTGCCCGACTGGATCGCAGCGCGCATGCGCAGCCGCGGCCTGGTTGCGGATCCGGCAGCGGCTGAGTTGCTCGCCGAGCGCGCCGAAGGGAATCTCCTCGCCGCACAACAGGAGATCGACAAGCTGGCGCTCCTCGTCAAGCCTGGACCCGTGGATGCCGCCATGCTGTCTCAGGTCGTCGCAGACAGCGCTCGCTTTGACGTGTTTCAACTCGGCGATGCAGCCCTGCGTGGCGATGCGCGACGCGCACTGCGGATCCTCGATGGTCTGCGCGGCGAGGGCGTCGAGGCAACGCTCGTATTGTGGGCGGTCAACCGCGAAGTGCGTGCTCTGCGGCAACACCTGTCCCAGGAGCGCAGCGGACACTCACCACCGGCCTGGCAGCGCCCTAATCCAGCATTGCTTGCCGCTGCGCAACGCGCTCGAAACCTGCCCGTCGGCGAACTCGTGCGCCTGGCAGTGCGAGCAGACCGCACGATCAAGGGACGAAACGCCGGCGACCCGTGGGATGTGCTTGCGCTCCTCATCGCACGCCTGGCCGGCGTATGCGCGCTGCCCGATGCCGCGTGATTGAACCGCTATTGCGCAATCCATGAATCCGATCGGCATCTTCGGCGGCACCTTCGATCCGATCCACTACGGCCACCTGCGCACGGCCTTCGAACTGCTGCAGGCCCTCAGACTCACCGAGGTCCGGTTCATGCCGGCTGGCAATCCGCCGCATCGCGAGTCACCGGTGGCGAGCGCTGAGGTGCGCCTGCAGATGGTGAAAGCCGCGACCGAGGGCCAGCACGGCTTCCTGGTGGATGATCGCGAGATCCGGCGCGAAGGACCGTCATATTCAGTCGATACGCTGGCGACCCTGCGCGCGGAACATCCGGATCGCTCCTTGTGTCTGATCGTGGGAATGGATGCCTTTCTCGGGCTGCCGAAGTGGTATCAGTGGCGTGAAATCCTGCAGCTTGCGCACGTGGTCGTCGCTCATCGCCCGGGCTGGCGCGCGCCCGGCATGGGGCCGCTGGGAGAGCTGTTGGTGGACCGCGGCACGGGGCGCATCGGCGACCTGCACGAATCGCGCGCCGGCTGCATCTACATCCACGCCGTGACGCAGCTCGAAATTTCCTCAACGGAAGTGCGCAACCTCGTCGCAGCGGGACGTGATCCACGTTTCCTGATGCCCGACAACGTGCGCAGGATCATCCTGGAGAGTCGCTGTTACACTGCAACCCAAAGCTGATTTCTTTCACCCAAAGGAGGCAACACCCCGGCATGACACCATCCACCATCAAGCGCCCGCGTGTGCGTTCGCGGCGCTCACTCGAAACGGTCGTGGTCGAGGCGCTTGAGGACATGAAGGCGGGGAACATCAAGGTGCTCGATGTACGCCCGCTGACCGACATCACCGACACCATGGTGATTGCATCGGGCACCTCCGACCGCCACGTACGCTCAGTGGCGGACCGGGTGATCGAGAAGGCCAGGGAAGCAGGCTTTCGGCCCTTCGGCATCGAAGGTGAGCGCGACGGAGAATGGGTTCTCGTCGACCTGCCCGACGTGCTCGTGCACATCATGTTGCCGCGCGTGCGCGAATTCTACGGACTGGAAAAATTGTGGAGCGTGGGCTTCCACACCCGTCCCGCACCCGCCTGAGCGCTGCGCACCACGCCAGCGCCGGAGGCACGATGCAGTAAGCTGCGCGCATGCGCATCGAGCTGCTCGCGCTCGGCACCCGGATGCCCGGCTGGGTCGATGCTGGCGTCGAAGAGTATGCCCGCCGGCTCGGAACCGAGATCCGCTTCGAGCTGCGGGAAATTCCCCTGGTACGGCGTACCGTCAGCGGCAGCGTCGCGCGAGCCACGGCGGAGGAAGGCGAACGCCTTCTTGCCGCCATCCGCCATAACGCATTCGTGGTGGCGCTCGATGTCGCCGGAACGATGTTCAGCACCGAGCAGCTCGCCGCATGGTTGCAGCTGCGTATGCGCGAGGGGCGCGATCTCAGTTTCCTCATTGGCGGACCGGATGGCCTGGCGTCGGAATGCGTGCAACGTAGTGACCTGCGCTGGTCGCTCTCCGCCCTCACGCTGCCGCACTCCTTGGCGCGAATCCTCGTCGTGGAGCAGCTATATCGTGCCCTGAGCCTGATCAAGCGCCATCCCTACCACCGGGGCTGAGCCGCGCGCGCCCCGCCACGAGCGGCCCGGAGGCCCTTGCGGGGCCTTGTGACATAAGCAGGCGGATGGCGGAGAGATCCTGTCAAATCTGCGACGCGGTTGTCGGCGAGAGGCGACGCTCTTGCTTGCCTGCGGCCCAGCTACTGACCAGAATCCATTCGCCCTTCCGACGACAACAAGCCCTGTGAAGTGACGGTCGACAGCCTCTGCGAGGCTGGTAATTGGGCCCGCGTTTGTGGCCTTTGTTTCGAGGAGCTGTATCCGGATGACCCAAGGCGCCGCCGAAGACCTCTGGCACCTGAGCATCGACGATCTGTTCGTCGCGCCCGTCGAGACTCCACCTCTCGAGGGCCCGGGTCCATTCGTCATCAATCTCAGCGCCTCGACCGCTCCGATCAGCATCCCGGCTGGCGGCCTGTCGGGATTCGAGAAGCTCAAGCTCTATCAGCTCTCTCGCAAGGAAGATGGGCGAGACCGGTTTCGACTGCGCCTGGGATTCTTTGATACACCGGATGCCGCCAATGAGGCGCTCACCGCCCTTCGCGAGCGCTATCCGAGCGCGTTCGCGGCCAATGCCGCAGACGAGGATCTGCGCTTCCACATCGCGCGCGCCCAGCCTGCTCCCAGGGCCGAGCCTGTGACTACGGCTCCTGCGGCGCGCGGTACGGCGCCGTCCACGCAGGTTCGGGGCGCAGTGCGTAACGACACGGGGCGTCGGGGCCATAAGAAACGCGACATCCGGCGCGACCACGGCATGCACGCCCGCTCCAATGACGCGCACGGCCCGCATCGGAACAAGCCCGCTGCACGCCCCGCACAGCACCCGGCAAAGAATTCCGCTCAAGCCCCCGTAAGCAAGGCGCCGGTAACAGAGGACATCGATGTCGAGGCGATCCTCCTCGCCGCGCTGGAACCTGCGCCGTCATCCAAGTCCCAAGCGAGTGGTGCGCCACGCGCCACAGCTCACGCGCAGCACTCACGTCCGCAGACTAAAGTAGAGTCCAAGCCCAAAGCGGTGACACCGCGACCGGCCTCGAAGCCCGAAGCGCGCTCATCCAAGCCTGCGCCTGTTGCTACTCCGGCCGTCGCGCCCTCAATCGCACCTGCAACCACGACTGCGCCTACGCCTGCTCCCACGACTGCGCCCACGCCTGCGGCCGCGGCTGAGCCCGCGCCTGCACGTGCGCCTGTGGTTAACACGGCACCAGCAGAGAAGGCACCGATTCAAGCTACGGCCGTGGCAGCGCCTCAGATGCCGAAGGCTCCTGAGACTGCGCCGGTTGTTACCGATGCGCCGGCCGTTGCCAGCATGCCCCAGCCCGCGAGCGCGCCGATCGGGGTTGTTCCTGCTTCAGTGGCTACGCCCGAACCCGTAGCGCCGGCCGCCGCGGCGATCTCGCCGATGGCGGTGCCCGTAGACGACGAGTCGCACATCATCACGCAGCCACGCCTTGATGAGGTGTCAGTGGAAGCTGCCGCGTCCCAGCCGGCGGATATCCCCATCGACCTGCACTTCATCGATCGCATTTTCGACGACGAAACGCCCTCGGACGACGACACGCCCACGGTCGAAGTGCTGGCCTTGCAGTCGCCAGAGACACCGCTGACCAGCGGAGACGAAGAGCACACCCGCCGTGGAGCAGGAGGCCGCACCGCCCAGCAAGCCACCGGCAGCGAGGATCGATCCCCCGCAGGCAAAGCCGCCTGCGCCCGCACCGCGTGAAGGAAACGCGAGCGATCACGCCTCACGACATCATCGCGCTGCTGACTCAGCCGATCCCGGTGGCACGGTCGCTCGTCGCAAGGGCCGTAAAGTCACGGATGAAGCCCGCGCCTGAACCGTCGCACGAGCCTCCGCCCCCGGCTGCGCGCGCGCCTGCGGTCGAACCGCAGCCACCCATACAGAACGTGACGGGCGAAGGCGACCGAACGACCGTCGATGTCAGTGCACGCGATGAGCGGCGGGTCAACGAGAATGCGACGCCCGAAGTTGTGGTCGAATTGGCGCCCGAAGCCCCGCAGGTGATCGTCGAGGCGGCGGTTACTCCTCCGGCAGTACCCGCCGCGCCTGTCGCAAGCGCTGCGCCGCTGACACCACTCTCGCCGGCGAGCGTCGAGGCGGTTACTCCTGAGGCTGCACCGGCCGCGCCTGTCGCAAGCGCTGTGTCGCTTACGCCGCCCCCGCTGGCGATCGTCGAGACGGTTACTCCTCCGAGTGCATCCGCCGCGCCCGTCGCAAGCGCTACGCCGCTTACGCAGCCGCCCGCAGTCGCTGCCGATTCGCCCGTGGATGAGATGGCCGCGCAGATCGAGTCGCAGCTCGAGGCGGTCATGTCTCTCGAGCTGGAAATAACAGGTCAGCCGTTGAGGCTGCCACCGATTGATTCCGTCCCTGCGCAACGGCAGGCGGAAGTTCCCCCGGTCAAGCTGGAGCTCGAACTGGAGCTGGCACCCGAACCTGAGAGCGTGCCGCTGCTGATCGACATCATCGAGGAAGTGACTGTCTCCGAAGTCATTGTTCCGCGCCGTGAACGGCAGCAGACGACCGCGCCCCGCAACAGCGCTCCGGCGGCAGCGCCAACTACAGTCCCGCCGCAGGCGCGACCGTCGCCGCCCCCATCGGTCGTCGCATCCTCGACGACATCGCCGGCGGACCGCAGCTTCAAGGCCCGGGCTCAACAGGCCGAAGCCAAACTGTCCGCCCACGTACCGGACGAGCCCAAGGCTCCCGCTTCGGCACCCGAGCCGAAGTCTCCTGCTGCCAGAAGGGATCCGCAGGCGCCGCCTCCGGCCAAGGCCGAACCGAGGGTAACCGAGTCCAAGCGGGCCGAATCGAAGCCGCCTGAGCCCAAGCGGGTGAAACCGAATACGCCTGCCGCTGCTCGGGTCGAGGCGAATCCGCGCGTGGTTCCGGCGACCGAACCGAAGCTGAGGCCCGCTGCGACGGCCGAAGCGAAGAAGCCGCATCCGGCGGCACCAGGCGAAACGAAGTCACACACGTCGGCGCCGGCCAAAGCAAAGGCACCTCCCGCGCCGCCGGCGGAAGCGGCCCCCAAGCGCCCGGTGGTGATCTTCGATGCTCCGGTCGAGGATATGGACAGCACGCAGACCCTGCGCGCCCTGACGCCGCTCGAGCTCAGTGACGATACGCAGTCCAAGTGGTTTGCGGTGCAGCTCTCACTGACGGACGATCCGGTCAAGGTCGAGTCGCTGCCACACATCGACATCTTCGACGAATATCGACTCTACTCGGTCTCCGGCATCGATCAGGGGAGATTCCTGCACAGTCTGCGACTCGGTTTCTTTTCCTCCGAGACCTCGGCGCAGTTCGTCGCGGGCTACCTGCGCACCTTCTTCGAGTCCGCCGCGCTCAAGCGCGTCAGCATCGCGGAGCATGACCGCTTCGCGGAACGCAAGGTGAAGTCCGAGAAGACCGAGAACGGGGAAACCACGTCGGAGCCTGCCGCCGGACAGCACTCGCGCGCGGCCGAGCCGAGAAACTCCGCTGCTGCTGCGAAAGGCGCGGCCTCCAACGGGTCGGGCGGTGACAGCGGTTCGAACCCGAGACCGGCGTACAAGGGGCGCAAATCAGTCGACAGCTCTCCGACCGGGCGCCACAAGACGTTGGGGCAGGAACTCTACGAGGAGGCACGTCAGACCGTGCTCTCGCAGAGCGCCATCCGTCGTTTGCCTAAGAGTGAGTCGCTCTGGTCGCGCCTGTTTGGCCAGGACAAGGACTGAGGCGCTCCCAACGACCGCTCCACGCGGACCGATCCCACCACGTTCACATCTCGTTCATCGACCTGCGTTCAGGATGTTATCCTGCGCGCGTTTACAGTGGTTTCAGGATTGTGCGCCCAAATGCTTGGGTGGCAAGGCAATGGGATCTCACCGGCCATGTCAGCCGGACTTCTTTATCTCGCCTCCGCATCACCGCGTCGCCGCGAGCTTCTCGGCCAGATCGGCGTGGCGTGCACGGTCCGGCCCGTGCATCTGGATGAGGCGCGTCAACCCGGCGAGGCGCCGGGCGATTACGTCCTCAGGCTGGCGCGTGACAAGGCCGAAGCCGGCTGGTCCCGATTCGCCGTGGCAGAGGGCAGGCCGGTGCTGGCGGCCGATACCGCGGTCGTGGTCGAGGATGAAATCTTTGGCAAGCCGCGCGATCAAATCGAATGCTCGACGATGCTGGCGCGGCTGTCGGATCGCACTCACGATGTGCTGACGGCGGTGGCACTGCGCACACGGGCCGGGCTCGAGGCACGCTTGAGCACCAGCCAGGTGACCTTCCGGGCGCTGCGGCCCGGCGAGTCGGAACGGTATTGGAATACCGGTGAGCCCGCTGACAAGGCGGGCGGATATGCGGTGCAGGGGCACGGAGCGCTGTTCATCGCGCACTTGAGCGGCAGTTACTCCGGCGTCATGGGACTGCCGCTGTTCGAAAGCGCTGACCTGCTGCAGCGCGCGGGATTTGATCTATGGATGCCAACGCCTCTCCGGTAATGACTGCCGAGATCCTGGTGAACGCGACCCCGCGCGAGTCGCGGGCTGCGGTGCTCGAGAATGGCATGCTGCAGGAAGTATTCATCGAGCGCGCGAGCCGCCGCGGCCTCACGGGCAACATCTACAAGGGTCGCGTGTCGCGCGTACTGCCCGGCATGCAGGCCGCATTCATCGAGATCGGGCTGGCGCGCACCGCTTTTCTGCACGCCTCTGACATTGCCGCGCGCAATCCTGATGTGGAGGGACTTGAGGCGCGGACCGAGAACGTGCGCGAACTCCTCACCGAAGGCGACGAGATCCTGGTCCAGGTAGTCAAGGATCCGATCGGAAGCAAAGGCGCACGGCTGACGACTTTCGTCTCGATTCCCTCGCGCTACCTGGTCTACATGCCCAAGGGGCGCGGCGTGGGCGTGTCAGCGCGCATCGAAGCGGAGGAAGAGCGGCGCCGCCTGCGCGAAGCCGTGAGCCTGTTTGCAGCGCCCGAGGAGAGCGGCGGCTACATCGTACGCACGGCCGCCGAAGGCGCCTCGCTCGAGGCGATGCGTGCCGACATGCTGTTCCTGAGGCGCCTGTGGGACGCCATTCGCGAGAAGGGGCTCAAGGCTGCGGCGGGAGAGCTCGTGCATGAGGACCTGCCCCTGCCGGTACGGGTCCTGCGCGATCTTCTCAATGAAGGTGTGGGACGGGTGAGCGTGGACAACGCACAAGCGCACCAGCGCATGCTCGACTTCGCGCGCATGTTCATGCCCGAGAGTGCGGCCAAGATCGAGCTCTACGCGCAACCGCGGGCGATCTTCGACCTGCACGGCATCGAGGAGGAGATCGAGAAGGCGCTCGATCGCAAGGTGCCACTCAAGTCGGGCGGGCATCTGATCATCGATCAGACCGAAGCCATGACCACCATCGACGTCAACACCGGCGCCTACGTAGGGCATCGCAATCTCGAAGAGACCATCTTTCGCACCAACCTCGAGGCCGCGCTGGCGATCGCGCGTCAGCTGCGGCTGCGCAACCTCGGCGGCATCATCATCATCGATTTCATCGACATGCAGGAGGAGGAGCACCGCCGCCAGGTGTTGCAGGCGCTGCAGAAGGCGCTCGATGATGATCACGCGTGCACCAGTATCTCGAGCGTCTCGCCGCTGGGCCTCGTGGAGATGACGCGCAAACGTACGCGCGAGAGCCTCGAGCACCTGTTGTGCCAGCCGTGCCCGACCTGCGAGGGCCGTGGATTCGTCAAGACGCCTGAGACCGTCTGCTACGAAATCTTCCGCGAGATCCTGCGGCAGAAGCGCCAGTTCGAGTTCCAGCAACTGATGGTGCTGGCGCACCAGGATGTCATCGATCTGCTGCTCGATGAGGAATCGACCGCGCTCGCAGAGCTCGAAGGACTGGTCGGCAAGCCGATCCGACTGCAGACCGAGGCGCTCTGCGCCGTGCATCAGTTCGACGTGGTGCTGATGTGAGTGAAGCTGTCACCCCGCCAACCACAGCGGCGCCACCCGCGCGCTCCGTCAGGCGCCGCATGCTGCGCTGGCTCGCGGGAATCGCGGCAGTGCTCATCATTCTGCTGGCGCTGCTCTTCGGCGCGATGCGCGTCGCGATCACCCACCTGCCGGAATATCGCGACCAGATTCAGGCCTGGGTCAATGACACGAGCCACCTCGATGTCAGGTTCAAGCGCATGGACGCGCGCTGGCGCATCTTCGGGCCTGAACTGTACGTGACCAACGTGCAGGTACGGGCGCCGCAGGGCGGGCCGCTGCTCGCAAAGGCGCGCGCTGCCAGCATCGGCTTCGACATGTGGCGCGCACTGCTGCATGCGGAGGCGCTCCCGGCGCGCATCACGCTGCTGCGACCGGAAATCGGCTTTGTGCGCACGCCGGATGGGCGCCTCGAGCTCGAAGGGCAGGCGGCGCTGCCGGAACACGAGCGCCGCTTCACGATCGACGACCTGCCGACCGGGCTGCTGCGCATCGATGACGCCAAGGTCACCTTTACCGATCAGCAGGGGAAGCTCCGCGACCTGATCCTGACAGGAGTCGAGGTCGGCCTGCGGCGTGACCGCAATGACCTCGAACTGGAAGGCGAGATGGATCTTCCCGACCGCATGGGTACGCGGCTGGCCGTTGACGGCGAGGCGCATGGCGATCTCGGCGCACCTGCTGCACTCGACTGGCGCTTCGACGTCAAGACGAACGATATCGACCTGCGCGGCTGGCACGAGTTCTTGGGCAGTGCGCTCGCGACGCCCAGCGCGGGCCGGGGCCGGGTGCGTCTGTCCGCGGCCCTCACTGGCTCGCAGGTCACCGGTGGCTCGCTGCAGCTCAACCTGGCGGACGTGGAAATTCCTGCTGCGGGGAGCTGGTCGGACGATACGGCCTACACCAACCTCGCTGGCGATTTCCGGCTCGAGCACAAGGAGGGCCAGTGGCGTTTGACCGGACGCGACGTAAAGCTCGCCACTCGCGCTCACAGCTGGGAGCCGGCGCGGCTGTTCGCCGCGTGGAGTCGGGGCGACGACGGGCGCACGAGCCTGCAGGCCGAAGCGAGTTACTTGCGCCTCGAAAACCTCGCGCCGCTCGCAGTCGTGGCGCCCGAAGGGACGTGGCGCAGTCGCATCCTCGAGCTGCTCCCGGAGGGTGAGGTCCGTGCGTTGAAGTTGAGCTACTCGACCAACGGTGCGGAGCGCGCGCACTACCAGGCCGCGGCACGCTTCACCGACGTTGGTTTTGCACCGGTGGGGAAGCTCCCGGGATTGCGCGGGTTGCGGGGTGAGCTCGCCGCCTCCGATGCCTCGGGACGCTTGTCGATTGACTCGAATTCGGTTGTCTTTTCCATGCCGTACAAGTTCCGCGGCCCGCTGAACGCCGATGTCGCGCGTGGCGAGGTCGACTGGGAGCACGCGCTCGACGGGTGGCACATCTCGAGCCGCCAGTTCGCCGTGCGCAATGCGCATGCGAATGCCACCGTAGATCTCGACCTGAAGCTGCCGAGCGACGCGAGCTCGCCGTTACTTAAGATCCACAGCCAGTTTCACGACGCCGTGCTCACCGAGGCGTGGCACTACCTTCCAGTCGACAAGTTGCCGGAGAAGGTGCTCGCGTGGCTCGACGCGGCGCCACTCGCGGGACGCGCGCCCTCTGGCGAATTCGTGTTCGACGGCCCGACTCGCAACTTTCCTTTCCGCGACGGCAGCGGCGAGTTTCGCATCAGCTTTCCGGTCGAGGGGATGCGACTGCATTACGCGCCCGGCTGGCCGGATTTGGAGAATCTCGCCGCGGACATCGAGTTCCGCAACGCCGGCCTCACGGGCGTCGTGCACAGCGCCGAGCTCAGTGGCCTGAAGGTCGAAAATTCCAGGGCCCAGTTCGTCGATTTCAGTACTGGCGAGCTCACCATTGCCGGCCGGGCGGCGGGCGATCTCGGCGCGGCACTCGGCTACCTGCAGAAGAGCCCGCTGATCGACAGCCTCGGGAGCCTGTTTGCTGATCTGCGTGGTCACGGCCCGGTCACTGCCAAGGTCGATCTGCTGCTGCCGGTCAAGGACATGAAGCAGAACAAGGTTCTCGTCAGCGCTCAGATAGACCAGGGAAGTCTTGCCCTGGTCAACACCGGGCACACGCTCGAGCAGGTGCAGGGCGTGATCCAGGTCAACAACAAACTCGTGAGCGCCACCGATCTCACCGCCAGCTATCTGGGGGGACCGGCCCACGTCGATATCGCGCCGGAGTCGAACAGTACTCGCGGGCAGACAGACAACGTCATCCGCGTGCGCGCGCAGACTCCGGTCGCGGCATTGCATCGCGCCTTCGGGGTACCCGACACAGTGGCGGCGGACGGGACGCTCGAATGGCGGGGCTTCATGCGAGTTCCCGCCGACTCCGACTCAGACGCCGCCGACACGATGCCGCGCCGCCCGCTCGTGCTGCGAATCAACACCTCGTTGCGTGGCGCCGCGATCAACCTGCCGGAGCCTCTCGCGAAGGCCGCGAGCGACACGCGGCCGCTTCATGTCGAGGTGCAATGGCCGGATTCCTCCACCGCACTCGTTCATGCGGCCTACGGCAGTGACGTCCGGTCGCAACTCAGTTTCCGGCGCGAGGACTACGGTTGGGCATTCGATCGCGGCGGCGTGCGGTTGGGGGAGGGTGATGCGCGACTGCCATCGGGTCGCGGCCTCGAGGTGAGCGGCAGCGTCGCGCGCCTTGATCTATCCGATTGGCTGGCACTGCACTCTTCTGACACTGGCACCAGGGCCCGCTCACGGCCGGTGTCGGATTACCTGCGCAGCGTCGATCTCACGATCGGCGAATTTCGTGTGTTCGGCATGCGCTTCCCGGACGTGAGCGGGAGCCTGTTGGCAGGCGAGCGTGCCTGGGCCGTCACCGTGGATGGGCCGAAGGCGCACGGCACGGTACTCGTGCCATTCGATTTCAGCGCGGAAGAGCCGCTGATCATCGACATGACTCAGTTGAGCCTCGAGGCGGTGGACACTTCGCCGGCATCCGGGGCCGAGAGTCAGGCAGACCCAACGCTGTGGCCCAACGTCAGGGTCACTGTCGGCCAGCTCGATGCGTATGGCAAACAGCTGGGGTTCACGCGCGCGGAGCTCAAGCGCATACCCGGCGGCCTGAGCCTGCAATCCTTCGTTGCAAAATCGACGAGCCACGAGCTCAGCGCCACGGGGACCTGGACCAATCCGCCGACCGGTCAACACGGTACCCTTACCGCCAGCCTCGTGAGCACCGACCTGAAGCAGACTCTGATCGATCTCGGCTACGGTCCCTCGGCTGCGGCCAAGCACGCGGTGATCACAGCGGATTTGACCTGGCCGGGCACGCCGAACGCGACGCTGTTCGACCGCCTCAACGGCACGATCAAGGTCGACGTCCAGGAAGGTCAGCTCCTCAACATCCAGCCGGGAGCGGGACGCGTATTCGGTTTGTTGAGCATAACGACACTCCCACGTCGACTGTCGCTCGATTTCTCCGACCTGACCGACAAGGGGTTCGCCTTCGACAGCATTCACGGCGACTTCTCACTCGAGAACGGTGACGCTTACACGCAGAACCTGCTGCTCAAGGGTCCCGCGGCGGAGATCGGCATGGTCGGTCGCACCGGCCTGGCGCGCCACGATTACGATCAGACCGTGGTCGTCACCGGCAGCTTCGGTCCCTCTCTGCCGGCCGCCGGGCTCATCGCCGGCGGGCCTGCCATCGGCGCGGCGATGCTGGTCTTTTCGCAGATCTTCAAGGAGCCGCTCAAAGGCCTGGCGCGTGGCTACTACCGCATCACCGGCTCGTGGGAGAGCCCGAATGTGCAGCGGGTCGAGGCGTCCGAGATCAAGAAGAGTGAAAATGCCTTGCACGTCGTGGAGAAGAAGAAGGACAAGGGATGAGCAGGGTTGCAGCGATCCAGATGACCTCGGGGCCGGAAGTGGCGGCCAACCTCGAGACCGCCGCGCGGCTGCTCGAACAAGCTGCCGCGCAGGGCGCGGTGCTCGCGGCCCTGCCGGAAAATTTCGCGATCATGGGGCGCAGCGAAGCCGACAAGCTCGCAGTGTCCGAGCTCGACGGCGACGGGCCGATCCAGCAGTTTCTCGCTGCGACGGCACGCCGGCTCAAGCTCTGGATCATTGGTGGTACGATTCCGCTGCGCACAGGCTCGGACGGGCGCGCCGCAGCGGCCTGTCTCGTGTACGACGAGCGCGGTGAGCGCCGCGCGCGTTACGACAAGATCCACCTCTTCGACGTCAAGGTGCCGGATAAGGCCGAGGCATACCGCGAGTCAGCCACCATCGTGCACGGACGCGAACCTGTGGTGCTAGATTCTCCGGTCGGCAGGCTGGGACTCGCCGTGTGCTACGATATGCGCTTCCCGGAACTGTTCAGAAAGATGTCCGCGGCCGGCGCCGAAGTGTTCAGCCTGCCCTCGGCATTTACCGCACCCACCGGCCGCGCTCATTGGGAAACGCTGCTGCGTGCGCGCGCCATCGAGAACCTGTGCTTCCTGCTGGCACCGGCACAGTCTGGCCTGCATGCCAACGGGCGCGAGACCTATGGAGACACGATGATCGTCGACTACTGGGGACGAGTGCTGGCGCGCCTGCCGCGCGGCACGGGCGTCGTGACCGCCGAGCTCGATCGCGCGCGTCAGGCAGACGTGCGCCGTTCGTTCCCGGCGCTCGAGCATCGGGTCTTCGCGAATTGAGCCGTCAGCACACATGAAGCCGGTCCAGGAAAATCCCCTCGCAATCGCGCGTGCGTCGCTCCTCGCGCCCTCCGGCCTGGACGAGAGCCGGCTCACGCGCGTGCTCGGCTCGCTCATGGGCAGCGCGATTGACAGTGCGGACCTGTACTTCCAGCTTTCGCGCGAAGAGTCGTGGGCGCTCGAGGACGGCATCGTCAAGGACGGCAGTCACAGCATCGAGCAGGGTGTGGGCGTGCGCGCGATCAGCGGTGAGAAAACCGGCTTCGCCTATTCCGACGAGATCATCCTGCCAGCGCTGGAGGAGGCGTCACGCGCCGCACGCGCAATTGCCAGGCACAGCGGACCTAAGGCGGTCCAGGCATGGACGCCGCGGGCTGGACACCGGCTGTACCTGCCGATCGACCCGCTCGTGACGCTGAGCGATGCGGACAAGGTCGATCTGCTCGCGCGCATCGATGCCGAGACGCGCCGCATGGACCCGCGCATCGTGCAGGTGATGGCCTCCCTGAGCGGATTGCACGAAGTGGTCCTGGTGATGACCAGCGACGGAGTGATGGCGGCGGATGTGCGGCCGCTGGTGCGGATCAACGTGTCCGTGATCGCCGAGCAGGACGGACGCCGCGAGCAGGGCTTCAGTGGCGGCGGCGGTCGTTTCGGGCTCAACGAGATCACGCTCGAACGCTGCATCACATACGCCCGTGAGGCGGTGCGCCAGGCAATAGTCAATCTCGAGGCAATTCCCGCGCCAGCCGGCACTATGCCCGTCGTGCTCGGCCCCGGCTGGCCCGGCGTGCTGCTGCACGAGGCGATCGGTCACGGCCTGGAGGGCGATTTCAATCGCAAGGGTACCTCGGCGTTCACCAACCGGATCGGTCAGCGCGTTGCCTCGGAATTGTGCACGGTCGTCGACGACGGCACGCTCGCCGGGCGCCGCGGGTCGCTCAACATCGACGATGAGGGCACGCCGACCCAGTACACCACGCTGATCGAGAAAGGTGTGCTCAAAGGCTACCTGCAGGACAAGCTCAATTCACGCCTCATGGGCATGCAGCCGACCGGAAACGGCCGGCGCGAGTCATTTGCGCATGTGGTGATGCCGCGCATGACCAACACCTACATGCTCGCCGGGCCGCACGATCCGGACGAGATCATCCGCTCGGTGAAGAAAGGCCTGTACGCAGTGAACTTCGGTGGCGGTCAGGTCGACATCACCTCGGGCAAATTCGTGTTCTCGGCGAGCGAGGCCTATCTCATCGAAGACGGCAAGGTCACGGCACCGGTGAAGGGCGCCACGCTGATCGGCAACGGTCCCGATGTGCTCACACGGGTGAGCATGGTGGGCAACGACCTCGAGCTCGACGAAGGCGTCGGCGTGTGCGGCAAGGAAGGACAGAGCGTGCCGGTGGGCGTCGGCCAGCCAACGCTCAAGGTCGATGCGCTGACCGTGGGCGGCACCGCCTGATCGGCCCGGTGTGTCCGGCCGGCGGCTCGCCGGTAAATCTGTCGAAACTCACCTCATAAGTCCGTAGTTGCCAGCGTCGCCGTGCGGGACACTTGCCCGCGCGGAAGGACATTGACTGGTCCGTGTCAGGTGCAGGATGTACGCCGCCGCCCTCGGGCAGGGCCCTTGCTGCAGCACCGGCCCGACCGGGGGGCGATCCGGGATTTGCAGGCGCCGACAATCTGAAACAGGGAGGAGCAGATTCCATGACTACGACGTTTAGACCACCCACATCGCGAGACGTCGCGGATCCGCGCATCAATCTCTCGCGCGGCTGCTTCGGCATCGTCGCGGCCGCGCTGGCAGTTGTTTGCCTGGCTGCGTTCGCCGGCGCAGCGCCCGCGGCGAAGTTCGACGAAAAGATCAAGGCGCCCGCGGCGCCGGGCAACGCGGAGCTGGCGGCCCTCATTCGTGACTATTTCGGCACCCATGCGCGGGTCAACGCCCAGTCGCTGACGGGCATCGTGAGGGACAGGGATGCCTACCAGCAATGGTTCGAGACGCACTGGCGTCTGCAGCGTGCGATCGACACGAAGCGCCCGCTGGGAGACCTGAGTGAGTTCGGCCTGACGCCAAATGGCGATGGCTCCTATTCCGTCGATCTCGCCCAGTTCCCGCAGTGGGATCCGCTGCCCGCGCGCCTCCAGGGTTTTCGAGAACCACAGGCGTTCGCAGTCTATGGCGCAGCCCTCAAAGCCCGCGGCTTCCGCGACGAGGACATCGAGGCGATGAGGCTGTATGTGGAGAAGGGTGGACCGAGGCAACGGGCAAGCACGCAGGAGCTGGACATTGCTGAAGGCTTCGGGGCCAAGGTCAAGGCGCAGATTTCAGCCAGACAGAAGACCGACAGCGCTGCATTCCTCGCGTACGCGTACCAGACCGGCCGTGTCCGTGCGGAGCAGGAGCGGCGATGGGCAGCCGGTCTGCTGGATTCACTCGATCAACAGCGGCAGCGCATTCTGGAAGCATACCTGCGCGAGCAGGGCGGACAAATGACGATAACCCCGGACGACATTGATGCCGAGGTCAAGCTCCTCGTGAATGGCATCGCATCCGGCGAGTTCGCCAAGCAGCTGAAGGTACAGAGAATGGAGGCGCAGCAATGAAGTACGCAAGCACATGGATAGGAGTGATGCTGGCAAGTTCGCTGGGGCAGGCGAATGCGGCCAGCGTCGGAGTTCGACTCTCTGCCCCCCATCAGGTCAGTTCAGGCGAACGTGTCGAGGTGGGCATGATCGTGGACGGCCGAACCGATGCGCTGACGATGACGGTGGGCGGCGGCTATACGCTCACTTGTCCTGATACCACACCTTTGACTGCACAGCGTGCCCTGCAATTCACGCGGTGGCCCGCAGGGTTCCAGGTCTCTGTCTTCGTACCCGAGACAATCCCCGCGGGATACCCGATTTCGGGCTGGTATGGCTGGAACGCGCCGTCGACGCACTATTGCACGTTTTCTTATGTGGGGCGCGCCAAGGATGCATGGGTCAACCTTTCGGGCATGGGCATCAACATCACGCTGGGTGGAGAGGACGCTACTTACGGCAACAGCGTCGTATTCCCCATGGTGAAGCTACCACCTCCTCCGCCTCGCTCTGGCGGCGGTTGCGATCCCTTTTGCACCTGCACTCCGTGAACGGCCAGGGAGGGCCAGCACATGACAAGCACTTTCCGGCGGCTACGTGGCCGCCTATTGATCCTCTTGCTAGCACTGCAGGGTGGCGCCGCATGGGCCAGCTGCAGCCCCATCGTCGTGGACGTGGGCAAGGACGGCATCCAGCTCGGCAGCGCGGGAGTGGGTGTCTACTTCGACGTCGATAACAACGGCCGTCTCAATCACGTGCAATGGGTGAGGCCGGGCGGAGATGAGGCTTTTCTCGCCCTGGATCGCAACGGCAATGGCGTGGTCGACAACGGCGCTGAACTGTTCGGTGTCGGCACGCCGATGCTCCTCGATGGCACCAACGCGCCGAACGGTTTCGTGGGCCTCGCGCAATACGACTCGCCCGCGCTGGGCGGCAACGATGACGGCTATATCACCAGCGCGGATACGATCTGGCCGGCTTTGCGGCTGTGGCGCGACATCAATGCGGACGGCGTGTCGACGCCCGATGAGATGTTGATGCCGGAGCGACTCGGAATTCTCTCATTCGATACGATTCCAAGATTCAGCAAGCGTTACGACGCGGCGGGAAACATCCTCCCGTACCGGGCCTGGGCCGTGACTGAAGGGCGCCCCAAGCGCGCCCTGATGGTGGATGTCTTCTTTCTCGAGATATAGGGCGGCTGCCGCATTTGTCATATCTCCACGGGTGCGTGACCGCGTTCGCAGCGACACGCACCCGTTTGACTAATTTCGCCCCGCCGTGAACGTCAGCACACCTCGTTGACGTCTTCGCCTCTAAGGTTCGAAGCGAAATCTGTCACCTGGGTAGGAACACGATGACGCCGAATCCTTCGATCACCGGCTCCTTCAAGATGACTCTGCCAAGCGACCTTCTGCGCGCACTGCAGGCCACGCCCATCGACGATCCAGGCAGGGACCTGGACCTGAAGGCGCTGAAGCCTTCGCTGGTGGAGCGCATACTCGCGCTGTTCTCCAGCTCGCGCCGGCACGGCTGAACCCAGCCATGGCGCGAAAATCACCGTCGCTGATCCCGAATTCGCGCGCCTCAGCGCGCCGCACAAACGCCACGGCCTCGCCGTCTCGAGCCACGGCGCCGGCGCAGGGCTCCTTGCCCCGATATGTCACACGGCTCTGGGGCGCACGCGGCAGTTGCCTCTGCCGGTAAAGGCAGGATCCTCGATTCGACCCTGACCGGGAAACGGATGCGGCAGCGCCCCATCGCCAACGGGGGAGTCGTTGTTTATTCGCTGCTGACGTTTGACTACGATGTCTGGGATGGAATACCGCATCGTCAGACTCTCCAAGCCCCTGTACGAGGCACTGCCGTACCTCTATATCGCCGCGGGTTTGGGCGCTGCTGTCGCTTCCTATTTCCTCGCGCGCCATCCCTGGTCCGACATCCTGCTGGTGCTCGCGGCCTTCTGCGTGCTCGGGGGGCTCGTGGTGCTGCTCAAACGCCGTGACTACCGCGCGAAGCGCGGGGAGTATCGCGGCACTCCGCTGGACGAAAACTCTCTGCGCTGAGCCGCCTGCGTCGCGCAGCGCCGGCTCAGGTCTGCAGCGGCGCTGCTGCCTGTGCCAAATCCGACTCGCCGGGAGAGGTGCGTACCTCTGGTGGCTCGCCCGCCGCACGCTGCTGCTTCGGCAAGCGCTCGTCGACATACATGATCTCGTGCTTGCCGATCTGTACCACGTCTCCGTCGTTGAGATTGTGCTTGCGCACGCGCTTGCCCTTGACGTAGATGCCGTTGGTGCTGTTGAGATCCTCGATCACGCAGCTCTCCGGCGTGGTGATGATCTGGCAGTGGTGCCGGCTGACGAACTTGCTGTCGATCGGCAAATCGTTATCGGGCGTGCGACCGATGATGAGGCGGCCCGCACGCAGCGGTCGCTCCAGCACCGTCTGGCCCTCGAAGCCGATCAGGACACGCGCCAACTGTGCGGACGGATCGCCGCTCGGCACGCGCTCGACGATCGGCGCCAGCAGCCGGTGGGCGCGCGAGGTGTACTCGACCCACTGCAGCTCATCGATGGCCGTACGGACCTCAGCTGCGGAGACGTGATCCATGTCCCTGGCGAAGGCAGCCATCATCGAGGTATCGCACAGCGTATTGATGAGCCGAGGGATGCCGCCGGTGTATGTGAAGATCGGGGCGAAGCACTCTTCGTCAAAGATCTGCCGCCCCTGCGATCCTGAGACCTCGAGGCGGTGCTGGATGTAGGCGCGCGTGTCGGCCCGGGAGAGCGGCGTCAGGTGAAAACGCAGGCGAATGCGCTGTGCGAGTTGTACCAGCTCGGGCGAGCTCAGTTTGTCGTTGAGCTCCGGCTGACCGGCGAGGATGATCCGCAGCACCTTTTCCTTGGTGGTCTCCACTCCCGATAGCAGGCGGATCTCTTCGAGTACCTTGTTGCTGAGGTTCTGCGCCTCATCGACGATCAGCAGCACCTTGCGATTGTTGGCGTACTGCTCGATGAGGAAACTGTTGAGCGTGCTCAGCACCTCGGCCTTCTTCATCTTGAACGGCGAAAAGCCGAACTGCACCAGCACTGCCTGCAAGAACTCGGTGGCCGACACCTGTGTCTGGTTGACCTGGGCCACCACGACGTCCTTCTCGAGCTCGCGCAGGAAGGTCTCGATCAGCGTGGTCTTGCCCGAGCCGATTTCGCCGGTGATGACGACAAATCCGTCCGTGAACCAGATCGTCGACTCCATGTACGCCTTGGCGCGCGCATGGTGCTTGCTGAGGTACAGGAACGAGGGATCCGGGCTGAGGCGGAACGGCAGCTCGTTGAGTTTGAAGAGCTCGAGATACATTGAGTGCCCGTGATTGGCACGCATTGGTGCCGGGTTTGGCCAGAGTTTAAGGGAATCCCTCAGCCAACAGAAATCGAGCGTTCGCGCAGGCTCAGCAGGCGCTTGAGACGCAGGTCGCGGCGCGCCGCGGTGGGCTCAATGACCGTGCAATGGCCGAGCTTGCGCCCCGCTCGCGCCTGCTTTCCATAATCGTGGAAGAAGAGGTTGGGTTCCCTGAGCCAGCGGGTCCGATCCGGCAGCCGGCCGATGAAATTGAGCATGGCGGAGTGCCCGGTTGCCGCGGTGCTGCCGAGTGGCCAGCCGAGTATGGCGCGCAGGTGATTCTCGAACTGGCTTGTCATGGCCCCTTCGATGGTCCAGTGCCCCGAGTTGTGCACGCGCGGGGCCATCTCGTTGGCGAGCAGCCGCCCGCGCACCACGAAGAACTCGATGGCGAGAACGCCGACGTAGTTGAAGTGCTGCAGCACGCGGCGCAGGTGGCGCTCGGCCAGCCGCTGCAGCGAACGGTGAACATAAGGCGCGGTCGTGTAGCTCAGGATGCCGTGCGCGTGCACATTGGCGGCGAGCGGATAGGTGCGAATTTCACCGTTGCGACTGCGCGCACCGATGATCGATACCTCGCGACTGAAATCTACGAACGCTTCAAAGATGAGCGCCTGACCACCGAGTGCGCGCCAGGCGGCGGAGCGATCGGATGTCTGCCGCAGCACGTGCTGGCCCTTGCCATCGTAGCCGAGCCGGCGCCTCTTGAGCACACCGGGCAGGCCGATTTTCTTCGCGGCGCGCTCGAGGTCTAGGTCACTGTCGACGACGGCAAATTCGGGCGTCGGTATGCGTAACTTGCGGAACAACTCCTTCTCTGCGAGCCGATCCTGCGAGGCTGCGAGCGCAGCCGGCGGCGGCAGCACGGTCGTATGCGCTTCAATTGCCGCCAGCCCTTGCGCCGACACATTTTCCCAATCGAAGGTGACCACATCGTTATGGCGAGCGAGCTCGGTGAGCACAGCCACGTCGTCGAGCTCGCCCACCAGTATCGGTGCAACCTGCCCGCCGGGTGCGTCGGCGCTGCGATCGACGAACTGAAAGCTGAGTCCCAAAGGAAATCCAGCCAGGGCCAGCATGCGTCCGAGCTGGCCGGCACCGATGATGCCGATTTTCATCCTGCGGGAGCCGTGGTACGGCGCGGATCGCCGGCCTTCATCACTTCCTGGGTCTGGTTCTGCCGGTAGGCCTTGAGCGCCTGGTCAACCTGCGGATGCTTGTTGGCGAGGATGGCGGCGGCCAGCAGTCCGGCGTTGGTCGCGCCGGCGGTGCCGATGGCGACGGTGGCCACCGGGACGCCGGCCGGCATCTGCACGATCGACAACAGTGAATCGAGTCCGCTCAGCGTTTTCGACTGCACCGGAACACCCAGTACCGGCAGCGTGGTCTTCGCCGCCGTCATTCCCGGCAGATGGGCGGCGCCGCCGGCACCCGCGATGATGACCTCGAGGCCGCGTTGCTGCGCGGTGCTTGCGTACTCGAACAACAGGTCCGGGGTCCGATGCGCTGAGACCACACGCACTTCATGTGCGACGCCGAGGCGCTCCAGAACCTCCGCCGCTGCACGCATCGTCTCCCAGTCGGAGGCTGAGCCCATGATGATGCCGACCAGCGGTTTCATGCTGGAATTGTAGCATGCGCGACCTGCACGCCGGCGCGGCGCGCTGACCTCAAGGGCTCGTCGACACGAACAACGCACGCAGGTACTGAAACAGCTCGCGCGCAGCGCGCGGCGCGCGCTGGTGCTGCGCTTCCTCGACGGCGCCCGCGACCAGCGCCCGCAGGCGCGCCGCGTCAGCCCGTGGTTGTTCGACCAGGAGCTCGCTAAGCGCGACGTCGCAGTCCCGCAGCAACCGATCGCGCCACCGCTCGATGCGATGGAACTGACGCGCAGCGGCGTTCTCCTGCTGCCGGCGTGCATCGACGGCGGCCCGGATTGCCTGCGCATCGACCTTACGCATCAGCTTGCCAATGTACTGGCGCTGTCGCAGCTGCGCAGCGTGACTCGAGAAGCGCCGTGCCGCCAGCACTGCATCGTGCAGGTTCTCGGGCAGCTGCAGCTCGTCGAGGACCGCATCCGGCAGGCCGATGAGCGCCTCGCCGAGCTCCTGCAGCTCGTGCGAGGCGCGTTTGCGCTCGCCCTTGCTGGGCCGTTCCGGGTCCGGTGCGCCCTCGTCGTGACGGCGGCGGCTCATGCGGCTGCTGGTTCCCGGGATCTCTGCAAGAGATGATGCTCGACGTGATGCATCAGCACGTCCGCAACGGTTTTGAGTCCGCCGAACAGCAGGACGGCGAGCACACTCTGGCCGCCGACCGCGGCGCCGAGGATGATCGTGAAGTGCATCGGAATGATGCGCAGGTAAGGCAGGAACATCAGCGTCCCGATGTTTGGTGTGCCACGCCGATCCGCCTCGAGGTTGTGCTGATACGAGGCGCGGTGGTTCCACACGAAGGAAATCCCCAGTGGACCCAGGCCAAGCCAGTCCCACCATTCGAGGCCGCTGGAGACGGAGATCAGGAACACCAGGTAAACGAGATGAAAGAACCCGTAGTGAAGAGCGAAAAAGTTGGCGGCCTTGTGCTGGACCTGCGGCGTTGGATCGACCGGCTGGTCGTTCATCCGGAACCCGGCGGTCGAAAACCGGCCCAGCGCGAGCATGCGCCGGCGGCTGAAGTAGCCGATTACTACGCTCTGGATCCAGTACGGCCACAGTAGGGTCGCGACCGGCCAATGCAGGGCGATGGCTACCACGACAGTCACAGCATTGACGGCGATGAGCGCGCGCGTGCTTTCTTCGGCAACGGCGGGTTCATTGCCTGTTGGTGCGCTGATCAAGGCTGCATTCCAGCAACACGCGGCCGATTTCGGTGCGCGGAGTATCCTGTGGCGGATGCACATTGGCAATCCGGCGGCTAGAATGCCGGGCCTTCCCGCGGGTCTTGCAGGTTCGCACATGGCAGCCGAGGAGCACGCCGTCGTTTCGCTCACACGCCCGGATCTCGAGGCGCTCGTGGCCTTCGCGCTCGAGGAGGCGCGCGCCGAGCGCGCGAGTCAGGCGGAGGTGGGCGTGAGCCTCGATACGGGTCTGAACGTAACAGTGCGGCTGGGCGAAGTGGATACGCTCGAATACCAGCGCGATCGCGGCCTGGGCATCACGGTCTACTTCGATCATCGCAAGGGCTCCGCTAGCACGGCGGACCTGCGGCGCGAGGCGATTCGCGACACGGTCCTCAAGGCCTGCAGCATCGCACGCTTTACCGCGGCGGATGAGTGCGCCGGGCTCGCGGACGCGGAGCTCATGGCACGCGAGCTGCCGGATCTTGCGCTTTCGCATCCCTGGGAGATATCACCCGAGGCCGCGATCGAGATTGCCAGGGCGTGCGAGGCGGCGGCACTCGCGGTCGACCCGCGCGTGCGCAACTCCGAAGGCGCCTCGCTCGGTACGCATCGCGGCATGCGGGTCTATGGCAATAGCCACGGATTCATCGGCGGCTTCGAGAGCACCTCGCACAGCCTGAGCTGCGCCGTCGTGGCGAACGCAGGCGATGAGATGCAGCGCGATTACTGGTACACGACGGCGCGCGACTGGCATGAGCTGGAGCAGGCCGAGCGCGTCGGGCGCGAGAGTGCGCTGCGCACGGTCGCGCGTCTGGGATCGCGCAAACTGACGACGCGACGCGCACCGGTCATGTTGACGCCGGAAATGGCGCGCGGCTTCTTCGGGCACTTTCTCACGGCGATTCGCGGCGGCAGCCAGTATCGGCGTTCATCGTTTCTGCTCGGCGCCGCCGGGCAGCAGATATTTCCCGGCTTCCTGCAGATCTCCGAGCGCCCGCACATCCTGAAGGGAATCGGCAGTGCCGCCTTTGACAGCGAAGGGGTCGCAACGCGCGATCGCGAGCTGGTGCAGGATGGAGTTCTGCAGGGCTACATCCTGAGCGCCTATTCGGCCCGCAAGCTCGGCCTGCAGACGACCGGCAATGCGGGCGGCGTCCACAACCTGCTCGTGGCACACGGTGCGGAAGACCGGTCTGCGCTCCTGCGGCGCATGGATACGGGACTGCTGGTGACGGAGCTGATGGGGCAGGGCGTCAACACGGTGACCGGCGACTACTCGCGCGGTGCGTCCGGCTTCTGGGTCGAGCGTGGCGAGATCCAGTATCCGGTGCACGAGATCACCATCGCTGGGAACCTGCGCGACCTGCAGCGCGGGATCGTGGCGGTCGGCAGTGATGTCGATGTGCGCGGTACGGTGCGCACCGGCTCGGTCTTGCTCGGCGAGATGACCATCGCCGGCGCGTGAGCCGCAGGCGTAGCGGGCGCGTCAGGAGCCGAACAGGGCCTGCTCGGCAGTGGGCTCGAGCAGCTCGTTGAGCACCTCTTCTAGCGGCTGCGGCTTGCTGATCACGTAACCCTGGATATAGTCGATTCCGAGTTGCACCAGCCAGTCACGCACCTGCTCGGTTTCGACCTGTGCCGCGACCGTGTCCATGCGGCTGGCATTCGCCCACTGCGCAAGCGCTTCCACCAGGCGCTGCGCGCGCACGTCCTTCACCACGTCGCGCAGCAGCGTGCCATCCATCTTGATCGAGCTGGCGCCGTGCGCCTGCAGGCGGCCACAGGCGGCCCCACCCACGTTGTCGATGACGATGCGTGCGCCGGCGCGCAGCATGCGCTTGGCGAAGCGCGCGACGTCCCGGCCATGGTTCGCGGCCGTGGTCTCGGCGATCTCGAACAGCCACTGCTCAGGCGGAAGGACTTCGCGCCGCAGCTGCTCGGCCATCCAATCGTGGAAGTCCGCCACCTCAAGGGAGCGGGGCGAAACGTTGAGCGAGAGCTCGATCGGGCGCTTGCCGAGGCGCTTGGCCCTGGCGGCGAGCGCGCTCAGCGCCGTGCTCATCACCCAGCGGTCAAGCTCTGTCAGGGCGTCGCGGTCGGATCCCGTGGACAGGAACTCGAGCGGCGCAATCAATTTGCCCTGCTCGTCGATGATGCGCGGCAGCAGCTCGAGTCGGACGGGGCGTTTCGGATCGCGCACCGGGCGCATCGGCTGGGCAAAAAGCTTCAGCCGGTTATCGCGCAGCGCCTCGCGCAGGCGAACCGGTACCAAGAGCCGTGAGGACTCCTGCGCTGCAGGAGCGGCGACAGTTGCCGCAGATCGCGAGGCAGGAGTGGCGGCAGCGGCAGCTGGCGCCGGCGGTTGCGCCGCTGCCCGCGCCGCGACGAGGGCGTAGCGCAGACCCGCAGCAGTCGGCGTGACCGCGGCGACGCCACTTCTCAGCTCCACTGGGGAGTCTGTGGTCCGCTTCGAAGGACTCTGTTTGCGCGCGGCTTCACGGACACGCTCAGCGATCTCTTCGGCCTCCTCCGCGTCCTGACGTGGCAGCAGGCAGGCAAAGTGACCGCCGTCGATGCGGGCGCTGATGGCCTCTTCGGGTAGCTGGGGCGGCCGCAGAAGCTTGGCAACGTGGCGGATCAGCCGATCCGCTTCCGGTCCGCCGCGCTCGCGGTTATAGGCACTGAGCCCGACGACATCGAAGAAGATCACGCTGGCCGACGTGTTGGAGCTGGCAGCGGGAGATAGCACGCGCGCGGCACGTTCCAGGCCGGCAGCCGAGCGCAGGTTGGTCATCGGATCGTAGTCGCGCTCGATGAGAGTCGGGATCAGGGGGCCGATGCGCTCCAGGAGCTGCTCCTCGGTGTCACCGAACTCGGAGGCGAACGGCGAGCGCAGCAGCGCGACGTAGCCGATCGGCTGGTCCGGTCGCTGCGGAGATGGGCGTCGCGATGACGTGATAAGAGAGCGGGCCGGATTGCGCGCGCGACGACGACTCCGGCTGTGGCTCGGGCTCAAGGGCGCCGAACGAATCGGCGTCCGTATCCTCGTCCGGATCCTGCTTGAAAGGCCTGCTGCTGAGAAAAGTGCGCCGTTCGAGCTGCACCCACGACAATACCTGCCGATGCGCACGACGCAGGGCGTCCTTTGCATTCTCGGTGCTCCAACCCGGCGACTCGACGATGAGGCGGATCGAGCTGTCGGGCACGACGACTGCGCCGAGAGCCGCGTCGGTCCGCGACACGATGGCGGCGAGGAGCTCCCGCAGGGGTTCGGTACTGGTCGCAGAATTGATGAGAGGCAGCGCCTTGTGGGCCAGCCACTCGAAGTGCTGCAGTCGTGTGGCGGTCTGGTCCTGGTTGCTGTTCGGAATCCGACGCAGCGTGGCAATCTCGCGCGCGATGCATTGCAGTACCGGCTGCAGGGTCTTCTCGACTTCGCCGATGGTGGCGGCTGGGGTGCGGCCCGGCGGCGGCTTGCAGGTGACGCCCAGGATGCCGAGAGGTGCGTCACGCTCGTCGCGCAGCCACAGCAGGTAGGCAGGCGTCGAATCGTTCAGTAGCCGCTCCGAGCCGCTGCGGCGGCTCTTATCGGGATCCGCGGCCTCCTGCACCAGTGCACGCACCTGGCCCGAGAGAGTGCTCTCGACGTCGGCGTCCTTCTGCTGCCAGACCATCTTGCCGCTCGCGTCATAGAAGACGACGCCCCGTGCGCGCGGATACAGGAGCTGTACCAGCCGCGCGTAGGGCTCGAAGAACGCGGCCTTTGCAGGTCCGCGCAGGGCAGAGAACGGGTCAGTATTGGCCATTGAGGGCGTAGCATCGACGGGACGGCGATTGAACAGATTGACGGTATTCACAGCGTTGTCGGCTCGCAGGAACGCCAAGACCGCTGGCGGTCGGAATTGGGCAAATCTGCGATGGCCGTCACCCGGCGCTGGCGGTGGGGCTATACGGCGCCAGATTATGTCTGCTCGTCGGGGCCCGGGAGCGGCGCCTTATGATGCCTGGCCCTTGAGCAGATCGTGCAGGGTCTTCCCCTTGAAGCGTTCATGGATGGCGGCGTCGATCTCGGCTGCCAGCTCGTCGGCCAGGCGCGTGCCGCGCACGTGAACGCGCGGCTCCCCGCCGTGATGGCGGCGCGCGGCGTCGGCAATCCCAGCGAGCGTGATTTCGCTGGTGTCACGGCCGGGCATCCAGGTTTCCTCTTCGGTCGCGACCAGCAGACCCGCACTTTCCAGCGAGTGAATGACGACGGCGAGCGTCGCGCTGGGAACGTCGAAACGCAGCGCCAGCGCATTGGTCGTCCAGCGTTGCTTGCCGGTACGGTAGTCCTGCCCGACCAGGGTCATTATGTTGAGCGCCAGGCGCTCGGCGAGCGCGCTGGTGAGCCGGATGTCGACCTGGCCGGTGCGCAGATACTGCGGGTTCTGCACATAGAAGGAGATCTGCGCGCCAATCAGCACGATCAGCCACGCGATGTAGATCCAGATGAGCGCCGTGAGGAAGATCGCGAAGCCGGCGTAGACGACGGTCAGCCGCAGCGCGTAGCGGACGAACGCGGCGAAGGCTGCGCCGACGAGCACCCACAGAATGCCGGCCGTGAGCCCGCCGACGAGCGCGGGCAGCGCGCGTACGCGCGTGTTCGGGATGAAGGAATACATGAAGGCGAATAGCGCCGTGACCAGCACGTACGGCGCAATCCGGCCCCCGACATAGATCAGTGTGCCGAAGGGTTCGAAGGAAGTGAGCCAGCGCACGAAGGTGGTGCTGCCGAGAGTCGCGGTGAGACCGAAGGCGGCCACCGTCAGGATCGGCCCAACGATCATGAGGCTCAGGTACTCGCTGATGCGGCGTGCCCAACTGCGCGGCCGTTCCACGCGCCAGACGAAGTTCAGGCTCTCCTCGACCTTCTGAATCGTCGAGATCACCGTATAGATGAGAAAGGCCAGGCCGAGCGAGCCGAGAACGCCGCTCTGGATCCGGTCGACGAAGGCCATGACGCGTGCGGTGAGTTCGGCCGCGTGCTCGCCGACCGGCCGGAAGAACTCATAGACGAGCGGCTCGAGGTCGCGATGGATGCCCATGCCCTTCAATACGGAAAAGGCAAAGGCGAGCAGCGGCACGATGGCGAGCAGCATCGTGTACACGAGGCTCATCGCGCGCAGGTTCAGATCGCCCTTCCACAGATCGCGGATCAGCGCGTACGGATAGCGCAACAGCCGCAACGCAGGTGCCCAGGCTTGCTCGGCCGGCAGTCCTGTCGGTTCGAACAGCACTCGCTCGATGCGTTGCTGCACGTGAAACATTGCGCGAGCCTTGCATGGCGGCGTGGCGGCTGGCAAGCACCGGACCGTGCCGCTGGACCGGCGCAGTCGTCAGTTATTACCCCACGGCCGTCCGCGAATGCGTGAAACTCAGGTCGTCAGGCGCTCGAGCGCCTCGCGGTACTTTTCGCTGGTCTTGCTGATGATCTCCGGCGGCAGATGCGGACCCGGGGCGCGCTTGTTCCAGTCGAGAGTCTCGAGGTAGTCGCGTACGAATTGCTTGTCGAAGCTCGGCGGGCTTGAGCCCGGGTTCCAGGTATCGGCCGGCCAGAAGCGCGACGAATCCGGCGTCAGCACCTCATCGATGAGCACCAGCTTTCCAGCGGCATCGGTTCCGAACTCGAACTTGGTGTCGGCGATGATGATGCCGCGCGCCGCAGCGTGATCGACGGCAAAGCGGTAGAGCGCGATCGCTGTCGAACGCACCTGCTCGGCGCGCTCCCGCCCCACCAGCTGCGCCACGGCGTCGAACCCGATGTTCTCATCGTGCTGCCCTGAAGGGGCTTTGGTGGCGGGTGTAAAGAGGGGCTCCGGCAGCCGATCCGCAAGGCGCAGGCCCTTGGGCAGCGCGATTCCGCAGACGGCACCGTCACGCTGATAGTCCTTCCAGCCCGAGCCGATCAGGTAGCCGCGCACCACCGCCTCGAGCGGCAGCGGTTGCAGTCGTCGCACCACGACGCTGCGATCGCGCAGCACTTCCAGCGTGCCGGCGTCCCGAATGATCTCCTCGAGCGGCAACTTCACGAGCTGGTTGGGCACGATGTGCGTTGTGTGCGCAAACCAGAAATTGGAAATCTGGGTGAGCACGCGGCCCTTGTCCGGAATAGGATCGGGCAACACGACGTCGAAGGCCGACAGACGATCGGTCGTGACGATCAGCATGCGCTCGGCGTCGATGGCGTAGATATCGCGCACCTTGCCGCGATGGATGAGGGGCAACTCCCGGACGTTGGAATGAAAGACGGTCGCGGCAGACATGAGGAGCGAGGCGCTGGAGATGGTGGCTGGTAGGATAGCCGCCCTGTGGGGCGAGGCGCGCATGGTGCCGCCCGCCCGAGGCACGGTCAAGAAATCTGCATGCAGTGGAAAGGAAAACTCATCGGCGGTCTGATCGGCGCGGTGGTCGGTGCCGGGCCGATCGGCGCTCTGCTCGGGGTGCTGCTCGGTCATCAGTACGACCGCAACGCCGGGAATGATGAGGATGCGGCAGGCGAGGGCGATCCACGCATCGTCAGTGCGGTCTTTTTCCGCAGCACGTTTGCCGTCATGGGGTGCATCGCCAAGGCGGACGGGCGCGTTTCAGAGCGCGAGATCAGCGCCGCGCGCGGCGTGATGCAGCACCTGTGCCTGTCCGCGGAGCAGGTGCAAGCGGCGATCCGTTTCTTCACCGAGGGCAAGGCGCCGGGTTTTGGGCTGGAGCGAACCATGCGCGAGCTGCGCGCGGTATGCGGCCGACGCCAGGACTTGCTGCGCTATTTCATTGAGATCCAGCTGAGCGCGGCGCTCGATGGCAGCGACCTGCAGGGACCGGCGCGGCCGATCCTGCAGAACGTAGCCCGCTGGCTTGGAATCTCGGGCTTCGAGATGGCCCACCTCGAAGCGCTCCTGCGGCTGCAGCGCGGGCAGCGGCCCGGCGCGGCGCCATCACGCGACACACTTGGCGAGGCTTACGAAGTGCTGCAGGTGGCGGCGACAGCCAGCGACGCGGAGGTGGTCAAAGCCTACCGGCGCCAGATGAGCCGCAATCATCCGGACAAGCTGGTCGCGAATGGCCTGCCCGAATCGATGCAGGAGCTCGCCAAGCAAAAAACGCAGCGCATTCGCGAGGCCTATGAGACGATTCGCGCCCATCGCCATATGACGTAGTGCTTCACGACTCATGCCTGGCACTGACCTGATCGCGGCGTCCATCCTCTCGGCCGACTTCGCGCGCCTCGGTGAGGAGGTCGAGCACGTGCTCGCCGCCGGCGCGGACCTGATCCACTTCGACGTGATGGACAACCACTACGTACCGAACCTGACCATCGGTCCGCTGGTGTGCGCGGCGCTGCGCAAGCATGGCGTCAAGGCGCCGATCGACGTGCATCTCATGATCGAGCCGGTGGACCGCATCATCCCCGATTTCGCGCGCGCCGGGGCCACTTACATCACCTTCCACCCCGAGGCCAGCGAGCACGTCGATCGCACCATTGGGCTGATCCGCGAAAATGGCGCGAAGCCCGGGCTGGTGTTCAACCCCGCCACTCCCCTCGACTGGCTGGATTACACGCTCGAGAAGATCGACATGGTTCTGCTGATGTCGGTGAATCCCGGCTTTGCCGGACAGAAGTTCATCGCTTCCGTCCTGCCCAAACTCGAGCAGGCACGGGCACGGATCAAGGCGAGTGACCGTGACGTGCGCCTGGAGATCGACGGGGGAGTGAAGGGCGACAATATCGGCGCCATCGCGCGCGCCGGGGCCGACACGTTCGTCGCCGGGTCGGCCATCTTTGAGAGCCGGGATTACGCCGCCACCATCCGCGAGATGAGAACGGAAATTACCCGAGGCCGGGCGGGCGGGCGCTAGTCCTTGAAGGTGAACTGCGAGCGCGAACCCCGCGTCAAGGCAGGGTGATGAATCCGTAGTGCTGAAAGATGCCGCGCGCGGTGGGTCCGCGGAGATATTCAGTGAAGCCTTGCGCGCCCGGCTTCGCAGCGGCAGTCGTTGCAACAGGGTAGGTGATCGGCGGGTGAGAGCTCGCCGGGAAGAGATCCACGATCCGGACGTTCTTGTCCACCTTCGCATCAGTCTCGTAAACGATGCCGAGAGGGGCCTCACCGCGTGCGACGAATGCGAGCGCCGAGCGCACGTTGTCGGCGCGCACAATCCGATCGGCGACGTCGTTCCACACCCCGAGCGTCATCAAAGCGGACTTCGCGTAGCGGCCGACGGGAACGTAGTCCGGATCGCCGGTCGCGAGCCGGCCCTTACCGAGCGCGGTGGCGAGTGGAAAGTTCGGCGCGATCTTGAGGTCGAGCGTACTGCCGGCGGGCGCTACCAGTGCGAGCCGATTGCTGAGGACATCGGCTCGCGTGCTGCGTTTGATAAGAGACCGGGCGTCGAGGTAATCCATCCATTCGAGGTCGGCGGAGAAGAAGACGTCCGCGCGTGCCCCGGCTTCGATCTGCCGCGCGAGGATGGCGCTCGACGCGAAGGAGAACTTGACCGCCTGACCGGTCTCCTTCGTGTACGCCGCGCCGATGTCCTGCAGCACGTTCGTGAGCGAGGCGGCGGCGAACACCAGTAGTTCAGGCTTCGCGGGCTCCACGGCGCGCGTCGCGAAGGAGAGCACGATGAGACCTGCGAGCAGCAAGCGGCGCGAGAGTCGATGCATCGGAATATCTCGTTATATACGGCTGTATATAACGATACAGGGTACTGAGCATGATGAGAAGCACGCGTTTAGCCGACCAGGGCCGATGCTAGGTGCGGGCGGCGAGTCGCCGCGAGCGGCAGGGATGTGCGCCTGGAGATCGATGGAGGAGTGAAGGTGACAATATCGGCGCCATTGCGCGCGCCGGGCGACACGTTCGTTGCCGGCTCAGCCATCTTCGAGAGCCGGGATCACGCGGCAGCGATCCGGGAAATGAGGATGGAAATCGCCCGAGACGGGACGGGCGGGGAGTCGCTAACCGCTACTTGTCCGCCTCGTCTTCGTCCTCATCATCCCAGTCGTCATCGTCGTCCTCGTCATCGTCGTCAGCGTCAACCTGCGCCGCGGTCTTATCGTGCATCATCGGCTTGGTGGGCACGATCACCGGGCGGGTCTTCACTTTCGGCCGCGCGTTGTAGACCACGATCGTCTTGCCGGTAGCCTTGAGCAAGCCCTGATCTTCGAGCACCTTCAGCACCCGACCCGCCATTTCGCGCGAGCAGCCAACCAGGCGGCTCAGCTCCTGGCGGCTGACCTTGATCTGCATACCCTCCGGGTGCGTCATCGCGTCCGGCTCGCCGCACAGGTCCATGATGGCGTGCGCCACCCGGCCGGTGACATCGACGAAAGCAAGGTCGCCGAGCTTGCGGTTGGTGCGATCGAGGCGCGTCGCGAGCTGCGTTGCGAGCTCGAAAATGAGCCCGGGACTTTCGGCGGCGATCTGCCGAAAGCGTGGATAGGTCATTTCCGCGAGCTCGCACTGCTGGCGCGTGCGCACCCAGGCGCTGCGGGTCGGCTGCTCGTAGAACAACCCCATTTCGCCGAAGAACTGTCCCTTGTTCAGGTAGGCGAGCACCATCTCGTTGCCATCTTCGTCCTCGATCATCACTTCCACCGAGCCGCTGATGATGTAGTACAGGATGTCCGGCAGGTCGCCAGCGTGGATGACCACGGTCTTCGACGGCACCGTGCGGATGCGGCAGTAGCTCAGGAAGCGATTGATGGCCGGAATATCGCTGAGCGGTTTTGCTCCCTCTTCCATACGATCTCCCCCGCGGTCGGGCCGCTTAGCCCGCGTTTGTATTACAGAAGGTACGGGACCGCAAGCGAAGCGGCGTTGCGGCCACGTCAGACCCAGTACGCTGTGCGTGTCATTACGCGCGCCGTGAGCTTCATCAGCAGCTTCACCGGTGCCGGCAGCTCGCGCGCCCCGGCTGCGCGCGCATTCTCGCCGTGGCGAGTCTCGTCGGCTCTCATCTGCGCCAGGATCCTGCGGCTGCGCTCGTCGTTACGCGGCAGGCGCTGCAGGTGCTCGGCCAGATGGCCCTCGACCTGGCGCTCGGTCTCGGCGACGAAGCCGAGGCTCACACGATCGCCGAGCACACCGGCGAGCGCGCCGATCGCGAGCGAGCCCGCGTACCACAGCGGGTTGAGCACGCTCGGGTGACTGTCGAGCTCGCGCAGACGCTCCTCGCACCACGCGAGATGATCGCCTTCCTCCTGCGCGGCCTGGCGCAGACTTTCCCGCACCTGCGAGCCGCGCGCGGTGAGCGCCTGCCCCTGATACAAGGCCTGCGCGGCGACTTCGCCTGCGTGATTGACGCGCATGAGGCCGGCGGCATGGCGGCGCTCGGAGTCCTCGAGCGGCGGATCGAGCGGACGGCCGGCGGGATTGGGACGCGAGGCGGTCGTGGCAGACGCCAGGGTCTTCAGGGCTCGGTCGGCCTCGGCGAGGAGCAGGTCCAGTCCGGACAATGACTTACGTGGCACGGACTCATTATATATGGAGCCGACCCCGGATCGGTGTGAATCGAGCTGAGCGCGGCCGTTTGCTTTGCAAAGCCGGTAGCCCTTCAGTAAACTTCCGGCCTTTTTCGCGGACCCTCAAAGTCGGTGGGGCGCGACTCACGGAGCTTGAATCAGGTCATGAGCACGGTTTTTGCCAAGCCGGGTCAGGTGCGCGGCGACTGGTACGTCGTCGATGCCGCCGGCCGGACACTCGGCCGCCTCGCCACTCAGCTGGCACATCGCCTCAAGGGCAAGCACAAGGCTGACTACTCGCCGCACGTCGACATGGGCGATCACCTGGTCGTGATCAATGCGGAGAAGATTCGCGTTACCGGAAACAAGCTCGAGGACAAGTTCTACCACCATCACACGGGCTACCTCGGCAACCTCAAGTCGATCGCGCTCGGCAAGCTCCTCAAGGAGCATCCGGAGCGCGCCATCGAGTTCGCCGTGAAGGGCATGCTGCCGAAGAATCCGCTGGGCCGGAAAATGTTCAAGAAGCTGCACGTATTCGCCGGCGGCCAGCATCCACACACGGCGCAGCAGCCCAAGGCACTGAGCCTATAATTCCGCTCTCCACTACCGTACCGAGCACCTCACGCGCATGACAGCCACTAGTTTCTACGGCACGGGCCGCCGCAAGACCTCCACCGCCCGGGTCTACATCACCCAGGGTACCGGCAAGATTTCGATCAACGACCGTACGATCGAAGAGTTCTTCGGTCGCGAGACCGGCCGGATGATCGTGCGTCAGCCGCTCGAGCTCGCACAGGTTGCGAATCGTTTCGATGTCTCGGTGCAGGTCGAAGGTGGCGGCATCACGGGACAGGCCGGCGCGATCCGCCACGGCATCACGCGCGCGCTGATCAAATTCGATGAGTCATTGCGCAAGCCGCTGCGTCAGGCCGGGTTCGTCACGCGCGACGCGCGCGAGGTCGAGCGCAAGAAGGTCGGCCGGCGCAAGGCCCGCCGGCGCCCGCAGTATTCGAAGCGTTGATCTCACTCCCTGGCGGGGCAGTCGAGTCTCCCTCTCCCTGATTGCGCGGGGAGAGGGCCGGGGCGAGAGGTCTTACGAGATTCGATTCTTGGGGGATCGTCTAGCGGTAGGACTGCGGACTCTGACTCCGCCAACCTAGGTTCGAATCCTAGTCCCCCAGCCAAACACGATAGGCCCGCGCATGCGGGCCTCGTCGTTTCGCGAGTCTGATTGAGGGCCGCTTATCCGGCCCAGGCGGGTGCCTGGCCCCGCTTCCACTTGATACTGCAACCTACACTTGGGGTCTGTGCTCCCGGCACCGAAGCTCCGGCGAGCACCGCGTCGGCGGCCGCGCGCAGATCGGCGCCGGTCACGGGAGTCCTGCCTCCCGGGCGGCTCCCGTCGAACTGACCGCAATATGCGAGCTTGCGTTCGCGATCGAACAGGAAGAAATCCGGCGTGCAGGCGGCCTCGTATGCGCGCGCTATTGCCTGCGATTCGTCGTAAAGATACGGAAAGCTGAACCTTCTGGACTGCGATAGGCGAGCCATCTGCGTCGGTGCATCCTCAGGATATGCCTCGACGTCGTTAGAGCTGATCGCGACGATTGCCAGTCCCTTCGGGCCGTATTCGCGCGCGAAGCTGACGAAGCCATCGAGCACATGCTTCACGAAAGGGCAGTGGTTGCACAGAAACGCGACGAGAAGAGCGGGTGCCGCGGTGAAATCCTCGAGCGCGACGGTCTTTCCGGTCGACGCGTCCGGCAGCCGGAACGCGGGTGCCTTTGTGCCCAGCGGCAGTATTCTGGATTGCATTGCCATACGACCTCCTGTCAGTCCGATTTCGAGTGAGTGGCCACTGGCGTTGCGTCAAGCAGTAGCGTCAGGCCTCGCAGCAGATCGATCGGGGTCGGTGGGCAGCCGCGAATCACCATGTCGACCGGGAGCACCTGGCTCACCGAGCCCACGCAAGCATAGCTGCCCGCGAATACGCCGCAGCCGGCAGCGCAATCGCCGACGGCTACGACCCACTTGGGTGCGGGGGTCGCGGCGTAGGTACGCTCGAGTGCCATGTGCATGTTATGTGTGACCGGCCCGGTCACGAGCAGCATGTCGGCATGCCGCGGCGAAGCCACGAAGCGCACGCCGAAGCGCTCGATGTCATAGAACGCATTGTTGAGCGCGTGAATCTCGAGCTCGCAGCCGTTGCAGGATCCAGCGTCCACTTCGCGAATCGAGAGACTCCGGCCGAGGTTGCGCGCGATGGCGCCGCGCAGCTTGCTGCCTGCTGCTTCGAGCGCCTCCTGGGCACCGACGTCGAGTGCCTCCGTTACCGGCGCATGGATCAGGTTCTTGAACAGTCGTCGGCGCATGGTTCGTTACAAGTCGTGCCCGGAGTAGGAACAGTTGAACGATTTGTTGCACAGGGGAAAGTCCGCCACGATGTTGCCGTAGATCGCAACTTCGAGCAGCGGCCACTGGAACCAGGACGGGTCGCGCAGATGACAGCGCTCGAGGGTGAGATTCGGCGCCACGCGCACGTACGCGAGCACATCGCCCCGAAAGGCTTCGACTACGGCGGTGCCTTCGCAGGTCGCAGTCGGCGCAGCAAGGGTGGCCGGCAGGACCCGGCCGCCCGGCAGAGCCGCGAGCGCCGCCTCGAGCCATTCGACGCTCGCCTGGACTTCGAGAATCCGCACCCACACGCGGGCATCGACATCGCCCTCGGTGCGCAGCACCGGCTTGATCGGCAGCTCGTCGTATGGTTCGTAGGTGAGCTGCGCGCGAGCATCGAACGCGCGGCCGGAGGCGCGCCCGACGTGGCCGCCGGCAGCGAATTCCGCTGCCAGCGCGGCATTGACCGCGCCGGTCCCGACAGTTCGGTCCTGCAGTGAGGCGGTGTTCTCGTAGAGCTCGACCAACTCCGGAAACTCGGCGCGCAGGCGCCCGGTGAGATCCAGGATAGCGCTTCGCCCGGCATCGGACAGGTCGACGGTCACACCGCCGGGCACGATGCAATCCATCATCAGTCGATGGCCGAAGGCGAGCGCACAGGCACGCAGCGTCACCTCGCGCAAGATGCCGCACTCGGCATGCAGCATCGAGAACGCCGCATCGTTGCAGATCGCTCCGATGTCGCCGAGATGATTGGCGATGCGCTCGAGTTCCGCCATCACACCGCGCAGCCACGCGGCTCGTGGCGATACTCGCTGGCCCAGCGCGATTTCGACCGCGCGCGCATAAGCCAGGGCGTAGGCCACCGTGCTGTCACCGGAGACCCGCCCGGCAATGCGCGCCGCTGCATCGATCCCCGCGCCCCGCAGCAGCGCATCGATCCCCTTGTGCGTGTAGCCGAGGCGCTCCTCGAGGCGTACGACCGTCTCGCCATTCGCAGTAAAGCGAAAGTGTCCTGGTTCGATGATGCCCGCGTGCACCGGCCCGACGGGAATCTGGTGCAGGCTCGGTCCCTCGGTGGGGAGAAAGCGATAAGGTTGTGCCGGCTCGCGGGCCCGTGGTTCATGAGCGAGCGGTGTGCGCAGCGGCCAGCAGCCGTGGTCGAGCCAGGCGCGTCGATCCGGGAGGCCGACGAATTCATAGCCGAAGAGGTCGGTAATCGCCCGTTCGAGGCGGATCGCAGGACTGTGAAAGACGGCGAGCGCGGGAACCCGGCCGGCCGCGACGTCGATGGACGCAAGGCACAGCTGGCGCGTCGCCGCCTCGAATACCGCGCAGTGCACGGCCCGCTCATCACCCCATTCGCCGAGCAGGTCGAGCTTGCCTTCTCGCAGGGCCTCACCAATCGCCTGCCACGTTGTCGCATCGACTTCGAAGCGCTGCCAGCCGCGATGCGCGGCGACGGCGGAGAGATTTCCAAACAGGGCTTTGAGCATGGCGTGACCTAACCGAGCTGCTGGGCCACGTGCCGGAACCAGGCCGCGATCGTTGCCGGCAAACTGATTCCCGCGCCGGCGACCAAGATGAGGTGCAACGTCATCGGGGCGAGGCGATACGGCGATAGTGTGTGGCGCTTGCCGGAGTCCCCGAAGGCGAGACCATGAAGCCGCAACATCAGGGCGCTGAACGCGATCGCGAGGCCTGCCACCACGGCGATCGCGAGCCAGGGATTGCGCGCGAAGGTCGAGGTGACGAGCAGGAACTCACTGGTGAAGATGCCGAAGGGCGGCAGTCCCGCAATAGCCACAACGGCTGCCACCAGGAGCCAGCCGAGCAGTGGCTGGCTGCGCGTGAGACCGCGGATCTCGTCGATCCGTTGCGTGCCTTCGAGCTGCGACACGTAGCCCACGCCGAAGAAGATGGCCGACTTGGTGAGGCTGTGCATCGTCATGTGCAGCAGTCCTGCAAAGTTGGCGAGCGGTCCGCCAAGCCCGAAGGCGACGGTGATTACGCCCATGTGCTCGATCGAGGAATAGGCGAACAGGCGCTTGATGTCGCGTCGCCGGTAGAGCATGAGGCCAGCAAACAGGAGCGACACGAGCCCCATCGCCACCATCATCGGGCCGGGCGAGATCACGGCGGCATTCCCCGCCATGATGAGCTTGAAACGCAGCAGCGCGAACAGCGCGACATTGAGCAGGAGCCCGGAAAGCACTGCCGAAATCGGCGTGGGACCCTCCGCGTGCGCGTCCGGCAGCCAGGCGTGCACCGGCGCGAGGCCCACCTTGGTGCCGTAGCCGAGCAGCAGAAACACGAACGACAGGTTGAGCAGCGCCGGATCGAATCCGGAGGAAGCCGCCGCGATACGGTCCCAGGCCATGGCGCCGATGCCCTGACCCAGCTTTTCCTGGGCCGCGAGGTAGACCAGGATCGTGCCGAAGAGCGCGAGCGCGATACCCACCGATCCCAGGATGAAATATTTCCATGCCGCCTCGAGCGCCGCGTTGGTGCGGTACAGGCCCACCATCAGCACCGTGGTCAGCGTCGCCACCTCGATCGCGACCCACATCAGGCCGATGTTGTTCGACAGGAGCGCCAAGTTCATGGCCAGCATCAGGAGCTGATACATCGCGTGGTAGAAGCGCAGGTGATGGGGCTTGAGGCGCTGCGTCTGCAGCTCGTGCGCGATGTAGCCGGCGCTGAAGAGGCTGGTGGTGAAGCCAACGAGCGCGCCGATTATGAGGAACACAGTATTGAGGTCATCCACCAGCAGATACAGCGACGGCGCGGGCCGGTGCGAGTACAGGAGGCTGGCGCAGAGGAGTGTGAGCGCGCAGGTGAGCGCATTGAGCGCGGCTCCGATGCGGTAGCTCGGGATCGCCGCCAGGATCAGCGCGCCCACGCCGGGAACCACCAGCAGCCCGGTCAGCGCTGCGGTTGCGGGTTCCAGGCTCACGGCGTTTCGCCCCGCGACATGTCGAGCGCCTGCACGTCCACCGTGTCGAAGCGCTCGCGGATGCGGAACAGGAATATGCCGATGACGATGAAGGCGATCAGCACGGAGAACGCGACGCTGATCTCGACTACGAGCGGCATGCCGCGCGCGCCGGTCGCCGCGAGCACCAGGCCGTTCTCGAGCGACATGAATCCGATCACCTGGCTCACCGCATTACGCCGCGTCACCATCATCAGCAGTCCCAGCAGGACGATCGAGAGCGCGAAGGCCAGGTCTTCGCGGACGAAGGCGCCCGCGGCCTCCGTCACCGGCAGCATGACAACGATGGACAGACCCACGAGCGCCATGCCGAACAGCATTGTGGGGCCGACGCTGACGACGTTTTCGATCGAGCGATGGATGCCGAGGCGCACCACGATGCGATGCAGGGCCACCGGGATGAAGATGCCTTTAAAGAGAAGCGCGATCAGGGCGGTGATGAAGAGGTGCGGGGCGCGCTGCAGGTGCGCCTGCCAGCCGACCGAGAGCGCGAGCACGCAGGCATGCAGCGCGAAGGTGTTGAGGAGCGCAAACATGCGGTCCTGGTACAGGAGCAGGAAACTCACCAGCACCATCGAGCCGGCGAGCAGGTGGGCGATGTCGGCGTCGAGACCGCTCACTGTGTCAGCCTCGACACGAACAGCAGGACCGCGGCCAGCAAGCCCAGCATCAGGGCGACGCCAAGGAACTCAGGAACGCGAAACACGCGCATCTTCGCGATCGCGGTTTCAAACACGACCAGCGCGAACCCAAGCGCCAGGAGCTTGAGCGCGTAGACACCCAGCCCGACCGCGTAGGCCGCCGGGCCGTCGCCCGAAGCGGCTGTTCCCCAGGCCGCGAACAAGCAGGCAATCAGTGACAGGTAGAGCAGCAGCTTGAGCGAGGCCGCCGCTTCGATCACGGCAAGGTGACGGCCGGAGTACTCGAGCACCATGGCCTCGTGCACCATCGTGAGCTCCAGGTGCGTCGCCGGATTATCGACCGGGATGCGGCTGTTCTCCGCGAGCGATACGATGATGAGCGCCACGAGCGCGAGGGCCACCGAGATGCTCAGGCCCGCGTGGGGACCGAGCATGTACTCGGAGATCGATGACAGCTGCGTCGAGCCCGCGAACAGGGAGAGCGTGAACACCACCATCAGCATCGCCGGCTCCGCCAGCGACGCGAACATCATCTCGCGGCTCGAGCCGATGCCGCCGAAGCTGGTGCCGACGTCGAGTCCTGCCAGCGCCAGGAAGAAGCGCGCGGTGCCAAGCAGTCCCACGATGACGATGAGATCGGCGGCGGCGCTGAAGGTGAGGCCGACCGCGAACGTGGGCACGAGCGCTGCAGCGACCCAGGTCGTCGCAAAGATCACATACGGCGCCGAGCGGTAGAGCCAGGAAGCGTTTTCGGCAACCACAGTTTCCTTGCGGATCAGCTTCAACAGATCCCGATAGGGCTGGACGATCGAAGCGCCGCGCCGGCGCAGCAGCCGCGCCTTGATCTTGCGCGTAACCCCGGTGAGGAGCGGCGCCAGCGCCAGCACCAGGAGGAGCTGCCCGATCTGGGTGAGCCAGCCGTACATCATCGCAACGTCCCTACAATGATGAGCAGCAGCACCAGCGCGGCGAAGACGAGTGTCAGGTACTTGCGGATAGTGAGGAACTGCATTTGGTTCAGCCAGGCGGAAGCCGTGTTCACGCTGCGGATGACCGGCACGTAAAACGCGTCCCAGATCGTGTCGTGAAGCTCCACTTCGAGCCGTGCCGTGCCGGTATCGCCCGGATGCGGCATCGTGACGCGTTCGCGTGCGCGGAACACGGCGGTGCCGAACACGCGCCGTATCGGTTGCGCGAAACTGCCGGAGCTGTACTGGGTCCGCGGGCTCGGATCGGGAAAGCCGCAGTCCCAGGCCGCGGAGCGCCGCAGCGCGTGCGATGCGAAGCGTCGCACGATGAGCGACGTGGCGGCCGCTGCCAGGATGATCATCACGAACACCAGCAGCCCGTTATAGGCGCTGCGCGCGGGGTCGAGCGGCACGATACGCAGCCACGGCTGCGGCGTTTGCGGTGCGAGCCTCGCGCCCACCAACAACTCACACACTCCGGCAAGGCCGTCGATCACGAATCCGGGCAGCACGCCCGCCAGCAGACAGGCGAGCGCCAGCAGCAGCATCGCGCCGCGCGACCAGCGGTCGGTCTCGCGTGCCGCGGCAGCGGCATCCGAGCGCGCCCGACCCAGGAACGTCGCGCCGAACGCCTTGACGAAGCACGCGGCCGCCAGCGCCGCAGCGCAGGCGAGCGTCGCGCCCACCGCCGGAACCAGCAGGCGTGGGATCCACTGCGGCAGCTGCGGACTCACCAGGATGGCCTGGAAGGTGAGCCATTCGGAGACGAAGCCGTTGAAGGGTGGCAGAGCAGAGATGGCGATGCAGCCGGCGAGGAACGCGAGCGCCGTGACTGGCATGCCACGTATCAGTCCGCCGAGATGCTCCATGTCACGCTCGCCGGTCGCCGTTAGAACCGCACCCGAGCCAAGGAATAGCAGGCTCTTGAACAGGGAATGATTGAAGACGTGAAAGATCGACGCAGTCAGCGCCAGTGCCGCCGCCGTTGCCAGGCCGTTGGCCTCGAAGGCGAGCGTGAGGCCGAGGCCGATAAAGATGATGCCGATGTTTTCTACCGTGTGATACGCGAGGAGTCGCTTCAGGTCATGCTCCATCAACGCGTACAGGACTCCGAGGAGCGTGGTGACTGCGGCAACGAGCAGTACGGGGACGCTCCACCACCAGGCCGGCGGGCCCAGCAGATCGAGCACGATGCGCGCGAAACCGTACACCGCGACCTTGGTCATGACGCCACTCATGAGGGCCGACACGTGACTGGGCGCGGCCGGATGCGCAAGCGGCAACCATGCATGCAGCGGCACGAGCCCCGCCTTGGATCCGGCACCGACGAGCGCGAGCGCCAGCACGATGGCAGCAGGGCCGAACGCGCCGATCTGGCGCATCGCCGCGAAGGAATAGTTGCCCTCGGCGCCGGCGAGCAGACCGAAGGCCAGTAGCAGAGTGAGTGCGCCCGCCGTCGCCATGACGATGTAAACCAGGCCCGCGCGCAGGTTGCTCTCACTGCGGTCCTCGCTCACGACCAGCGCCCAGGAGGCGATCGACATGAACTCCCACCCCACCAGGAACGAAAAGGCATCCTGGGCCAGGAGCACCAGATTCATGCCGGCGATGAAGGCGGGGTAGGGGGGCAGCACGCGCAGCGGCTCCTTGGCGTGAACGCCGTACCCGATCGCGTAGACGCTCACGATGGCCGTCGTCAGGTTGATGACGACGGCGAAGGCAGCGCTCAGCCGATCGAATCCCAGCAGCGTCTGGCTGAGCGGTAGCCCGATCGGAAGTGCAATGACGGCGGACGTGGACTCCGTAGCGAAGAGGACGGGCAGCGCCGCGGCTGCGAGCGTTGCGCAGACCAGGCTGCAGGCGCCGTAGATCAGGTGCACGCCCAGGCGGCGCGACGCGAAAGGAATTGCGAGCGCCGCGAGGAGCAGAAGCAGGCCTACTCCGGTAGCGGCGAGTTGATTCGAAAGAAGAGGATCGGGCGCTGTCACCGCTCAGCGAAGGATTCGCTAACCTGCCGGATAGGAGCGAAGGCGAGATGATACTGTATTCATCCCCTGCCGGCAGATCGCACGCGGGCGTGCACCGCGGCGCCAATTACGCTAGATTCCACGCGCCCGTTCATCCCGTTCGCTGCATAGATTCCAACAAACACGCTTTCGGGGGTATTGCATGAACTGGAAACTGATCATCGTAGGCGCGATTCTTTTCTATGTCGCCACCTTTGTCGTGTCTTTTGCGACTGGTCCACTGATTCACCAGGGAGTGCTGATGCCGATCTACCAGGCACACGCTCAGTTCTGGCGGCCGGAGCTCAACGAGACGCCGCCCAACATGGCCGCCCTCCTGCCTTACTGGATTACGACCGGCCTGATCGGCGCGCTGATCATCGCCGGGATCTACGGGCATGTGCGTTCGGCGTTTACGGGTGCCGGTTGGCTGCGGGGTCTGAAATACGGTCTTGTGGTGTTCTTGTTCTCGTGCACCTTCAGCCTGGGCATGTCGGGCGCCTTCAACCTGCCCTCGACCATCTGGCTGTGGTGGGGTGTCGACTCGCTCGTCTCTTACCTGGTCGGGGGCGCGGTGCTGGGCTGGATCGCGGAGAAGGTCGCGCCGCAAGGCGCGCACTGAGACTGCGAAACGCTCGCGAATCGGGATTATCCCTGAGCCCGGGCTGCGCGCTGCAGTCCGGGCTTCGGGTCAGATCTTTCTCACCCCGCCAGCCTCGCCGATCAGCAGTACGTCTGCGCCCCTGCGGGCGAATAATCCCACGGTCACCACGCCGGGTATCTGGTTGAGCTCGGTCTCGAGCGCCGGCGGGTCAAGGATGGTCAGGTGATGCACGTCGAGAATGTGATTGCCGTTGTCGGTGACGAAGCGCTCACGCCATACCGGCTGCCCACCCCTTCGAACCAGCTCCCGCGCTACGAAGCTGCGTGCCATCGGCACCACTTCAACGGGTAACGGGAAGCGGCCCAGTACATCGACCAGCTTGGAATCGTCGATGATGCACACGAAACGCCGCGATGCAGCGGCGAGGATCTTCTCCCGCGTCAGTGCACCGCCACCGCCCTTGATGAGATGGCGGTGGATCGTGGCTTCATCGGCACCGTCAACGTAGAGCTCGAGCGTGCCGACCGTGTTGAGGTCGAGTACCTCGATTCCCGTCGCCTTGAGGCGCGCGGTGGAAGCCTCGGAGCTCGACACGGCGCCGGCGAGGCGGCCGCGTATCCCGGCGAGCGCATCGATGAAGTGATTGACGGTCGAGCCGGTACCAACGCCGAGCACCATGCCGTCGGTGAGATAGTCGAGTGCCGCATGTGCGGCGCGCTTCTTGCGATCGTCAGGATGCACGCGAGACAGGGATTACAGGGATTTTCTGGCTGCAGAGACAACTGTGCCCGCTTGCGCGGGCACAGTCATCGTATCGTGGATTCGAGAACGGGCGGCTGGCTGAATGCGTTCTCAGTTCCAACCGCCGTTCCGCATCCGAAGGGCCTTACTTTTTCTTCGCGGCCTTTCTCTTGGCCTTCTTCTTACCCTTCTTTGCTTTTGCTGCCATGGTAGATCTCCGTGTCGGGTTAGTCCGGGTCGAGTATATACACGAAAAGAATATTGACAAGCAAGAGCGCGTGTGAATTTTCCCCGACGCGAGCGTCATGCATCACATCGATGCCGCGCTCTCTGAGCGTGCGAGCGCGACTCACTCGAGCGTCAGAATGAAGTTCCAGCTACGCGCGCTCACCGGCATCACCGACAGGCGCGAGCCGCGCTTGAGCAGTTCGAAGTCGCTGAGCTTCGCGCGGGCATGCGTGCGCAGCTCCTCGAGTGTGATCATTCGTTTCAGGCGCCGCACCAGGCGCACGTCGACCACATACCAGCGCGGCTGGGCGCGATCGCTCTCCGGATCGTAGTGATCGTCTTTCGCGTCGAACGCGGTCGCATCAGGATAGGCCTCGCGCACCACCTCGACGATGCCGACGACTGCGGGAACCTCGCAACTAGAGTGATAGAAGAGCGCCTGGTCGCCCTGCTTCATCTCGCGCAGGAAATTGCGGGCTTGATAGTTGCGCACGCCACTCCAGGCGGTGGTCTGATCGCGTTCCTTGGCGAGATGATCGATGCTGAACGAGCTCGGTTCGGACTTGAGCAGCCAGTAGTTCATGTCTGCACCCCCGTGGCGCGACGCGGGAAGCGTATGACTCCCCGGTCGGTGATGACAGCGGTCAATGGCACGTCCCAATGGCGGGATGTCAGCTCGTCGACGCGCTGCCAGTAATAGCCGAGGCCGACGAGAGATGGCTTCGACCACACCGCGCGCCGCCGCAAGTAAGCGAAAGCCCGATCGTAATAGCCGCCGCCGGTACCGAGGCGCTCACCGTGCGGTCCGAACGCGACGATCGGGACCAGCACGAGATCCAGCGAGCGACCGGAAACTGACCCATGTCGTGTGCGCGGTTCCAGAATGCCGACGCGATTGGCTCGCAGCGGCCCGACGAGCGCCGCGAACCTCAGGTCACCGCGCCGAGGTTGGTCGATGACGGGCACAAACAGCTTGCAGCCGCGTCTGCGTGCGAGATCGATGAGGGGTTCGGTGTCAAGCTCGCCGCGCACCGAGAGATAGACGGCGATGCGCGAGCCGGGTCGCAGCACACCCGCGGCGGCGGCGGCATTGCGCGCCGCCACGCCCGCCGCGTAGCACTGCCGTGCCGTGAGGGCACGGCGCCGTTGCCGCACCGAGCGGCGCAGCTGCTCGCGGAATGGGTCCCTCACGAGGAGTCTGACGACCTGCAGTTGTTGGGGTGGCGCCACCCGCCTGTGCCGTTAGTGACCGTTGCTCTCGAACCAGAGCAACAAGTGGGGCGACTGCGGACATTTAAGGCTTTCCGCACGAGGCGGACATGCACAATGCTGTCTGCAAGCCATGGCCCCAAGGGTTTCAGAATTAGGGTCGAGAGGTATTCCCGGTCCCTATCGAACACCGCAGGCGGCGCCAAACTTTTAAAGGCCCGTGGGGGCGCTAAAGATCGAGCTGTTTTCCCTTGCCGAGTACCGAATCGACGCGTTCCGTCAGCCGTCGCAGGCGGGCACCGAGCTCACCCGAGACACTTTGCTCGCGACCCTTCTTCAGCAACTCGTTCGCCATGTTGAGAGCGGCCATCACTGCGATGCGGTCGAGCCCCACCACCTTGCCGCTGTCGCGGATCTCACGCATCTTGCCGTTGAGGTACTCGGCGGAGTCGAGCAGATCCGCGCGCTCCTCGTGTCCGCAGGCGACAAAATATTCCTTCTCCAGTATCCGAACGCTGACACGCGCCGGCTGTTCGCTCATGTGCCGTGCTCCATCGCCTTGAGGCGACCAATCATGGCTTCGACCCGGGCACGAACCTGCTCGTTTTTTTGCAGCAGCGTGGCCCGCTCCGCAGTGAGCGCGTCCTGGCGCTGGCGCAGTGCGCGATTCTCGTCCTTCAGCTGGCCGACTGCGCCTACCAGGTCATCGATGCGCTTCTCGAGCCGCTTGAGCTCGGAGTCCACCGACACCTTGGGAGGCACATCAGCCATGCTGCAAATATAGAGCCCCCAGTTGACGCCGGTCAATCGAACGGTGTCCGCATTCTGTGAACTGCGTGTGGTGCGAGTGCTACCATTGAATGCCGGAGCGGAGGATCGCGATCGATGTTGAGCGTCAGGTTCCCGGAGCTCGAGGACACCCTCGCCGAGACGGGCTCGCTGGCTGAAGCGGCCGAAGCGCATGGCAGCCTGTGTGGTGCGCTGTGTGCGGAGCCGCGGTTCTCCCTCGACAGCTGGCTGGACGAGTTGCTGCAGGATCCGGCGCAGGTGAGCGGCTGGCGCGGCGTGTTCGAGAGCGTCTACAGCGAGACACGCCAGGCGCTGGGCGGGGAAAGCCTGCAGTTCGAGCCGCTGCTGCCGGATGATGATGAGCCCTTGTCGGGTCGTACCCTGGCGCTCGCCTCGTGGTGCCAGGGATTCCTGTACGGGCTGGGGACGAGCGGGGTGCATTCAGTTGCGGAGCTGCCCGACGACGTCGGGGAGATTGTGCAGGACCTCACCGAGATCAGCCACGCGAGCCTCAGTACCGATGAACCCACCGAGACGGACGAGCAGGCGTATGCCGAGCTGGTCGAGTTCGTGCGCGTCGGAGTGCAGCTGATCTACGATGAGCTCGAACCGCGGCGCACGGCCGCCCTGCCGGCACAGCAGCGGCTGCACTGAGCGCACATGAAGCGGGACGAGTTTGCACGCCGGCGGCGGCAGCTGATGCGCATGATGGGGCGGGACGCTATCGCCATCCTGCCTGCTGCCCCGGTGCGCCATCGCAACAGCGACGTCGAATATGCCTATCGCCAGGACAGCGATTTCCATTACCTCACCGGATTTTCGGAGCCCGAAGCGGTTGCGGTACTGATCCCCGGGCGCGCCCAGGCCGAGTACGTCTTGTTCGTGCGTGATCGCGATGCATCGCGCGAGATTTGGGACGGCAGCCGCGCCGGCCCCGAGGGAGCGACGCGCGACTACGGTGCGGACGATGCGTTTCCGGTCGCCGACATCGACGAAATCCTGCCCGGACTGCTCGAGCATCGCAGTCGCGTCTATTACGCGATGGGTGTGCATCACGACTTCGATCAGCGGGTCGTGGGGTGGGTCAACAGTCTGCGCGCGCAGGGGCGCCAAGGCGCGCAGATGCCCCACGAATTCGTGGCGCTCGATCACCTGCTGCACGACATGCGTCTGTTCAAGAGCCGCGGTGAGATCGAGACAATGCGGCGCGCGGCCCAAATCGCCACGCGCGCGCATGTGCGCGCGATGCGTTTCTGCCGACCCGGAATGATGGAGTACCAGGTGGAAGCCGAGATTCTCCACGAGTTCCACCGCCACCGCGCCGATATCTCGTACCTGCCGATCGTCGGCGGCGGGCGTAACGCCTGCGTCCTGCACTATCGCGCCAACGACTGCGAGCTGAAGGACGGGGATCTGCTCCTGATCGACGCCGGCTGTGAGCTCGATTGCTACGCTTCGGACGTCACGCGCACGTTCCCGGTGAATGGCCGTTACACGCCCGAGCAGCGTGCGATCTACGAAGTGGTGCTGCAGGCCCAGCGCGCCGCACTGGCGAAGATTCGCCCCGGCAACCACTGGAACGACCCGCACGACGCCGCGATACGCGCGATCACGCACGGACTGGTCAAGCTCGGGCTGCTGAAAGGCAAGGTGCCGTCACTGATTCGCAGCGAGGCGTATCGCCAGTACTTCATGCACCGCACCGGGCACTGGATCGGCATCGATGTGCACGATGTCGGTGATTACAAGGTTGGCGGGCAATGGCGCGTGTTCGAGCCCGGCATGGCAATGACGGTCGAACCGGGAATCTACGTACCCGCCGGCAGCAAGGGCGCGGCGCGGCGCTGGTGGAACATCGGCGTGCGCATCGAGGACGATGTCGTAGTGACGCGCGAGGGCTGCGAGGTCCTCACACGCCAGTTGCCCAAGGATCCGGACGAGATCGAACGGCTGATGCAATCCGCGTGAGGAGCGCCATGTCCGGCAAACCACCAGCGATCGCTGACCGGCGGAACACGGCACGAACATGAGCGCGGACTCATTCGACGTTGCGATCGTCGGCGGCGGCATGGTCGGCGCCAGCCTGGCGGTTGCGCTGCGACCTCTGAATCTGCGTGTCGCGCTGATCGAGTCGGTGCCGATACAGTCCGATGCACAACCGAGCTTCGACGATCGCACCACTGCGCTATCCAACGGCAGCCGCCGGATTCTCGCCAGCATGGGCGCCTGGGAAGCGCTCGCGGGCGATGCCGCCCCCATTCGCCGCATTCATGTCTCCGACCAGGGGCGCTTTGGATTCGCGCGTATCGATGCGCGGGAGGAGGGCGTTGCCGCGTTGGGCTATGTCGCCGCCAACCGTGCGCTCGGTGGCGTCCTATGGCGCGAGCTGCAATCGAGCCGCGGCGTCGAGCTCCTGTGTCCGGCGCGGGTCGAGCAGGTTGAGGTGGGTTCGGACCACGTCGAGGTGCTGGTGGCGACGCCGGATGCGCAGCGCCGTCTGCAGGCGCGCCTGCTGGTCGCAGCCGATGGCGCTCAATCTGCGATTCGGCAGCACGCCGGCATTGCGGCCACATCGTGGGACTATGGACAGACGGCGATCATCACGAACGTTGCGACCCAACGCTTTCACGATCATGTGGCTTACGAGCGGTTCACGCCGACGGGGCCGCTCGCTGTGTTGCCGCTGGTAGACGGCCGCTGCACGGTCGTGTGGACGCTCGCGCCGGAGCTCGCCGCAAGCACGCTCGAGCTCGGTGACCAGGCGTTTCTCGATGCTCTGCAGGTGAAATTCGGCTTTCGACTCGGCCGCTTGACCCGTGTCGGGCGACGCCACTCCTATCCGCTCGCGCTCACGCGGGCCGATGAACGCATTGGCGAGCGCCTCGTCATCATCGGCAATGCAGCGCAGGGTCTGCACCCGATCGCAGGACAAGGCTTCAACCTGGGCTTGCGCGACGTCGCCGCGCTCGCGGAAGGAATTGCCGATGCGCGCCATGACCCGGGCGATCCGCAAGTGCTGCAGCGTTACGACGAGTGGCGGCGCGCCGACCGGCGCAGCATCATCGCGTTTACCGATGGGCTGGTACGCTTATTTGGCAGCCCACTAGGGCCCGTCAAGGCACTGCGAGACATGGGCCTGTTGCTCTTGGATGTGTTGCCGCCGGCGAAAAGCGCCCTGGCGCTCCTCAGCATGGGCGTCGCCGGGCGCCTGCCGAAGCTGTCGCGCGGGATCTCGCTCTCATGAAGGCGCCGAGCGGAGTCATCATTCTCGGCGGCGGTATGACGGGCGCATGTCTCGCGAGTCTTCTCGCCCGCCGCAGCCGCGGCGCGCTTGCGCCGATCACGTTGATCGAAGCACGTCTGCCGGCGCGCCCCGAGCCGGGTGAAGAGGTGGATCTGCGCGTCTCGGCCATCTCGCGCGCGACGCGGCGCATTCTGGCGGCGTGCGGGGCCTGGGAGCGTCTCGCTCAGGGTCGGATCTGCGCCTACGAGCGCATGGTGGTCTGGGACGAGGCGGGGCAGCCGGGGGCGGCCGGATCGATCGAGTTTGATTGCGCCGAGATCGGCCAGCCGAATCTCGGCCACATCGTCGAGAACCGTCGCCTGCAATGGGAGCTGCTCAAGGAAGCCCAGACAGCAGGAGTCCGGGTGGTTCAGGCGCGAGCAGCGGGCCTCTCGAGCACCACGGATGCGATCACCGTGGAGCTCGAGGATGGCGCACGCGTGACAAGCCGCCTCGCAGTGGCTGCGGACGGCGCTGACTCGCCGGCGCGTAAATTGATGGGCGTGGCGGTGCGCGAGGCCGATGCGCACCAGCGTGCCATCGTGTGCCACGTGCGTACCGAACGTCCGCATGAGCACACCGCGTGGCAGCGCTTCCTGCACAGCGGGCCGATCGCGCTGCTGCCGTTGCAGGATGGGCGCTGCTCGATCGTGTGGACGACGACACCTGAGCACGCCCTGGCGCTCGCCGCACAGCCGGAAGAGGAATTCTGCCGCGCGGTCGAACAGGCGACTGACTTCGTCCTGGGGCGCGTCACCGCCGCAAGCGCGCGGGCCCACTTTGCGCTGCGCAGCGTACATGCAGAGCATTACGTGCTGCCTCGGTTTGCTCTGGTCGGCGACGCCGCGCACGCGGTTCACCCGCTCGCCGGGCAAGGTGTCAACCTGGGATTCCTCGATTGTGCGGCACTGGCCGAGACCATCGAGGGTGCGCACGCGGCCGATGCGGATCCGGGCGAGCTGCGCTTGCTGCGCCGCTACGAGCGCTGGCGCAAGGGTGAAAACCTGCTCATGCTCAACGCTCTCGACGGGCTGAATGGCCTTTTTTCCAACGACAACACTTTACTCGGGAATGTGCGGCGCGTCGGGCTCTCGGTGGTCAATCGTGTGCGCCCGGCGAAGGCTCTCTTCATGCGTCGAGCCCTGGGATTAACGGGCGATCTGCCGCAGATCGCCCTGATGGACGGTTGAGCGGAGCACAAGCGTGGCGACCAAGGGCTACAAGCGGGCATTGACGGAGCTGCTGGCTCGCGCCGGCATCTCGATCGACGGCACCCAACCCTGGGACATCCGGGTGCTCGACCCACGCATGTTCCAGCGTGTGCTCGCCTCAGGCTCGATGGGCGCGGGTGAGTCCTACATGGACGGCTGGTGGGAATGCGCGCAGCTCGATGAAATGCTGCGACGGGTTTTCGCGGCGAACGTCGATGACCAATTGCCGAGCTTGCGCCAGGTGATTGCGGCAGTGCGCGCACGCGTGCTCAACCCGCAGTCGCGGCGGCGCGCCTTCACAGTCGGCGAGCGTCACTACGACATCGGCGATGACCTGTACCAGCGCATGCTGGACCGGCGCATGATCTACAGCTGCGCGTACTGGCGCGAAGCCGAAAATCTCGATCAGGCACAGGAAGCAAAACTCGACCTGGTGTGCCGCAAGCTCGGGCTGCAACGCGGCATGCGCGTGCTCGATATTGGCTGTGGCTGGGGCGGTGCCGCGCAGTTCGCCGCCGAGCGTTATGGCGCGAGCGTCACCGGCATCACCGTCTCAAGGCATCAAGCCGAGGCTGCTGTCGAGCGTTGTCGCGGCCTGCCCGTGCAGATCGTGCTCGAGGACTACCGCAACCTCACCGGCCGCTTCGATCGCATCTTTTCGCTCGGCATGTTCGAGCATGTCGGGGTGCGCAATTATCGAACCTACTTTTCGACCGCGCGGCGCCTGCTCGAGTCCGATGGCCTGTTCCTGCTGCACACCATCGGCGGCAACAAGTCGGTCAGGGCCAACGATCCCTGGATCGAACGCTACATCTTTCCGAACTCGATGCTGCCCTCGATGGCGCAGATCACGCGAGCGGCTGAGGGGCTGTGGGTGATCGAGGATTGGCACGGTTTCGGCGTCGACTACGACCGCACGCTCATGGCCTGGTACGACAATTTCGAGCGGCGCTGGAGCGAAATCGCGGAGCAGTATGGCGAGCGCTTTCATCGCATGTGGCGCTTCTGGCTGCTCGGCTCCGCCGCCTCGTTCCGCGCTCGCCACAATCAGCTGTGGCAGATCGTGCTGTCGCCGTCGGGCGTCGCCGGGGGTTATCGCGAGGTGCGCTGATGGAACCCTTCGTTCAGAGTGCGCCGCGCCTCGGCAACCAGTACCTCGACGACACTCTGCTGCGTTCACTGCTCCGGCGCCGGCTGCCGGCTGAAATCCTTCACAGCATCGAGCCTGATCTCGTGCGCACCGGTGCACTGGCGGGCGATGAGCTCTATGCGCTGCAGCTCGCGGATCGCCTCAATGAGCCCCGCCTGACGCATTGGGATGCGTGGGGCAACCGCATCGATCACATCGAGCTGACGCCGCTGTGGCGCCGCGCCGAGCCGCTGGCAGTCGAGCTCGGGCTCACCGCCATTCCCTACGAGCGGCGTCATGGCCGTTTCTCGCGCCTGCACCAGTTCGCACTCGTTTACCTGTTTCATCCGTCGACCGACGTCTACACCTGCCCGCTGGCGATGACCGATGGCGCTGTCAGCACGCTGCTCGAGGCGGGCAATGCCGATCTCATCGCGCGCGCCGTACCCCACCTGACCAGTCGCGATCCGGACGCGTTCTGGACCAGCGGCCAGTGGATGACGGAGTCGACGGGCGGCTCCGATGTCGGCAGCTCGCTCAGCACGGCGACTCGCGGTGTGAGTGGCCAGTGGCGGCTCGACGGTAAGAAGTGGTTCACCTCCGCAGCGACTTCGCAGATGGCGCTCACGCTGGCGCGGCCCGAGGGAAATGGACCCGGCGGCAGCGGCCTGGCGCTGTTCTATGTCGAGACGCGTGATGCGCAGGGCCGGCTGCAGGGCATTCGCGTCGAACGGCTCAAGGACAAGCTTGGCACGCGCAAGGTGCCGACTGCGGAGCTCACACTGGAGGGTACGCCAGCAATCGCAGTCATCGGCACGACGCACGGCACGCGTCACATCGAGCCGATGCTCAGGATCACCCGCGTCTGGAACAGCGTCTGTGCCTGTGCCTTCATGCGTCGCGGCCTGGCGCTGGCCGCTGATTACGCGCAGCGGCGCGATGCCTTCGGCGCTCGCCTCATCGATCTGCCGCTACACATCGATACGCTCGTCGGCATGCAGGCGGAGACGGCCGCCGCCCTGCAGCTCACATTCGAGCTGGTCGAGCTGCTGGGAGCCTACGAGGCGCGCGAGATCGACGATGATGGACGACAGCTCCTGCGCCTGCTGCTTCCGATCACCAAGCTCGTCACCGGCAAGCAGGTCGTCGCCGCCGTCAGCGAGGCGCTGGAGTCATTCGGCGGGGCAGGGTACGTCGAGGACACGGGACTTCCGGTCCTGCTGCGCGACAGCCAGGTGCTGCCCATTTGGGAGGGCACGACGAACGTCCTGTCGCTCGATGCGCTGTTGCGAACCGACCTGCAGCAGGGGCTGCGGGCCTTGAGTGCTCGAGTCGAGCGCGCTCTCGGCAGCGCGCTCGACCCGCGTCTCGAGGACCCGCGTGAAGTCGCGCTGCACCTGCTCGAGCGGGCGTTACGCTGGGCCGCGGCGCAGCGTGAAGCTGATGCCGCGCAGGCCGAAGCACGCCGTTTCGCGCTCGTTCTCGGACGCGCACTGCAGCTCGCGCTGCTGATCGAGCAGGCGCAATGGTCCTGGGAGAAGGAGCGGCAGGAGGCGGAAATCGTGCTGGCGCGGCGGTTCGCATCAGTGCCGCTGCCGGCCATCGATGCCACGCCGCTCGCGGAATCGCGCGTGGCGCTGCAGGGGCTGGTGCCCGATCAGAAAATCCGGAACAGGTGAAAGTCGCCCGAGTGGTTGTCCTGGAAGTCGGTGAGGACGCGACGTTCGCGGCCGCCGAACAACCCGGAACTCGAAAGGAGCACGTCCACCTCGAACGGGGACAGCATCCGCTCGGTCTCGCGAAGGCGCGCGCCCGCCGGTGCAGCAGCAGGGCGCAGTTTTTCACCTGCCAGATTCTGTAAAGCCAGATTCGGGTTGCGCATACGCTACCTTGCAAAAGGGCGGTCACAAGCTAGCGCCTGCGCAAGCGCGGGATGTTGTCTCGCGGCAAGCTTTAGCCGTGAAATTATCGAACTGCGAGCTGTCTCTCAGCGCCGACAGGGGGTCAGGAGCAGTCGCTGGTAGGACATCGGGTGATACCGTGCCGACGTGCGCCGGATCACGGCCGTTGTCACCTCAGGGATGAAACGTTAAACCCGCAAACACTGGTACCGGCGCAGTCGGCAGATATCACGCCGATGTCCACCGCGCTCCTGCGCTGACCGTTCCCTCCGAAGAGACTCTATGTAAGAGTTTCGGCGGAGGTTGACACTATCGGCCGTGGACCAGACATGTCGCTAAACTCCCCGGAGCACTTACTGGAACACTGAACTCAGCAAGATCAAGTGAATCAGGAACTTCGAAACTCAGCCAGCAGATTATTGGACAAGACAAGGGCAATATAGGGACAACTATGTGTCCCATAATTATTAGTTAGACGTCATGATTCAGAGCTTGGTGGACTTCTATCGCGCAGCGCCGAAATGGCAACTGAGTTCACGGATACTCGGATCGCTTTGCGTATTGTCGGCTCTGACACTACTCACCGAGAAAGATAAGACGGGTTCTCTAGTGGTAGGTGCTGTTGCAGTGGGCGCTCTGGCTATCGGAGTGTTTGGGAGCGATCGAACGAACAGAATCGTCATGCTTTCTTTGCTCGGCCTCGGAGTTGCGGCTGGCGTGTTCTTTGCCGTGACATTCAAGGGTTCATGACGTCTAACAACGCGTTGGAGCGAGCGCGAAATGGATAAAGTGCCAGCCTCCAGTACTCAGCAGCGCGTCGCTCAACGCGGACGTTAGGTGTCATGTCTCGCCGATTGGACGCCCTAGCCGTGTTCGTGATGGGTGTTGTTGCGCTCCAAGCCTGCACGACCAAGGATCTCGGCGACTTCTGCTCCTATTCCGATTCCGACCTGAGCAAGGTGGATAGCAGCTCGCTTGGAGTAGTGATGGGTGCGCCAGCCAATCGCTTTGTTGATACCCCGCTCATCATGCTTTACACCCCGTCACAGGCGATGCCTCAGGTTACGCTGGAGTTCAAGCTGACACCGGCAGTCATGCCCTGGCCCAACAGTCTTGATGAGACGCCTTGCAAAGGCGTCGACTGGCGCACGTTCCGGGTGGCGGTGGATGCGGATCAATGGGCGAAACTCTGGTCGCCGCCCCGAGACTTGCCCAAGCCGGTCGAATGGAGTGTCGCGTTCTCGAATTCCATGGCTCCACTGCGCACTCATAGTTTTGGAGTTGCCTTGGTGAACGCTGCAACGAGCGAGGTACTCATGTCGTGTGGTTGCTACCGGACATGACACCTAACAACCGGCTGCAGCGGTCCGGGGAGGGATAAAGTGCGATGGATCTTCAGAGTACAGCAGCCGGCCGCTGAGCCGGGACGTTAGGCAACCAACATGCGACTCGCGGCAGTGATGGGTCTTCTGGCGTTCGGTTGTGGCTGCGCGCCCCAGCCAGGGAATCAATCTAGGTCTCAAGAGTGGTACCGGGCAACACGAGTCGCAGGCTGCACACCTTACGCACCGAATCAGCCGATAACTCTGAGGCCGGACTTTGAGGCCGGGTTGACCGAGCCGAATCAGTTTCCGCACCCTCACTGCTGGTACGAAACGCCAAGCGGCGCGCTGCTCCTGCGCGCCGGTCAGCCACCTTCACCTTCAGAACACGACGGCGCTAAAGCATGTGCCGCTTCCGACCACACCCACCAAGCCATAGGCGAATCGGCGGATACGATGCCGCTAGATCCACAAATGGCGTCCTCGAAAGGTGCTGTCGTCCTACAAGGGTACGATCCAGACAAATGGACGGGTCATGTCATGGTGTGTTACCGCAATGAAGGATTCGGTTGGAACATGGACAACGTGTCGATTTATACGAGCAATTGACGCCAGTGAAGGTTGGTTGCGTGACATCGCGTTGGAGCGAACGCGAAATGGATAAAGTGCCAGCATCGAGTACTCAGTGGCGCGTCGCTCAACGCGGACGTTAGGCGTCTCATGAAGGTCCTGCGTGATCATCCGACGACGCAAGAGTTCGCGTTGAACACCGGCAAGCTCATCCAGAACTTCGGCGTCGTGGAGCTCATCTCCTACCGCTGGATAGAGGTACTCTCGGGCAGCACTGTGGCTATGGAAACTAGCCATGGAGATCCCACTCGCCAAGCGAATCGACATCATCATTAGGCTCTTGGCACGTGACCCCAAGGGCCTCTCTGCTGAAAAAGTTGACGAAGCCAAATCGCTCTGGTCGCAGTTGCGTGATAAAGGCTGCGAGCTTAGGAACACAGTGGCTCACGGAACAGTTGGATTGAAATTCGCCACAGAGCATGTCGCCGGACAGCCGCAGTCCGCTGGAATTCTCAAGCTCAAAAAATGGAGTGATACGGATGAAATGCTTACCCTCGAAGAGCTGAAGGCCGCCGTTAACGTTACGGGCAATATTGCGGAGAAGTTAAGGGCGATCCTATGAGACGCCTAACAACCGGCTGCAGCGGCCCGGAGAGGGATAAAGTGCCAACGATCTTCACAGCACATCGGCCGGCCGCTGAGCCGGGACGTTAGGCCCGCGTCATCGCTTCCGCACCCATGCATCCCAGAGTCGACGAACTCATCAACCTCCTGCGGCTCGAAGCGCATCCAGAAGGCGGGCTCTTCCGCCAGATCTACCGTTCCCAACTCTTGGTTACTCCATCGGATTCCAGAGGTCCTCGCGTAGCACTCACCGTCATCTATTTCCTCCTCGTCCAAGGCGGTGTGAGTCGGTGGCATCGGGTCACCTCGGATGAGGCGTGGCACTGGTACGAGGGCTATCCACTCGAGCTCTTTACGGCGCCTTCCGATACCGGCGTCATTAGGTCTTCTCTTCTTGGTCCCCTCGCCGGTACTACCTCGCCGCAACTTGTCGTTCCTGCTGGCCACTGGCAGGCCGCACGATCAAGCGGTGCCTACACATTGGTCGGGTGTTCTGTGGGGCCGGGTTTTGAGTACTCCGATTTCAACCTGCTCACGGCACTACCAGAGCACGGGAGACCGCGCCTCACACCGAAGTCGCTGCTTGACGAACTGTCCTAAGAGAACCCGCGGGCCTAACATGCCGTTGCAGCCGACTGAACGCCGGGCGTTAGCCGCCGAGGAGAAACGCGCGATGAACAACATGCCTAGTGCGTTGCTGGCGTATGCGCTGCAGCGGTCCGGGGAGGAATAGAGTGCCATCGATCATCACAGCGCCGCAGCCGGCCGCTGAGCCGGGACGTTAGGCGCCCGTTGACTTGTCATTTGATCTGAGGCAATCGCGATGAAACGACAGTTTCCTTTCACGACACTGCTTTTAGCTGGCTGCTTGTTTGCAACGAACTCGAATGCCGCTAGCAGTGCGGCCGATCCCCGTGAAAAGCTGGGTTTCTTCGCTGGACAATGGACTGTGAAGGGTAGTGAGGCCACTTACACCGAGAAATGCGAGTGGCTGTCCAAAAAGTCATTCCTAGTCTGCAAAGCACAGGATACCGATCCAAAAGATCCGGGCACTTCGATCAGTATTTTTGGCTATTCGCCTGAAGATCAAACCTACACGTATGCAGGATTTGACAGCTCAGGCGGTAGTCGCAACTTGCGAGGCTGGTTCAATGGTAAGTTCTGGGTATTTACGGGACAAAGGGAGCGGGGCACTACATCGCCCAGGTGGCAGATAACGATTACTCCAACCGAGGCCGGCTTCCATTTTCGCCAGGACATTTCGCAGAATGGTGCCGCATGGGCGACGAGCATCGAGATGGACTACCTTCGCGCGCAATAATCTTCCGAGGAGGAAATAATCATGGCCATTCAAAATCCCTCGAAAGTAACTCCGGTGGGCGCGGCTACCGAGCCCGCCTACATCTCGCACTACGGCATCCGCGCGCAACGATACAAAGAGATGATCCGATGGTACAAGACTGTCTTCCACGCGAAGATTCAGCACGAGAACGAATTCCTCGCCTTCATGACCTTCGATGAAGAACATCACCGACTCGTGATATTTGAAGACCCTGCTACGGTGGCTAAGCCGGAGAATGCCGCTGGTGTCGATCACGTAGCCTATGGCTTAGCGAGCTTCGGTGATTTTGTTTTGACCTATGAGCGCCTGAAGGCTGAAGGCATCACCCCCTTCTTGCCGCTGAACCACAGGTTCACGACCTCGCTCTACTATCACGACCCCGACGGCAACGACGTTGAATTGAGTGTGGATAATTTCTCTACGAAGAGAGAATGTGATGCTTTCATGAGGAGCGATCAGATGGCGGAGATCGGCAGACCGCCTTTCGGCCACACCTTCGATCCTGATGAGCTCGCGCGGCTGTATCATCAAGGTGTGCCGGAAGAAACATTGGCGCGGATAGGGTTACCCGAGGACCACTAATAGTTTGCGGGCGCCTAACAACGGCATGCAGCGGGCGCCGCGCCCAGCTTGACTTTTATCTTCAAAAAAGTTTGTTCGCGCCGCTGATGCCGGACGTTAGACGGCGCGTTCGTGAATCCAGACGCATACGCAGACTCGGTCGGTCGACTGGTGGTGAACCTTCATTTCTTAGAGTATGTGCTGCGGTCCTATCTCTACGACAAGCGCGATCCCCCGCACCACCCTATGCCGGCTGGAAAGGGCTTGGAGCTATTGAGCGTCGGCGACACTGTGCCGGTGAATGCGTTAACGGATTACAGTTCCTTGTTGGAGCTTATGGAACGATACAATCGTCATGTGTCGGCGCGTGACCCGAGCCTGGTTGTTGACACAACACTTGTCCACCTTCGTGATGCCTTTGCGCACGGACGCGTCTCGGCGCCGGCGCCGGGCGCCACGTTTCTGATGCTCAAGTTTGAGCGGCCCGTAGGCGCGACGACGCGGGTGGCATTCTGCGAAAAGCTCACTGAGGCTTGGCTTCGCTCCCAGATCAAGCGTGTTAGCACCGAACTGAAAAAGGTGCTTCATGCCAACAAGCACATACCAGTTTTGTGAGTGAAGTCATCGAACGTGGTCAGCCCCGAGTTGGCACGGCCCTCACGCCGGTGGCCGGATCAGACTGCTCTTCACTCTTCAGCGCGGCAAGCGATCGATCTTCGCGGCGCAGATGAAGTCGTTGTCGGAGAGGCCCCTGATCGCGTGTGTGCTGAAACGCACGTTACAGTAGTTGTAGCCCACTTCGAGATCGGGATGATGGTCTTCGAGGTTCGCGATGTGAGCGAGCGCGTTGACGAAGCTCATGGTGCGAAAGAAGTCCTTGAAGTGGAACTCGCACCGGATCGCGCGTGCGTCCTCTGACAACGTCCAGCCAGGATCGAGCTGTCCCATGTACTTGCGAGCTTCGGCTGGCGTCAGCGCCGGGACTCCGCCCTCACACGGTACACACTTGCGTTCAGCGAGCTCACTCATGACGACGACCTCGGCGGGTACTTGCGCTCGACGTACTCTTCCACCAGCTGCTGGAATTCTTCCGCGATGCGTTCGCCCTTCAGGGTCACCGTCTTCTCGCCGTCGACATACACGGGTGCAACCGGTCGCTCCCCGGTGCCGGGCAGGCTGATGCCGAGGTTGGCATGTTTGCTTTCTCCCGGTCCGTTGACGACACAGCCCATCACGGCGACCGTCAGGTCCTCGACGCCTGCGTGAAGTTTGCGCCACTCGGGCATGCGATGGCGGATGTGGGTCTGGATCTTCTGGGCGAGCTCCTGAAAGTAGGTGCTCGTAGTGCGCCCGCAACCGGGACACGCTATGACCATCGGCATGAATGAGCGCAGGCCCATGGTCTGCAGGATCTCCTGCGCGACGATTACCTCGTTGGTGCGGTCACCGCCCGGCTCCGGCGTGAGCGAGACACGGATCGTGTCACCGATGCCTTCCTGCAGCAGCACCGCCATCGCTGCAGTCGAGGCGACGATGCCCTTCGAGCCCATGCCCGCTTCCGTCAAACCCAGGTGCAACGGATATTCGCAGCGCGCTGCGAGCGTGCGGTACACGGCGATGAGGTCCTGCACTCCGCTCACCTTGGCGCTGATGATGATGCGATCGTGCCTAAGTCCGAGCTCTTCGGCGCGCCGCGCGCTTTCGACGCCTGACATGACGATGGCCTCACGCATGACGTCCGCGGCGTCGAGCGGTTCGGCGCGCTGCGAGTTCTCGTCCATCAGGCGCGTCAGCAGGTCCTGGTCGAGACTGCCCCAGTTGACGCCGATGCGCACCGGCTTGTCGTAGCGGCACGCGACCTCGATCATCTCGGCGAACTGCGGATCACGCTTGCTGCCGCGGCCGACGTTGCCAGGATTGATCCGGTATTTGTGCAGCGCCTGCGCGCACGCCGGATGCTCCTTGAGCAACTTGTGCCCGTTGAAGTGAAAGTCACCGATCAGCGGCACACTCACTCCCGCCCGCTCCAGGCGCTCGCGAATGACCGGCACCTGCGCCGCGGCCTCGGCCGTGTTGACCGTGATGCGCACGAGCTCGGAGCCGGCGCGCGCCAGCGCCGCCACCTGTTCGGCGGTGGCCTGTGCGTCGGCGGTGTCGGTATTCGTCATCGACTGCACCACGATCGGTGCGCCGCCGCCGATCTGGACGCGACCGACGAGCACGGCGACCGAATGGCGGCGAGTAACGGACATGAGCTGCAACTTCCTCAGCGTTGCACGGGTAGTCGCGTCGACTGCCACGTGACCAGCTGCCAGCGCCCGTCGCGCCACACGTAGGCGTCCGCGTAGCGGATCTCGAGCGTCATCAAAGGTCCGCCGCCCATGCTGGCGTGCACCGTGAGCAGACCGTCGCCAATGGCCACTTCGCCATACAGCCGACCATGAAACTCGCGCAGCTCGATCGCGGAATAGCGCAGCTGCCCGGAGCGTAACGCCTCCAGGAATTGCTGTTTGTTCTGAACCTCTCCGTTCGAATGGCAGTAGTGCAGCTCGTCGGCAAGCATTGATCCCAGCGCTGTGAGATCCGGTGCCGTCATGGCCGCAAAGCGCTGCCGCTCCACCTGCTGCACCTGCTCAATATTGCCGTGTCCTGTACCCGTGGCCGCACAGGCCGCCAGGAGTGCGAGCGACCCCAGGGTGATGAGAATCCGTACGCGACGCTTCATGCCTTGCCTCCGTCACGTCTTAGTGGGCTCAACCGGCCGCGAGTTTCCTCGCAATCCAGTCGTGCACCGTGTTCTCGAGCACGTCGAGCGGCACGGCACCCGTGGACAGCACAGTATCGTGAAACTCGCGGATATCGAAGCGCTGGCCCAGCCGCTGCTGCGCTTCCTCGCGCAGGGCGCGGATCTTCAGTTGGCCGATCTTGTAGGCCAGCGCCTGGCCCGGCCAGGAAATGTAGCGGTCGATCTCGTTGACGATATCCGCTTCGGTCTTGGCCGCGTTGGCCTTGAAGTAGTCGATCGCCTGCTGGCGGGTCCAATGCTTGGCGTGAATGCCCGTATCGACGACCAGGCGCACCGCGCGCCACATGTCATAGGTGAGCTGGCCGAACTTCGAATACGGATCGGTGTAGAGCCCCAGTTCTTCGCCCAGGCTTTCACTATAGAGCGCCCAGCCCTCGACGTAAGCCGTGTAGCCGGTATTGCGCCGGAACAGGGGCAGTTCGCCCAGTTCCTGCTGCAGGGCGATTTGCAGATGGTGTCCCGGCACGGCCTCGTGCGAGGTGAGTACTTCCATTTCATACTTCGGCCGCACTTCGGGCCGATACAGGTTCACGTAGTAATAGCCCGCACGGCTGCCGTCGAGTGCCGCTGCCTGGTAATACGCGGTCGTCGTGTCCGGCGCGCTGGTCATGGGGATCGGGCGCACACCGTAGGGCATGCGCGGCAGTTTGCCGAACACCTTCACCAGTTGTGGGTCGATGCGCTTCGCGAGGCTCGCGTAGCCCTCGAACAGTTCGTCCGGCGTCTTGTAGTAGAACTGCGGGTCGGTGCGCAGGAAGGTCAGAAACTCCTGGAACGACCCCTTGAAGCCCACCTTGGCGATGATCGCCTCCATCTCCGCGTGGATGCGCGCCACTTCTTTGAGACCGATCTCGTGGATCTGATCGGCGCTGAGGTTCGTAGTGGTGTGGTACTGGATGCGGTTCTGGTAGTAGGCGAGCCCGTCGCGCGTGTCCCAGATCCCATCGCTGATGCGCAGCTTCGGCAGGTATTTCTTCGCGAAGAATTCATCCAGACGACGGTACGCCGGGATCACCACCTCGGTGATCGCCGCGCTCACTTCCTTCGACAGGCGCTCTCGATCCGCCGCGCCAATCTGCGGCGGGAACTGGTGCAGCGGCGCATAGAAAGGACTGTCTTGCGGTCTGGCGACGATCTGCTTGGCGATCTGCGCCGGCACGCGATCCATGATCACTCGCGGCTGGGTACGCTTCTCCCGTGAGCCCTGCTCGAGCAAGGCGATGTTCTGATCGACATAGGTGCCCACGCGCCGCAGGCGCTGGATCCAGTCCTCGTAATCCTTGACGCTGTCGAAGGAGATCAGCTCGGCGGTCTCGCTCAGCGCCGGCAGGCTCTCGCGGTGACTGAACTCGTAGAGCCAGGGCTTGAACGGATAGCTGGCGAGCCGATCCTTGAATTCACGCTCGAACAGGTCGTAGTTGAGCTGTTCCGCGGGCGGCAGCGCGTCCCGCGGAATCTTCGCCAGGTCCTCCAGCACCTTCTGGTCCAGCTGGTGACTGCGCTCGATGGCTGCCGCTGACAGATCGGGCAGACGATCGTTGTAGCGCCGGTCGCCGATGTAAGTCGCGGTGAGCGGGTCCTCCTCCAGATAGCGCTGCCAGGCCGAATCGAACAACGCGTGCAAGTCGCGAACCGAGGCGTCGTCGGCCCGACTGAGGGCCGGCAGTATCAGCACCAAACCGAGCAGGACCCGGATGATTCTCATGCTATCCCCTGAGCGGCACCTGGCGGCGCGCGGCTGGGTTCAAAGGGGCGCAAAGATACCTCATGAGCCACGGGCGGCTCCACGTCAGCGCGCTGACGCGCTGCACTATTCCTTGCGGCCTAGAGCGCGGGAAACTTCGAAGATACTGGCGAACACGCGTTCGAGCGAGGCGCGCGGATAGACGCCGGATGCGCGGTCCAGAAGCGCTTCGAGCATGCGACGCTCACGTTCCGGGTCATGTACGGGCAGGGAAAACTCATGCTTGATCCGCATCACCTCGTGGACCAGTCGCCCGCGCTTTTCGAGCAGCGTCAGCAGCTCTTTGTTGACCGCGTCAAGGGACTGGCGCAGGCGCGCAATCGCGGCTTCAGCTTCCACCGGCAGCGCCGGCGCGCTCTCTGCGGCGGCCTTTGCAACCGGGCTGGCGGCCTTACGAGCGGAAGGCATCAGTCCGCCACCACGACGTGCGTCTTCTTGAGCAACCAGACGATAAGCCAGAGCGCCGCAGCGGCGCTCAGGACTTGCAGCAGCGTCGAGGCGGTACGCAGCTCGGCTTCTGCCCAGCCATCGCGCGCAAGGTTGTAAAGCGTCGCAAGGACCACGACGCCGATCCAGCCGAACGGCGTGCCGTATTCCTTCACCAGCAGCCGGCGCCAGTGAAACTGCGACCGCGACAGCGTGCCGCCGAGCCCCCGGATTCGCGGCAGCCAGCGGGGCACATCGCGGCAATAGGCCACGAAAGCAGCTCCGAACTTCTCGCGCAGGAACTGCTCTTCGGCGGCAATGATGGCGGAGTAGGCCAGGCCGACGAGCGGTAATGTCACCAGCAGCGTCGTGAGCGAATTGGACGCCAGCGCCACGCCGAGCGCGATCAGGATGTTGCCGATGTACATCGGATTACGGCAATGAGAGTAGATCCCCTCGGTCACGAGGTCGTCGGCATACACCCGACCGCCTCTTCCGCCGCGCACGATGTAGCGCAGACCGATGGTTCCGGCGCGCACGAGCTGGCCGAGGAGCGCACACAACGCACCCACCCACGCAGCAGTCACGGGGTCCTGGAACAGCGCTCGGCCCGGGAGCAACACCAGCAGGCAGGCAAACGGAAAGATCGCGTTGCGATAGCGGAAGAGGAAGCGACCGAGGGCGACCATCACTTCACCGCTATGATGCCGCAGAAGTTGTACCACTTGAAGAAGACATCGACGCTGCGAAAGCCCGTTTCGAGCAACAGCTCGCGATTCTCCAGCAGCTTGTACGGGATCAGCACATTCTCGAGCGCCTCGCGTTTCTGGCTGATCTCGAGCTCGCTGTATCCCCGACGGCGCTTGAGGTCGTAGTAGTAGTCGATGAAGAGGCGATTGAGGAGCGATTCCTCGCCCAGCACCTTCTCGACCAGGATCAGGCAGCCCTGCGGGTTGAGACCGCGGAAGATGTCGGCCACCAGGCGCTGCCGACGCAGGGGCCGGATGAACTGCAGTGTCAGGATCAGCATCACGAGCGAGGCGTTCTCGATGTCCACACCCTCGTTGAGGTCGCGGCAGCGCAGCTCTAGTGGGCGGTCAACGCCCTGTTCCTTCAACTTGCTGCGGCAGCGGTCGAGCATTTCATCGGAATTGTCGATGCCGACGAAGCGCACGCCGGGATCGAGAACCTGGTGCAGATTGATGAAGGTGGTGCCGGTCGAGCAACCGAGGTCGTAGACGGCCGAATCGGGAGTGGCGAAATCCCGCGCCATTTCGACGATCATGCGCTGGATCTCGCCGTAAAACGGCACCGAGCGCGACACCATGTCATCGAAGACGATGGCGACGGACTGGTCGAACTTGAAGTCCCCGACCCCCGCGCGCTCATCCCGGTACACTTCGTCCTTCTCGATCTTCGCGGCCATGACCACCCTCCAGGAATACCGCCATTCCCCCACGCCGGGGCGGATTCTATGCGATCAAGAGCGATGGACCACAACCGATCCATAACAGGCGCATTGACGCCTTTTGTACTTCTGATCGCCGCTTCGCTGGTGATCGCCGCCGCCGCGAGTCCCCTGGTCCAGCAGGGGCTGGCGGCTACGATACGCGAATTCCCCCTGCACCGGGTATTCAATCGCCTCGCCATGGGGGTATTCCTGGTCGGAACCTGGTTCATGTTTCGGCGTGAGGGGCTCACCAGCCGCGCGGCGTTGGGATACGGGGTCGCGACCCGCGTGCTCTTCACCCGCATCGCAGCGGGCTTCGCGGTCGGTGTGGCCCTGATGGCCGCCGTGTGCGCCGTGTTGATGGCCCTCCACGTGCGCGTCGTGCGGCCCGAATACTCCGCGTCGTTGTCCGGAGTGCTCGCCGCCGTGCCGGGCGCGTTGCTCGCCGGCTTCGCGGTGGGCTTGATCGAGGAGACATTCTTTCGTGGCGCGATGTACAGCGCACTGTCGCGGCATGGCCGCTGGATAGGCGCCGTCGTGCTGACTTCGATCCTGTACTCGCTGGTGCATTTCGTGGGGGAAAAGGTGCGCATTGCGCCGGAGAGCGTGACGTGGTTGAGCGGCTGGGTGATCCTGGCTCGCTACTTCGGCGCCTTTGCCGATCCAGCGCGCATGTTCGATGCCGCGCTCGCCCTGTTCCTGGTGGGCGTGCTGCTGGCCCTCGTGCGCCGCGCCACCGGGCACATTGGCGCGTGCATCGGGCTGCACGCCGGATTCGTCGCGGTGATCGCGTTGTTCCGCGAAGTGACAACGCCGCTATTCGACGGTCGCTGGTCGTTCCTGGTGAGCCGCTTCGACGGCCTGGTCGGTTACCTCGTCGCGGCGCTCGCGGCACTATGCTGCGTGGCATTTATCCTGCTGCGTCCGGCGCAGCTGCAACGAGGTGCGGCTGGCGGTTGATTTGGCTATCATGCCGGCCACTCGTCGCAGCCCGTCCGGAGAGCATCCGGTCACCGACCGGATCGCCGAAGGCGCAACCCGCCCGGAAACGCTCAGGCACCAGAACGGCGGGCTCGAAGACGAGCTCTGGAGAGCGGTTGCCCACCGCGTGCAATGCATGCCGTGATGCAACCCACCGAAGGGGTGCGGCGCTCAATTGCGCCTGATCTCTCAGGTCACAGGACAGAGGGGCGGCCGGCCGTGTAGGCCTGCCGCCCTTTTTTGTCGGAGGCTCGATGGGACTCAGGACTCCTCTCTATGCGCGCCACGTCGAAGCGGGTGCCCGCATCGTCGACTTCGGCGGCTGGGACATGCCGGTCAATTACGGCTCGCAGATCGAAGAGCATCATGCGGTGCGTCGCGACGCGGGCATGTTCGATGTCTCGCACATGTGTGTCGCGGACCTCAGGGGCGCCGGCGTGCGCACATTTCTGCGTCAACTGCTCGCGAACGACGTTGAGCGCCTGCAGACACCGGGCAAGGCGCTCTACAGCTGCATGCTGCGCGAGGATGCAGGCATCCTCGACGATCTCATCGTCTACTTTCTCACCGAGTCGTGGTTCCGGATGGTGGTCAACGCCGGAACGCGTGCCAAGGATCTCGACTGGATCCGCCAGCGCGCGCGCGCGCAAGGCGTGGAAGTCCTCGAGCGTACGGACTTGGCAATGATTGCACTGCAGGGTCCGAACGCCCGCGAGAAGGCGGCGGGACAGCTACCGACTGCGTACCGCGCCGCCGCGCTCGCGCTCGGAACTTTCTTTGGCGCAGAGTGCGGCGATCTCTTCATCGCGCGCACCGGCTACACGGGCGAAGACGGCTGGGAAATCATGCTGCCGGCGACGCGCGCTGTGTCGATGTGGAAGGCGTGGCGCGAGGCTGGCATTCGGCCCTGCGGCCTAGGTGCACGCGACACGCTGCGGCTCGAGGCCGGCATGAACCTGTATGGCTCGGACATGGATGAGTCGACGCATCCGCTCGAGTCTGGACTCGGCTGGACGGTTGCCTGGGAACCCGCTGAGCGCGACTTTATCGGGCGCGCCGCGCTCGCAAAAGTCAGGGAAGCCGGCAGTGCGCGCAAGCTCGTCGGGCTGCTGCTCGAGGATCGAGGCGTGTTGCGGTCCCATCAGAAGGTGAACGTCGGACCTGCAAGCGAGGGCGAAGTGACGAGCGGCACCTTCTCCCCCACGCTGGAGCGCTCGATCGGCCTGGCACGCGTGCCCGCGCAGACCGGCGAGCGAGTACACGTCGACATTCGCGGCAAGCTCCTGGCGGCGAGAGTCGTCAAGCCGCCGTTCGTAAGAAATGGGAGGCCCTTGGTGTCATGAGCAATATCCCTAAGGACTTGAGATACACGAAGTCGCACGAGTGGGTGCGCACGCTCGCGAATGGCAGCGTCGAGATCGGGATTACCGATCACGCGCAGCACGCGCTCGGCGACCTGGTCTTCGTCGAGGTGCCGGAAGCGGGGCGAGAGGTCAAGGCGGGCGAGGGTTGCGCTGTGGTCGAGTCCGTGAAGGCGGCCTCGGACGTCTACAGCCCGGTGAATGGCGCGGTCACGGAGGGTAACGCGGCGCTGGCGGATGCTCCGGAGCTTGTTAACAAGGATCCGTACGGCGCCGGCTGGCTCATGCGCGTGCGTCCGCAAGGCAAGGCAGATCTCGCCGGACTCATGGACGCCGCTGCCTATGCTGCACATCTCGAAAGCGAGGCGAGCTAAAACCGCATGCCCTTCATACCTCATACCGATTCCGACATCCGCACCATGCTCGACGCCATCGGCGTGCGCAGCATCGATGATCTTTTCGACGAGATCCCACCCGAGCTGCGGACGCGCGGGCTGGACGGCGTACCTCCCGCCGTCAACGAGCAGGAGATCACGCGCATCATGGAAGGTTTCGCCGCGCGCGACGGCAGGGCTCTGTGCTTTCTCGGCGCCGGTGCGTACGAGCACCACATCCCGGCGGCCGTGTGGGCGATCACCACGCGTGGCGAGTTCTACAGCGCCTACACGCCGTACCAGGCCGAAGCGAGCCAGGGCACGCTGCAGCTGATCTATGAATACCAGACCATGATGGCGAACCTGACGGCGCTCGATGTCTCGAACGCATCGCTCTACGACGGCGGCTCGGCACTGGCCGAAGCGTGCCTGATGGCGGTGCGCGCGCATCGCAAGTCGAAGTCCGCCCGGATCCTGCTTCCCGCTACACTCAATCCGACCTATCGCAAGGTCGCGCGCAGCATTGCGGGCCTGCAGGAATTCACGTTCGAAGATCTGCCGTACGAGGCAACGACCGGGACCCTCGCGCCGGACAGCTTGCGCGCCTATGAAGGACAGGACATCACGGCACTTGTCATCCAGCAGCCGAATTTCTTCGGCGCGCTGGAAGAGGTCGATGCGCTCGTGGACTGGGCGCACCGCAACGGCACGCTGGTGATCGGCGTCGTGAATCCGACTTCGCTCGCACTGCTCAAGCCGCCGGGCCAGTGGGGCGAGCGAGGTGCGGACATCGCCTGCGGCGAGGGTCAGCCACTCGGGGTGCCGCTGTCCGCCGGGGGCCCGTATTTCGGTTTCATGGCGACGCGCCGGGAGTTCGTGCGCCAGATGCCAGGACGCATCGTGGGACGCACGGTCGATATCGAAGGACGACCCGGGTTCACGCTCACACTGCAGGCACGTGAGCAGCACATCCGCCGCGGCAAGGCGACCTCGAACATCTGTACCAACCAGGGGCTGCTGGTGACGGCAGCAACGATCTATCTCACCTTGCTGGGTCCGGAGGGGCTGCGAGCGGGTCGCGGCCGTGAGCCACGCGCGCACGCAGGAGCTGCTGCAGACGCTCGTCGCGCATTCCCGGCGTGCAGCGCAGCGTTTCGATCGGCCGTACTTTCACGAGGCCGTCATCGAGCTCGACCGCCCGGCTGCGCCAGTGCTTGCAGCACTCGCCGAGCGCTCGATCCTCGGCGGCTTCGATCTCGGGACCGAGTATCCGGAGCTCGACCACTGCATCCTGGTGTGTGCCACTGAAGCACGCACCGAGGCGGACATCGAGACCTACGCGCGGACACTCACCGACGTGCTGAAGTCGACGCGCGCGGCCAGAACAGCGGGAGTGACAGCGTGAGTTCAAGGACCCGGAAAACGGCCGCACCCGAGCCGGTCATCTTCGAGCATTCGCGCGCGGGGCGGACCGCGACCGCGCAGCTGCCGCCGAAGTCGCGGCCGACGGACCTGCCGGTACACCTGCTGCGCAAGGCGCGTCCGGCTCTGCCCGAGGTATCGGAGCTGCAGGCCGTGCGGCATTTCACGCGCCTGTCACAGCTCAACTACTCGATCGACACGCATTTCTATCCGCTGGGCTCGTGCACGATGAAATACAACCCGCGGGCCTGCAACAGCCTGGCAATGCTGCCGGAGTTTCTCGCGCATCACCCGCTAGCGCCGGAAGCGCTCAGCCAGGGGCTGCTCGGCTGCCTCTACGAGTTGCAGGAAATGCTCAAAGAGGTGACGGGCATGCAGGGGGTCTCGCTGACGCCGATGGCAGGCGCGCAGGGCGAGCTTACCGGAGTGGCGATGATCATGGCCTGTCACCGGGCGCGTGGAGATCTGGAGCGCAACGAGATCATCGTGCCGGAGGCTGCGCACGGCACCAATCCGGCTACGGCCACTATGTGCGGCTGCAAGCTGCGCGAGATTCCGTGCGGAGTCGATGGCGACGTCGATCTGGAAGCGCTGCAGGCCGCGGTCGGACCCGGTACCGCGGGCATCATGCTCACCAATCCGTCGACGCTTGGCGTGTTCGAGCGACAGATCGTCCAGGTCTCGCGCATCGTGCACGATGCCGGTGGTCTTCTGTACTACGACGGCGCGAATCTCAACGCGATCCTCGGCAAGGTGCGCCCCGGCGACATGGGGTTCGATGTCATCCACATGAACCTGCACAAGACCTTTTCCACCCCGCATGGCGGCGGCGGTCCCGGATCCGGTGCCGTTGGCGTTGGCAAACGCCTGCTGCCATTTCTGCCCGTGCCCATCGTGGCTCGCGAGGGCGAGCGCTATCGCTGGGTGACGGAAAAGGATCTGCCGCAGTCGATCGGCAGACTCTCGGCCTTCATGGGCAATGCCGGCGTTCTGCTACGCGCTTACGTCTACATGCGCATGCTGGGCCGCGCGGGAATGACGCGCGTCGCCGAATTTGCGACGTTGAATGCCAACTACATGCTGGCACGACTCAAGGCCGCGGGATTCGATGCCGCGTATCCCCAGCGCCGCGCCAGCCACGAGTTCATCGTGACGTTGCGACGCATGGCCAAGGAGCAGGGCGTCACCGCCATGGACGTCGCCAAGCGGCTACTTGATTACGGCTTTCACGCTCCGACGACGTACTTTCCGCTGCTGGTTCCGGAGTGTCTGCTCATCGAGCCCACCGAAACCGAGGCGCTGGAAGACCTGGATGCGTTCATCGACGCCATGATCGCTATCGCCAGGGAGGCGCAGAGCGACCCCGACCTCGTTACCGGTGCTCCACATCATCTCCCGGTGCGGCGGCTCGATGACGTGCGCGCCGCGAAGCAGCTGGATCTCGCCTGGAAGCCAGCAGGGTGAGGGTTGGGGAGAGGGGGACTCTGCAGCGCGCCCTCGGCCGCTGGGACCTCACCGCGTTCGGCGTCAACATTGTCATCGGCGGCGCCGTTTTCCTCACGCCCTCGCTGGTCGCCGCGGAGCTCGGCAACTGGAGCCCGATCGCGGTCGTGCTCGTCGGGCTCGCCTGCCTCTGCATCGCCCTCTCCTACGCCGAAGTCGGCAGCCGGTTCGAAAGCACTGGCGGCCCGTATCTCTACACCCTGGTCGCGTTCGGCCGATTCGTGGCCTTCGAGGTCGGCTGGATGAGCTGGTTCACACGCGTCGCCAGCATCGCGGCGCTCGTGCACGGTCTCGCCTTTGCGATCGGGTTCTACGCGCCCGCCGTGAGCGCAGGGCTCCCGCGCGCGGCGCTCATCGTCGGCGTGCTCCTGGGCGTCGCTCTCATCAACGCGCGCGGCATCCGGCAGAGCGCACTCTTCATCGACGGCATCACGATCGCGAAGCTCACGCCGCTCGTGATCTTCATCGCCGCGGGGCTCTTCTTCGTCGACTGGAGCCGTCTCATGCCGCTCCCCGCGCCCAGCGTGTCGCAATGGGGCGCGGGCACGCTGCTCATCATCTACGCGCTGGGCGGCTACGAGGTGATGGGCGTGCCGGCGGGCGAAACGCGTCATCCGCGCACGGACTTGGCCTTCGCCATGGCAATGACGGTGATCGCGTGCACCATCATTTTCACGCTCGTGCAGATCATCACGATGACCATGCTGCCCGGGGTCACGCAATCGAAGACCCCGGTCGCGGACGCGGCTGCGATCTTTCTCGGGCCCGCGGGCGCATTGATGATCGGCATCGGATCGCTCGTCTCCATTACCGGCAACGTGACGGGAAGTCTCCTCACCGCCTCGCGCTACCTGTTTGCGTTTGCCGAAACGGACGCTATCCCGCGCACCTTCGCGTACGTGCATCCGCGCTTCCGCACCCCCACGCACGCGATCTGGTTCTCAACCGCCGTGGCGCTCGGGCTCGCTCTCTCGGGCTCGTTCGTGCTGCTGGTCGCCGCGAGTGCGATCGCGCGTCTGCTCACTTACTCGGGTGTGTCTGCAGCGGCGCTGGTGTTGCGGCGGGCCGCGGCTCGGGACAAGGTCGCGCCCGCAGCGTACGTCGTGCCGTTTGGTCCGCTGATTCCGTGCGTGGCGATCATCGTGTCGCTCACGATCATCACCGGCGCGACTCGTCCGCAGCTGGCCGTCAGCGGCGCCGCGCTCGGCTTGGGCGCGCTGCTGTTCTTCGGTCACCGCTGGCTAGGGTTGAGGTGATGACGCGAGACGGGGTCGTGGTTGTGTGAATCCGGGCCTCCTTGTGACTGTCGCCCAGGTTTGCGTGCTGTGCGGGCCTGATGCAGAGTGCCTCGGCTCGATCACAGCCACGCGAACCACGATGCGCTCCTGAGGGAGGAACCATGCGTACTCTCGTTGCACGTTTTGGCACGGCGATCTTGCTGGTGAGTACGTGCTACGGCGTGAGCCTGGCTGCGACGCCGAGCGCAAAGCCCAACATCGTTCTCGTGCTTGCAGACAACGTGGGCTACGGAGAGCTCGGCGTCTATGGCGGCGGAATTCTGCGCGGCGCGTCCACACCCCGCATCGACCGGCTCGCGAGCGAAGGCACGCGCCTCCTCAACTTCAACGTCGAAGCGCAGTGCACGCCCTCGCGTTCCGCACTCATGACCGGCCGTTTCTCCATTCGATCGGGGACCTACGAGGTCCCGAGGGGAGGGGCGCCGGAAGGCCTGACACAGTGGGAGGTGACGATCGCGGAGCTCTTGTCGGCGCAAGGCTACGCCACGGGCACATGGGGCAAGTGGCATCTCGGCAGCATCGAGGAGCGCTTACCGACGCACCAGGGGTTCGATGAGTGGTATGGAATTCCGCGCAGCTACACGGAAGCGATGTGGACGACCGCAAACCAGTCGACGGGCTTGTGGCCCTCGATCGGCGCACGGCAGGGCTGGAAGGCGGAGGTTACGCCACTCGAGCCCATCTATGAGGCACGCAAAGGTGCGAAGGCCCAGGTAATTGCTGAGCTCGACCTGGATCGCCAACGGCGGATGGATGCGGAGATCACACGACGCGCCGTTGAGTTCATCACCCGTGCGGCGAAAGATCGCAGGCCCTTCTTCGCATACGTGTCACTGAGGCTCCTGCACATGCCGACGCTCCCGAACCCGGAGTTCTCCGGCAAGACGGGTAACGGTGATTGGGCCGATTGCCTCGCAGAACTCGACGCTCGCACCGGAGAGATTCTCGACGCCATCCAAAGAGCGGGCATCGAAAAGAACACCCTCGTCATCTTCGCGAGCGATAACGGCCCCGAGGGCACTCATCCCTGGGAAGGCGACAGCGGCCCGTGGCGCGGCACTTACTTCACGGTCATGGAAGCGGCGCTCCGTGCGCCTTTCATCATCCGTTGGCCGGGACGTGTTCCCGCGGGGCGCGTGAGCAACGAGATCGTGCACATCGTGGATCTCTACGCGACCCTGACCCACGTCGGCGGCGCGGAGATTCCGAAGGACCGTGCCGTCGACAGCATTGACCAGTTGGATTTCTTCCTCGGCAAACAGGAGAGCTCCAATCGCGAGGGCTTTCCCGCGTACGTGGCGGACCGACTTTCCGCGATCAAGTGGCACAACTGGAAGATGCACCTGATCAGGCAGGAGAACATGTCCGACCCGCCCGAGAAGCTTCCGTTGCCGAGGATCATCAACCTGCTGACCGATCTGAAAGAAGAGCGGGACGTGCTCGCGCCGAACAGCTGGGTGACCTACCCGATGACCAAGATCCGTCGTGACTTCGAAGCCAGCTTGGAAACGTATCCGCCGATCAAGGTCGGCACGCCGGATCCCTATGTTCCGCCCCCGACCCCTGCAAGCCGCCAGAGTCCGTAACGCGTCTCCTCTTAATTCGAAAGTGTGCTGCGGCTGAGGAGCCGGTGAACGAGGGAAGTGGACGCAACTCGTGAGCCGGGCGTAATGTCGAACCCGCCAGCCGCTCCTGGGAGGACGAACTATGTTGCGGTTAACCTTGGGCGTGCTGTTGCTGGCCACAGTTGCCGGCTGCGCGGTCACGCCGGCTGAACACCGATATGCCGACGCAACCTCACCCGCGACGAACCACTGCCTGGCGTCGGGCACACACATTGAATCGAGGAAGGGCAACTGCACCCAGCCCGGCCGCACTATCGATCTGCGCCACGGCGGCGCGGCTACGGCGGCAGATGCGCTGCACGGACTCCCGGGCGTCATCATTCGTCGCTAGGCACCCGCCGCGAATTTGGGAAGGAATCCCATGACCGATCGACCGTTCGTCATCGATCCGCATTTTCGCCTCCAGGAATGGGTGGCCGACGAGAAGGGCTACTTCGCGGACGAGGGACTTAACTACGTGTTCCGCGAGCAGGTCCAGGCCACCGACGGCAAGGTTCACGACCAGGGCGCGAAGGTCGGCGCGTATCAATCGTTCGAACAAGGGCGCGAGACGAACGTGAGCTGCGCGTGTCATTGGACCGTGAGCGTAGCCGCGTCCTCGGGGCACGGTCGGCTCTATCCGCACGTCTACTCGGTCGCGCCGTCGGGCGTGTTCGTGGCGCAGGACTCGCCGATCAAGACGCCCGAGGATCTCGAGGATGTGCCGATCTCAGTCGGTTATCAGTCCGGCAGCCATTACTCCACGATTCAGGCGCTCGAGCAGTACTTGCCGACGGAGCGCATCAAACTCTCGTTCAACGACGGGATGCTGTTCAAGCGCCTGGAGCTGCTGCTCGAAGGTCGCGTCCCGGCGGCGGCGCTATTCAGCGGCCCGTACTATTTCGTCGAGCAGCTGGGGTTCCGCAAGATTCTCGACGACACTTTCATGATCGCGACGATGGTGCACGGCGATCCGGATCCGGAGGATCTGCGCAAGCTCTTTCGAGCGCTGAAGCGCGCGCAGCGCGACATCGATCTCAGGCCCGAGCTCTACACGCATTACTATAAGAAAGAGTTTCCCGTCCGCTATCACGACCAGATGGACACGCGCCGCTGGGGGCCCGGCGAGCGTCTCGTGTTCGACACGTATACGGAAGACGCCTACCGGCGCGCCCGCGAATGGATCGCGGCGCATCGCATCTTCCCGACCGGCGACCTGGGCTCGCTGAGTTACGCCGAATCTGTGTTCCGTCTGCCGTAGCGCGCTGCTGCGCTGTGCAACGTCGATTAGCTCTCTGCGTGGTTCCAGACGCGCCCGCCACTTTCGATGCAACAGGCTATGGAAGGCAAGGCCGCGAGCCGGACAGCCGAGCGTACGTCAGCACCGCAGCCTGTATCGGCCGGACTGGTCGAGTACCCATTTCCGCTGCGGGAGGGACGTCTCGCCTATTTGCGTCTGCCGATCGACCTGAAGATGGCGGAAGTGAAGAGGCTCACTTCATACCTCAACACACTTGCTGTGGATGCAACGGAGGCAGCTTGATTCGGGAGAAACACAGTGCAGCGGTTTGGCGGAACTGCTGCACGCGCCGATCAAAGGAGTAAACAGAAATGACAACGACCCCAAGCAACAAACCTCCGAGGGATACCACTCCCCCGAAGAATCCCACTCCGCGTGGCCCCAAGCCGAGCGGCTGGCAGCGTCCGCAACGGCGAGACAGAGGACCTGCCCCGTCGCAGAGTTAATCCAATGAGCGAAGTAATCTTCTTCCTGCTCGGCGTCATTGCCGGATGGGGAATCCAACACTGGTATGCCCGGAAGTCGAGCCAGGAACTACTGAAGATCTTCCGGTCCTTCGCCGCCATTGCTGAAGAGAACAAGCTGGTGGAGTGGCAGCGGGACAAGGTCGGCAACATCACCACTGGCCGAATTATCCGGATGGCCATCACCCCTGGAGCGGCCCAAATAACGATCTCAGGGCAGGCAGTGGGGGTCGCACTTACACAGGAAAAGAAAGCGGAGGGCTAGCAGCCCGAAAAATGTACCAGCGATGTACCACGGAGCCTGTTGTGACCTTGTTCCGACCCAGATGGCCATGTCACACAATCGGATTGGCGGTTCTAGTAATCACGGCCGTAGCGCGCGAACTGTGCGATCACGCGCTGCATTTCATCGTCGTCGAGAATCACCGGCTCCAGTCCCGCCGCCAGCATACGCAGATACTGCCCGGCCATATTCTCAACCTCGCACGCGAGCTCGTACGCGGACTCGAGGTTAGCGCCAATCGCTATGACACCGTGATTGGCCAGCAATACAGCCCTGCGTCCTTCAAGTGCTCGCAACGCATTCTCGGCCAGGGCCGGCGTGCCGAACGTGGCGTACTCCGCGCAGCGAATGCCGGGGCCGCCCGCGAGCGCGATCATGTAGTGAAACGGCGGGATACCGCGGCGCGTGCAAGCGAGCGCCGTCGCCTGCGGGCTGTGCGTGTGGACGATCGCCTCGGCATCGGGCCGGGTGCGATAGATCGCCGTGTGGAACGGCGATTCTGAGGAGGGCGTGCGCGTGCCCGAACGCACCACGCCCGCGAGATCGAGCGAGACGATGTCGGCGGCGCACATCTCGGGATAGGGGACGCCGGAAGGCGTAATCAGCAGTCCGCCGTCGAAGCGACAGGAGACATTCCCCGACCTGTTAGGCGCGAGGCCCGCACGGTCCATCGTCTGCGCGGTGGCGACAATCGCCGCGCGGGTCACAGGCTCGTTCAAGCGCGCGCCTTGTCGGGATACAGGGCCAGGAGACCCGCGCGTGTCGCCGCGGCTACGCCGCGTTCGGTGATCAGTCCGGTGACCAGGTGCGCCGGCGTCACGTCGAATGCCGGATTGCGCGCGCGGCTGCCGGGCGCCGCCACCTCGACGGTCGTGCGCTCGCCCGCGGCCGTTCGACCCTCCACGTGCGTGAGCTCGCGCGTGGAGCGCTCCTCGATCGGAATGTCACGCAGCCCGTCGGCAATGCTCCAATCGATCGACGAGCACGGCAGTGCGACGTAGAACGGGACGCCGTTGTCACGCGCGGCGAGTGCCTTGAGGTAGGTGCCGATCTTGTTAGCCACGTCGCCGCTCGCCGTCGTGCGATCGCTCCCCACGAGACACAGATCGACTTCACCTCGCTGCATGAGGTGTCCGCCCGCGTTGTCGGCGATGAGCGTGTGCGGAACGCCGTGTGCCCCAAGCTCGAACGCGGTGAGCGATGCGCCTTGATTGCGTGGGCGCGTCTCGTCGACGAACACGTGCACGGGCACGCCGCCATCGTGTGCCGCGTAGATGGCCGCGAGGGCAGTGCCCCAGTCCACGCAGGCGAGCCACCCGGCATTGCAATGCGTGAGGATATTGACGGGTCGCTCGGGATGGCGTCGCGCCAGCTCGCCGATGACCGCTGCGCCGTGCTGACCGATGAGACGGCAGGTCTCAACGTCTTCGTCGGCAATCGCGGCTGCCTCCCGGTACGCGAGTGACGCACGCTGGGCGGTCGGCGCGGGTTTCAACACACCGGCCATGCGCGCCAGCGCCCATTGCAGATTGACCGCGGTCGGACGCGTCGCCGCGAGAGTTTCGAGCGCGTGCTTCAGATTGGCGTCGCTGGAATCGGTGCGCATCGCGAGTGCGACACCGTAGGCCGCCGTGGCGCCGATCAGCGGCGCCCCGCGCACGACCATGTCACGGATCGCTTCGGCTGCTTCGGCCAGGGTTGCCAGCCGCCGTTGTCCGAACTCGAATGGGAGCTTGGTCTGATCGATGACCAGGACAGACCAGCCGTCTTCGGCCAGCTCGATGGAACGATAGTGTCGGCCGCCGACTTTCATACGGGTTCAGTCTGCTAACGATCCGGTGTCAGATCAAGCGGACTTCACCAAAGTGGGTGATGACCGGGTGCGAGGTCGGCGCAGGGCCCTCCGCTCGCCGCACCAGGACTGTTGCGAGTCCGGCATCGCGCGCGGCTTCGAGTTCCTCGACGATATCGCTGAAAAACAGCACCCCGGGAGGATCGCGGCCCATGTCGCTCACGATGCGCCGGTAGCTCTCCGCGGATCGCTTGGGTCCGGTTCGGGTGTCGTAATAGCCGCGAATGTAACCGTCCAGCGGCCCGACCACGCTGTGGGCGAACAGCAGGCGTTGGGCTTCGACGCTGCCGGAAGAGTAGATCCGGATGTCGGCGCCCTGGGCCACCCACGCTGTAAACGCCACAGGGACATCGGGGTAAACATGGCCGCGCAACTCGCCGCGCTCGTAACCTGCGCGCCAGATCAATCCCTGGAGCTGCTTGAGACCGGTCGACTTGTCGTCGGCATCCATGCGACGCAGGACTTCTGCTTCGAGTGCATGAGGGTTCACGCGCTGGCGCAGAAACTCCGCGAGCGACCCGGCACCGCTCTCGCGAGCGATGACTTCGCTGGCGGCGACGACCTCCGGATCGGCCGCATGCTCCGAGAGGAACGCTCTCAGGCTGCGCCTGGCATACGGGAACAACGTGTCATAGACGAACGCGATCGAGGTCGTGGTGCCCTCGACATCGAGGAGCAGACCGCGGCCTGGGAAGTCGATCACGCGTGCGACGGCGCGATGTACCGCGGCCCCCAGCAGACGGGGGCATATTGAGCGTGTACTCCGTCGTCGAAGTACTGCGGTGTCCAGCCGCTCGGATCGACGAAGAGTCGTATGGCGCGGATGCGCCGGTCTGCGCAGAGATCGAACCAATGGCGAGTGCCGGCCGGAACACGCAGCAGGTCTCCCGCCTCGACCTGGACGGCGTACACCGGCGCCTGCGCCGGCCGAATGAAAAAAAGGCCCGCTCCGTCCAGGATGAACCGCACTTCGTCCTCGGCGTGCGCATGCTCCCTGTTGAACTTCGCGAGCATGGCGTCGAGTCCTGGCGTGTCGGGCCCCACGTCGATGACGTCAGCGGTCACGTAACCGCCGGATTTTTTCAGCCGCTCGATTTCTGGTGCGTACGCTTGCAGCACAGCGGCGGAGTCAGCGCCTGGCGCGATGCGCCCCGCCACGTCCCAGCGCTCGTAGGACAGTCCAGACTGCGCCACGAATGACGCGATCTCGTGTGGATCGTCGATTTGCCGCCGCTCGGCGGGAATTGATATTGAGGCCATCGATGCAAACTCCTCAGCTGAGCGCAGGGGCGTAGCGCGCCCGCGCGATAAGGACCTCAAACAGGAATTCGAGAATCTCGACGTGCCGACGCGCCTCGTCGAGATCGCGACCCCAGGTATAGAGCCCGTGACCACGCACCAGAAAGGCATGTCCAGGTGCGCCTTGGCCGAATCTTAGCGCAACCGTCCGAGCCATCATCGGCATGTCCTGACTGTTATCGAGGATGGGAATCGTGATTCGTGTGTCATGGGTCGTCACACCCGAGAGGCCTTTGAGCATCTCGTAGCCTGCGATCTCGAGGGCCCCGCTGCCGAAATGGACATCAGAGAGCACGGTAGCGGGGACGGAATGGGTGTGTAGGACTGCTTCGATCCCCGGTCGGTGCGCGAGTGCCGCATGCAGCAGTGTTTCCGCGGAGGGGCGGGGCGAAGTCTCATCGACCCGCTGGCCGTCGGCATCGACAACAGTGAAGTCGGCTGCGACCAGGCGGCTCTTGTCGCGGCCGGAGGCCGTAATCAGCAGATGCAGGGGAGCGCGGCCCAGCACGACGCTGTAGTTGCTGCTGGTGCCGACAGACCAGCCGCGGCTGTAGAAGAGCCGTCCGATCTCGCGCAGCGCTTCGATCTGCGCGCCCCAGGGCTCGATCTTGATGGCTGCGGGCTTGGTCACGGCACAAGTATGCAAATGCCGGACGAGGTTCGGCAAATGCCTGTAGCCGCCGACCCGGCTGCTGGCTCAACGCGCGTGAGCGAGCTGGCCGCCGACGTAGGTCCTGAACACCGCGCGATCGTCTGCCAGCGTCATGAGCAGGAACAGGCGTTCCTCGAGAGTCGCAGCCAGCGCCATGCGCCGCGCGAGTAAGGGCGTGGCGGCGAGATCGAGGACGATGAAGTCGGCTTCGTTGCCGGGCCTGAAGCTTCCGATCCGGTCGTCGAGATCGAGCGCGCGGGCGGCGCCCAGCGTCGCGAGATAGAACGCGTTCAGCGCCGAAAGACTGTGATGGCGCAGCTGCGCCACCTTGTAGGCCTCATCCAGCACGCGCAGCAGGCCGAAACTCGTGCCGCCGCCGACATCGGTGCCGAGCGCGACGCGCACCCCGGCCGTGGTGGCGCGCCGCAAATCGAACAGTCCGCTGCCCATCACCAGGTTGCAGGTCGGGCAATGGACGAGGGCGGAGTGCGTTTGCGCCAGGCGGGCGAGGTCCGCCGCGTCGAGCCAGATGCCATGCGCGAGGACTGAGCGGCGACGCAACAGGCCCACGTGGTCGTAAACATCGAGATAGCTGCGACGTTCCGGGAAGAGTTCCGCGACCCAGGCCACTTCTTCCTCGTTTTCACCGATGTGCGTGTGGACGTAGACGTCGGGGTGCTCCTGCGCCAAGCGACCGGCCGCCGCCAGCTGCTCGGGTGTAGAGGTGGGCGCGAAGCGCGGTGTGATCGCATATTGCAGGCGGTCCTTGCCATGCCAACGCTCGATCAGCGCTTTCGATTCGGCGTAGCCGGAGCTCGCCGTATCGCGCAGATCCTCCGGGCAGTTGCGATCCATCATTACTTTGCC